>FR883375.1 GCA_000435835.1 Clostridium sp. CAG:221
TTTATAAATTCGCGAAAAAATTATTTTTGATAGTAAAAAAAAATATATAATAAAATTACGAAAATAAAATTATTTACCAATAAAGTGAAATATAAAATTTTAAAAATGTAAATAATTTAAAATTACAACTAGGGGGAAATTATGAATAAAGGAAAAATATCATGCATTTTAGCTGCTGCTATGATAACTACTCAATTTAGTCCAGTTGCAGCTTTTGCAGATAATAAAACTGAGTTGATAAGTAATGTTTCTGCTGAAGATTCATCAAATGAAACTAAATATGATAATACTCAATCTTTTGATGAAGAACCAGTAAATGACCAAAATAATAATGATGAATCAAAAGAAAATCAAGATTCTAATGAACGAGATGACAATAATTCAAATTCAGAGGAAGACTCAAAAGATAATTCATCAGAAAAAGATAATAATGAGCAAAAACCAAGTGATAGTATTGATTCAAATAAAAAGGTGAGTGTAACTGGTAAGTTAGAACTAGACATGAATTTTGCTATGCCAATAAAAAACACTGATAAAGAAAAAACAAATATAAAAGTTACTTTAATGAAAGATAGTGAAAAGGTAGGAGAAGTTCAACTAGGTAATGATAATTTAGAAGGAACAATAGGGAATGTTAACTATACTCTTCAAGCATTAAATGGAAAGAGAATAGCAATTGAAAATGATGCTGAAGAATTAAATTTTTATCAATTAACATTTACTAACTTAGATTTAGGACAGTATTCTCTTAAAGTTGAAGGAGCAGGATATGCTACAGCAAATGTTAGTAATATTGATATAACAAAATCATCAAAAAGAGTTAAGATAGGGACAAGCGATAATAGAATAGTATTATCTGATAATAATTCAGAGAATGAATCAGAAGCTAATGTTGAATATTATCCAGGTGTATTTTTAGCAGGAGATGTTAATGGAGTAAACTCTGTAACAAAAGAAGATTATGAAGCTGCTAAAGCAGAAATGAAAAATAAAACAAATACTACTACATATGACATAAATAGAGATTCAAAAGTTGACATAACAGATTTAACTTACATACATGGAAATATAGGAGCAACAGTTAAGACAGCAGAAGTAGTTGATACTGATCCAATTATAAATCCAGAAGCTGTAGATGTTAAGTTAGATGATACTAAAGTTTCTATAGGAGAAGGACAAGATATAAAGAATATTTTAGTAGGTGATGGTTCAAAAATATCATTATCAACAAAAACAGTTGATGGTGAAGAGGCTCCAGAAATATCTGAAGAAAATCCAATAAGTATTCCAATGAGTTTATCAGGTTCAACAAGTGATTCAGAAATAGAAGCAGCGTCTTTAAGAACTGCTGCAGAAAATACTATAAACATGGAGCAAGTGGTGATAAAGGCACCTAGAAATACAAGACCAGCATCAGGAAGTGTTGTTATTGATGGTGTAGAATACAAATATGATGAAAGTAATGTAAAACAAAGTTTAGCTAGAACAGCTTCAGGTGAAGCAATGGATGAAATAGTTATTGACTTAGGAAAGCAAGTAGCCGTTAGTAAAATAACTATAAATGTTACTGGTAGTAGAAGTAATAAAAATTTAACAGAAATTGCAAAGGTTGAATTTTTAAATAATGTATATAAAGAATTACCAAAACCAAATATGAATATACCTGTAATTAATAGCTTTACAAGTTCAACTGCTGTTGGAAATGAAGCTATGACTATAGGATGGGATCACCAACCAAACGTAACAGGATATGAAATAAAAGTTGAAGAGCTTAACGAAAATGGAAATGTAGTTTCAACTAATCACTATAAAACAAGCGAAAATACATTAAACATAACTCAAGTAAAACCATATAGTGTTTATAGATTTAGTATTCAATCTCTAAATGGTAAGGATTGGGCAAGTGGATATAAAGATGAGCAAGATGATTATGATGCTAATGCAACAGGAGAAACAAATTTAGCAACTAATGTAAATGATAAAGATGGTAAACCAGATAATGTTGATAATAACTATATGCCACATGCATGGAATTCTACATCAGGTAATTTAGATACAAATTCAAAAGATGAAGTAGCAAATAAAAATTATTTTGGTGCAGATTCAATTGTTGAATTACAAGTTATACCAGAAACGGCACCGGAAGGTCCAGAAGGAATAACTGTTACTGGAACATATAAAGGCTTAAAAGTTAGTTGGAAAGCACATCAAAAAGCTAAAGACTATGATTTATATTATAGAAAAATTGGAACAGGTGCATGGATAAAGGCAAATGATCCAAATGATCCTAAATATGTAGATAGTAATACAACTAATGATGTACCAGATGGAGCTTATAACTTAAAACCTGAACAAAAAACTGATTCAAATGAATTAATAAGAGGTACAAGTTATGAAATAACTGGTCTTGAAGATCAAACAACATATGAAATTAAGATGACAGCAACAAATCATCATGGTACAGGTGGATTATCGAAAACTTATTTAGGAAAGACAACAGCAATAGTTCCACCTAAGTTTACAAACTATGGATTAATAAATACTGTTGAAGATGGTAAGGTTACTCATATAGAAAAAGTTACAGTAAAAGGAAGTGGTGCATTAGAACTTTCAAATAATGATGGTATGAGTATATTTGATAATGATTACTCAACTACATGGGTACTTAATGATTGGGATTCAGGAGTACATTATGGACAAAGAGCTCCAATAGTAACATTTGATAAGGAATATACATTTGATACTATAAGATTTGCTACAAAGTTAGAAAATACTTCTAAATACCCACTACCATGGCAAGCTAAATTAAGAGTATACTCAAATGATGATACAACATATAATAATCCAGTTGAAGTAATACAACTTAACGATATTAGAGTTTCTAGTAAAAGAGCAGAAAATGGAGTTAATTATGTAGAAGTAAAATTACCAAAGCCTGTAACAGCAAAGCAAGTTGAGCTTAATCTTGCAGGAGGACGTAATTTAAGTATATCAGAAATGAAATTCTATAATTATGATAGCTTAGAAGATGAGGTAAATGGATTATTTGCAGATGACTTAAAGCTTGTATTAAAAGATGAAGTAAATCAAGCGAAGATTGATGGACTTGTAGAAAGAGCTAAAGCTATAGATCCAGTTAGCTTAGAGTACCATCCAAATCAAAAAAATATTTTAGATGAATTAGAAATAGCACAAAAGATTTTAGATGATGTAAATTTAAATAAAGAAGTGTTAACTATTGATGGAAGTATACTTGATTTTTCACCAAATTTAGGTCAAGCAAATGCATGGCAATCATTGGGAGTTGTTGCTAAACCAGGTGAAACTATAAATATTTATGTAGGAACTGAAGAAGGACGAGCACACACCAAATATGAAGTATTATTTACTCAAAACTATGCAGAAAGTGGAACATGGAACTTAGGAACTGTACAAATTGGAAATGGTAAAAATGAAGTAACTGTACCAAGTGGTAAGTTTAATATGGATGTTGAAAAAGGTGGAAATGTATATATAAGACCTGTTTCAGGATGGTATGAACAACAAAAAATAAATGTGCGTGTAAGTGGTGGAAGTAAGATTCCGCATTTAAATGTAAATAATATAATAACTGATAGTAACAAACAAGAAGAAGCTAAGAATTTAATAAGAGAATACATAAGAAATCTTAAATTATATGTATCTGATTTACCAAGTCTTTACCCAACAGTAGAAGATAAGGAAAATAATCAATACAAATATGATGAAAAGACAGCTGTATTAAATAGTACAGAAATTGAAAGTGAAAGAGTAATGTTAACTCTTAGCGCAACAGAAGTTTTAACAGGTATTACACAAGGACTTAATGGAGACGAAAATGCTGAAGTTGACAGATTATATGATGCACTTTTAGCTTGGGAACAACTTATGGAAATTTCATATTCATTAAAAGGTGTAACAGAAACAGCTATTGACTTTAATAATAATGGAAGAATAGATAATAATAAATCTGATACTGCTAGTTTAATTGATGGATTAACAGAACAAGAATACTTTAACAAACATAGAGCTCCAAGAAGCCGTATAAATATAAAATATCAAAGAATGTTTACAGGAGCATTTATGTATGCATCTTCTCATCATGTTGGAATAGATGCAGGCTCTGGTATTGGATTAGTACAAGGTGTACCATTTAAATTTAATGCTACAGGAAATATAACTAATCCTAATGAAGGTAGTTTATATGGATGGGGTATATCTCATGAAATTGGACATACTCAAGATGTAGCAGGATTAACTCAAGCTGAAGTTACAAATAATATTTTAGGGTTAATTGTACAAACATTTAATGGAAATGCAAATTCAAGACTTGAAAATGGAACTTATACTACAATGTATGACAAAGTAACATCAGGTAGTGTTGGAGCAACCAGTGATATAGGTGCAAAACTAGGAATGTATTGGCAATTACATTTAGCATATGATAATAATGAAACTTATAAAATGCTAGAAAATAATAAAGATACAGATCCAAATAATGATTCATTCTATGCTAAGTTATATAGAGCTAATAGAATGAAAGCAGCAGCACCAAAGGAAGAAGGATATGATGCAGTAGAACAAACATTTATCATGAGAGCTTCTGATGCAGCACAAAAGGATTTAAGAGAGTTCTTTGAGAAGTGGGGAATATTAGCAAGCCCTAATACTAATAAGTATTTAGATGAAATGAAGTATGAAAAAGAAACAAGAGCTATATACTACTTAAATGATGAAGCAAGAAGAAGAAGATTAGATACATCTAATACTGAAACTATGACTAATGACACAGCAGTAGTAGCAAACTTTGGAACAGATAATGAAGGAAATCAAATTACTTCTAAATCTTACTTAAATCAAAAGGAAGTTCCATTAAACTTAAGTGTAACAAAAGATTCAGATAAGATTTTAGGATATGAAATTATAAGAAAAGAATCAACAGCAACAGGTATTGTGGAATCGCCAGTAGGTTTTGTTGAAAGAGACAGAACAAGTGAATCAGGGGTAACAACTTATGTTGATTCAATAGATACATTAAATAATAGAGTTGTAGCATATAAGGTTGTTGCTTATGACTATGATTTAAATAAAACTGAAGAAACAGTTATAGGAGAACTTAAAATAGCTCACAATGGAAGTATTTCTGAAACTGATTGGGTATTAAGTACTAATACAACTAATGATGAAGATGAAAGAGATGAACATAGTGGTCATGGAACAATGCAACATGGTGTAATAAAGAGAATCAATGACAATAATACAGATACAGTGTTCCAAGGTATGAAAGATGGAAGAGAAGATCCATATGTAATTATTGATTTAAATAAAAATAATTCATTAGTAGGTTTAACTTACACAGCACCACAAAATTCTGCTAAGAAATTCTCATTTAGAAATCTATTCAGTAGAAATACAGAAAAGGTATATACACCTATATCAAAATATGAAGTGTATACAAGTTTAGATGGAAATAGCTGGACATTAGCAAGCAGTGGAACATTTGACAACACTAAGACTACTCAAACAGTATATTTTAGCGAAGATGGTAAAACAGAAGCACAACAACTTTGGTCATATGATGCAAGATATGTTAAATTAGTTGCTAAAGGAAATTCTGAAATATCAATAGCAGAGTTAGATTTATTAACGGCTGCTGGTGATAATATAGAAATTGGAACAGATAATAATGAACAATTATCTAAAAATGGAATTGGTAGATTAAAATCTGATTATGAATATGAATCTGGCAAAGTTATTCCAAAGGGGTCTATAATTGTAACAGGTGAGTATAGAGGAAATCCTGCATTTAATATACCTTTAGTATTAAATGAAAATGATGAAAACTTTGCAATAAAAGCAAATACTATACTTTTAGCTACATTACCAGAAAATTCAGAGCTTTCAGAAGTGGCAAAAGGAACTTGGATTTATTGGATAGAACCTAATAATCAAGGAAAAGTAGAGAGCGATAAAGGTCAGGTAGATAATATAGAAGGAACTTCAATTAAAGCTGAACTTTACAGATACAATAAATTAGATAATAATGGAGCACCAGTAGGTCAAAGATTAGTAAGTGATACGTTCTTATATGAATTACCAAGTGATTTAAACACATTACCTGAAATAGAGTTTAATAGTTCTAATGCAAGAGCAATTAAAAATGAAAATACAACAGTGATGGAAATAAATGGTGAATTAATGAACAAAGCATTTGAAAATAGATAATAGTAATGGGGGAATAACTTATGAAGAGAGCAAGGACAAGAGTTAAAGTTGCAATTGCCTCAGCATTAGCTATATCTTCGACGGCGGCAGTTATATATGCCGCTCCGGAGATAATGAAGGCAGCTACTTACAGAGCTTCAGAAGAAGCTGTATATCTTGATGTTGAAAAGTTAACTAGTAATACAGTAAAGGTATCTTTAGATAATATTCAAGATATAGCTAAATCTATGCAATTTAGTATTAAGCTAGATGGAAATGTAAAGATAAAATCTAATGAAGATGGAACATATAAAATAGCTGATTTACTTACAAAAACAGTAGAGGCAAAAACTAGTGAAAGTGAAAAGCCATCTAAAAATAGCATATTTACAGATTATACATATAACGAAGCAGACAATACTTTAAATGTTATTATTACATCAGATAGTGCATTACCTAAAACAGGAAATAAGGTAGAATTATTTACATTAGAAATAGAAGCAAAGGATTCTAATAATAGAACATATAATATAATTCCTAATACTAATGAATTATTCAAATATGTTGCAAAAGATAATACAGAATATTCTGATTTAGCAGTTAATTATAATGAAAAGTCTATAAATTTAAATACAGCACCAAAAGTTACAACAAATAAAGATGTAATAGATATATATGATGGTGAAAAGCTAGTATTTAATGATATAAAAGAATTACAAAAGACAGACGAAGATAATGATGAAGTTACTTTAGAAGTAAGAGATATTACTAATGTAACTGATGAAAGTAAAGAAGATACGCAACCACTTATAACAGAATTTACTTCGGAAGAAGTTGGAACACATACATTTAAAGTTTATGCTGTTGATAGTATGGGTGAAAAATCAGAGCCTATTAAATTAATGGTAAATGTAAAGTATAATACAGAACTTGAAAAACCAACAATTACAGGAGCTGAAAAAGTTGAAATTGAAAGTGGAACAGTATTTAATTTATTACAAGGAGTAACTGCAACAGATGCTAAAGGAAGAAATCTTCAAGTAAATGTAACTGGAGATTTAAACTTAAATCCAGAAGAAGATACAAAATATACATTAACATATTCTGCAACTGATAAGTATGGAAAGACTACTGAAGTACAAAGAGAAGTATCTGTTAAAGTTAATAAGGCACCAGTAATTAACGGGGCAGATAATAAGGTTGTTAATATAGGAGAAAGCTTTAATCCAAAAGCAGGAGTAACTGTTACTGATGATAGAGATGAAGATTTAACTTCACAATTATCTATAGATGGAAAAGTAAATACTGCAGTACCAGGTGAATATAAATTAAATTATTCTGTAACTGACTCAGGAAACAAAACTACTAAGCTTCAAAGAACAGTAAGAGTTAATAGAGCGCCAATAGTATCAGGGCATGATAGTGCTATTGTTATAAAGAGTGGAACAGTAGTAACAGAAGAAATGATTTTAGGTGGAATTAATATAACTGATGAAACAAGTTACACAACAAGTGTTACAGTTCCAGAGATAAATGGAGAAGGTAGATATGATGCTGAAATCAAAGTAACAGATGAAGATAATGCAGTAACTACAGTTACAAGAAAGATTGTTGTTAGTAATGGAAGTACAGCAGAATTACCTAATAGTGGACAAGGTTCATCAAAGGAAGAATCAATAGCTGTACAAGTTATAGATGCTGATGGAATAACTTCATTAAATGAAAAATTAAGTAAAGCAACTAAAGATTATAAGATAACTAGCACTAAGAAAGAGTTTTCAAATTATGTTCAATATAGCTTTGAAATGACTAAAAAGGAAGCTGTATTTAGAAATTCTGGAACAGTATATTTAGAAGTAAGAGTTCCTAAAGAGATTGATAATAGTACAGGTGGAATTGTTATTACAGAATATGTTGAAATATTAGCAACAAATGTTACTATAAACAATAAAGAAAACTTAAATCATTATATAAAGAGTGATGATGAAATTGAATTAACTGCAACAGTTACACCTGATAATGCAACTAATAAAGAAATAGAGTGGAATAGTTCTAATGAAGAAGTTATTGCAATTGAAAAAACTGAAAATGGTGTTAAGTTAGTAGCAAAAGGATATGGTATTGCAACTGTTACAGTAAGTGCAGTTGATGGTAGTGGAGCATTTGATGAATTTACATTTAGTGTATCACATGACTTCAAGGAGTTACCAGAGGATATAACTGTAGTTGGTGGAGAAGGAACAGAAGAATCACCAGTAATATATAAAACAGAAAATATTGATTCATTAAAGGAACTATTAAATCTTGCAAAAGACGAATATAAAGTTATGCTACAAGATAAAGAAACTATAAGTGCAAGTGAAATTGAATATAAGTTAGTTTTAAAAGAGAAGAGTAGCTTATTTAAATTATTAAGAACTGCTAATATTGATGAAGAGTCACATTATATTTCAGTAAGAGTGCCAAATAGTGATGAATTTGAAAATGAAATTTATAAGTTAACTAAAAATGATATAAAGGCACCAACTCTTATTTATGATGGTGCATCACAATTGATAGTTGAAAATGGTTCTAAATTTAAAATGCCAGATGTAAAGGCAAAGGATAATTTAGATAAAAATGTTACTGTAACACATGTAATAAAAGATGAAAGTGGTAAAGTTGTAAAAGATATAGATTCAAATGTAGAAGGATTATACACAATAACATATAGTGCAACTGATTCAAGTGGTAATAAATCATCAGAATTGATTGTTAAAGTTAAAGTATTAGAAGCTGATAAGGAAGCACCAGTATTTGAGTATAATGGTGATAAAATTATAGTTTTAGAAAATGGAAGTGAATATGTAGAGCCTGAAGTAACAGCATATGATAATGTTGAAGGTAATGTAGCAGTAACAAAGATAATAACTAAAGACGATGAAGTTGTAGAAAGTATAAATACAACTATATCTGGAAAATATAAAGTTGTATATACTGCTTCTGATAGTGTTGGAAATACAGCTACATTAGAGATAATAGTAGTTGTAAAGGAAGCTCAGAATAATACAACACCAGATATACCAGAAACTCCAGAGAAACCAGATCAAAAGCCTGAAACACCGGATGTACCAGAAGAGAAGCCAGGAACTCCAGAGAAACCACAGGATA
>FR883376.1:0-10724 GCA_000435835.1 Clostridium sp. CAG:221
AATACTTAAAATTAAATTCCCGAAGGGAGCGTGGCGAAAGCCACTTTTTTAATAAAATAACAAAAATATTTCAAAATAATGTAAAAAAACTGTTATATTTATTTTTTTTATGGTATAATATACTCAATTAAATTAAAAAGTAGAAAAACAATTAATATTTAGTTTTAAAGTTTAAAATTATCTAATAAATAATTTTACAAATGACACTAAAAATAAGTAGAAAGGGAGAGAAAGATGGAAGGAAATAAGATTTCAGTTTTAATTGCAGACGATAATAAAGAGTTTTGCAGTATATTAAATGATTATTTATTAAATCAAAGAGATATAGTTGTTACAGGAATAGCAAAGGATGGAAAAGAGGCTCTAACATTAATTGAGGAAAAACAACCTGATTTAGTTATTCTTGATATAATTATGCCTCATTTAGACGGATTAGGAGTTTTAGAAAGATTACAATCAATGAATCTTGAAAAATTCCCTAGAATTGTAGTTTTATCAGCAGTAGGTCAAGATATGATCACTCAAAGAGCAATTACATTAGGAGCAGATTACTATGTAGTAAAACCATTTGACATGGACATATTTACTAAGAGAATTAGAGATATGTTCAATGATAACGTTCCTACTGAGCCAGTAAGAAGACCAGTAGCAGTAACTGCAGTAGAAACTCCAGTTCAAAAAGGACCTGTAGATTTAGAAACAGAAATTACAAACATAATTCATGAGATAGGTGTTCCAGCACATATCAAAGGGTATATGTATTTAAGAGAAGCTATAACAATGGTTGTTAATGATATGGAACTTCTTTCAGCTGTAACAAAGGAATTATATCCTTCAATAGCTAAGAAGTACAACACAACAGCTTCAAGAGTAGAAAGAGCTATTAGACATGCTATTGAAGTTGCTTGGGGAAGAGGTCAAATAGAAGCAATCAACAAGCTATTTGGCTATACAATTCACAATGATAAAGGCAAGCCAACAAATTCAGAATTTATTGCAATCATTGCTGACAAGTTAAGACTTAAAAACAAAGTTAGCTAAAAGCTAGTGATAGAGCCGTTTCTGTAAAAGATTAAGCCAATAAACTATGTAAAAATAGTTTTGGAAATGGTGAGCTCATAGTGATAAATATATAAAATAAGTTAATTAAGAACACCTTTTATTTATTTGATTTAAAAATCAGTAAGTAGGAGGTGTTTTTTTAGTTCCGAAAAATCAAAAACAATAAATAAAATAATAGGTATTGGTAAAGAAATATCCATAGCAACCAACAGTATATATGATTTATTAGATAATAAACTATATAGCTTATAAGTAAGGGAAGATGATATCTGTTTGAGAGAGGTATATTAGTGACAGGTAATCTTCTAGAAAGAGACTGTAGATATATCATAGAAATTAACTGTAATTTTGTATCTAAAATTAGAAATAAGTAAGAAATATTAATAAAATATCTAATATTTGTAATAAAATGCAATATAATATTACTAATATAAATGGGTAAAAGAAAGTAGAGGATATGTTGAGAGAGTTAAGGGTAGATTATGGACAAGCTTCTATTGTAAAAAGTAACATGAGTATGTCACTAAGCTATTTAGAAGATGAAATATCAAAGATAAATAGTGCTATAAATGACATTGAGTCACTAAATAGAAGTTATGGAAAAACAAGTACCATATTAAATGAATTATATGATCAAAAGAAAAAGGCACAGCAATCATATGATGAAATGCAAGAGTTTAATGAAAAGTTCAGTAAGTTTATTAGTAATGTAAAAACAACTGATACGGAACTTGCTAAAAAGTTTACTTCTGATGTAAAAACATATTGTAAGAAAAATAATATTGAAATAACATCAGAACTTGATGCATTTTTAGATAAAGTACAAGTAGCGTTAGATTTAGCAGGATGGCTTCCTATTGTAGGTGATGTGGCAGATGGAATTAATGCAGAAATTTCTTTATGTAGAGGAAATTATCTTGAAGCATTAATATGTGTAGTTGCCATGTTACCTTTTGGAGATATGTTAAAATCATTAAAATATGCAGATGAGGCAAAAGGAATTCTTAAATATGGTGATGAATTCTTAAAAGGAGTTAAAACTGTTGCAAAAGAAGGCTCAGAAAAGCTAAGTAAGCAAATGAGTAAGGTAATTAAAAGTGGCAAACTTGATAATGTTATTGCTTCTATGGATGCAGGGAAACATTACATAGTAAAAATGAGAGATGGAACAGTAACTGCCATAGAAAAAACAGGTTTGCCAGAAAAGATAAGAGTGTGTTTAGGTAATGGTTGTTTTATTGCAGGAACATTAGTTACTACAAACTCAGGGTTAAAACCTATTGAAGAAATAAAAATAGGTGACTATGTACTGTCTAGAAATGAAGAAACTGGAGAAGATTCATATAAGAAAGTAACAGATACCTTAGTTAGAAGTACTCAAGAAATATGTACAATAGAACTAGAAACTGGTAAAATTAAGTCAACTACAGGGCACCTTTTCATGGTTAAAGATAAGTGGTGGAAAGCAGCAGTTGAGTTAGTGGCAGGAGATATACTGCTAACTTCTGATGGAAAAGAACAAGTTGTAAAATCTATAAAAGTAGAAGAAAAGGGTTATCCAGTTACTACTTATAATTTAAGCGTTGAAGATAATCATACTTTCTTTGTAGGTACTGAGAAAGTATTAACTCATAATACCACAAATATACTTAAGCAGTGTAATTTTGATAAGGAAGGTATAGACGAGGTTACAAAAAGTATTATAAATGACATAAGAAAACCTAGTTCCAAATTATCAGGTAAAAAAGTAGACTTAAAATGGCTAAGTGATAAATATAAGGCAGTAGAAATTGAAGGAACTGTAAAGATTAAGGGAGAAGTAAGAGATATTTCAAGGCGTGTGTATCAGACAAAAATAGATTGGGATTATATACCTAAGGACTCTTTGGCTAAAGGGCTAACAAATAAAGAGTTAGCGTTAAAAGGTAAGTCTCCATATACAGTTGATAAAAATGGCATTGAAGCAAAGATAGAGTTACATCATTTAACCCAAGTAGAGGTTGGAAGTATGGTAGAAATAGTTGCAACTACACATGATGAGTACACTAAAATTCTACATGGTTTAGTAGAAATAGGAGGAAGCTTTAGAAATAATATTACTTTAGATAAACAATATTCAAATTTTTTAAAGAAATATTGGAGATGGAGAGCTAAAAATTTATAAGAGGTGAATTAAATGAATAATAAAATTATTGATATGATAAAGCGATATGGAGAAGAAAATGATTTTTATGGAAAAATAAGTGAAGATGATATTAAATTGGTTGAGAAGAGTCTTGGTATAATATTTCCAGAAAGCTATAAATGGTTTATACTTAATTATGGTTCAGGAGGTATATGTGGAGTTGAAATTTTAGGGATAGAAAATAAAGAAGATTCATCTGTAATCCATGTAACAGAAAGGTATAGAAAGTTGGGATTAGAGAATGGATGTATAGTAATTGAAGATTTAGGAGAATTTATAATTTGTATTGATACAAATGATGGAGATAAGATAATTAGATGGGATAGAGTAAATAAAAATAAAGAATACAGATATGATGATTTTTATGAATATTTAATAGATACGTTTCAAGAAGCAATAGATAATTGGGATTAAAGCTAGATGCAAAAATCTCTTAAATTTAAAAGCAATTTCTAGTTGAGAAAATTAAAAAATGCTTAATGGGGTACGTTTCAAGAAGTCTTAACTAAGTTATGTGAGAGGTTTCAGACATCAAGGTGAAATGTCAAAAATAAAAAAGTAAAGGAGAAATTATAAAGAGAAGAATTAAAAATCCAAAAACATTTTGATTATTTCAAGTGTTTTTGGATTTTTTTATGATACTAATACACTTAAATAATATACTCGTAAATGCTAAATAAAATGAATAAAATATAAAAATTCACCGTACATAAATTAAAGAATCAATATATAATGTAAAATTTGTTTTAATTTTACTGTTTTTTGTGTACAATTAATATAAGAATTGATGAACAATGGTATTATTATATAAGTTAATTGATCAAATAATGAAAGGATAAAATTCAAATGACAGTTTTAGAAATAATGAAAATGAATAAAGAATATTGTTTAAGATATGATGAAATACCTAATGAATTGCAGATAAAAGCTAAAACACTTTGTTGGGAATATAACCAGAGTTCTCCTATGGAGGATGAGAAAAGAAAAGAAATCTTAGAAAAATTACTGGGAACATATCACCCTTTAACTTTTATTGAACCATCTTTCCGTTGTGATTATGGATTTAATATACATACACATGGATTAACTTTTATCAATTATAATTGTGTTATATTAGATACATCTCCAGTTAATATTGGGGCCAATGTGTTTATTGCACCAGGTGTATGTATTGCTTGTGCTGGTCATCCAATTGATGTAGCACAAAGAAATGAAGGAATATGTACATCTAAAGCAATTACCATTGGTGATGATGTATGGATAGGAGCAAATTCTACAGTTTGTGGAGGAGTTACAATTGGAAAGGGAAGCGTTATCGGAGCTGGTAGTGTAGTAACTAAAGATATTCCTGAAGGAGTAGTAGCAGTAGGTAATCCATGCCGTGTATTACGTAAGGTTACAGAAGCAGATAGAGTTGAGTTAAGTGCTACATATAGCAAAACTATATAAAGAGATATTAGATAAAAAGAAAGGAGCTGGCACCAAAGTGCTAGCTCCTTGTTGTTTTTTTTATTTATTTTCATTTTTAAATATTAACTGACCTATGATCATTGCTAAAGCAGTTGGTAAAAGCCATCCAAATCCTATAGATGCTAGTGGTAAGAAGTTTAAGTTTAATCCTGGTATTAATAATAGTATAGAAAAGACTAAAGAAGTATATACTCCTAATCTACCAGCTTTTATCTTAATGTGCTTATGTAGTAAAGCGAAAACTATTATAGTAATAGAAACAGGATATAAAAGATTTAATATAGGTGATGAGAAAACTACAATATTATCAACACCAAGTAAAGCAACTGCAAAGCTTACTATAGATATTGCTAAAACATTAAACTTGTAAGATAATTTACCTTTAGTAATTGTTTCAAAATAGTCTGCTCCAGCAGTTATTAAACCTATAGAAGTTGTTAAACAAGCAAGTGCCATTGCTACTCCTATAAGAATTGGACCAGCACTTCCAAGGACATTTTTAGCAATTAAAACTAAAAGAGAAGTTTTATTTATGTCACCAGATACAAGTCCAGATGTTTGAGCACCAATATATGTAATTCCTCCGTATACAAAGGCAAGACCAATAACAGCAACTAAACTACCTATAAAAAGTACTTTAGACATTTCTTTGCCTTTATATCCTTTATTTTTAATGGATGAAGTTATTATAGCAGCAAAAAGTAAAGCTGCAAGAGCATCCATAGTTTGATAACCTTCTAAAAGTGAATAAGCAAATACCCCTGTATCATTATTTGGTAAAATAGCACCAATTGGCATAAATATACCTTTAATAATAAGTACTACTAAAATAATTATTAAAGCAGGTGTTAAGAACTTACCTATAGTGTCAATAATTGATGATCTTTTTAATACTAAGACAATATTAATTATAAAGTAAGCTAAAATCACTAACCATGCTGGAATTGCAGGGAAAAATGGATTTATAGCTACTTCAAAAGTAGTTGCTGCGGTTCTTGGAACTGCAAGTAATGGTCCAATAGATAAAAATAAAACTGAAGTAAAAATTATAGCAAATTTCTTACTTATCTTTTCAGCAATACCTTCAAATGTTCCATCTCCTTTTGAACAAGCAAGTATAGCTAAAAGAGGTAAACCAACGCCTGTAATTATGAAACCAAGCATACCAATAAAATATTGTGAGCCAAGTTGATATCCAAGATGACCAGGGAAAATTAAATTACCTGCGCCAAAAAACATTGAGAATAAAGCAAATCCAATTATAATTGCATCTTTTGTTGTTTTTTTCATTTTTGTAATCAATCCTTTGTTTTAATATAATTTTTTTAACATAACGTTTAAAGTATATCATTATTTTAAAAAAAGTCACAGGAATTTTATTGAAATAACTAATTA
The DNA here is from genome assembly GCA_000435835.1 of Clostridium sp. CAG:221. Lineage (GTDB taxonomy): Bacteria > Bacillota > Clostridia > Clostridiales > Clostridiaceae > Clostridium. Next base: position 6,113 of record FR883376.1, read on the forward strand.
TATTTTAGATATTAGTAAATATAATACTATTAGGTGAATATGTATTTTAAAGTCAATAAATTATAGAAGGATGGAATATGTGTGAAGAAGGTATTGCTTTGTTTATTAATTTCAACTATAGTTTTAACTGGATGTGCATCTTCAAGTAAAAATGATAAAGGAGAAACCAATAGTACATCTGAGAACAATGTTACAGAAAGCGTAGGAAATGAAAGTGATACAGCAAATTCTACTGATGCAAAAGATACTATAGAAAATAAAAAAATAGAATCTACTAACGAAGAGATAGAAAATACAGCAAGTGAAGAGAGCGATGTTAGTACTAGTTCACAATATAAGGTAGAAGAAAACATTCCTACAGAATATAAGAGTGCATTAAGAAAAGCAGAATCATATAGTGAGACTATGAATATGTCTAAAGCCGGAATATATGATCAGCTAACATCCGAATATGGTGAGAAGTTTACAGCTGAAGCTGCCCAATATGCTATAGACAATCTCCAAGCAGATTGGAATAAAAATGCCTTAGAAAAAGCAAAATTATATGCTGATACTATGAATATGTCTAAAGCTGGAGTATATGACCAATTAATATCTGAATATGGTGAGAAGTTTACATTAGAAGAAGCGCAATATGCTATAGATAATGTACAAGCAGATTGGAAAGAAAATGCATTAAAAACAGCAAAATCATATCAAGAAATTATGTCTATGTCTCCAGCTGCAATATATGACCAATTAATATCAGAATATGGAGAAAAGTTTACTGCAGAGGAAGCACAATATGCTATAGATAATTTGCAGTAGAATAGTAAACTGGCATTGAGAGTATCTCAATGCCAGTATTTAAAATTTAATCTTACTAAATAAACATTTTTATTAATAAAGCTTCTTACATTAAAGTAGGGCCATTATTAAGATTTGGTAATGCACTAATATCAAATTTTTCCTTATCATTACCACTTTGTTCTGGATTGGTAACTTTATGCATATTATTTGCTACCTCTACAGCATCACCTAAAAAAGTCTCTTTGTTAGTGATTACTTTAGAATTAGAATAATTTAAGATATCTTCATTAGACAACTGATCATTAAATTTCATTTCACCAATATCTTTATTAAGGCTTAACACCATTTCACCATCATTTGAATGAGAAATATTAGTTTTAAATTTATGGGATGATATACCTACAGGATTACCATTTTTATCATGCATTAAATTTACCTCCTTAATTTATATTTATCTTATTATTTGGAGAAAGAGAAAATTAATTCATAAACCTCTTCAATTATTAAATTATCAATATAACCCCATTAAAATTAAACGAAATGCTATTGTATCACTGTAGAAATAAGGCGCATTTTATTAAATTGTTAAAATAAACCTAGTTGTGAAGGAATTAATATTTTATTACATAAAAGTATAGACTATAGATATATATTTATTTACAAAGAAAGGATAATTATATGAAAAAAGAATTATTAGAAAAGATAATTGATCATTTATTAACAGATATAAAGCCATCAACATATATGAAATCAATAGAAGATGATTTATGGGGAACACCGCTGCAAATAATTAATGAACTTAAAACTGTGGAGCAATCACCTAAATATCATCCAGAAGGAAATGTATATAATCATGTAATGCTTGTAGTGGATAAAGCTGCACAGGTACGTAGTTTAGCCAATAGTAAAAAAGAATTTATGTTAGCAGCACTTTTACATGATGTTGGAAAGAAGGCGGCAACAAAAAAGAATAGTAAGGGAAACTACACATCATATAATCATGATAAAATTGGCGAAAAAATAGTTAATGATATGTTAACTCAATACGATATTAATAATATAGAACGTGAAAAAATAGTTAACTTAGTTAAATATCATATGCATCATTTGTACATATTAAAAAATTTATCTTACGGAAATACAGAAGAAATGATAAAAAATGTAGACTTAAATGACATGATTCTTTTATTTATCAGTGATAGATTAGGAAGAGGTCAAAAATGTAAAGATGACATTGAAAAGGAACTGTATGATGTAAAAACTATTATAGAGATACTAAAGAAAAAATATAATGTAGATATAGATGTTTTTGAAAAAGCATATAATTTAATAATTAGATAATCAAATGGCATTTACATATATTTAATTATGAATAACTTCATATACTGCCTCATAGTATATAGGGAAAGAAAAAAACTGGAGGTTTAATAATGAATGTTATTGATAAATTAAATAATAGTTATAGAGAAAATAGAATCTATTATTTTATGGTTTTAATTTTCTTTTGTGTTGGCATAGCATTAGGTGCATTTATGGTGAAATATATGAATGTTAATGATTCAACAGATCTGTCTAATTATTTTTCATCTTTTACAGAAAGCATACTGGTGAGCCAAGTAGAAAATACCAAATTATTCTTTAATATACTGATTAAAATATCAATTACAGTCGTAATAATAATTATATTAGGGTTTACTGTATTTGGTATACCATTTATTTTGCTAATTGACTTAATTAAGGGATTTACATTAGGCTATACATTTACTTTTTTATTAACGACTTTTAATGGTAAAGGAATTTGGTTGGCAATAGTATCAATTTTACCACAAAATATTTTTTATATTCCAAGTTTTATTGCATTAAGTATAATTTCTATTGAATTTTCTGCTACAAAACTTCGATATAAGTTCTTTAATAAAGGGACAATAAATACAATAGTAAAGAAGGAATTAATTTTTAAAATAGGGGTTTTGGTATGTACATTTATAATTGGTGTGTTTATTGAAAGCTATATATGTCCAAATTTAATGAAATTTATTGTTACTAAAATTACTTAGTAAATTTCTGCATTTCCAGAAATTTATGAGACCAAATAATAATTAAAGGTGAAATGGGGAGAGTTATGAAAGAAATAGTAAATGAATATAAAGAATATTTATTAAATAGTCACAAAAGTGAAAATACTGTTTATGCATATGTAACAGATGTAAATTTATATATAAAATACTTGAATTCAAAAGATATTTACTTAGATGAAACAGATAATCTAACAGTACTAGGATATATTCAATATCTATTGCAGGAAGGAAAGTCTGAACGTTCAATTAGCAGGATAGTAATAAGCTTGAGAAGTTTCTATAACTATCTTAAAGAGCATAAGATAATACGTGATATTCCGAAAATATACTATAAAAGCACAGATACGACTAAAAAGCTTCCAGAAATCCTTACTGTGGAAGAGGTAGATAAAATAATAAAAATAGTAGATAAAGATTGTAATAAAGGAATTAGAGATAATGCTTTACTAGAACTTATGTATGCAACTGGCATGAAGGTATCTGAAATCATATCATTACAAGTGGAAGATATTAATTTAGAGCTATCATATGTCAGATGTCATGATAATAAAAATTATGAAAGACTTATTCCTATTGGCAGAAGTGCTGAAGCTGCACTTAAAGAATATCTATCTATAAGAGATATGATTGCTGCAGCTGGTGTTCATAATTTATTTGTTAATTTGAATGGAAACAAATTAACAAGACAGGGAGTTTGGAGAATAGTTAAGGAATATTCTCATAAGGCAGGAATAAAGAAAGATGTAAATTTAAATACATTCAGACATTCTTTTGCTGTGCATCTATTACAAAATGGTGCAAATGTGAGAGCTGTACAAAAACTTCTTGGTAATCAAGTGTTGACTTATATGGACACATACTATGAAATTATCAATAATGATAAGATTAATGTGGTATATAAAAATTCACATCCAAGAGCTTAATAATTTTATAAAAAAGGTGAACATTTTTAAAGTTAGATGATATAATTTGTAGTATTAAATGTTAAAAGTATGTATAATTAGAATAGGTTAGCAAATGCTAATTTAGACAAAGCTTATTACAGAATGGGTAACGCATAAGGAGGAAAAGTAATATGAGGATGTATGACATTATAATGAAAAAGAGAAAAGGGTATGAATTATCTAAAGAAGAAATAGATTTTTTTGTTAATGGCTTTACTAAAGGTGAAATACCTGATTATCAGGTTTCTGCTTTGTTAATGACACTTTTCTTCAATGAAATGTCTAAAAGTGAGACAGCTAATTTGACAATGTCAATGGTTAATTCGGGAGATGTAATTGACTTATCGAAGATAAAAGGCGTTAAGGTTGATAAGCATTCCACAGGGGGAGTAGGAGACAAGACATCAATATGTTTAACTCCACTAGTGGCATCTCTTGGAATACCTGTAGCAAAAATGTCTGGAAGAGGGCTAGGACATACAGGTGGAACTATTGATAAGTTAGAAAGTTTTAATGGTTTTTCTGTGGAATTAACAGAAGATCAATTTATCAATAATGTAAATAATATTAATATTGCAATTATGGGACAAAGCGGTAATCTTGTACCAGCTGATAAAAAACTTTATGCTCTTAGAGATGTAACAGCTACTGTTGATAATACGGCTCTTATTGCTTCAAGTATCATGAGTAAGAAACTTGCATCTGGTGCAGACGCAATAGTACTAGATGTAAAAGTTGGAGATGGTGCTTTTATGAAAACAGCAGAAACAGCTGAGGAATTAGCAAGTGAAATGGTTAGTA
>FR883376.1:10805-20526 GCA_000435835.1 Clostridium sp. CAG:221
TATGGATCAGCCTCTTGGTTATGCCATTGGTAATATCCTTGAAGTAAAAGAAGCTATAGAATTATTAAAAGGTAATGGGCCTAAAGATTTATTAGAGCTAACACTTACTTTAGGTGCAAATATGCTTCTTTGTGCTGAAAAGGTTACAAGTATTGAAGAGGGTAAGGCACTTTTAAAAGAAAATATAGCTAATGGAAAAGGTCTTGAGAAGCTTAAAGAATTTATTAAGGCTCAAGGTGGAGATGTATCACCAATAGATAATCCAGAATTGTTCCCAGTGGCAAAGTACATAATTCCTGTAACAGCAGAAAATGATGGATATATTACAAAAATTAATACTGAAGCAATGGGACTTATAGCTATGGAGTTAGGAGCTGGGAGAGCTACTAAGGACAGTATAATAGATTTAACAGTAGGAATAGTGTTAAATAAGAAACGTGGAGATAAAGTGAATAAAGGTGATGTTATAGCTTATATCCACAGTAATAAAGAAGATAATAATAAAATTGAAGAGAAAATAAAGGAAAATATTAAAATAGAAGCAGAATTTAATGATAATATTCCTTTAATATATAATGTAATAAGCTAAATTTAAAAAATATAATAGAAAGAGATGGATTTCTTTCTATTATATTTTTTTTTCTTTTGGTAACACTAAGCTTGAGAGGAGGAAGAGAGATGAAAAACACGCTAATTAAGACAATATCTCTTGCTATTTTAACTTTATTATCCTTTAATACATTTGTATATGCAAGTATAGGTGAGCCAGTAGATATTGCTGAAGAGTATAGCATATTATCTTCTACTACTTATGAGGAAGGCATGAATGTTGATGCAAAATCAGCATTATTAGTAGAACCTGTTAGCGGTACTGTTCTTTATGAAAAAAACTCTGAAGAAAAATTTGCACCAGCATCTGTTACTAAAATAATGACAATGTTATTAGCTATTGAAGCAGTTGATAATGGAAACATTACATTAAATGACAAGATAGTTTGTAGTGAAAACGCCAAAAACATGGGTGGAAGCACAATGCTGTTAGATACTGGTGAAGTTAGAACTGTAGAAGAAATACTTAAGGGAATTGCAATTGCTTCTGGAAATGATGCAGCAGTTGCAATGGCTGAATTTTTAGGTGGAAGCGTTGATAATTTTGTTTCTATGATGAATAAAAGAGCAAAAGAATTAGGTATGGTAAATACAAATTTTAAAAATTGCAATGGCTTACCTGAAGAAGGTCACTATACAACAGCTAAAGATATTTCAATAATGTCTTTAGAATTATTAAAACATCCATCAATATTAAAGTATACAGGTACATATATGGAAACTATCTCTGAAGGAAGGAAAAGTCCTATAGAACTAGTAAATCATAATAAGCTTGTAAGATTTTTTGAGGGCTGTGATGGATTAAAAACTGGTTATACCGAAGAAGCTAAATATTGTATATCTGCTACAGCTGTAAGAGATGGCGTAAGAATGTTAGCAGTAATAATGGGTGCACCTACATATAAAGTAAGAAATCGTGATGCAAGTATGTTAATGAATTATGGATTTTCAAAATATGAAGGTAAAAAAATATTTTCAAAAGATGAAGATGTAGAAAAAATCTTTTTAGGTAAAAATACCGATAGATATTTTATAGCAAAAGCAAAAACTGATTTAACTATAGTACTTGAAAAGGGTACCAATGGAGATCCTGAAAACAAGATTACATTAAATAATGAAAAAGATTCTTACAAAGAAGGAGAAATTGTTGGTATTTGTGAAGTTTTTGTAGGTGATAAAAAAGTAGGAGAAGTTGAACTATATTGCGATAGAGATGTTGAAAAAGCAAACTTCTTTGAAAATATAAAATATAACTTAAAAAACTTATTTAAAGAAGGAATATAATATAAAGAAAGAGTATCTTAAGATACTCTTTTTTCAATATAATTTGTCTTGAACATTAACAAAATATATATATTTATACAATATTTATTGTGATATAATCAAATTGGAGGTGATAGGATGACTAGAAAATTAAGGTCTATATCTTACATAGTATTAGTTTCGATGCTTTTTTCAGGTTGCTATAAAGAAAATTCAAATGATGATATAAATGGAGATACATTTACTGATGAAATAATTACTACAGTAGATGGAAACACAGCTACAGCAGGAGAGGATAGTGGTGATATAGCAGAAGAAACAAATACTGAATTTAATGCCCTTGGCAATACTTATATTGGGAATAAGGGCTATGAAGGCTTTAATGCCAATGATGAAATAGTTAATAGTAGTAATTATGTACAAAATGAATATAAAGAAATAGATTTTGCAATAGATTTAGTATCACAGCACTTACTTGGAAATGCAGGTGTATATGATTATCTGGTTTCTAGCAATGAAGATGGCAATGTAATTCCACTGACTGATAATGACCGAGCACATATAGAAAAGGATTTATATAGTTTTAAAGTTGACCAATATGGTGTTTATGAAGATACTCCTTTGTACTTTAATTTTATGTATGCTCAATTCCTAGGGTTTGATGGTGATGGAGTTAAGTTATATATTAGAGGTCATATTTCAGGATTTGCTGTTTCTTATATTGTAACTGTATATGAACAAGGGAATAATTTAGTAGCGAAAATACTATAAAGCGAATATAGAAGCCTTGAGGAATCCTCTTCCTTAAGGCTTTTTTATTTAATAACAATTCATAATTTATATTTATAGTTCATAAAATTATTTATGAGTGAATTGATTAATTTATATGGATGGAATACTGTGATAAAAAAAGTTGATATTATTTCTGGATTTTTAGGGGCAGGAAAAACTCGTTTTATTAAAAAGTTAATAAATGATAATTTCTATAAAGATAAGATTGTTATTATTGAGAATGAATTTGGTGAAGTTAATATAGACAGTGAAATATTAAAGGAGTCTAAGGCTGTAATTAAAGAAATTACTGCTGGATGCATTTGCTGTGAAGTTACAGGCTATTTTAAGGAAGCTCTTATGGAGTTAAATAATAATTATGAATTTGAGCGTATAATTATTGAACCTACAGGAATAGCCAAGTTAAGTGAGATAATTAAAACATTTAAAGATGAAGATTTAAAAGAAATATGCAGTGTTGATAATATTATTACAATAGTTGATTGCTTGAAATTCCATATGTATATGAATAATTTTAGAAGATTCTATATAGATCAAATTAAATATGCAAATATAATTGTCTTAAGTAGGGTACAATTAGCTGATAAAAATACAGTTAATTATGTACAGGAGGAAATAAAAAAGATTAACCCTAATGCACAGATTTTAGATTGTATTTGGGATGAGGTTAATCTTAAGGATAAAATAGTAAATAAAAATCATACGGTGCAAAATACTTCTAAGAATAAAATTACTATGAAAAATATAAAAGTAGGCAGTGGAAAAATATCTACAAAAAAAGTAAATGATTCTTTTCAAAGCTTTACATTAAAGTTAAATAGAAAAATATCTCCTGAAGAATTAAGTAGTAAGTTCAAATTCATTGCTTCAAGTAAAAGTTTTGGAACAATTCTTAGAGCCAAAGGTATAGTGCAGCTTTTAAATGGTCAATATGGTCAATTTGATTTCTCATTAAATGAATATAATATTGAAAAAATAGATTATAATGATGAAAATATAATTTCCTTTATTGGAGTGGATATAAATAAAAAAGAATTAGAGCATTTCTTTAAATGAGGTATGGTTAATGAAAGCAGATTTAGAAATAGTATGTGGCTTTATAGAGGCTGGTAAAACAGCCTTTATAAATGCTTTAAATGAATTAACTAAAATAGATGATGAAAAAGCATTAGTAATTTTAACAGAAGATGGACATAGCAAAATAGAAGCAAATTCAAAAGAATATAAAATTATATATTTTAATGATGATATATCTTTATTAGGGTCAAAGATTATTGAAAACATTTATAAATATAAACCTTACAAAATTATAATTGAGTATAATGGAACATATACAATGGAAGATTTTTATAAGATATATGCAGAAAATCTTAATAAATATTGTAGATTAAGATGTGTATACTATATTATCAATGCAAAGACATTTCTATATTACTTTAAAAACTTATCTGAGCTATTTATACCATATATAGAAAATAGTAATTTAATACTGTTGAATAATTATAAAAAAGTTACTAGTAAAGAAATAGATGAAATATACCATATTATTTCTTCCATAAACTATAATGGTCACATATTATTTAGTGACGACAATAGTACTATGCTTACTGAACTGAGAAAATCTAATTTGTTTTTGAATAATAAGTTTAGGAAGATTAAGATAAATTTGCGTAAAAAGTTTAATTAATTAGTAAGAGATGGTGAAGTAATGATTGTATTTAGACATTGGTGCTGGAGTTTTTTAGGTGTTGTTATTGAATCAATTCCATTTATAGTTATGGGGGCTATTATATCAACAATTATACAGTTTTATATTACAGAAGAGGTTATAAGACGAATTGTTCCTAAAAGAAAGGTCCTGGCTTTTCTTGCAGCTGCTTTTATGGGATTGGTTTTTCCAATGTGTGAATGTGCTATAGTACCAGTATCAAGAAGTCTAATAAAGAAAGGTGTTCCTGTTGGCATTGCAATAACTTTTATGCTTTCTGTACCAATAGTAAATCCATTTGTTATTGCATCAACATATTATGCATTTGATGCTAATCTTACCATTGTTATAATAAGAGTGTTAGGAGGAATATTCTGCTCTATAATTGTTGGAACCATAATATCATATATATTTATGAATACTCCAATAGAAAACATTATATCTGATGGATATCTTGATTTATCATGTGCTTGTTGCAGCAGTGAAAAAAAGTATTATACATCAAAATTAGATAAGCTTCACACCATAGTATGCCAAGCTTCAAATGAATTTTTAAACATAAGTGTATATGTAATACTGGGAGCATTGATTTCTAGTATATTTGGAAGTGTTATAAAGGAAGAAATTTTAAATGACTATACATTTAATAATGTACTGGCAATAGTAATAATGATTGGTATATCATTTTTATTATCTTTATGTTCAGAAGCAGATGCTTTTGTTGCCAGCAAGTTTTTAAAGAACTTTGGTATTCCATCAGTCAGTGCCTTTATGGTTTTAGGCCCAATGATGGATTTGAAGAATTCCATATTAACATTAGGTTTGTTTAAAAAGAAATTTGCTACTACATTAATCATAACAATATTGCTGGTAGTTACAGCCTTTTCTATCTGTCTTTCCTTTATAAAGGTATAGGAGGAGTTATGAAAAGAATAAATTATGATGAATTAATTTGGTTTATACTGCTAGTAATTTTAAATTTCTTAATGTTTTTCTTAATAAAAAGTGATGAAATACAAAATTTTATAAATGGTCGTATGCTTATATTTTTTAAATTTTCTGTTATAATTTTGGTTTTGTTTTCTATTTGTCAGTTCCCTAAAATTTTCACAATTCCAAGTAGGAGGTACATTACCAATAAATTTTTTCCATTAATATTCTTTGTAATAATCCTTCTTTTATATTTTGCATATCCTGATGATAGAAATGAAGTCATTAATGATAGTTTTAATAATATTTCAGATATTACTGAAAATATTGATGATTATGATGGAGAGAAGCTTTATTTTAAAGGATTTATATATGTAGATAAAGAAGAATCAGGAAAAGTATATTTAGCTAGAGAACGGCTTACTTGTTGTCAATATGATTCAAGGATAATTAAGATCCCTCTTCTAAATATGGAAGATATTAAGGAAGATACATGGATAATTGTATATGGAAAAGTAATTGATGATGATGGATTAAAGCTTAAGGTTGTAGATTATGAAAAATGTCCTGAGCCTGAGGAGAGATTTTTTGAAAGAAGACTGATATCTGCTTGTTATTTTCACCTTAACTTGTTATTATTAAAACTGAACTAAAATAGTGAAGGGTGGATTAGCATGGAACTTCCAAAAATTAAAGTGGCTGATTTTGAAGGTCCATTTGATTTATTATTACATCTTATAAAGAAGAATAAAATGGATATATATAATATTGAAATATATAAAATTACTAATCAATATTTACGTTATTTAGATGAAATGAAGGAAATGGATTTGGAAATAACTTCTGAATTTATCGTCATTGCTGCAACTTTAATTGAGATAAAATCTAAAAGTTTATTGCCAAAGGTTAAAGTTGAAGATGAAAATGAAGAGGATATTGAAAATAAGCTTAAGCTAAGATTAATAGAATATAAGCAAATAAAAGCGGTGTCAAGCTTCTTTAAAGAAAGACATATTAATTCTGGAGAAATCTATAGTAAAAAGCCAGAAATTATTGAAATTGAAGAGGAAAAAGCACCTAAGTGTAATGAAGATATATTTAAGAATTTAACCTTAATTGACTTATATAATATTTATAATAATATTCTTGATACTTATCATAATAAACAAAACAATATCAATGTGGTTCAAAGAAAGATATATACTGATAAGTATAAGGTAGAAGATAAGATGAAGGAGCTACTAGATAGATTCAATAATGCAAATGTTATTGAGTTTAGAAGTATTATTAAGGAAAGTGAATCAAAGTTAGAGACAGTTGTAACATTCTTAGCATTACTTGAATTAATTAAGTTAAGGGTTATTATTGCATATCAAGAAGGTAATTTTAAAGAAATACTAATGAAAAGGAGAGTAGAAAATGAATAATATAGACGTTAATCAATATGAATTTGCAGAAACTTCAAGAAAGAATAAAATAAAATCTGCTATTGAAGCAATGCTATTTGTGGCTGGAGAACCATTAAATATAAAAGACATTTATACAAACCTTGAACTTGATAGAAAGACGGTAAAAGAGATATTAAATGAGCTTGCTGAAGATTTTAAATCTGAAAGTAGAGGTATAAAGCTTATAAATATAGATGATTCATATCAATTTGTTACTAAGCCTGAAAACTCAGAATTTATACAAAAGCTACTTAAAAAGAATAAAAGACAGTCATTATCACAAGCTTCCATAGAAAGTTTGGCAATTGTAGCATATAAACAACCTATAACTCGTGTTGATATTGATGAAATCAGAGGGGTTAAATCAGAATCTGCATTACAAAGATTATTGGAACGTGATTTAATAAAAGATGTTGGAAGACTTGAAGTTCCAGGAAGACCTATATTATATGGAACCACAGATGAATTCTTAAGACAATTTGGTTTACAATCATTAAAGGAATTACCTTCACTTGATTTATATGAAGACAGTGATGCAGATAATTCTTTAGAATTATTAAACTCAGCATTACAAGGAATTGAAGAAGAATAAAAGGAAGATTGTATCTTCTTCCTTTTATTCTTTTTTATTTTCTTTTTCACAGTCTTTATTATAGCTCTTAACAAAATCAAAAATTTGTGGAATATAATCAACTAATTTATCCATGGTAGAATCATGATCTACATTTAGAAGTCTAACAAAATCATCTTTAATAACTAAAAATGCTACTGGTTTTACGCTTACTCCTGCACCAGATCCACCTCCAAATGGATATCCACTTTCCTCAGTAGTTGAATCTTTTTCACCAAATTCACTTCCTCCAGAAGCAAATCCTAAGGTTACTTTTGATATGGGAATTATACACCCTCCATCTTGTAGTTCAACTACATCGCCTACAACGGTATTTACATCAATCATATCCCGTAAATTTTCCATTGTGCTTCTCATTAAATTTTCTAATTCATGCTTATTGGCCATACTATTTCCCTTTTAATGGGCACCTCCTCTAATAGGTATACTACTTTTTTTGATTAAAAATAACATATATATAATTTTTGCAATATTTATAGTTAATATACACATAATTGATATATTGATAATGTACTTATCTTTAAAAATTGGGTTAAATTTATTATCAAAGTTCTTTATTTTAAAAAAAGTTGATAATATTTTAAAGATGATTGGATTTAATGAATTTAAAAGTCCATAAAGTATAGCTGTACCTGCAGCATCATTAACAGAAAAATCAATATTGCTATTAACTTTAAAATATGGCTTATATCTATTATTAGATAGATTCTTAAATAAAAGTATCATAGAAAATTTAGTACCTCTTATCTTTTCTTGAGCCTTTTCTTCTACTTCTTCTTTTATATTGTGGCTAGTATCATACTTTTTCACTGTATCGTCCTTGATAAATTTTTTTATTATTCCACCATCAGAAGAAAGAAGGTTTATTTTATAAAATTTTATTTCATAAAAATCATCTAAATATTTTATAGATAGCTTTAAAGGAATGGGCATAAAAAGCAAGAATAAAAGAAAAAATACAAGTAATAAAACAATCATAGCACCTACTCCTAACATTGTTTTATATTATTTCCTTCATATGAAAAATTATACTTAATATTTTTTATAAAATAATGAGTAAAAATAGCTTTTTTGAAAAAACTATTTTCATAAATGGATTTAACTAGAGGGTGATTTTATGAAATTAACTAAATTTATATATTGCATTATATTTTTTACTATATTTTCTTTTAATTTATTAATGAGTCCAGTATATTCATTTAGTGCTGAAGAAGATGATTTAGAAAATGATGCAGTTAATATGGAAAACACTAATAACTTTGAAAGTAATAGTTATTTAGTTGATAATTTAAGGGTAGATGCAAGATGTGCCATTGCTATTGATGGTGAAACAAATCAGATATTATTTGCACAAAATGCTTTTGAAATTGTCCCTATGGCAAGCACTACAAAAATTATGACAGCTTTAATTGCTATTAATTATGGTGATTTAGATAGAGAAGTTGTTATAAGCAAAAATGCAGCAAGTATAAGAGGATCTAAAGTTGGATATTCCGCAGGTGAAAGTATAAAAATGAAAGAACTTATCTTCGGACTTATGTTTAAATCAGGTAATGATGCAGCTATTGCCATTGCTGAAGATATAGGCGGATCTGTTGAAGGATTTGCAAAGATAATGAATGACTTTGCCAATAGCCTTGGAATAATGTGTTCTAATTATGAAAGTCCACATGGGCTTGATAGTCAAAAACATTACTCTTCTGCCTACGACTTAGCAATACTAACATCTAAAGCAATGAAAAATGAATTATTTAGAGAAATTTGTGGATCAAAGACTATTGCTAAAGAAACTTATGGTTTTACAAGAGATTATCAAAATATCAATAAGATCTTGTGGAAAATCCCTAATGCAAATGGAGTAAAAACTGGTTATACAGGTCAAGCAGGTAAGTGTTTAGTTACATCTGTAAATCATGAAGGTAGAGACATAATAATAGTAGTATTAAATTGTACTGACAGGTGGAATCAAACTGAAAAAATATATAATCATGTATGTAGTAAGTATATCTTTAAAAATGATTCTACTAAAAATTTAGTAGAATCAATGGGTATGATTAAATTAGCATCAGTTTTAGATGAAAGTGATTTTGCTTATGGATTTAAAGAAAATGAAAAAATTGAAATAGAAGTTTTTTCTCCTATTGGTGATGTGCATAAAGGAGATACTTTAGGAAAGTTATCATTATATGATGAAAATACCGAGGTAACAAAAAAAAATTTTAAAGCATGCAAAGATTTAAGCAAAGAATGTTTTGAAGAAATTATAAGTTAATGTAGTTAAAAATATAGTATTTATACTATATTTTTCAGTTTGTTGAAAAACCCCCTGTTTAAAAAACA
>FR883377.1:0-7674 GCA_000435835.1 Clostridium sp. CAG:221
GAGGGATGTATCATGGCATTAACGCCAATGATGAGACAATACGTTGAAATTAAGGAAAGATACAAGGATTGTATTCTTTTTTATAGATTAGGTGACTTTTATGAAATGTTCTTTGAAGATGCAAAGATAGCATCTAAAGAACTGGAGCTAGTTTTGACAGGTAGAGAATGTGGTTTAGAAGAAAGAGCACCTATGTGTGGGATTCCTTTTCATGCAGCTACTTCATATATATCTAAATTAGTTAATAAAGGATATAAGGTTGCCATTGGTGAACAAGTGGAAGATCCTGCAGCGGCTAAAGGGATAGTTAAAAGAGATGTAATAAAAGTTATCACACCAGGTACTTTTGTAGAAAATACAACAGAAGAAGAATACAAAAATGTATATATGTTATCCATCTATGAAGAAGATGGTATATATGGGGTAGCCTCTTCTGATATTTCCACTGGTGAATTTAAAACAACATCATTTACTGCTTCAAAGGCAAGCCTTCTTGATGAAATATCAAAAATTTCACCAAAGGAAATTCTTATAGATAAAAACATTTATGAAAACTTAGAAAATGATATTAAAGGTGTAAGTAACGCTTTAGTTACTATTAAGGACTTCGATGAATTTTCTTGCAGCGATGAAGAAATGGTAGCCCAATTTGCCTCTTTAGATTTAAGGAATCTTGATAAGAGAGCAAAGAAATCTTCTGCTACCTTATTAAAATACATATTAGAAACACAAAAGATAAGTTTATCTAATATAAATCTTTTAGAGACATATGACATTATAAACTATATGTCAATTGACAGTAGTTCTAGAAGAAACTTAGAACTTACTGAAAACTTAAGGGATAAGACTAAAAAGGGAAGCCTTATTTGGGTTTTAGATAAGACAGCCACTGCAATGGGAGGAAGAACTTTAAGAAAGTGGATTGAAGAACCATTAATAAAGAAGGATGAAATTGAAAATAGATTAACATCTGTGGAAGAACTATATAATAACACATATATAAATGAGGAAATTAGAGAAGCTCTTAAGGATGTTTATGATATAGAGAGAATTGTAGGTAAGATTTCCAACAAGAATGTTAATGCTAGAGATTTAGTTTCATTAAAATCATCATTACAAAAGCTCCCAGCTATAAAAGCTGTTTTAAATGGCTTAAATGCACCATTGCTAAGGGAATGGTATAATTCATTAGATACATTAGATGATTTAAATGAATTATTAAATTCTGCAATTATTGCTGATCCTTCAATTTCATTAAAAGAAGGAAATATTATAAATAATGGATATTCTGCTGAAGTAGATGAGCTTAGAAGTGCAAAGCTTAATGGTAAGCAGTGGATTGCAGAACTTGAAAATAAAGAAAGAGAATTTACTGGCATACGTTCATTGAAAGTTGGTTATAATAAAGTCTTCGGTTATTATATAGAAATATCTAAAGCTAATTATGCAACTATTCCTGAAGGTCGTTATATAAGAAAACAAACTCTTGCCAATGCTGAAAGATTCATTACTGAAGAATTAAAAGTCATGGAAGAAAAAATATTAGGTGCTGAAGAAAAGCTTATTGCTTTAGAGTATCAATTATTTGTTGAAGTAAGAGATAAAGTAGAAAAGGAAATAGCAAGACTTAAAAAGACTGCCCATATAATATCATCGCTAGATGTTATTTCAACTATGGCTTTAATTGCCTTAGAAAATAACTATATAAAACCACAAATTAATGAAGAGGGTATATTTGAAATAAAAGAAGGTCGTCACCCAGTTGTAGAAAAAGTAATAGGCAAAGGTGAATTTATTTGTAATGATACTCATTTAAATAGAAATAAAGATAGATTCCTGCTTATTACAGGACCTAATATGGCTGGAAAATCAACTTATATGAGACAAGTAGCGTTAATTAACTTAATGGCTCAAATAGGATCATTTGTTCCAGCAAGCAGTGCTAATATTTCTATTTCTGATAAAATCTTTACAAGAATAGGAGCATCAGATGACTTAGCTGGTGGAAAGTCAACTTTCATGGTTGAAATGTGGGAAGTATCCAATATATTAAAGAATGCTACTTCTAAGAGTTTGGTTCTATTAGATGAAGTTGGAAGAGGAACATCTACATATGATGGATTAAGTATTGCTTGGTCAGTGATAGAGTATATGTGTAATAAAGAAACATTAAAATGTAATACCTTATTTGCAACTCACTATCATGAACTTACTAAATTAGAAGGCGTTATTGAAGGTGTAAAGAATTATTCTGTTGCTGTGACAGAAAAACTTGGTGAGGTAATCTTCTTAAGAAAGATAGTTGAAGGCGGTGCTGATCAATCTTACGGTATAGAAGTGGCAAAGCTTGCAGGATTACCAGAGGATGTTATTGAAAGAGCTAAAGAAATTCTTCAAAAACTTGAAGGTGAGAAATCCTTTGATGAAACCCATGAATTATTTAGCAATCATAACGTAAGTAAAAAAGATATTGAAGAAAAAAATACACAAGCAGGAATTAACACAGAGGAAGAAATACAGAAATCTGTAATTGAAATAAAAAAAGAAGCAGCAGTAGATTTAGAAATAACTCCTACAAAAGAAGATAAGATTTCTGTAGCAAATAATACAACGGTACAGATGGATTTCACCATGATTGAAAAGGAAGCTTTAATTAAAGAAATTTCAGCAATAGAAATCATGACCATGACACCACTTGACGCAATGAATAAGTTATTTGAAATAGTACAAAAATCTAAAAACATGTAAGTGAGGCACTATGATGAAAAGAATAAATATATTAGATGAGCATACTTCTAATAAAATTGCAGCTGGTGAAGTTGTAGAGAGACCTGCTTCAGTAGTAAAAGAACTGGTGGAAAATTCTATTGATGCTGGTGCTAAAAATATTACCATTGAAATAGAAGAAGGTGGTATAGAGCTAATACGTGTCATAGATGATGGAGTTGGAATTTATGCTGATGATATTTCAAAAGCATTTCTTCCACATGCTACATCAAAAATAGTGTCTGTTGATGATATTTATAATATAAACACTTTAGGATTCAGAGGTGAGGCATTGCCTTCCATTGCCTCTGTTTCAAAAGTTAATTTTAGAAGTAAGACTGCCGATGCTAATTTTGGTAAGGAAATATCAATTTCTGCTGGTGAAGTATTATCAATAAATGATATAGGAATGAATACTGGCTCCATTATGGAAGTAAGGAATTTATTTTTTAATGTTCCAGCTAGAAAGAAATTTTTAAAAACTACTTCAAGAGAAGGCTCTCTTGTTAATGATATTGTTACAAGAATAGCACTTTCTTATCCTGATATATCCTTTAAATTATTTAATAATCATAAAAAGGTTCTTTTAACTTATGGAGATAATAATTTAGCATCTACCATTAGAACCATTTATGGTAAAACTATTTATGAAGATATAATAGAATTTTCTAATCATGAGGATAGTTATATTAGGATATATGGCTATGTTGGAAGAGAATCTATTGCTCGTGGATCTAGAAATAATCAAAGTATATATGTAAATAATAGATATATTAAGAATAAAACTGTTGTTGCAGCAGTGGAAAATGCTTTTAAATCTTTTTCAACAGTTAATAAATTTCCTTTCTTTGTATTATTTATTGATATTCCTGCTGATAATATAGATGTAAATATTCATCCAACAAAAGCAGAAATAAAATTTAAAGATGAAAGAATGATCTTTAAGGCTGTTTTTGATACTGTTCATAGTGCTTTAAAGAATGATGTATTTAACAGTTTTGCCACTGATCAAGAGCAACTAAATGTGAATGTTAATATTCAAAGTCCTTTATTGATTGAAGAGCAACCTATAAGTGGTGAGAAAAGGGAACAGATAGATTTGCTTGAAACAAAAAGCAGTTTGCTAAAAGAACCTTCCATAAACGACATATATAGCTCTGTAACTATGAATGATATTAAAAAGGAAGAAAATATCTACAATGAATTAAAAGCTGCTACAGTTGGTAAAAATACCATTAAAAATGATGTGCATATAGAACCAACTGTTAATTATGAAGAAACTTCATATAGTCAATCTTATACGGAAAATTATTATGAAGAACAATATGAAACTAAAGAGAAGGTTGATGAAAAAGTTCCAGTGGCAAAATTTGCAGACTTAAGGGTTATTGGACAATTTAATAAAACATATATACTGGCAGAATATCTAGATTGTCTATATATAATTGATCAACATGCAGCTCATGAAAAGATTTTATTTGAAAAGTATCGTAATGATATTGAAAAGAAAAATACCATTATTCAGCCGTTGCTAATCCCAATGGTGCTTGAATTGTCCATAGATGATTATGAGTGCTATACTGAAAATAAGAATCTTTTTGAGGAATCTGGTTTTATCATCGATGAATTTGGTGATAATACAATTTCTTTAAAAGAAGTTCCGTATTTTTTAGGGAAGCTTGATTCTAAAAAATTATTCTTAGATATGATAGATAATTTAAAGAATATGGGAAGTGGAAAGACTGTAGAGGTTAAAATAAACAAAATTGCATCAATGGCCTGTAGAGCAGCGGTTAAAGCAAATGATTATCTTACTGAAATAGAAATGAAAGAGCTTATTGAGCAATTAAGATACATTGAAGATCCTTTCCATTGTCCTCATGGAAGGCCTATAATTATAAAAATGACAAATTATGAATTAGATAAGAAATTTAAAAGGATTGTTTAGAAAGGAAAACATATGAAAGATAAAATCTTAGTACTAGCTGGTCCCACAGCAGTAGGTAAAACAGAACTATCAATTAGATTAGCAAAAGCCTTAAATGGTGAAATAGTTTCTACTGATTCTATGCAGATTTATAAAGGCATGGATATAGGTTCAGCTAAAATAACAGAGGAAGAAATGCAGGGCGTAAAACATCATATGCTAGATGTAGTTGAGCCAGACAAAGCTTTTTCTGTTGCAGATTACAAAGATATGGCCGAAAAAGCTATTAAAGATATATTGAGCAGAGGAAAACTACCTATTCTTACTGGTGGAACAGGGTTATATATCAATGCGCTAACATGTAACATGAATTTTACAGAGTCAGAAAAGGACGATGAATATAGAGATGAATTAAGTAAGCTTATGGATGAAGAGGGGCCAGAATATGTGCATAATATGTTAAAAGAAATTGATCCTATAAGCTATGAGGCAATTCATCCAAATAACAGGAAGAGAGTTATTAGAGCCCTAGAAGTATATAAACTCACTGGTAAGCCTTTTAGCTCATATAATGCCGGTGATGATTTATATAAAAGCAAATATGATGTTCATTATTATGTGTTAAATATGGATAGAGCAAAGCTTTATGAAAGAATAAATAAAAGAGTAGAAATTATGTATGAAAAGGGCTTACTAGATGAATGTATTAAATTAAAGAAATTAGGGTATACTTCTTCTATGCAGTCAATGCAAGGAATAGGTTATAAAGAAGTGTTATTGTATTTAGATGGACTAATTACTTTAGAAGAAAGCATGGATATGGTTAAGCAGGGTTCTAGAAATTATGCAAAAAGGCAGTTAACTTGGTTTAGAAAGGATCCAAGAGCAGTGTTTTTAAATAAGGACGAGATGTCTGATGATGAGATTTTAGATAAAATAGTTAATGACATTAATAAGTAATAGGGCTATAATTTTAATTAACATATTGCTATATTATGGAGGTGGTTATGTTGAATAAACAACAAAATAATTTACAGGATATTTTTCTTAACGGTGCAAGAAAAAGCAAAATGCCAGTATCTATATATCTAACCAATGGATTTCTTCTAAAAGGACTAGTAAAGGGATTCGATAATTTTACAGTTATATTAGATTCTGAAGGTAAACAAATGATGGTTTATAAACATGCAATAACTACAATTTCTCCAAACAAACCTATTCTATTTACTGATGGTAATGAATATGGTAAAGAAGATGAAAGTTAATCTTTCATCTTTTTTTATATAAATACTTTATATTTACAAATTAATTATATATAATAGTCATAGTAACAAGATAATGGAGGATAAAGATGATTAATTTAACGGAAAACTTACTAGTTAATAAGTATAAGATAAAGCATAATGTTTTTGAATTATATAAACAAGCATTAAATGATATTGAAGATCAATTAAAAGTTTATGATGAAATAAGAGAATATAATCAATTAAAGGTTTTACATGCTTTCCAGGAAGAAAGAATAAGTGATTCTCATTTTACCAATTCATCAGGATATGGATACGATGATATAGGAAGAGAAGGTTTAGACAAAGTATATGCAAGAGTATTCAATGCAGAAAGCGCTTTAGTAAGACCTCATTTTGTAAATGGAACTCACGCTATAGGTTGTGCTTTAATGGGAAATTTAAGAACAGGGGATACTATGGTATGTATTTCAGGAGCTCCATATGACACATTACATAATATAATTGGTATCAATGGTAAAGAAAACATCGGATCTCTTAAAGAATATGGTGTAAAATACAAACAAGTAGACTTACTAAACGGAAAATTCGATGTTGAAAAAATTACACAAGTTTTAAAGGAAGACAAGAGTATAAAGCTTGTACATATTCAAAGAAGTACAGGTTATGGTTGGAGAAACTCATTCTTAGTATCAGAGATAGGAGAAATAATTAAGCTAGTTAAATCAATTAGAGAAGATGTGGTAGTCTTTGTTGATAACTGCTATGGAGAGTTTATTGATACAATTGAACCAACTGATGTGGGAGCTGACTTAATTGCTGGTTCATTAATTAAAAATGCTGGTGGCGGAATTGCGCCAACAGGTGGATATATTGTAGGTAAAGCTAAGTACGTTGAACAAGCTAGCTACAGATTAACTACTCCAGGGATAGGAGGAGAGTGTGGTTCTACTTTTGGTGTTATGAGACAATTATTCCAAGGATTATTCTTAGCACCTCATATAGCTATGGAGGCTGTTAAAGGAGCAATCTTCTGCTCAAGAATTATGGAACTTGCTGGTTTTGACGTATTACCAAAATACACAGATAAGAGAAGTGACATAATACAAGCTATTAAGTTTGGTAATAAGGAAAATCTTATTAAATTCTGTAAGGGTATTCAAAAAGGATCACCAATTGATTCATTTGTTGAATGCGAGCCATGGGCAATGCCTGGTTATACAGATGAGGTAATTATGGCAGCTGGAGCATTCATTCAAGGATCTTCAATAGAATTATCTGCTGATGCACCAATCAGAGAACCTTACATCGCTTATCTACAAGGTGGATTAACATTTGATCATGCTAAAATTGGTGTACTTTTAGCTTTAAATAATATAATATAGTTTTAATTAATAAAATTATCCATAAAAAAGAGAACCTAAAAAGGTTCTCTTTTTTAATATGTTCTATATATACCTATAAGCTTACCAAGTATACTGCAGTTATCAACGATAATTGGTTCCATCTCATCATTTTCAGGTTGTAATCTTATATGATCATTTTCTCTATAGAAAGTTTTAAGGGTTGCTTCGTTTTCTATTAAAGCAACAATCTTATCACCATTAGATGCAGTTTGAGTTTTTTCAATTATAGCCAAATCTCCATCAAGTATACCTGCTTTAATCATACTGCTGCCACTTACTTTAAGCATAAATAAATCATTATTATGTTTAACATAATCTAATGGTAGTGGGA
>FR883377.1:7701-8584 GCA_000435835.1 Clostridium sp. CAG:221
AGTGGGAAAGAGTCTTCAATATTTTCATTAGCTAATATAGGAAGACCAGCAGTTACTTTTCCGATGATTGGTACATTAATCATTTCTTTTTTGATAACAGAATCAACAATTTCTAAAGCTCTAGGTTTTGTAGGGTCTCTTTTGATTAATCCTTCTTTTTCAAGTTGCTTTAAGTGCCCATGAACAGAAGATGTTGACTTAAGTCCAACAGCCTTACAGATTTCCCTAACAGTTGGAGGATAACCTTTTTGGCTTGTAAAATCTTTTAAAAATTCATATATTAATAATTGCTTATCTTTTAACTCACTCATCATTTAACACCTCACTTTAGTAATTACATTATAACATACTGTAAATTTAATATCAAACGAATGTTCTATAAAATAACTATTGAAATTTAAAGAGTATTTTGATAAAATATAAAAGTTAATTAAGTTGAGGTGATATTATGAGCAACAATAAATATACTGAAGATGATTACTGTGATTTAATTCCTGGCGGAAAGATTTGCGATAATTGTGGCAAATGCTTAGAAGAAGCAGGTGTTGATATTAGAGCTATAAAAATTGAAGATATAGCTAAAAATGTTGAAGAAAACAAATTTATTGAAGAAGAACTAAAAAAAGCAATGGATACAGCTCTTGATCTACATATAGAATCTAACGAAAAAGAATATTCTGTTGATTTAGAAAATTACCTTGAAGAAGATTATGTAGATGCCTTTGAAAATATTGTATATCTTGATGATATAGGATTAGATGAAGAAGAGTCTTTAGAAGATTCAACAATTGAATTATATCCAG
Organism: Clostridium sp. CAG:221; assembly: GCA_000435835.1. GTDB lineage: Bacteria > Bacillota > Clostridia > Clostridiales > Clostridiaceae > Clostridium. The sequence continues at coordinate 8,505 of FR883377.1, forward strand.
GGGTAAGAACAGTTTCTTTAAAGAATAAAAAGTAAAATAAATAAGAAAAAACTATATTACTTTAAGTAATATAGTTTTTT
>FR883378.1 GCA_000435835.1 Clostridium sp. CAG:221
ACCGGTAGCACCAGTAGCACCGGTATCACCACTTGTACTTAACAATGTGAAGTCAGTAGAGCTGCCAGGTGTTCCTTGAGGGTTGTTAGTATTTACTAGATATAGTTGATTGTTATATCTAACGACTTGTCCTGCAGTATAGAAAGCTGATAAAGCAGGATTAAAGTTTGAAGGAGTACATGCACCGCTTGGGTTTGATCCTGTTGGACAAGGACAAGGGCAAGGGCAGCACTTAGGGAATGAACAAGGGAATGGATCGAATCCATTACAGCAATGATCAGGTTTACAAGGTTTTGCAGGAACAACAGCTAAAACAGGTGGATTACAAGAATTTGTAGATGCAATAGTAACAAGAGGTGCACGGTTTATGATGCTGTTAGAGCTTAGTGTAATGCTCTTTACTCCAGGAGTACATTGCCAACATCTTACTATTGGGGTAACATCTAGTTTGATATAGCAGCCAATATCAGATTTAAGCAATTTATAGTTAAGTGTAGAAAAATAATCTACTGCAGGTGCAGTATTCCAAGTTACGGTACTTGTATCTACAGCAGTAGTATTATTGCTTATTGATATAGATAGATTACAATCTGTAGTAGACTGAATATTTTCTATATATAGATAAAGTACAGCCATCTTTATTGGAAATGAAAAATTAGTTAAGTCAAAGCTAATTATAGATCTATATTCATTTGCAGCTGGACAACAGGAAGATAAATTTCCTACTAGCAAACTGGAAGCTGAAGAAAAATTACTATCAGGGGTTCCACTAGCAATATAGGTACTTCCAGTTGAAGCTATCTTTATTCCTTTTTTCAATGTTAATCAACTCCTTAATCTAAAACGTAATAAAGTTTAACTCAATATTATAGTATGAGTTTTTATTTTATTAGGTTCGAGTAAAATCGACAGGAATTGAAATTAAATAAAGGTTACATATTTTGATAATTCTATATATAAATTTAAACTAAAGTAACAAAAATATAAACTTAAATTAATATGATAGTGGAAGAAAGATTTTAAGAGGTATTAATGAGTACCATAAGTTTATGTATGATTGTGAAAGATGAAGAAAAGGTAATAGAAAGATGTCTTAACACAGTAGTTGATATAGTTGATGAAATAATTATAGTAGATACTGGCTCACAAGATAGTACAAAAGAAAAAGTAAAAAAGTATAAAGCAGATATTTATGATTTTCCTTGGAAAGATGATTTTGCAGAAGCTAGAAATTTTGCTTTTAGTAAGGCGCGGATGGATTATATATTATGGTTAGATGCAGATGATGTTCTGGAAAAGGAAGATCAAGAGAAGCTAAAGTTATTGAAAGAAAATTTAAATAACACTGTTGATGTAATATCAATGATGTATGTATTATCAACAGATGAGAATAATAATCCAGTAGTTTCATTAAGGCGAAATAGAATTGTTAAAAGGAAAAACAATTATATATGGATAGGTAAAGTACATGAGTATTTAGAGGTTTATGGCAATATATTAAGTGTAGATATTGCTGTAAGACACTTAAAAGATAAGGAATATACTGATAGAAATTTAAAAATATTCCGTAAGATGGCACTTGAAAATCAAGAATTTTCTCCACGAGATTTATTTTATTATGGTAATGAACTGTATGATAATGAATACTATTTTGAAGCTATAAAATCCTATGAGGATTTTATAGCTACTGAAAAAGGATGGATTGAAGATATAAAGCAAGCTCTTATAAAAATTTCAGAGTGCTATGGTTTTATTGGTTATAAGGATAAGGAAGAAGAGTATTTATTTAAGGGCTTACAGTATGATATTCCTTCCAGTGATTTATGTTGTAGAATTGGTTATATATTTTATGAAAAAGAAAAATATGAAATAGCGGCGTTTTGGTATGAGAATGCAATAAATAACTCACCAAAACCAGGAAGTCTGAGCTTAGTTAATAGTTGTATGTATACTTGGGTACCAGCTCTTCAATTATGTGTATGTTATTGTAAGATAGGTGATTTTAATAAAGCTAATGAATATAATGAGTTAGCTGCTAGATATGTACCGAGCCATAGTAGTGTAATCAATAATAGGAAATATCTTTTAAATAAGGTTAAATAATATTTAAAATTCCTTGAAATTATATTATTTTAAGAATATAATTAAGTTAATAAGTCCTGTAGGGGAGTAGTTTGCAGTGAATTACTGTGATAATATCAACAATCATGGCCAATTGGTCTGGTATTATCTTAAAAAACGAGACTTACAGATAGTATGTATAGACATGCTATCTGTAAGTCTCGTTTTTTATACAGGACAAAATAATGGAGGGATTTATATGATTTATTTAATTTACTTAGCGCTGGCAGCAGCAGTAGTATTATTATCTATTAAAGCATCTATATACGTTGATTTATTAGATAAGAACACAAAATTATCAGGGGCATTTATAGGAGGTGTTCTTTTATCAGCAGTAACATCGCTTCCTGAATTATTAACAAGTTTATCATCAACAGTATGGCTAAAGAATCCAGGACTTTCCCTGGGAAATATTTTAGGCAGTAACTTGTTTAACATGACAATCATAGCAGTGCTTATTATTTTATGGACTAATAACTTTAAAAAGTCCAATATATCAAAAAGCCATAGTTATACTGCATGGGTTACAGTTGCTATATATGTAGCAGTAGCCTTAAATATGTTAAATGTGCTTAACTTTGAAATATTAACAGTTTCTATTACATCAATAATTGTATTAGTACTATATATATTAGGAGTTAAGACAATGTCAGGTGATGATAGCGGTTCAGCAGATGAAGGTGAAGAAGAAGCAGCTATAACAACATCACTTTCATTAAAGCAAATAATTGTAAGATTTATTTTAGTAAGTTTTGGATTAGTATTTTCAAGTATATTAATTACATACGTTACTGATATTATAGCAGCTAGACTTAATTTAGGTGCAAGTTTAGCAGGTGCTTTATTATTAGGTATTGCAACATCTCTTCCAGAGCTTACATCATGTGTTTCTCTGGTTAAGATTGGTAACTTCAATGTGGCAGTAGGAAATGTTGTTGGAAGTAATTTATTTAATTTCTTAATTATATTTATAAGTGATTTACTATTTATTGGAGGAACAGTATATAATTTTACTGATAACCAAACAAAAAACTTAGTTTTATTTGGATTAATTAGTACAATATTGATGTTAACTGTACTAAAGATTAAAGATAAAATTAAAAATAAATACATTTTATATATTCCATCCATTGGAATTATAGTTAGCTATTTATTATTCATGATTGTATAAAAAAAGACAAGCATTTTACTATGCTTGTCTTTTCTTACAATATTTATATTAATGAAAATTTAAAAAAATGATAATGTGATTTAATTATAAATTTAATTGAATTTAACAATAAGATATAAAATAATAACATATAAAAAATAAAATAGAAAAATAGGTAAAATATGTTGATGTATAAAGAAAAGGGTGGTAATATGTAAAAAGATTATATTAATTAAAAAAATGAATAATTATTATGACATAGATATAAATAATAGAAAAGAAGGATATATAGATTTAAGATAATAAATTATTCTTATTTGCTCACTCAATGGGTGGGGGGATAGCAGCAAGATTTGTTGAAATGTATCCAGAGTATTTCGCAGCAGCAGTATTAAGTGCTCCAATGATGGAAGTAGATACAGGCTCTGTCAATGCTACATTAGCAAGAACTATAGCCAATTCGATGGTTAGGCTTGGAAAAGGTGTAGATTATGTATTAGGACAAGGTCCATATGAAGAAGGATATTACTTTGATACATCTAATACATTCTCGAAATCGATGTTTGACTATGCTTATGATATAATGATAAAGGAAGAAATGTTCCAAAAGGGTGGAGCATCATATAGATGGTTAAAACAAGCATTTGCACTAACAGATGATTTAACTTTCTTAGAAGAAAACCTTTAATATTATGGAAAAATTACAGAAGTAAAAGATGTAAAAGAAAATTTAGAATTCACTCTGAATTTTCTTTTTTAAATAAATTTATAAAGAATTATATCTTTAATACGACAGTAGTAAATGGAGTAATATTGAAAAGGAGGAAAAGTTAGTGAGTAAAAAATATAATAAAAATATTCATAGATTTATTGCTTTAAGCCTATTTCTTATAAATTGCGTAGTTTTCAATTATAAATGTGTATGGGCTGATAAAATGGTTGAAAGCAACTTAAATGAAATATTCATAAGTGAAGATAATTATGCTTATGAAATGAAAGAAATAGTTGAACCATATCTAAACAACCTTGAAAAAAGTGGATATATAGAAGGTCAGGAAGGAATAGATATTTTTTATAAGAAATATATGGTAGAAGATCCAGTAGGAAGTATAGTAATAAGCCATGGATTTACAGAGGTTATTGATAAATATAATGAAATAATATATTACTTTTTAAAAAATGGTTATTCAGTATTTGCCATGGAGTATAGAGGACATGGAAGATCTGGATATTTAGGTAAAGATACTTCGCAAATATATGTTGAAGATTATAATTACTATATCTTAGATTTAAAAAAGTTTATTGATGAGATTGTTGTTCCAGATAGTGGAGATAAAGATTTATTCTTATTTGCTCATTCAATGGGTGGAGGAATAGCTGCAAAATTTCTTCAGGATTATCCAGAATACTTTGATGCAGCAGTACTTACAGGACCTATGATGGAGGTTAATACAGGGTCATTCCCTAAGTTTATTGCTAGACCTATTACATGGGTAATGGCAAACTTTGGTTTAGGTTATTTATATGCAGCTGGAGAAAAACCATATACTGATGAATATGATTTTGAAGGAGCATGCACATCTTCGGAAGCAAGGTATTCTTATACATATGATAATATTGTTAATAATGAGTTATTCCCAAGAAGTGGTGCTTCATATATGTGGCTTAATGAAAGTTTTAAATTAACAAAGGAAATAACAAAAAAGGATAATGTTGAGAAAATAGAAATTCCAGTATTATTATTTCAAGCAGAAAAAGATACATATGTATTGCCAGGTGGTCAGAATACTTTTGCTTCATATGCAAAGAATTGTGAACTTGTAGTTATTGAAAGCGCACAGCACGATATGTATAGGGAGTCTGATGAAATATTAAAACCATACTTAGAGAAAATATTTAATTTTTATAAAAATACGTAAGATAAATTGATGATCTTGAGAGGAATATTGTGGTAGAGAATGACTTAATGAGAAATCATATGAAAAAAGTAAATAAGATACTTATAAACACTTTTTGGGTAGGCGTGATAATGCATTTATCCTATGTACTTATGGGGGTAACTGTAAATAAAAATCTATTGAGAGTAGCCATACTAGTTTTATCAAATCTACTTGCTATAGCATTAAATAAAAATGAGAGAACAGAAAGTTATGCAAAATGTGTTTTAATAATATCTTTATTAATTCTAGTAGTTACGTATAATACATTTTTTGTTATGACCATATGGCTTATGTTATTTGCTGTTATTTCAACAACAATGTATTTTGATTTAAAGTTTACTAAACAGATGTCTACTATATGATTGCTTTTTAACATAGGTATTCAATTTATTATTGATAATGATGTAATAAATTGGATGGCTATCTTAAATACAGTGCTTTGCTTTGGAGTTCTTATTGTAGTTATGTACTATATAACTAGATGGAGTCAGGAATTCATTATGAAATCAAAAGAAGAAGCAGAAGTTGCTAAAAAACTTTTATCCGAGCTTGAAAAAACTATTGAAATATTAGATAAAAATACAAGAATGTCTAAAGAATTGTGTAAAAACAAATCTTTAGACATTTTAATTTTAAGCCATTATTAATACTTCGCTAGCTTTTACTACAGCAGTAACTTCCGTACCAACGGTTAAATCAAGTTCATCTACAGCCTCAAGAGTTATTGAAGATGAGATAACTACATTTGAAGGAAGTTCTACTTTTACGATAGCATTAACAGCACCTCTATTAATATCAATAATTGTACCAGAAAGCTTATTTCTTGCACTTAATGTTAACTGCCCTCTACCAATTAAGACTGATGTAGATTTAATGATAGCTGTTACTTCTTTTCCCACAGTTATATCTAAATCATCAATAGCTTCTAAAGTGATTGATGATGTAATATGTTGTCCATTAGAAAGTTCTATTTTTACAATACCATTAACAGCTCCTCTAGTAACATCTGTAACTTTACCAATAAATTTATTTCTTGCGCTTAATTTCATGACCATATCTCCTTATAAAAAATTCCTACCATAATTATACATAATATGGTAGGATAATACAATTAATTAAAAGAAAAATATATGTTCTTTAGGAAAAGTAAGCTTTATTATACTGCCTATTTTTAAAGTAAAGTTTTCTTTTTTTAATTTTATATTGATATTACCTGTAGAAATAGGAGAAGATAATGAAACAGTAATATCAAAGGGATTATCTAAAATATCTGATACCTGAAAAGTAAATACATTATCAGAACTGTTATCTTCAGACACAAGAATATTATGAGATCGTATGCCTATATAGCCAATGTTTTCTGGCACTTCATCATTTAAAAGTAGCTCATAACCCCAATCAATGGCATAAACTTTTTTATCAGAAATTTTCTTTGCTTTTGAAATGTTGTTGCAACCTGTAAGTTTTGCTTCAGTAAGGGACTGAGGGAAGTTAAATAAAGCATTTTTATCTCTTTTATTTAGGGCAATTCCCTTATTAAAGACAAGTATATTGGAACATACACGATAACATTCTTCTATATCATGAGTAACAAATATTATATCACCATTAAAGTCCTTTAAAGTATTTACAAGTTCTTTTTCCATGTTATGACGAAGATGATGATCTAAGGCAGAAAAAGGTTCATCTAATAGCAAGATTTCAGGAGATGTTATTAATGCCCTTGCTAGTGCCACTCTTTGCTGCTGTCCACCTGATAGCTGCCAAGGATATCTTTTATTTAGGCCAGTTAAATGGAATTTTTCTATGTATTCATTACAAAGTTTTTTCTTTTCCTGTTTAGATAAATTTTTTAAGGCTATACTTAGATTTTCTTCTATAGTCATGTTAGGGAATAATGCATAATTTTGAAATAAATAGCCTATTTTTCTTTCTTGTGGCGGAAGATTAATTTTTTTTTCAGAATCAAATAGAATTTTATCATTAATTACAATTTTGCCTTTATCAGGTGTTTCTAAACCAGCAATGCATTTTAAGCACATGCTTTTTCCAGAGCCAGATTCACCTAAGAATCCTAGAGAACCGGAACTATTATTAAAACTTGTTTTTAGCTTAAATGTACCAAGGTCTTTTTCAATATTAATTTCTAAAGACATTTATCTTCCCCTCTTCCCTGTAATTTTTAAGTTATATTCAGACCAGTAATTTAAAACCATTATCATAATAAAAGAAATAAAAACAATTATAGCTACCCATTTAAGTGCTGTAGACATATCGCCACTTTCCACCGCAAAAAATATAGCAAGTGGCATGGTTTGAGTTTTACCAGGAATATTACCAGCAATCATCAAAGTGGCACCAAATTCACCCATGGCTCTAGCAAAAGATAATACAATACCTGCTATTATGCCAGGCCAAGCAAGAGGTATAGCAATTTTATAAAATATTTTAAACTCACTTAAGCCTAAAGTTCTAGCAGCAGATATGATATTAGGGTCTATTTGCTCAAAAGATGAGCGGGTAGTTCTATACATCATAGGAAAAGCAACTACAGTTGCCGCAATGACAGTAGCAGTCCATGAAAAAATTATGTTAGTATCAAAAAGTTTTAATAGCTTTCCTACAGGACCATTCTTACCGCAAATAAGCAGCAAGAAAAAGCCAAGAACAGTTGGTGGTAAAATAAGAGGAAGGGTAAAGATGCCATCAATAAATCCCTTAAACCTTCCTTTGTAATTAACAACCAAGTAGGATACTATTATGCCTAATATAAAGGTAATCAGTGTAGCCAGCAAGGATGTTTTTATTGATATCCATAAAGGTGAAAAATTCATAGCATCATACCTCCTTGAAAAATTTTATTCTACAGATTTATAACCATATTTTTTAAATATATTTTGAGCTTCGTCAGTAAATAAGAAATCTTCAAATGCTTTGGCTGCATCAGTATTTTGGCTATCTTTAATAACAGCAACAGGATAAGTAATTGGTGAGTGGTATTCTTCAGAAATAGTTTCTACAATTTTTACGTTCTCGTTGCTTAAAGCATCACTTAAATATACAAAACCAACATCAGCATTTCCAGAAGCAGTCCATGCTAATACTTCTTTAACATCTTTAGCAAAGACAAGTTTATCACTTAAACTGTCTTTAATTGCAAGAGAAGTCAAAGTTTCATCAGCATACTTACCAGCAGGAACACTAGAAGGTTCACCAAGGGCGATTTTAGATACTGTATCAGAAGTTAAGCTATCAATAGAAGTAATTTCACTATTGTTGTTTGAAATAAGCACCAAAGAATTTTTTACTAAATCTTTATTAGTACCATCTAAAAGTAATCCTTCTTCATCTAAGGCAGTCATTTGCTTTTCACCAGCTGAAATAAATAAATCACAAGGTGCACCTTGTTCTATTTGTTGTTGAAGGGATCCAGAAGAACCATAGTTTACAACAAAAGATATTTCAGGATTTTTACTTGTATAGGCAGCTTCTAAGTCAGCCATAGCTTCCTTTAAGCTAGCGGCAGCTGATATATTAAGTTCAATTGATTTATCTTCTTTGTCAGTTGAAGAAGAACATCCTGTTAACAATAATGATAAGCAGCATAAGGTTGATAAGAATTTTAATCTTTTAATCATAATAAAAATACCTCTTTATTTAATAAATTTTATAAAATATAATTAGTTTTGTTATGTTTTAATATGTTTCAACATGTTTTGTTATAATCGTTAATATAGCATGAAAGTAATGAAATTTCAATTTATAAAGGAAATTGAAGGATTAGGTGGATGTGATACTAAAGATACCGGCAAAATAATGGCAATAACTTAAGGAATATAATATAATTTATATAATAATATTTACAAAGGAGTTAAGGAAATGGATAATTTAAAAGCACTTAAGAAACAGCTTAAGGAAGATATAATTACATATGATTGTATTGATTATATTGATGAAGATGGAAAGCTTGTTGAATATGTAGAAGTTACAATGGTAGATAAGATAATAGATGTACCAATGAGCTTAAAAGAAGTTAATATAGGATTATTAGTAAATAGAATAATTGAATTAGGATTATATAAATAAAAAATAAGCTGTATAAACATACAGCTTATTTTTTATTTATAACATTGGCCATAAGTGTTTATTCCGCCAAAGCTTCCATAGTCAAAATGAAAATCATTATAAAGAGAATCCATTGTTACTACCATGTTTCTAGGAGTGTTAAATAATCTGTAGGCAATATATACAGGAGCAGTAATAGTAATTGATATTCTTTCAGGAGAGCTGGCAAAATTGGCACCAGCTTTTATTAATGATTCATAATATGATTCACAGCCTCCTGCAATAATAACTAATTTATTAGTATCAGGATTATATCTTCTAGCCAGTAGTACAGATTGAATAAAATATTTTGAATATTTATAGTCATTGATATTTCTAGAGTATGGATTAGTAGTCTTACTACAATCATGCCCTGTTACAACTAATATATTGGGGTTGTATTTACTTAATAAATATAGGATATATTGAGGCTGTTTTTCTTCTTTAATAACTACTCCTATTACATTTACATTTAAATACTTATATAAACTTATGCACTGCTTAAGACAAGATATATCAGAATCTATATGAAGAACAAGACCAGAGCAGCAATTTTTTAACCATGGAGGATTGGTATAAGCTATAGTTTTCATAGTATCTAAAATATTCTGCATAATTAAATATAACAGTTGATATGCAGAAATCCTCCTTAAAATTTTATATATTACATATTATGCAGTTACATAATTAAATGATAGTAGATGAAGAAAAATACTAAATTTTTTATATAACTTTAGCAGTTAAGGAATAAAAGAAAAAAGAATAATTAAAAATAAGTATATTAAATATTTATTATTAAGGAGAGGACAATATGAAAGTAGTAAGATCTACCTGTAATTATTGCTCAATAGCATGTAATTTTGATTTTCATGTTAACGAAGAAAATTTTATAAATGCGGTGAAACCTACAGAGGATTATCCAGTAAATGCAGGATTTTGTTGTGTAAAAGGACTTAATTTAGATAAGCAAAATACTAAATTTGAAAATCCTGTACTTCCAATATTGAAGGATAAAAATGGTGATTTAAAGCAGATATCTTGGAAGGAAGCTTTTAATATATTTGCTGAACGTGTAAAAAAGATTCAAAAGGAGAATGGTAAAGAAAGCTTTGCATTTTTAAGTACAGGTCAATTATGCACTGAAGAGATGGCTCTTATTGGTCACATAGGCAGGACTTTCTTAGGTGGTAATGGTGATGGTAATACTAGACTTTGCATGGCTACATCAGTTGTAGCATATAAACAAAGCTTTGGATTTGATGCGCCACCATATACTTTAAAGGATTTAGAACTTTCTGATGTAATAATATTTTTTGGTAGCAATCCAGTGGTAGCACATCCAATATTATGGAGTAGAGTATTAAAAAATGAAATTAAGGATAAAAAGATTATAGTGATAGATCCAAGAAGAAGTGAGACAGCTTGTAATTCAGATATATGGATAGATCTTAAACCTAAGAGTGACTTATATCTTATATATGCCATAGCAAATGTACTTATTGAAAACAATTGGATTGATGAGGAGTTTATCAGAAATCATACAGAAGACTTTGAAGGTTTTAAAGAACATATTAAAAAATATGATATAAATGATGTGGAAGAATATACTGGAATTTCTAAGGGGAGAGTTAAAGAGTTAGCAGAAATAATACATAAAGGTAAAAATGTATCATTTTGGTGGACCATGGGAGTAAATCAAGGATATCAAGCTGTAAGAACAGCACAAGGAATTATTAATTTAGCGCTAATGACTGGAAATATAGGAAGACCAGGTACAGGAGCAAATTCTATAACAGGACAATGTAATGCCATGGGTTCAAGGGCATTTAGCAATACTACAGGTCTTTATGGTGGAGGAGAATACACTGATGAAAAAAGAAGGAAAGCTGTTGCAGAAGCTTTAGATATTGATGAAGATATGCTTCCTACTAAGCCAACATTGCCTTATAACGTCATAGTAGATAAGATACTTTCAGGTGAAATAAAGGCATTATGGATAGTTGCCACTAATCCAATAGTATCATGGATAAATGATTATGAATTTAAGAAAGCAGCAGAAAAACTTGAATTTCTAGTGGTACAGGATATTTATAGTGATACTGAAACAGCTAAGTATTGTGATTTGTTCTTGCCATCAACTAATGGATTAAAGAAGGAAGGAGTAATTATAAATACTGAGAGAAGACTTTCTAAGTTAGATCCTGTACTTCCAAAGATGGAAAATGAACTATCAGATTATGATATTGCATTAGGTATAGGTAAAGCATTAGGAATGGGTAAGCTTTTAGATAAATGGAAGACTCCAGAGATAGCCTTTAATACTATAAAGCAATGTACTAAAGGAACTCCTTGTGATATAACTGGTGTAACTTATGAAAATCTTAAGGAATCTAGAGGTATACAATGGCCGTTTAGGGAAGGAGAAAAGCTAGAAGAAGATGAAAGAAGGCTCTTTGAAGATAAACATTTTTATACTGCCAGTGGAAAAGCAAAATTTATCTATGAAGATATAGAGGAAGTTAAATATAAGCAAAATGAAGAATATCCATATTTACTTAACACAGGCAGAGCTACTGTAGGTCAATGGCATACACTAACAAGGACAAGAGAAATACAGGATGTATATGCTATTTCAGTTAAAGAAGGGTATGTAAATATGAACCCTGATTTAGCAGAAGAATTAGGTATAAATGAAAATGAAAAGATAAAGATAGTATCACCAAATGGAGTGATAAATTATTTCATTGTTAAATTTAGCAGGACTGTAAAGAAAGATCATTTATTTGCACCAATGCATTATGTAGAGGCAAATTCAGTGCTGCCATCTATCTTTGATAAGTATTCAAAAGAGCCTAGTTTTAAATATGTACCAGTTAACATAGAAAAAGTATATTAGGAGAAAAGCTATGAAAAGGATAAAGATTGATAGGAAAAAATGTATAGGATGTTTAACATGTACTACAGCATGTAAAGTGGCTCATGGAGGAAGAGATACAAGAGGTCATGTAGTAATTAATAGTCAAGGAAATTATGCACCAATTTATTGTAGGCACTGTACAAGACCAGAATGTGTTTATGCATGTCCTACTGGTGCAATGCAAAAAGATAATGAAACTGGCTATGCACTTTATGATAAAAGCAGATGTGCAACATGTTTTATGTGCATAATGGCATGTCCTTATGGAGTATTAAAAATGGATTATCAGACCAATAGAGAAGTTATGAAATGTGATATGTGTCTTACTGTCAAAGAACAGACTCCACAGTGTGCAGCAAAATGCCCAATGGGAGCATTAACCTTACAGGAGGTGGAATCATAAGATGGCATATGTAGTAGTAGGTGCTTCAGCTGCTGGAATAAATGCAGCTAAGACTTTAAGAGAAATAAATAAAGATATAGAAATCATCTTAGTATCAAAAGATGAATATGTATATTCACGTTGTATTTTGCATCATTTCTTAGATGGACGCCGTGATATAGAAGATTTAGACTTTTCTCCAGGAGAGTTTTTCAAAAAATATGATATTAAATGGATGAAGGGCGTGGAAGTAACAGGCATTGATACGAAAGAAAAAAAGCTTAAACTAGATAATGGAGAAGACTTGCCATATGAAAAGGTAGTATTGGCAACAGGTGCATCATCATTCCTACCTCCAATAGAAAATTTGCGTACTGCCAATAATGTAATAGGATTAAGAAATTTAGATGATGCCATAAGGATAAAAGAAATAGCTCCAAAAGTTAAAAATATTATTATACTAGGAGCAGGTCTTGTTGGTGTAGATGCAATGGCAGGTCTGTTAGATTATGATGCCAAAGTAACTATGATAGAAATGGGAGATAGGATATTACCACTGCAACTAGATCATTATGCAGCCAATGTATATATTGAAAGGTTGAAAGAGGAAGGGGTGGATTTTAGATTTAATGTAAGAGCAGAAAAAGTAATTGTTGATGAAAATAATAATCCTGTGGCAATAAAATTGAATACTGGTGAAGAAGTTCCAGGAGAACTTATCATTGCATGTACAGGTGTAAGGTCTAATGTAGGTTTTCTAGAAGGTTCTGGTATTGAATGTGATAAATTTGGCTTAATATTTAATCCTAAAGGAGAAACAAATGTTAAAGATGTTTATGGAGCAGGAGATATAAGTGGAAGAAATCCTATATGGCCAACTGCAGTAAAGGAAGGATTAATTGCAGCCAACAATATGTGCAATAAGGATATATATATGGAAGATTTTTTTGGTAGTAAAAATACTATGAATTTTTGTGGTGTAGCAACAATGTCCTTAGGAACTGTTATTAAGCCAGATGATACTTATGAAGAAGCTGTAGAGATAAAAGGAAAGGATTATAAAAAGATTATACATAAGAATGGAACAATTTATGGAGCAATAGTTCAAGGAGACTTATCATATGTAGGTGTATTAACACAGCTTATAAAAGATAAGATAAATATAGATAGGGTTAAGAAACCAATATTCCAAATTGATTATTCTGACTTCTTTAACGAAAAGGAAAATTTAGAATTTGTATATTAGGGGTTATATGTATGTTTGGTATTCCTTTAATTGAGTGGATAGGATATTTAGCATCAATATTAATAGCCATATCCATGTTTATGAAAGATATAGTTAAATTGAGATTTATTAATCTTGTAGGATCTTTACTTTTTGCTTTTTATGGATTTAGCATCAAAGCATATCCAGTAGCAATAATAAATTCAATAATAGTTTTTATAAATATATATTATTTATATAAATTATATAATAAAAATTAAAATTTTTAGTAAATGTTTTCATAAATATAAGTTAAGCTGAATATATCTTTTTATATAAGGAAATAAAAAAAGTTATGTATAAAAAATTTATTTCTGTAAAAGATAAATTTTATTAAATGAATTTAGGAGGTTTTGGTTATGAACAATTATTCTCAAATGGACATTACTTCATATTTAGCAAAGTATATTGATGAAAACGGATGTAGCTTTGAACAGGCATGTGAGGATTTAGGAATTGATGAAACCCAGCTTTCAAGTGAAAAAGATGAGTACGAAATGTATTAATTAAGTATAAGTGTAAAACCTATTGATAAAAAATAGATATCAATAGGTTTTAATTTTTATAAATTACATAAGTATAATAATATAAACATTAGAATATTAATATTAGTAGCCATAAAGACAATTATTAATTATTTTCAATTGATATAAGGGGGGAATTATATGTTAAATGCTAAGTACAAAGTAGAAAAAATGTTTTTGAGACAAGTATTTAATTATTTACGAAAGAACCCAGAAGAGAATTTAGAAAAGATAATGAAATGGATTAGAAAATTTGATACAGAACACTTATATGATGACCAATATGATGTTATTGAAGGTTATTTAGCAGAAAAAGATAATAATTGGAGACAACTGATGGTGAGAATGACCAAAGAAATAAATCCAAACATATTACAAACAGTATTTACAAATTTCTTACTTAATGCAGCAATAAAAGGATGGGGAGAAATTGAAAAAAATAAAGAAAAGTATGGTTATGATATACCATTTACAATTTTAGTAGATCCAACTACTGCATGTAATAAAAAATGTATTGGTTGTTGGGCAGCTGATTATAATAAGGCTTTAAATTTATCTTTTGAACAATTAGATAAATTGTTCACTGAAGGAAAGGAACTGGGAATATACTTCTATATAATGACTGGAGGAGAGCCTCTAGTAAGGAAAAAAGATATACTAAGGCTTGCTGAAAAACATGATGATTGTGTATTTATGATATTTACCAATGGAACACTTATTGATCAACAATTTTGTGATGATTTATGCAGATTAGGTAATATAGTACCTACTATAAGCGTAGAAGGATTTGGTGATGCTACCGATGGAAGAAGAGGAAAAGGTTCTTGGAAAGATATAATGCGAGCAATGGATTTAATGAAATTAAACAAAGTTCCTTTTGGCTTCTCTACTTGCTTTACAACTGCAAATTGTGATAGCGTCTTAAGTGATAAATTTATTGATTTAATGATAGATAAAGGAGCATTTTTCTCATGGTATTTCACCTTCATGCCAGTTGGATGTGGTACAGATACTTCATTAATGGCTAATCCAGATCAAAGAGAAAAATTATATAGGACTATCCGTGGATGGAGAAATAACAAAGCTATCTTTAATATGGATTTTTGGCATGATGCTGAATATGTTGGAGGCTGTATTGCTGGAGGAAGACGTTATTGCCATATCAATGCCAATGGAGATGTTGAACCATGTGTATTTTGTCATTATTCAGGAGCTAATATTAAGGAGGTATCATTGGTAGAAGCTTTGGGACAACCGCTATTTAGAGAGTATCAAAAAAATCAACCTTTTAATGAAAACCAATTTAGACCATGTCCTATATTAGATAATGCACCTAAGATTGCAGAAATGGTTAAGAATTCAGGGGCTAAGTCTACAGAATTTATTAATCCAGAAGAAGTAGACGATTTATGCAAGAAGACCATTGAATATGGAAAGACATGGGCTAAGAGGGCAGAACCATTATGGAAAGAAAATTTAAGATGTAAAAAAGGTTGTGCTAGTTGTAGTAAAAAAGATGAAAAAAATAATTATATGAAAGTATAATATAATATTTAGTTTTTAGGGGGATGCCAGAATACGTTAGCTAAGTGTTAAATCTTAAAAAAAGAAATTGTCTAAAAAGGCAATTTCTTTTTTATAATAAATCTTCATTATAAGTAGCACGAATACCACCAATGAATTTAGGCCTTGTTCTAGCAGCAAGTAAGATAGCATTTCCAATATGGTCAATGCTTAAACGTAAAGGTACAGCAACTTCTTTTAAGTGCATACCAATAAGAGTTCCACCAATATCTAGACCAGCATCAGCTTTTATATGCTCTACAGCCACAGGCTCCTTAAAAGTCTTATAAGCAGTTGTGGCAAATGATCCACCAGCCTTAGGTTGAGGGATAACATTAACATCATCATATAGTGGAACAGCGGCACGTTCAACAATGATAGCTCTATTTAAATGTTCACAGCATTGAGCTGCCAGATATATATTTTTTGAAGAAAGCACTTCATAAATTCCTTTAAAGACAGCTTCTGCAGTTTCAAGGCTTGAATGTGTGCCAATAAGTTCTCCAGTAACTTCACTGGAAGAGCATCCGATGATAACTATATTTCCTTCTTTAAGCTTAGCTTTTTCACATAATTCTTCAGTGGCTTGTTTAGCTTGGTTATAAATAGAATCTAATAATTCAGACATATATTTTATTCTCCTTTAAAAGCAAGATTTTTAAGCTATTATTGCTATATATTATATTGTTATTATATCTCATAATAATATGATTATAAATATGAGCATACATATAAATCACAATAATTCAAATAATATAAGTGAATAATTATAAGGAGTATTTATCTTGCATCATTAAATGCAAGTTTAGCTGGTTATGGAGGAATTATTGCACAATGTGAAAATCAGCAATTACGTGCCACTATACAAGAAATGAGAAATAAAGATGAAGTACGCCAATATCTTCTTTTTACAAAAGCAAAAGAAAAGGGCTACTATATTCCAGCACAACAAGCAACACCTGAAGAAATTGCTACTGTAAAGCAACAAATGTCTCAAGGATAATATTATGAAGTAAAAAAAATCTATATTAAGTTTAAATAAAGAATATAAAATAGCCTGTCACAAAGATGATGCAGGCTATTTAAAATAAATTTATTTATTATGTTTTAAGAAAAAGTTTATATGTGTATAATTTAGGTATTAACGATAAGTATCTGATTACTTGAAGTAATATTAAGGACAAGCAATATAGAGAAATTATTTATTAAACTCGTAATACCAAGCAGTTTGCGATTGTTTTCATATGTGTTTGTAACATTATCGAATTCTTCACCAGTTAAAACATTTATATTTTGGTTATCTACTTGATCTTTATAAAGGTTTGTTTTAGCAATATTACTTATAACATATTCTGTTAAAGAATACTTATAACCTTATGCTATTTTTGGTATGTGTAATGAATGGTATTTACGAGGGTTGTTAGAAGATCCTGAAATGATTAGCAATTTAGTTAAAGCCCATCAAGAGAAGGAAAAAGCACTAGAAGAACTTAATAAGCAAAATAAAAAATAATTATTGTTCGTTAAATTATGCATAAAAACTAAATTTTTATTAAAATATATTGCGTATATAAATAAAGTGTGGTATAAAATATGTACAAACACGAATAAAAAGTTTAAAATTTTAAAAAATATTTATATAATGGGAGAAGCAAATGAAAAAGAAAAGATTATTATTAGGATTTTTAAGTGTTTTATTAGTTTTTACATTAGTAGGATGTAATAATAAGAAAGCTGAAAATAGCAACGCTAAAGTATTAGGTGTAATAGGAGCTATGGAGGAAGAAGTAGAAATATTAAAAAGTAAGATGACTATAGCTGAAACAGAAGTTATTGCAGGAATGGAATTTTATAAAGGAACTTTTGAAGGAAAAGATATAGTTTTAGTACGTTCAGGTGTTGGAAAAGTAAATATGGCAACTTGTACTCAGATATTAATTGATAAATTTAATGTTACAGCTTTAATAAACTCAGGAGTAGCAGGTACTTTAAATCCATCTTTAGAGCAAGGAGATATAGTAATTTCTACAGAAGCAGTACAACATGATTTTGATACTACAGTATTTGGAGATCCACTTGGAGAAATATCAAGATTAGGTGTTACTTTCTTTGAAGCTGATCAAGATATGATTGAAATTGCTAAAGAAGCATCTAAAAATGTTCCAGAAGTTACAGTAAAAGAAGGCCGTATTGCATCAGGAGATCAGTTTGTTGCTGGTGGTGAAATAGCAGAAAGAATAAAAAGTAATTTTGGTGAAGTAAGTGCTGTGGAAATGGAAGGAGCAGCTATGGCTCAAGTTGCATACTTAAATGAAGTTCCATATGTTATACTTCGTTCAATATCAGATAAAGCTAATGGAGAAGCAGAACTTTCATATGAAGAGTTTTTACCTATAGCTGCAAAAAATGCTAGTAAAATGGTAGAGGAATTTATAAAACTTTATTAATAGAATAAATAAGTAAAGATGGTATCTTAAAATTAATTTTAAGATACCATCTTTAATATTAAATATTATTAACAGCTTCCCCTAAAACCTTACCAATAGCATCATGAATTACAAGATCAGCATTAGAATCAGCAGAAGTTGAACTCTTATTAATTAAGATAAGATTCTTACCTCTAAATTAATTTATAAGTCCAGCAGCAGGATAGACAACTAGAGAAGTTCCACCTATAATTAAGGTATCTGCTTTAGAAATGGCATCAATAGAACCTCTAATTACATTATCATCTAAGCCTTCTTCATATAAATCACAATAAGTCAAATAATATAAGTGAATAATTATAAGGAGTGATTATATGGCTAATTTAAATCAATTAGAGCTTCAAAATCTTCGTCACTTAATTGGAGCTCACTGTACAATTGAAAAGAAACTTGAGTTTTATGCATCACAATGTACAGATCCAACTTTTAAGGACATGTTAACAAAAGATACTGCAGATGCAAATCCAGAAAAGCATATTGAAGACTGGGGATTAGAAGATCCTACAGGAAAATGTGATGAAGAATTTATTAATACTTCTAAAATTATAGAAAGCAAAATTAAAGATTTAGCAGAAAGAATAAAGAATAATAATTTATAAGAGACCTAAAAAATTAACTGCCCCCTGTCTACTTTACAGTGGCAGTTAAAAGTAGGTCTCTTTTATTATAGGTTATTAACAGTTTTATTTAATTTATTGTTGGTGATATAGTGCTTAAAATAAATAGTTACGTATTTCTTATAAGTAGCTATTTATTTTTGGATAAAAGGATAATTGTTGTCTATAATTAAATTATTAAAATTATATTTAATAAATTTGCGTATATATTATTATAAAAACAACACTTTTACATATAAAAACAACATTTTTACATATTTTATTATATTAATAAATAGTATAATTACTTTACATTGAAAAATTGTTAGAGGTGAGGGATAAATATGGCAATAATATATAATGAAGATAAAAAAGTATTTAATATAAAATCTAAAAATACAAGCTATGCATTAATGGTAGCTGATACAGGTCATTTAATACATTTATACTGGGGAAGAAAGCTAGAATCTAATAAGTTAGATTATATTTTTAAGAAATATGGTAAAGGAAGCTTTCTAGCTGATACAGATAATATTGATAATTTTAGTATAGAATTAAATACAGTTGAATATCCAACATATGGTCATACTGATTTACGTTCTCCTGCAATAGAAATAAAATTAGCTAACGGAACAACACTTACTGATTTTAGATATGAAAATCACAGCATTTTTAGAGGAAAAAAGGAACTTAGAGGATTACCTGCTACGTATATGGAAAACGATATAGATGGAGAAACTTTAGAAATTACTTTAGTGGATAAATTAGCAGAATTAAGAATTGTTTTATCATATACAGTATTTGAAGAATATGATGCAATAACAAGAAGCTGTAGAGTTATAAATAACAGTAATAATAACGTTGAGATTTTAAGAGTTTTAAGTGCTAATGTTGATTTTAATAGTAATGAATTTGATTTAATTCAATTATCAGGAGCATGGGCTAGAGAAAGACATATGGTAAGAACTCCATTAAGAAGTGGAAATCAATTGATAGAAAGTAGAAGAGGGGCTAGTAGTCATGCTCAAAATCCATTTATAGCTTTAGCAAGTCATGATGCTAATGAAGAGTATGGAGATGTATATGGATTAAATTTAATATATAGTGGAAATTTTTTAGCTAATGTAGAAGTTGATATGTATAATAATTCAAGAGCACAAATAGGTATTAATCCTTTTGATTTTTCATGGCTTTTAGAGCCAAATGAAGAATTCCAAGCTCCGGAAGCAGTTCTTGTATATTCATCAAATGGGTTAACAGGAATGAGTCATATATTCCATGATTTATATAGAAAGAGACTATGTAGAGGGGTATATAGAGATAAAGAAAGACCTATATTAATTAATAACTGGGAAGCAACATATTTCAATTTTAATGGAGAAAAAATTAAGAGCATAGCAAAAGATGCAGCAGACCTTGGAATTGAATTATTTGTCTTAGATGATGGATGGTTTGGAACAAGAGATAATGACGATAGTTCATTAGGTGACTGGTTTGTAAATGAAGAAAAAATTCAAGGTACATTAAATGATTTAGCAAAAGATATAAATGAAATGGGATTAAAATTTGGTTTATGGTTTGAGCCAGAAATGATATCTCCTAAGAGTAAGTTATATGAAGAACATCCAGATTGGTGTATTCATGTTCCAGGAAGAACTAGAAATCAAGCTAGAAAGCAATTAATTTTAGATTTATCAAGAGAAGAAGTATGTGATGCTATAATAAAAATGCTTAAAGATGTATTAAAATCAGCACCAATATCTTATGTTAAGTGGGATATGAACAGAAACATGACAGAAATAGGATCAAGTAATTTACCAAGAGAAAGACAAAAAGAAGTAGCTCATAGATATATGCTTGGTTTATATAGAATTATGGAAACAATAACATCAGAGTTTCCAGAAATATTATTTGAAAGTTGCTCAGGGGGGGGTGGAAGATTTGATGGCGGAATGTTATATTATATGCCACAAACTTGGGCAAGCGATGATACGGATGCTATAGAAAGATTAAAAATTCAATATGGAACTTCTCTAGTATATCCAACAGTAACAATGGGAAGTCATGTGTCAGAAGTACCTAATCATCAAGTAGGAAGAATAACACCTCTAAGCACAAGAGCAGCTGTAGCAATGGAAGGAAGCTTTGGATATGAATTAGATATAAATAAAATGACCAGTGAAGAAAAGGAAGAAGTTAAAAAACAAGTAGAATTCTATAAAGAAATAAGACAAATATGTCAATTTGGAGATTTATATAGATTAAAAAATACTTTTGACGGAAATGATGCAGCTTGGATGCATTTATCAAAAGATAAATCGAAAGGTGTTATAACTTACGTTAAGCCATATGGTGAGGTTAATGTATTACCTAAGAGATTAAAGTTAAGAGGATTAGAAAAAGAAGCCATATATAAAGTTGTAGAAACTAATGAAGTATATGGCGGAGATGAATTAATGTACGTAGGATTATATATAGGAGAATTATTGGGAGATTATCAAAGTAGAGTTTGGACAATAGAAAAAATATAGATATAAAGGGGATGTATCGAAATAACTTTCGATACTAGCCGATAAAAAAAGGGGAATTCGAGTTTGAATTCCCTTTTTTGCATATAATATCGTTATGAAAAACTTCAAAA
>FR883379.1 GCA_000435835.1 Clostridium sp. CAG:221
CTTTATCTCCACCATAAAGCTACGAATTATTTCGTAGCTTTTTTGTTTTATCCGAAATTTTAATTGAAAATAATATGTCGTAAATTGAATAAAAAAATATTTTAAAATTTATACAGATTATTTAAATATAATATATAATTATATTAAGGCACGTATACACTATTATAAAGATAAGTCAATTATGAAATAATTCTATAATTATTTTTATAAAAAATTAGGGATGTGAATGTATGGAAAAAAGGACTGAATTAGAGAAAATGATAGTTGAATTAAAACTAGCAAAAAGAGAATTAGTGTTGCTGGGAAAAAACACAAATATAGTAGATGAGAAAATAAAGAATATAGAAAAGAGATTAGCTAGTGAAAATGTAATGGAAGTTAGATAGCTAAAATAAAACTAGAGAGTTTTTGAAAATATATTTTAAACTATGAGTAATATATAGATAATCAAATGCATAATAATTGATGATAAGAGTATATTGGGATAAGTATAAGGAGGAATCGTAGTGATAAGAACTGTGGTTTGTGAAAAGGAAGGATGTAGTGGAAATATTTTTTCTATAGAATCAGAGGATGGACGATTAAAATTAATATGCAAAAATTGCTCAAGTGAATACTATTTAGATACAAATTATTATGATTTTATTATGTTATCAATTTGTTCAAAGTGTAATAATGATGGTTTTAAAATTTATAGAGATACAGAAAACAATAATGTTTACCTTAAATGTTCAAAGTGTGGCTCACCTCCAGAGAAGATATATATAGATATAGATGGAAATCAAGTATCATATGAAACAAAAGTATTAAATGATGTTAAAGATCTTTTATACAAAATTGAACAAAGAATATATGGTATGGAAGTAAAAATACAGGATTTGCAAGGAAGTCAAAATATATTAGAGGAGTCACTGGCATATATTAATAAGTATTTAGTTGAAAAGAATTAATAAGTTAAGTTATGTAACAAATGATTTAGAGGGTAGGAGAAGTAATGAAGCAGCAGAAGAAAAAGAAGAAATTAATTTCATGGATATTATTATTATCATGGATGGTTTTTATATTTTATATGTCTCAACAAACAGGACAAGTATCATCTGGCCAAAGTGGTAAAATAGTATTATTATTATCTAAAATCGGTATTGAGATATCACAAGATAATATAAGTAAAATAACATTTATTATAAGAAAATCAGCGCATTTTAGTGAATACTTTGTTTTATATATTTTATTATTTAATGTAATTAAGAATTACATTCACAGTAAGAAGATAATCTTGTACTCTATTATGGGAGTTATAATTTATGCTGCTTCAGATGAGTTTCATCAGTATTTTGTACCAGGAAGAAGTGCAGCAATTAAGGATGTTTTTATAGATACTTGTGGAGGAATTGCAGCTTCTATAGTTAATAATTTGTTTTATAAGGTTAAAAACATGATAAAAATTTAACCAATGAAACTACTAATAATGTCAAATTGCATTATTAGTAGTTTTTTTTTTTTTTGAAAAAATATAATTATGAATAACTAAATCGTTAAAAAAACATATAATAAGTTATAAATATTCTATTATTCCTTGTATTATTTAACATATAAATAGTAAAAATGTATATAATTAATGAAAAAATTAAAAAAAATGTTTGATTTTGTTATTATATCAATATATAATGAAAACATAGCAAATGAAATTTTAAAAAAAACAAATTGCAAAATCAAATTTAAAAAACTTAGGAGGCGTATGGGATGAATGAGAACAAAAAGAAAAAAGGTTTTCTAGGTACTGTTGAGAGAGTAGGAAATGCCTTACCACATCCAGCAATTATTTTCTTATTATTATGTGTAATAATAGCAGTGGTGTCACATATATGTGCTAAATTAGGTGTATCAGTTACTTATACAGGATTAGATAGATCAACAAATGAAATAAAAGAAATGTCTTCATCAATTGTAAGTTTGCTTAGTCCTGAAGGAATAAGATATATGTTTACTTCAGCAGTAACAAACTTTACAGGATTTGCACCATTAGGTACAGTGCTTGTTGCAATAATTGGTGTAGGTGTAGCTGAAGGATCAGGATTAATAGGAGCTTGCTTAACAAAACTAGTAAGTAGTACACCTAAAAGATTAATAACTCTAGTAGTTGTTTTTGCGGGGGTAATGTCAAGTATAGCATCAGATGCAGGATATGTAGTTTTAATACCTTTAGGTGCTGTTGTATTTATGAGTTTTGGAAGACATCCATTAGCAGGTATCGCTGCAGCTTTTGCAGGGGTATCAGGAGGATTTAGTGCTAACCTTATGGTTGGATCAACAGATGCTTTATTATCTGGAATCAGTACTGAAGCTGCTAAAATGGCAGATGCTACTACAACTGTAGGAATTACTGATAACTGGTACTTTATTATAGCATCAACATTCCTAATAACTATTTTAGGAACAATAGTAACAGAATTTATAGTTGAACCAAAGTTAGGTAAATATAAGGGATCTGTAACTGAAACATTAGCAGATTTAACTGCTGAACAAAAAAGAGGATTAAGATTTGCAGGAATCGCTTTAGTATTATTCTTAATAGGTATGGCATTATTAGTTGTACCAGAGAGTGGGGTATTAAGAAATCCTGAAACAGGAGAAATTCTTACATCACCATTTATGTCATCAATCGTTGTTATTATTTCTTTACTATTCTTAATTCCAGGGATTGCTTATGGAATTGGTGCTAGAGAAATAAAAGATAGTAATCAAGTAGTTAATTTAATGAGTAAAAGTATGGCTTCTATGGGATCATACATAATATTAGTATTCTTTGCTGCTCAATTCGTAGCATACTTCAGCTATACAAATATGGGGACTGTAATAGCTGTTAAGGGAGCAAACTTATTAAAGAATATAGGGTTAAAAGGAATTCCGTTAATATTATTATTTATAATTGTTGCAGCATTTATAAATATATTCATGGGATCAGCTTCAGCTAAATGGGCAATAATGGCACCAATATTTGTGCCAATGTTAATGGAAATGGGTTATTCACCAGCTCTTACTCAAATGGCATACAGAATTGGAGATTCATCAACTAATTTAATATCACCATTAATGAGTTACTTTGCATTAATAGTGGCATTTGCACAAAAATATGATGATGAATCAGGAGCAGGAACTATAATTTCAACTATGTTACCTTATTCAATGATATTCTTAATAGGATGGTCATTACTACTAGTAGTATGGTTTGTTTTAGGACTTCCATTAGGACCAGGAGTAGGAATGGGAATTTAATATAATTATGAAATATGAATGATGAATTAATGTACAAGCTGTATAAATAGATTACAAATATTTTTAAGAATTATTCATGATTAAAAGGAACTATATCAGATAGATATAGTTCCTTTTTTGTACTTAAAAATAATTTAGGGGTAAGGTCTAAGGTTAAATAATAAATAATAAATAATAAATAATAAGCAATGTAAATTAAAAGGGATAAATACTATTAAATAAGGGAATAATTTTATAACAATAGGAAGTAAATAAAATACTTTGGAAATATTACGAGGCTTGTACTATTTGAACATATTAAAACATAAAAATTTAATAGATATTTATTAAGTTAAATGGTTTTAATTATAAATATACTAACACTATATATAAGAAAGGTGGGTGAAGGATAGTACTTAGAGCAAGTATTATCTAAGATATCATGAAAAACTACAATTTTGAAAATTTAAGAAATGTAGGGTTGATAGGACATGGTGCTACAGGAAAGACATCATTGGCTGAGGCATTACTGTATTATACAGGCACTACTGATAGACTTGGAAAAAATGAAGATGGAACCACTGTAATGGATTACGAAGTAGAAGAAAAGAAGAGAGGTATTTCTTTATCGACTTCTATAGCTTATGTTGAATCCAATAATACAAAGATTAATATAGTTGATATGCCTGGATATTTTGATTTTGAAGGCGAAATGATACAAGGAATGAAAGCTATAGATATAGCAACAATTGTAGTATGTGCTGTATCAGGTGTTGAAGTAGGAGCAGAAAAAGCATGGAAGTATTGTAATAAAATAAATCTTCCAAGAGCATTTTTTATAAATAAAATGGATAGGGAAAATGCAGATTTTGATAAGACATTAGAACAAATGAAAGAAAAATTTGGAATTGGCGTAGTACCTATAGAATATCCAATTGGAAAAGAAGATAATTTTATTGGTGTAGTAAATATTATTTCACAAAAAGCATTTAAATTAGATAATAAGACCAAAAAAATGGTAAGTATAGATATTCCTGCAGATCTTATTGATAAAGTAAATGAATGTAGACAAATTATAATGGAAACAGTTGCTGAAACTGATGAAGAATTGTTAGAAAAATATTTGGAAAATGGAGAACTTAGTGATGAAGATATATATTCAGGGCTTATTAAAGGATGTTCTGACGGAGAAATAGCTCCTGTATTATGTGGAAGTGCTACAAAAGTAATTGGTATTCAATCAATGCTGGAAAACATTATAGGATGTTTCCCATCACCTAAATACTCACTTTCTCATAAAGCAATTGATATAGATACTGGTGATGAAATTTCTATGAAGATTGAAGAAGATAAGCCATTTTCAGCTTACGTATTTAAGACTATAGCGGATCCTTTTGTAGGAAAGATTTCATTGTTTAAAGTAATTACTGGAAAGTTAAATGGAGATACAGTAGTGAAGAATACTAGCAGTGGTAAACAAGAAAAACTATCTCATTTATTCTTTATGAGAGGAAAAAATCAAATTGCTACTGATGAAATAATTGCAGGAGATATAGGCGCAGTAGCTAAATTACAATTTACATCAACTGGTGATACTTTATGTAGTCAAGAGCTTAATATTAAATATAATAAGATTAATCTTCCTGTACCAGTTATGCCAATGGCAATACTTCCTAAAGCAAAGGGTGATGAAGAAAAGATTTCTTTGGCTCTATCTAAGCTTAATGAAGAGGATCCTGTTTTTAAAATTGAAAGAGATAAAGAAAATGCAGAGACTATAATTTGGGGATTAGGAGAAACTCACTTAGAAGTAATAGCTAGTAGAATAAAAAATAAATTTGGAGCAGAGGTTATTTTACAGACACCAAAGGTTCCATATAGGGAAACTATTAAAGGTAAGGCTGATGTTCAAGGAAAACACAAGAAACAATCAGGAGGACATGGTCAATATGGTGATGTTAAGATAAAATTTGAACCAAGAAACGATGGTGAACTTGATTTAGATTTTGTTGATAAAGTAGTAGGTGGAGCTGTTCCAAGAAACTTTATACCAGCAGTAGAAAAAGGATTAAGGGAATGTATGTCTAGTGGTGTTTTGGCTGGCTATCCTGTTATAGGAGTCAGAGCAATATTGTATGATGGTTCATATCATCCTGTGGACTCATCAGAAATGGCTTTCAAAATAGCAGCATCCATAGCATACAAAAAAGGCTTAGAAAGTGCAAAGCCTATCTTGTTGGAACCTATAATGAATGTAGAAATTATGGTTCCAGATGAATATATGGGTGATGTAATGGGTGATATAAATAAAAAAAGAGGTCGAGTTATGGGAATGGAACAAGTTGGTGATGAACAAAAAGTTATTGCTGAAGTTCCTATGGCTGAAATGTTTAATTACACTACGTCATTAAGAGCTATGACTCAAGCAAGAGGAAGCTATGTAAGTACCTTTAGTAGATATGAAGAAGTACCAGAATCAGAACTAGCAAAAATATTAAATGAAGCAAAGAACTTAAAGGCAGAAGCTTAAAATAATAAGAGGTGGAATTATACTCCACCTCTTATTCTCTAATAAATTGTATTTCTATATGAATAAAATATAATTTATTTACATAAATTATTATTGAGTAAAAATATAGATGGACTAAAGTAGTAGGAGGATATTAAATATGCCTGACTATAGAATGGATATAAAGGGAAAGCTAGGACTAGGAGAATATAGTGATATATATGACTATATGGGAATAGTTGATAAAAATGATAATTTTACAATTACTTTAGATGCATCAAATAAACAGCACATAAATATAATTACTTCGATGTTAAGAGAAGGGAATTTTGTAATAATAGATCAAGGAATTGATACACTTGGAGGTTATTATATTAATGCTAATAAGTATAAATAATATATCTCTAGAGCTTTAAGCTTTAGGGATTTTAAATTTGTGAATAAATAAGAATATATAAATTAAATTTATATTTTATAATTAATTAATTGGATATAGATGGTATAATTCAATTATAAGTAAATTGAATTGAGGTGAAAGATATGAAAGCTGAGATAATAGCAATAGGTTCAGAAATATTGCTGGGTGATATAGTAAATACAAATGCACAATATTTAGCTAGAGAACTTGCTAATTTAGGAATAGATGTATATCATCAACAGGTAGTTGGTGATAATGAAGAAAGATTATTAAGAGCATATGATGAAGCGTATAAAAGAAGCGATCTTATAATAACTACTGGTGGTTTAGGACCAACACAAGATGATATTACTAAAGAATCAGCAGCAAAGTATTTCAATAAAAAATTAAAGCTTGATGAAGATACCTTAAAAAGCATTGAGAAATACTTTAATAAGCAAGGTCGTGAATTAAAAGGAAATAACGTTAAGCAGGCATATTTTCCAGAAGGTGCAATAATAATGCCTAATAGTTGTGGAACAGCAAGTGGTGTAATTATTGAAGAGGAAAATAAGAAAATGATAATATTGCCAGGGCCTCCAAAAGAAATGGAAAGTATGTTTAATGAGCAAGCACTTCCTTACTTAGAAAAATTAACAGATTGTGTGATCAGATCAAAGATGTTAAGAATTTTTGGAATAGGTGAAAGCTTTATGGCAGAAGAGTTGGCTTATCTTATCGATAATGGAAAAAACCCAACAGTTGCTCCTTATGCCAAAGGTGTAGATGTTAGTTTGAGGATAACTGCCAAAGGAGAAACTGAAGAGGAATGTTTAAAATTAATTAAGCCTGTGGAAGAAGAAGTCAGAAAGAAACTTAAGGAAAAAGTATACGGGGAAGGGGAAATTACCCTTGAACATAAGGTTGCAGAAATGCTGTGTAAAAGTAATTTAACCATTTCTACAGCTGAATCATGTACAGGTGGAATGATTGCAGCTAAGTTAATATCATATCCAGGAGTTTCACAGGTATTTCTTGAAGGTGCTGTTACATATTCCAATGAAGCTAAGGTGAGAAGACTTGGTGTTAAGAAGGAAACCTTAGATTTATATGGTGCAGTAAGTAAAGAAACTGCTAGGGAAATGGCAGAAGGCATATGTAGAGAATGTGGATCAGATATTTCAGTAGTTACAACTGGTATTGCGGGACCAGGGGGTGGAACAGAAGAAAAGCCAGTAGGTTTAGTATATATAGGAGTATGCTTTAAAGGAGAAACTGTAGTAGAAAAGTTTATCTTCCAAGGAGAGCGAGATAAGATTAGAGAAAGAGCTACTATGAATGCATTAAATTTGTTAAGACTAAAAATTATTGAAAAGGGATATTGTAGGGAATAAGAAAAGATAATCCCGTTAATCAAATGATTAAGGGGATTATCTTGTATATAAATAAAATGGGGGAGAGGCGATTAATTATGAAGCTTTATCAACTTCATTTATATTATTATCATATAAAACTATAAATATACATTATTGTAAAGCAGATTTGTAGTTAGGGGGGAATGTTTTTGAGAAAGTCCAAGGAGGCCAACATATACTTTTTAGTTATATTGCTATTAGGGATTTTTATGGCTTATCCATTAGCATATTTATTTAAGTTTTTTAATATTACAGATTATAGAATGAAATTGTTTATTACTCATTTGACTATATTTATAATTCCAGCAATTATTTATTTATTATTATCAAAAAGAAATATTAGGGATACTTTAAAGTTTAATAAGCTTTATTTTAAAGATGCACTATTATTAATATTATTAGCATTTGTCTGTCAACCAATGGTTACATTACTTTCTTTAATATCACAATTGGTATTTCCTAATAATGTGGCTACAGTGATTACAGCTATTATAGATACTCCATATCTTTTATTTTTGCTATTGTTTGCTGTTATGCCAGCTATAACTGAAGAAATAACCATTAGAGGAGTGGTGTTAGCTGGCTATGATGATGAAAATATTTATGTATCGGCAGTAGTTACAGGATTATTTTTTGGAATTATGCATTTAGACGGACAACAATTTTTATATGCAGTGGCATTAGGGATTATATTAGCCTTAGTTGTTAGAATTACTAAAAGTATATTTTCCAGTATGATTATTCACTTCATCATTAATGGTACATCGGTAACAATGTCAAAGTTAACGGATTTATTGCCTGCTAGTAAAGAAGAATTACAGGTAGCAAGTGAAATTACTTTGACTGATTTACCTAATTCAGTAATTTTAGGAGCAATATTCTTTTATGCTATTTTAACTGTAATTTGTTTTGTAGCTATATATTTTATATTTAAGAAGCTTATACTATTAAATGTAACAAGAAATATAATAACAAGAGAAGAAGTACGATTAAAAAAATGTTTTATGAAAAGTATAAAGGATGCAATAAACTTGCCATTTATCTTAATAATAGCAATATATATCATCTATATGAGCTTTTTTAGTTAGTTACAATAAATATGCTACTTACCTCACTATATATTATGTATTCAGTAGATAGATGAATAAGTAGCATATATATTATTAATAAGTTACTTTGGATAAATATTCATTTCTTGTACCCAACCTCTATTATTTATATTAGAGCATGGTAGAGAAATATAATACCAAGTTAAAGAATCAATGAAAACAGAATCTAAAATTTTAACATCTATAGATTCTGATGAAGTCAGTAGTACAGGATATTCAAAGCCTGGAGCAAAATATATTTTGCTGTCTTTATTTAATAAAGCATCAGTGATAGAAGGAGTTGTAAATTTAGCTTTAATTTCTTTAGTGGTGCATTGAGAAAGAGAATTTTCTTTTAATTTAGCATATTGAGAAGACAATATTACAAGCCGCCTTTTTAATAAAGATGTTTTATTATCATAGTAAAAGTATAAGGCAACTGTGCCACCTATTAAAATTAAAAATAATAATATCAAGATTTCCTCCATAATATAATTTGTACAATATAAGTATATTTAGAGCCAATAAAATAATGCTTAATGTGTAAAAAGAAGTTTGAGAGATGGTATATTAAGGGGAAAAAAATAATATAAATAAAAATGTTGACATAATTATAATAATATACTATAATAAAGTTGTTGAGGCTCGATAGCTCAGTCGGTAGAGCAGAGGACTGAAAATCCTCGTGTCCCTGGTTCGATTCCTGGTCGAGCCACCAGGTAAACAGCTTATTAAATAATAAGCTGTTTTTTTTATACTTAAATATATATTCATTAGTTATAAAAGATATATTAGATCACTATTTTAAAAGTAGAGTTTTAATATATCTTTTTTTATAAAAAATATAATAACACTATGTTAAGTTGATATAAATTAAAGATAAAAGGCAATAATATAATACTAATAGATTAATTATAAAATTACATGGATATAAATTGAAAAAGTTAATAAAGAATATACAAAGAGTTATTGCATAACTCTTTACAAGTTAGAAAAAAAGATTTATAGTTATCTTATAGAAAGTAATTTTATATTAATGTATAGGAAATAAATTTGTAATAAAGTGTAGATATAATTAATTGGTATTAAGAGATAAATATGAGAGGGTAGTTAGAATGGAAAAATTTATGTTATCAGAAGAGGGTTATGAATATTTAACTAAAGGAATAGCTATAGGTGTTGGAATAGGAATTTTTGCGGGAGCCTTTTTAGGAAATATAATTTTTACATTTGCTGCCGGAGGAGTAATTGGAATGATAAGTGGTTTAATATATTCTACTTATAAAAAGTTTAAAAAGAAATAATATAGAAGCTTATTTTGCTTTATTCTATAGATAAGGAGTCTTATGAACAGTTATTTTCATAAGGCTCCTATTTTTATATATAAACAAGAATGAAAATTTATGTATCTTATATATTCTCTATTTGCCAATCTATAGGGGGTTTGCCTATAGACATAAGGAAATCATTAGTTTTTGAGAATGGTCGGCTACCAAAGAATCCTCTAAAGGCTGATAATGGACTAGGATGAGTAGATGTTAATATCAGATGCTTATTATTAGTTATTAGGGACTTCTTTTGAATTGCATTATTACCCCATAAGATAAAAACAACAGGGTCATTTTTTTCATTTATCAATTGTATTATCTTGTCTGTCAGTTGTTCCCAGCCTTTATTTTTATGAGAATTTGCTGCACCATCTCTTACAGTAAGAACAGTATTAAGAAGTAAAACACCTTGATCAGCCCATTTTTTTAAATATCCATTGTTAGGAATATAGCAACCTAAATCGTTATTTAATTCTTTATATATATTATTTAAAGAAGGAGGAATGGCAACAGTAGGATTTACCGAGAAACTTAATCCATGAGCCTGATTCATTCCATGGTAAGGATCCTGGCCTAATATTACTACTTTAATATTTTCATATGGTGTGAAATTTAAAGCATTAAATATATTTTCCTTATCAGGATGAATAATATGATGCTTATATTCATCATTGAGAAAATTCCTTAGGTTGGAGAAATAATCTTTTTTAAATTCGTCTTTCAATAAATAATACCAGTCTTTTGCTAATACATTAGTCATTAAATCACCTCTTAATTTTAGTTTATACAATATGAATTATAAGTATTAATAATAAAAATGCCAATAATTTCATAAAAATAGTCAAAAACGTTACCTTGCATATCTTATATAGATAAATTAAGAAAAATAGAGAAAAACAGTATAAATTAAGATTAATATGCTTAAATTAATAATAAAAGATAGAAAAATGAAGAATAATAATGTTAAGATATAACACGTCGCAGAGATAAAACATAGATAAATATCTAGCAAGTAACTTTGCGAAATTGGAAAATAACTTCTGAGAAAAACTTTTTAAAAAGTTGTTGACAGAATAAACTTCCGGTGATAAGATAAGAAAGTCGCTTGAGGGCGACGGAGATAATGGTCTTTGAA
>FR883380.1 GCA_000435835.1 Clostridium sp. CAG:221
AAGTTACATATAAAGTAACAGATAGTAAAGGTGCATCAGCAGTTAAGACAATAACTGTAATTGTTAAAAAAGGTAGTTCATTGGCACAAAGTATAACTATAAATAATAAAATTAATAGTTTATATGTAGGAAGTAATAAAGTATTTACTGCAATTGTAAATGCAGAGGCAGATATACAAGAAGTAGAATGGTCAGTAAATAATGAGAGCATAGCATCAATAGAAGTTACAGGAAATAGTGTTAAAGTAACAGCAAAGGCAAAGGGACAAGTAACTATAACAGCAAAAACTAAAGATGGTAGCAATAAAATTGATACTTTTACTATAAATATAGAAGAATATGAAAACAATGTAGTAGATTTTGTTACTAATATTATAGATACAAATGTTGTTTCAGCTATAACAGGTTCAGGAGAAAAAGAATCTCCATTACAAATGGAAGTACAAAATATAAGCTTAGAAAAATTTACTGGATTTTTAAATAGCATTAAAGAATTAGATGCATTATTAGAAGAAAAACGAATAGATGGAGACTTTATAGTTTATAAAATAAAAGTTAAAAACACATCATTGGTTTCAAGAGTTGTAAGAACTATTAAAAATGAATCTAATGATGAAGCATACATAGAATTAAGAATATCAAAAGAATTAGATAATGTAAGCGTATTTGAATCAAAATTAGAGGAAGTTATATCTAAAATAGATGATGAGAATAAACCAGGTGATGAGAATAAACCAGGTGATGAGAGTAAGCCAGGTGATGAAAATAAACCAGGTGATGATAACAGACCAAATAACAAAGAAAATTTAAATAATCAAATAAAAATAGAAGATAGTAAAAAAGATAAATTACCTGAAACAGGAAAAAGAAGCTTGTTAGGATATATAGGAGCATTTACTATAGCAGCAGGTAGTTTATTGTTAGGTAAAAATAAGAAAAAATAAATTTATTTTGAGAATCTAATAAAATATATTAAAGGTGATAAGGTTTATTAAAATATAGACCTTATCATTTTTTATAAAAAATAAAGTAAAAATAAATTGTATATTTCATAAATATTTCATATTTAATATATATAATATTCTTGAAGTAATTAATCTAGGAGGAATACAATATGAGTATATTTAAAAGGGCAATATTATATATAACAAGAAAAAAAGTAAAAAGTATTATTATGTTATTAATATTATTTGGTATGGCAACTGCAGTTTTAAGTGGTATTTCAATTAAAAAGGCAACAAATTTAACTAAACAAGATTTAAGTAGCCAGATAGCTAATAAATTTGAAGTTAAAGCTAATCTTGGAACAAATTTTGATGGAACAGTTCCTGAAAGTTTGATAAATAAAATTTTAAATGTAAATGGTATAAAAAGCTATGATGGAATGATTCAAGGTGCAGGTTTAGATTTTAAGGAACTTGATTATGTAGAGCCTAAAAAAAGTACAATTCAATATAAAGATGAAAGATATAATAATCTTTTTTCTGTAGAGGGACATGTTTCTACAGAACTTGATACTAAGTTTGTAAGTAAATCACTTAAATTAGTTGAAGGAAGACATATTGTTAGTACAGATAATGGAAAAGTATTAATACATAAGTCGCTAGCTGAGAAAAATAACTTAAAAGTTGGAGATATATTAAAAGCAACTAAGAGTACATTAGATTATAAAGCAACAAGTATTTCTAAAAATGAATATGAACTTGAAATTGTAGGTATTTTTGAAAGTGAAAATGATGAGAGTGTAGGAAGTAAATTAGAAATTCCAGAAAATCTTATAATATCAGATATTAATACTTTGAAAGCGTTATATAGTTACTCAGATGGAAATATTCAATATACAAATGCTGTATTTAACACAAGTAGTAATGTAGAAGATGTAATATCACAAGTTAAGAAGATTTCTGAAGATTGGAGCAAGTATACAATAGAAAAAAGTGAAGATACTTTTTTAGCTTTAAGTAAGACATTTGAGGTTTTAGATAAAATTATAAATATTGTTTTAATTGGAGCTATTATTGCAGGAGTATTAGTACTTTCATTAGTTTTAATATTCTGGATTCAAGGAAGAATTCATGAAACAGGAATATTACTTTCTATTGGCGTATCAAAATTTAATATTATATCTCAATATATTATTGAATTATTAATCATAAGTTTAATAGCTTTTGGATCATCTTATTTTTCAAGTAAAGCAATTTCACAAAATATAGGGAATGCAATAATTAATCAAGCTAGTAAACAAGCAGTGCAAGAAGTGCAAAATGGTTTTGGAGGAAATAATATAGGAAATGATTCTAATTCGTCTTTAGCAACGCGTACTATAGATGAGATTGATGTAAAGGTAGAATTTAAAGAATTAATTTATGTATATGTTATAGGAAGTGGAATTATAATTATTTCAGTATTATTATCTTCTGTGTCAATAATTAGATTAAAACCAAAGGAAATATTATCAAAAATGAGTTAGTAAATATTAAATTTAAAAAATTATAATTTCTTTTAAAATTAACAATGATTTTACATTGGATTTGTTATCATAAAAACATAGAAAGGATAACTAAAAAAAACAAGACAGTTTAAAAGTATTAAAAGAGTTAAGTTATCAGAAAAGTTTTTTAGTAAGGAAGGATGATAAATTATGAAAAGATCAGTAATATTTGGAGTAGTATCATTAGCAATAGTAGGATTACTAGGCTTTGTAGGAGGTAGAGTAAGTAATAAAGAAGTAAGCAAAGCAAATAATAAAACTACAAGTTCATATAGCAATAATGGAAATACACAGAATAATGTTGATAAAGAAATTGCAAATAGTAATTCATATAGCAATAAATATAATAATTCTTATAATAACTCAAGTAGTAGTTCATATAGCAATGAAGGAAGTGATGAGGATATTTGTTTTGAATTAAGTGAAGAAGATTTAGCAAATTTAAAAAATGGATTAGGATTAACAGTTAATGGACAAAATGTAGATATAACTGGATTTGACGAAAAATTTAGAGAAGAAGTAAAAGCTGCTGGCTTTGAATAAACAAAAAAATAAAAATATTTATAATAATATTAAAAACCCCTGTAGTATAATTATAATTTTTATATTATAATTAATAAATAACTCCATATCGAATGATATGGAGTTATTTTATTAAATAAAATAGGAGAAATTATGTTATGAGATTATTAATTGTAGAAGATGAAGCTGATATAGTACATGCTTTACAGAGAGGGTTAAAAAATGAAGGTTATGCAGTTGATGTAGCAGTTGATGGAGAAGAGGCTTTAGAATTTTTAAGTGTGAACACATATGATTTATTAGTTTTAGATATAAATCTTCCAGGTGTAGACGGATTTTATATATTAGAAAAACTTAGAGAAAGTGATATAAATACAAGAGTGATAATTGTATCCGCAAATAGAGAAATTGAAGATAGAATAAAAGGTTTAGATTTAGGGGCTAATGATTATTTAGTGAAGCCATTTGATTTTTTGGAGTTAACAGCAAGGATAAGAGCTCTTCTAAGAAGAGAATTTGCTAGTAAACCTTCAATTATAAATGAAGGAAAATTATCCATAGATTTATCGAAACATAAGGTTACATATGATGATGAAGCTATTAATTTAACACTAAAAGAATATTCACTTTTAAAATATTTAGTTCAAAATAAAGATAAAATTATAAGCTCAGAAGAATTAATAAATCATGTTTGGGATGAAAATGCAGATCCTTTCACAACAGTAATAAGAGTTCATGTATATTCTCTTAGAAAAAAATTAACAGCTGTTAGTGGCAATGAAAATATGATTAAAACTATTAAGGGAGTAGGATATTTATTTGGAGGAGACACTAGTGAATAATATAAAGATAAAATTAAAATGGAAGCTTACATTATTTACTATATTAATAATGACAATAACTAGTGGAATTCTTGTTTTTAGTATTAATTATGATGTAAGGCATACAGTTCCACAGTTAAAAGGAGTAATTAATTCAAATACAGGAGATGTTAAAATAGATTTAAATAGTGATTTTAAAGCTGAAATTGATAATATATCAATAGAATCTGCTATAGAGGAAACAACATCAAGAATTTACTGGCTTTCAATAACAACATTTATTTTAGTAGTAATAATTGGAGGTATGTGCACTTATTTTGTAGTAAATAATGCTTTAATTCCAATTGTGGAATTAAATAAAAATATAAAAAAAATAAATGAGGATAATTTAACCTCTAACTTAAGTGTTAAAGGCCCTAATGATGAAATTAAAGAACTTACAATTTCTTTTAATAAAATGATAGCAAAATTAGAAAATGCTTTTACATCCCAAAAGAGATTTAATTCTAGCGTGGCCCATGAATTAAAAACGCCATTAGCTGTGATTAAAACTAATATAGATGTTTTAAAAAGAAGCAATTGTAAAAGCATAGAAGAATATGATAAAACATTAGCAATTGTAGAAAAATCAATATTAAAGATGAACTTAATAATAGAAACAATGTTAGATATAATAAAGCAAGAAAATGCACCTTTAAATGAAAGTGTTAGTATAAGTGAAATATTAGAAGATATAGTAGATGACTTGGATATTATTGCTGATAAAAAAAATATACAATTAAAATTAAATACAAATAATATAAAGAGTAAAATAAAGGGAAATGAAATTATGTTATATAGAGCATTTTATAATGTAATTGAAAATGCTATTAAATATAACAAAATTAATGGAACTGTAAATATATTATGTAGTGAGGATTATAATATTATTAAAGTAAAGATTATAGATACTGGAAAAGGTATAAAAGAAGAGGAGTATGAAGAAATTTTTAAACCTTTTTATAGATGTGAAGGAATTAATACATATTCAGATAATGGAGTTGGACTAGGATTATCATTAACTCAATCAGTTATAAAACTTCATGGTGGGGAAATTAAAGTAAAAAGTAAACTAAATGAAGGAACAGAATTTAATTTAATTTTGCCATATATATCATAAATTAAACTTTAATAATTATATTTTATGAGGTGAAGAAATTTGAAAGTTAATATATTAATAGTTGAAGATGAAGTGGATATAAGAGAAGGGGTAAGTGAATACTTATCAGAAGTTGGTTACAATGTTATAAGTGCTGAAGATGGAATGCAAGCAATAGAAATATTTAATAAAAATAAATTTGATTTAGTAATTTTAGATATAATGTTACCAAAAGCCAATGGATTTATTGTGTTAAATAAAATTAGAGAAGAAAGTAATGTTCCTGTAATTATGCTAACAGCAATGAGTGATGATTATACTCAAATTATGAGTTTTGATGAAAAAGCAGATGACTATATTACAAAACCATTTTCAATAATATTGCTACATAAAAGAATAGAAGCTTTACTTAGAAGAAGATTAAAAGATGATGAAAGTAAAAAATGGTATTATAAAGATATTGAAATTGATTTTGAAGGATATTCAGCAAAAAAGAACGGTAACAATATAGATTTAAAACCTAAAGAAATAAAATTATTGGAATTATTATTAAAATATAGTGGAAAAGTTTTAACAAGAACTCAAATATTAGATAATATATGGAATATTGAAGAATCACCAAATGATAGGGTAATTGATGTATATATTAAAAATATTAGAAAAAAATTAGAGTTGGATTGTATAATAACAGTTAAAGGAATTGGATATAAATTTGAGGAGATGTAATGAAAAAATTAAAATTATTTTCAAAGACATACATATTTACAATGGCTTTAATAAGTATGATAATTATAATTTCACATATTTTAATATACTTAGGATTGCCAAAGGTATACATAAGTAATAAAGAAAAAGAAAGCGATAATATTATTGAAGATTTAATTAAAGAAATAAATAAAGTTGATGCTGATATAGAAAAGTCATTTAAATTAGCTAAAAATTTTTCAGAAAAGTATAATATTAAAATTTCATTAACATTAAATGAAGAAAAGAGAACTTTTCAAGGACATGAAGATGTTGATATATATTTA
Organism: Clostridium sp. CAG:221; assembly: GCA_000435835.1. Taxonomy (GTDB): domain Bacteria; phylum Bacillota; class Clostridia; order Clostridiales; family Clostridiaceae; genus Clostridium. The sequence continues at coordinate 6,004 of FR883380.1, forward strand.
GATCAAAATTCAGTTAGTGATGAAACAATAGTACTTCCAGATATAAAAAGTGATAGTATTATAAAAGATTATGAAGAAGGTATCACAGGTTCTAAAAGTGAAGAGGATTTTAATCAATATATTAATATAAATAATTCATCAATAATAAAAAGTAAAAGCTTTAAGACAATAAATGATATAAATGGTAATATACAAATGGCCATGGATTTAGAGTCATTTACAGAAACTAGAGACGTTATATTAAAAATATTACCATACTCTATTTTAGTAAGCTTATTTATAGCATTAATAGCATCATATATATATTCTAAAAAAATTACAACTCCAATAAAAGAAATTTGTGATGTTACAAAAGAAATGGAAAACTTAAATAAGAGAGCTTTTTGCAAAGTAGAAACGGAAGATGAAATAGGTATATTAGCATATAACATAAATAATTTATATGAAAATTTATTAAATACAATTGTATCATTAGAAGAGGAAATAGAAAATGTAAGTAAATCTGAAAAAATTAAAGTGGATTTTTTAAGAAGTGCATCACATGAACTTAAAACACCGTTAATGAGTATGCATATAATGCTTGAGAATATGATACTTGGTGTTGGAAAGTATAAAAATCATGATATATATTTAGAAAAATGTAAGGAAGTAGTAAATCAATTAAGTAAGATGGTACAAGAAATTTTAGATACTTCAAGGCTTAATACTCTAGATAATAAAAATGAAAAGATAATAGATTTATCACAAATAGTAAATGAAATAGTAGATACATATAAATTAATAGCTAAATCAAGACAAATTAATATTAATATTAATTTAGAAGATTCTTTTAATATTAGTATAGATGAAAAATTATTTACAAAAGCTATTTCTAATATTATTTCTAATGCAGTAAATTATACTGATGAAGGAAAAGAAATAAGAATTTATATAAAAAATAATAAACTTATTATAGAAAATGACTGTACACCTATTTCTAATGAGCATTTAGAACATATTTTTGAAGCATTTTATAGAGTTGAGTTTGATAGAAATAAGAGTAGTGGTGGAAATGGATTAGGATTATATATAGTTCAGCAAATATTGACAATTACCAAATTAACTTATTCATTTAAACCAATTAAAAATGGAATGAAATTTGAAATAGATTTTAATAATAAAAATATTATTTAAGTAAAAAGAGCTGTCGCACTAAAAAATATATATACATTGTTATTTAATTTCATAAATATTTCATATTACATTGATAAAATGTGATTAAGTTAAGTGAGGAGGAAAAAACAATGAATGTATTTAAAAGAGCAAGATTATATATAACAAGAAAAAAAATGAAAAGTCTTATTATGTTATTTATATTATTTGGAATAGCAACAGCTGTTTTAAGTGGGATTTCAATTAAAAAAGCTGCAACTATAGCAAAGGAAAATTCTATTAAAGATATAGACAATAGATTTGAGGTTCAATCTAATTTTGCATCAAACTTGGATGATTCTGTTCCAGAAAGTTTGGTTAATAAAATTTCAAAGGTAGATGGAATTAAAGGATATGATGGAGTAATTCAAGGAGCTGCATTAGATTTTAAAAATCTTAATCATATAGATGCAGAAAAGAATGTAGTTCAATATAAAGATGATTCTGAATATGAAAAACTTTTTACAGTAGAAGGTCATACATCTACAGAGTTTGATACTAAATTTATAAGTAAATCATTTAAGCTGGTAGAAGGAAGACATATTGTTGAAAGTGATAAAAACAAAGTATTAATTCATAAGGCTTTAGCTGAAAAGAATAATTTAAAAGTTGGAGATAAAATAAAAGGAACTAAAAATAATGTTGATTATAATGTATCTTCAATGTCACCAGATGAATATGAATTTGAAATTGTAGGAATATTTGAAAGTGCAAATACTGAAAGATCAGGACATAAAACAGAGCTTTCAGAAAATCTTATAATATCAGATATGTACACTTTAAAAACTTTATATGGATACTCTGATGGAAATATTAAGTATACAAATGCTATATTTAACACAAGTGATAAAGCTGAAAATGTATTGCCAAAGGTTAAGCAAATTTCAGCTGATTGGAATAAATACACAATAGTAAGAAGTCAAGATACATTCTTAGCTTTAACTAAGTCATTCGATACTTTAGGTAAGATTGTAAATATAATTTTAGTTGGAGCATTTGTAGTAGGAGTAGTTGTATTATCATTAATTTTAGCGTTTTGGATTCAAGGAAGAATTCATGAAACTGGAATATTACTTTCAATTGGAGTATCAAAGTTTAATGTTATTTCACAATATATTATTGAATTATTACTTATAAGTGTATTAGCTTTCGGAGCATCATATTTTTCAAGTAAGGTAATTTCACAAAATATAGGTAATGCAATAGTTAATCAAGCAAGTAAACAAGCTGTACAAGATGTTGAAAGTGGATTTGGAGGATTTAACTTAGGAAATGATCCTAATAGTAACTTGCTAACTCATACTGTAAGTGAAATTGATGTAAAAGTAGATGCTAAAGAAGTAGTTTATGTGTATATTTTAGGAACTGGTATTATAATAATTTCAGTATTACTATCATCAGCATCAATAATTAAATTAAAACCAAAAGAAATATTATCAAAAATGAGCTAGGAGGGAGATAAATGTCAATTTTAGCATTAAATAAAGTAAATTATTCATATAAAAATGGAAAAAGTGTTTTAAGCGATGTAAGTATGGAATTTGAAAAAGGTAAATTTTACACTATATTAGGTGTTTCAGGTTCAGGAAAATCAACATTATTATCATTATTAGCTGGATTAGATGAGCCGAAAAGTGGAGCAGTTCTCTATAATAATGAGGATATAAAAATAAAGGGATATGAGAAACATAGAAAAAATAATATTTCGTTAATTTTTCAAAATTATAATTTAATAGATTATATGACACCACTAGAAAATTTAAAAATAGTTAATCCAAAAGCTGATAAATCAATATTAAATGATTTAGGATTAAAAGATGATGAAATTAATAGAAATGTATTACAATTGTCAGGAGGACAGCAACAACGTGTAGCTATTGCAAGAACATTAGTTGCAGATTCGCCAGTAATATTAGCAGATGAGCCTACAGGAAATTTAGATAGTGGAACAGAGGATGAAATTATAGAAATATTAAAAACAAGTGCACATAAGCATGGAAAATGTGTAATAGTTGTTACCCATAGTAAGGAATTAGCTAAGAAATCAGATGTTATACTTGTATTAAAGAATAAGAAGTTAACTATGTAATATATATAAAGACTACATTGAATTAATAATTTAATGTAGTCTTTATTTTGTTATTTGTATAATAAACTATTTAAGTAAAATATTGACATAAATGATAAAATAAGATAATATTTTTCTTGAGTATAGTTTTCAAATTTGAATATGTTAATAATTTGTGGAGGAATGAAAATGTTAGAAAAAGAACAATGGGAAGGCTTTGAAGGTCGATTATGGAAAGAAGAAATCAATGTAAGAGATTTCATTCAAAAAAATTATAAACCATATGATGGTGATGAAAGTTTTCTTGCAGCTCCGACAGATGCTACAAACAAACTTTGGAGCAGATTACAAGAACTACAAAAGGAAGAAAGAGCTAAGGGTGGAGTACTTGATATGGAAACTGAAGTAGTTTCTAGCCTTACATCTTATGGTCCAGGGTATATTGATGAATCTTTAAAAGAACTTGAAAAAATTGTTGGTCTTCAAACAGACAAGCCTTTAAAAAGAGCTTTTATGCCATATGGCGGTATAAAAATGGCTGAACAATCCTGTGAAAATTATGGATATAAAGTAAATGCAGAATTACACAAAATTTTTACTGAATATCATAAAACTCATAATCAAGCAGTATTTGATGCTTATACACCAGAAATGAAAAAAGCACGTCATAGTCATATAATTACAGGACTTCCTGATACTTATGGGCGTGGACGTATTGTTGGAGATTACAGAAGAGTTGCTCTTTATGGTATAGATCATCTTATAGAAGAAAAAACTAACGATTTTAATAATTGTGGCGATGGTACTATGACAGATGATATTATTCGTTTAAGAGAAGAAATTACAGAACAACGTAGAGCACTTGAAAATATGAAAAAAATGGCTGAAAGCTATGGATATGATATATCACAACCAGCAAAAGATGCTAAGGAAGCAGTTCAATGGTTATATTTTGGATACTTAGCTGCAATAAAAACTCAAAATGGTGCAGCTATGTCAATAGGGCGTGTATCTACATTTCTTGATATATATATTCAAAGAGATTTAGATAAGGGAGTTATTACAGAAAGAGAAGCTCAAGAATTAATTGACCATTTAACAATGAAATGTAGAATGGTTAAATATGCAAGAATAACATCTTATAATGAATTATTTTCAGGCGATCCTTCATGGGTTACTATTGGATTAGCAGGTATAGGTGTTGATGGACGCCATATGGTAACAAAGAATGACTATCGTTTCCTTCACACATTAGAAAATATGGGACCTGCACCAGAGCCAAATATTACTGTATTTTATTCTTCTGCACTTCCTGAAAATTTTAAGAAGTATGCAGCTAAGATTTCAGTAGAAACAAGTTCTATTCAATATGAAAATGATGATGTTATGAAACCAGTATGGGGAGATGATTATTCAATTTGTTGTTGTGTATCAGCTACTCAAACAGGGAAGGAAATGCAGTTTTTTGGAGCTAGAGCTAATTTAGCTAAATGTTTACTTTATGCAATAAATGGTGGTATTGATGAAAAATCAGGTAAACAAGTTGGACCAGAATATAAGGGAATAACTTCTGAATATCTTAATTATGATGAAGTTATTGCAAAATATGAACAAATGAGTGATTGGCTTGCAGGTCTTTATGTAAATGTTCTAAATTTAATTCAATATATGCATGATAAATATTATTATGAAGCAGCAGAAATGGCTCTTATTGATACAGATGTAAGACGTACATTTGCCACAGGTATTGCAGGATTCTCACATGTAATAGATTCTCTTTCGGCAATTAAGTATGCTAAAGTTAAGACAATACGTAATGAAGCAGGCATTGTTACAGATTATGAAATTGAAGGGGATTTCCCTAAATACGGTAATGATGATGAGAGAGCTGATGAAATAGGTGTATATGTTCTTAAGTCATTCCTTGACAAAATCAAGAAGAGACACACATACAGAAATTCTGAACCAACAACATCAATTCTTACTATAACATCTAATGTAGTATATGGTAAATATACAGGTAATATGCCAGATGGACGTGAAGCTTGGACTCCACTTTCACCAGGAGCAAATCCATCTTATGGAGCAGAAAATAATGGATTGCTTGCTTCATTAAATTCTGTAGCTAAATTACCATATGAATGGGCTTTAGATGGTATTTCAAATACACAAACAATTAACCCAACAGCACTTGGTCATGATAAAGAAGAACAAGCTGATAAACTTGTACAAGTATTAGATGGATATTTTGAACAAGGATCACATCATTTAAATGTTAACGTATTTGGTGTTGAAAAATTAAAAGATGCTATGGAACATCCTGAAAAAGAAGAATATGCTAACTTTACCATTCGTGTATCAGGTTATGCAGTTAAATTTATAGATTTAACAAGAGAACAACAACTTGATGTTATTTCTAGAACATGCCATGCAGAAATTTAATTTGAATAAAAATATAGCAAAAATTCATTCAATAGAAACTTTTGGATCTGTTGATGGACCTGGAGTGCGTTTTGTTGTTTTTTTAAATGGCTGTCATATGAGATGCAAGTTTTGTCACAATCCTGATACTTGGGATATTAATGGTGGTGAGGAGAGAACTGCTGATGAGCTTTTGACTCAAGCTTTAAAATATAAAACTTATTGGAAAAGTGGAGGAGGCATTACAGTGAGTGGGGGTGAGCCACTTATCCAAATAGATTTCTTAAATGAATTTTTTAAAAAGGCTAAGGCTAAAGGTGTTCACGTAACATTAGATACGTCTGGAAATCCATTTACAAGAGAAGAGCCTTTCTTTAGCAAGTTTAAGGAGCTTATGAACGTAACTGATCTTGTAATTTTGGATATTAAAGAAATAGATGAATCTAAGCATAAAAAACTTACAGGATGGAGTAATTTAAATATTCTTGATATGGCTAAGTATTTATCAGAAATTAACAAACCAGTATGGATTCGTCATGTATTGGTACCAGGTGGAAGTGATAATGATGAAGAATTGATAAGACTTAATGAATTTATCAAGACTTTAAGCAATGTAGATCGTGTAGAAGTAATTCCTTATCATGACCTTGGAATTTTTAAATGGGAGAAACTTGGTATTGCTTATCCTTTAATTAATGTAAAACCACCTACTAAAGAGAGGGTAGAAAATGCTAAAAAGCTTCTTTATACAAGTGAATATAGAGGATATTTATCACGATAAATAATATCATGCAACATATAAACCCATGAAAATCAAACTTTTGATTTTCATGGGTTTGTTTTATCTTAATAATAAATGAATGAATAATGTCTTAGTAGAGAATACTAAGTTTATCTGATAATTAAAAAATAATAATAGAAAAATTATTTTAAGAAATTAGGATAGATTTATAGATTTTTTAATTTAAGATAAAATTTACTTTGGAGGAGATAAAAATGTGTACAGCGTTAACGTTATCAACTAAAGATGGTTATAATTTATTTGGTAGAAATATGGATTTGGCATATTCATTTAATCAAGCAGTAACATTAGTTCCTAGAAATTATGAGTATAGAGATAGAGTTACTGGTGAGATGAGAAAAAATAAATATGCAATATTGGGTATGGCAAGCGTTATAGATGACTATCCAGCTTTTGCAGATGCATTTAATGAAAAGGGATTAGGATGTGCAGGTCTTAATTTCCCAGGATATTTTTACGCAGAGGAAAATAAAGTTCCTGAAAAGAAAAATATAGCACCATATGATTTGATGCCATGGATATTATCAAATTTTTCAACTGTAGATGAAGTATTAAATGAAATTAAAAATATAGAATTAGTGGCAGTTCCAATTAATGAAAAAACACCTATACCAACTCTTCACTGGATAGTTGCAGATACAAATGGAAAGTCTATAGTTATAGAAAAAACAAAAGAAGGACTTAAAACTTATGATAATCCAATTGGAGTTTTAACTAATTCACCAACATTTGACTGGCATCTAACTAATTTAAATGAATATATGAAGACTACACCTATTCAACCTGAAAATGTAAAATGGGTAGAAAAAGAATTAAAACCATTAGGAGTAGCTATGGGTACAAAAGGATTACCAGGAGGTCTTTCTGGAGTTGATAGGTTTGTAAGAATAGCATATTTAAAATCAAAATTTCAGGTGGCAGAAGATTTACTATCTGGAGTAAGTCAATTCTTACATATGTTAAATAATGTAGCAATGCCTAGAGGTGCTGTCATCAGTGAAGGTTCAGATGATATAACCTTATATTCTTCTTGTATGTGTCAGCAAAAAGGTATTTATTTTTATTCAACATATAACAATAATGGGGTAAGTGCTGTTGATATGAATAAAGAAGATTTAGATGCTAAAGAAATTAAAAGATTTGATTATATAGATACATTAACTGTAAAATATCAAAATTAAATTATATAAAAAATATCTATTAAAACAGATTTTCATAGTAATAAATTTACTATGGAAATCTGCTTTATTATTTAACATATAATTTTTATATAAAAATAGATATAGAAAAAATATATATGTTATTATATATAAGACATAAGAATAAGGAGGAAGTATTAACATTATTGTATTAAGAGCTATATGTTAAGAAAGTTAAAATGATAAAGTGGGGAATAATAGGACCAGGTGCTATAGCACATAAATTTGCCAATGAAATAGATAATACGGAAAAAGGAAAATTGATTTCTGCTTATGGAAGAAATGAAGAAAAGGTAAAGAACTTTGCTAAGGAATATGATTTATCAACATATTATACTAATTTAGATGAATTTTTAAATAACAAAGAAATAGATGCTGTTTATATAGCTACACCTCATAGCAATCATAGAGAGTTTGCCATAAAATGTATTAAAGCTGGAAAGCATGTATTATGTGAAAAACCATTTTCATATAATTATGAAAGTAGTAAAGAAATCATTGAACTTGCTAAAGAAAAGAATGTTTTTATTATGGAAGCATTATGGACTTTATTTTTACCAGCAGTTAAAAAGGCGAAATATTGGCTTGAAGAAGGTAAAATTGGTAAAGTAAAAATGATAACTGCTAACTTTGGTTTTAAAAGTGAAGAGGATTTAAATTCAAGATTATATAATCCAGAGCTAGCAGGGGGAGCACTTTTAGATGTAGGAATTTATACAATATTAATTGCTAATTACATCACCAATGATTTACCAGTAGCAATAAATGCTTCGGCAGTAATGACTAAAACAAATGTGGATGAAACTTCTATGATAAGTTTAAAATATAGCAATGGAGAAGTAGCATCATTAACATGTTCAATTGCTTGTGACACAGATAATTCTGCTGTTATTTATGGCGAAAAGGGAAAAATTCTTCTGCCAGCATTTTCAGGAGCAAAAGAAGCTTATTTATATAATAATGAGGGCTTAGTAGAAGAATTTTTAGATTCATATAATGGTGAAGGTTATAAGTATGAAATAGAAGAAGCTAATAACTGTATACTTTCAGGTAAATTAGAAAGTGAAAGGGCATCATATAAAACAACTTTAGAATTAGCTAAAATAATGGATGAGGTTAGAAAGCAAATTAATCTTGTATATCCATTTGAATAAATTGAAATCAGGAAGGTATTAACATATAGAAAATAAAAAAACAGGAAAGTATGTATACTTTCTTGTTTTTTATGTATTTAAATATTAACAACAATGAATTTAAAAATAATTTTAATTATTGAATTGACTTTAAAGAAAAAAAGTATAATATTGAATTATGATAATAATTTTTGTTAGTTTATCCATAGATAAACTAACAAAACAGATTACCATAAGATATACAGTGACATATTAATTGAAAAATGAATTAATAATGTAATTTGTAAGAAGCAATTTAAAATCTAAAAAGAGGTGAACTTATGAATAAATTTACTGAACAAGCAAATTTAATGAAAGAAGAAATTATAGGTTACAGAAGAACAATTCACAGTAATCCAGAGGTCGGACAAGAATTACCAAAAACTAAAAAATATGTTATGGATAAATTAGTTGAATTTGGATATTCTCCTGAAGAAATTTGTGAAAGTGGAATAGTAGCTACAATTAAAGGAAACAAACCAGGAAAAACTTTTTTATTAAGAGCAGATATGGATGCACTTCCTATAGCTGAAAAAACTTCATGTGACTTTAAGTCTACTAATGGATGCATGCATGCATGTGGACATGATATGCATACAGCAATGTTATTAGGAGCAGCAAGATTACTTAAAGAAAATCAAGATGAGATAGAAGGAACTATTAAATTAGTTTTTCAACCTGATGAAGAAGGATTTACTGGTTCTAAAAAAATGATAAAGGCAGGGGTACTTGAAAATCCTAAAGTTGATGCAGCTTTAGCAATGCATGTTCATTCAGGAACACCTTCAAATGTTGTATTATGTGGTTTAGGAACTAGTATTGCAGGGTGTAATAGATTTAGAATTGTTGTAAAAGGAAAAGGATGTCATGGAGCTATGCCAGAAACAGGAATAGATCCAATCAATATAGCTGCACATATCTATTTAGCAATTCAAACTATTTTAACTAGAGAAATATCAGCTACTGAATCAGCTGTTGTTACAATAGGTAAATTTGTAGGTGGAGATGTACCAAATGTAATACCTGAAGAAGTTGTTATGGAAGGAACTATAAGAAGTTTAGATAAAGAAGTAGGGGAATTTATTTTTGATAGAATGAATGAAATAGTTACTTCTACAGCTAAAATGCTTAGAGGAGAAGCTGAATTGATAGAGTTATCATCTGTACCACCATTAGCAAATAATGATGAATTAGCTCATGAACTTACTGGTTATATGAAAGATATAGTTGGAGAAAAAGCAGTTGTTTTATTTGAGCAAGGTGGAATGGGTTCAGAAGATTTTGCTTCTTATTCATATGAGGTTCCAAGCGTATATATTATGTTAGGAGCTGGTACAAAGCAAGAAAATAGTTTATATGGAGAAGCTATGCATAATGAAAAGGTAGTTTTCAATGAGGATATATTACCTACAGGAGCAGCTATACATGCATATAGTGCTATAATGTGGCTAAAAAATAATAAATAATTAAAATTAATAAATCCAGATATACTTAAATAATTGTATATCTGGATTTTTAATATATTATGTGGAGGATTTGACATTGATAAAACAGAGTTTTATAATTAATTGGAAAAAATAGTAAATGGGGTGATGTAATATGTTAAGTTTTATTAAGACAGCACTAGTAACTATAATAATTTCGTTTATTTCGGGGGTATTATTAGATTATTATAGGAATTATGCACCTAGAATATTATGCAGTATGGGAAGAAACAAGAGTATAAGAAAAAATAGTAAAAAGGTTAAAGTATATTCCCTTATTATTAAAAATATTTCCAAAAAAACTATTCATAATTTAAATGTCAATATTGCAGCTAAATGTAATACTTTAAAGCTTCATAATACAAAGATAACTAATGGATTAAGATTTGATATTGATGATGAAAATAACATGTTTAATATAACAATACCATTTCTAAGTCCTAATGATGGATTAATGACAAAAATAATTTTGGAGGGTGATGAAGAAAGTAACGAGAGACCAATTATTAATTTAAAATCACCAGAAAATTTTAAGCAGATAGATTCCTATAAGAATAAACCGCAAGAAAATGATCACATAATTATAGATCATATAAATAATTTCTTTGAAAAAGTCTTTTATAATAATAGAAAGATAATCTTAGGAATTGTGACCTTAGCAATATTAGTATTTATGGGGATATTAGCAGGTGAATATTATAGTAACACCATCAATAATGGCAACAAGTTATATCAAAAAGCAGGTAGTGGAAGTACTACGCCAAGTTCCAATGGTAGTAAAGATGCTTCAAGTATAAATGAAAGCAGTTATACTGAAGATTCAGCAGTGGATAGTGAAAACTATGGTAGCGAAGTGCAAAAGCAAACAGGTGAAGAAGAGCCAACAAGCAATTATCCAACTACCACATATAATCAGGAAAATGGCTATAATAATAGTACAAATACAACAGAACAGGGAAATTTGAATCCTTATGACTCACAAGGAGAAGGTACAACAACAGATACAACCACTAATAATGAAGGAACTACATCCACAGGAGACAATACAGATAGCAGTAATGATACAACTTCCACTACTGATACATTGGAGAATAACAACACAACAGAAGATGCTACTAGTGATGGTGGGACAACAGAAGACCAAGGAGGAGAAAATGGCGATACCACATCATCAGGTGGAACTACTGGTGATGTAGGTAACACAAGTACTCCTAATGAAATAAGTGAAACTTACAATCTATTCATAAATTAGAAATAAAATTTATGTTGAAATTTGCAGAAAAGGTGTTATAATAAATTCATAAACAACCTGAGATGTACGGAAAAGTAGCTTATTATATTCAACCTACATTACTTTGACGGGATTTGCGATATATTTATAGATATTGGACTTCAGTAATTTGTAATAAGTATTTAATTTATTACAGCAGAAGATAATAGAAGCAAATTGAGCGAAGCCCACCTGCGAGACGCAGGTTATGAATATATAAGTGAACGGCATGTTGGGCTATTAAATAGTTTATATATAATTTGCAAAAATTATATCAGATAAAATGTGTAAATCTATATAATAGATTTACACATTTTTTTTGTTAATAATATATTATAGTTGTTCTCATTCACTAAGTGTTAATGAGGAAAGGGCAAATAAGTTTTTATGAATTTGAGGTTTTATGGTATCTACTGCAATTACATCTTCTTTTTTATAAGTGTTTCTAAGTTAATACTGATAATTTTATTAATATAATCATCACTCATGGTACCCTACTCCTTAGTAAAAATATATATAATATATCATATGAAAGATACTAGATGAATGTTATGTAAATTTTATATTAAGTAAGGGAGTTAATTAATGGTAATTAAAAATTGTAAAATTATATATCAAGATAAAATTGAAGAAGGATCAATATTAATTAAAGATGGTAAAATAGAAAAAATAAATCCAGAAGATTTTAAAGGAGAGGTTTTAGATGCTAAAGGTTTATACCTTTCTCCAGGATTTATAGATGTACATATACATGGTGCTGGTGGATATGATACTATGGACGGTACAGTAGAAGCTCTCAATACTATAGCGAAGGTAATAGTGGAGCATGGAACTACATCCTTTTTACCAACAACAATGACTGTATCAACGGAAGAGATTAATAAAGCCATGAAGGTCATTAAGAAACTAAAAGAAGAAGGAACAGATGGAGCAAATGTTCTAGGTGCACACTTAGAAGGACCATTTATCAGTCCAAAAGCCATTGGTGCTCAAAATCCTAATTTCCTTTTAAAACCATCCATAGAATCATATGAAAAAATAGTTGATGGATGCAGTGATGCTGTTGTATCACTTACCTTGGCACCGGAAGTTGAAGGAGCTAAGGAACTTATAGAGTATACCACATCTAAAGGTGTAGTTTGCTCATTAGGACACACAAAAGCTACTTATGAGGAAGTAATAGAAGGAATCAACTGCGGAATTAGCCATTCAACGCATTTATATAATGCAATGACAGGCTTTAACCATAGAGAGCCAGGATGCGTAGGAGCAATATTTGATACTGATATTGCAACAGAAACAATAGCTGATGGGATTCATATTTCATATCCAGCATTAAAGCTAGCTTATAAGGTTAAAAGCACTGATAAAGTAATGTTAGTAAGCGATTCAATGATGGCTTGCTGCATGAGAGATGGCTGTTATTCTTTAGGAGGCCAAGATGTTGAAGTGATAAATGGTGCTGCCAGACTTAAAAATGGAGCCTTAGCTGGTTCAGTTTTAACCATTGATAAAGCTGTTGCCAATGTATATAAAAATTGCGGAATACCTTTATATGAAGCAGTAAAGATGGCCACATATAATCCAGCAAAACATTGTAATGTTCATGGCTATAAAGGTTCCATAAAAGAAGGTTATGATGCAGATTTATTGTTATTTGATGAAGATATAACAATAAAAAAAGTATTTGTTAAAGGAAAAGAAGTATTGCTATAGTTACTTCAATGAGCTAAGCCTTGTCTTTTTTGTATGAAAAATTAGTATATTAAGCTTTATTTTATATTATAGAATATTTACATTTGCCTATGGTACAATTATTTGGAAAGTTTTAGAAAAGGTTAGCTAGTCTAGCAAGGTAAGGATGGGAGGTTAACATATGTCAGAAATAACTAAAAGAGCTTTTGCAAGTTCATTGAAAAAGATGTTAGCAAAAAGACCATTGGAGAAGATAAGGGTTATAGATATTACAGAAGATTGTGGGGTAAACCGTCAGACTTTTTATTATCATTTTAAAGATATATATGATTTGTTAGAATGGGTATATACCAATGAAGCCACTAAAGCTTTAGGAGGAAAAAAGACATACGAAACATGGAAACAAGGGTTTAAGCAGATATTTCAATATATTTTGAATAATAAAGAATTTGTCTTAAGTACTTTTAATTCTGTCAGCAGAGAATACCTAGAAAGATATTTATATAATGAAGTATATTTATTATTAATTGGTGTAGTAGAGGAAAAGGCAAAGGGCATCCCTGTTAGAGAAAAAGATAAATCCTTTATAGCGGATTTTTACAAGTATGCCTTTGTTGGAATTGTTTTAGATTGGATTAGGACTGGTATGAAAGAAGAAGCAGATGAAATCATTGAAAGGTTGAATAAACTTATATGCGGCAATATGGAAGAAGCATTGGAAAGGTATAGGACTGACAAGACGTATTCATATAAGAAATAAGATTAAATTAGACAAATGCTAGCATTTGTCTAATTTTTTTACATTTTTATGAATATGGATAAATATTAGACAGAGGAAAGATACTGTCTATATAAAAGAACATTAATGAGCAGTACTATGAATTTATAAAGAAAATAAATAATTGAGATAGATAAATATTGGGAGGCAATTATATGTATTATAGCAATGGAAATTATGAAGCATTTGCTAGACCAGAAAAACCAGCAGATGTAGAAAGAAAATCAGCATATTTAGTGGGAGCAGGATTAGCTTCACTAGCGGCAGCATGTTTTTTAGTTAGAGATGGTCAAATGAAAGGTGAGCATATTCATATTTTAGAAGAGGGGAGCCTTCCAGGTGGTGCCTGTGATGGTATTAAAGATAATGAAAGAGGCTTTATAATTCGTGGTGGACGTGAAATGGAAAATCATTTTGAGTGTTTATGGGATTTATTTAGATCAATACCTTCTTTAGAAATAGAAAATGCATCAGTTCTTGATGAATATTATTGGTTAAATAAGAAGGATCCCAATTATTCATTAATGAGAGCAACTGTTAATAGAGGTGAAGATGCTCATACTGATGGTAAGTTTGGTTTAAGTGATAAAGCTGCATTAGAGATAGTGCATTTATTTTTTACTAAAGATGAGGATTTATATGATGTAAAGATCAAAGATGTTTTTAGTAGTGACTTCTTTCAATCAAATTTCTGGTTATATTGGAGGACTATGTTTGCCTTTGAGGATTGGCATAGTGCGTTAGAAATGAAGTTATATATACAAAGATTTATCCATCATATTGGTGGGCTACCAGATTTTAAAGCTTTAAAATTTACTAAATATAATCAATATGAATCATTGATTTTACCGATGATAAAATATTTAGAAGCTCATGAGGTACATTTTCAATATAATACTACTGTTACAAATGTGCTATTTAAGAAAGAAGGTAGTAAAAAAGTAGCTAGTAAAATAATATGTACTCATAATGGAGAAGAGGAAAGTATTGATTTAGTTGAAGATGATCTTGTTTTTGTTACAAATGGAAGTTGCGTAGAAAATTCTACTTATGGTGATAATGATCATGCACCAGTTTTGAATACTAAAGAAGGTGGCTGTTGGAGGTTATGGAGAAACATTGCAGCACAAGATAAGTCTTTTGGAAATCCGGATAAATTCTGTACTAACATAAAAGAGACAAATTGGGAATCAGCCACAATAACAACTTTAGATGAAAAGATTCCTCCATATATAGAGAAAATATGCAAGCGCAATCCGTTTAGTGGTAAGGTTGTTACCGGAGGTATAATAACTGTTAAGGATTCATCTTGGTTAATGAGTTATACATTAAATAGACAACCTCATTTCAAAGCACAAAAAGACAACCAATTAGTAGTATGGTTATACGGATTATTTACAGATGTGCCAGGAGATTTTATCAAGAAGCCAATGAAGGAATGTACTGGCTATGAAATTACTCAGGAATGGCTATATCATTTAGGTGTACCAGAAGATCAAATTGCAGAAATGGCCAAGCATTCAGCAAATTGTGTTCCATGCATGATGCCATATGTTACTGCTTTCTTTATGCCAAGAACTGCAGGGGACAGGCCTAAGGTTGTACCAGAAGGTTGTGTAAACTTTGCCTTCTTAGGACAATTTGCAGATACAGTAAGAGATACAGTATTCACCACAGAATATTCTGTGAGGACAGCAATGGAAGCTGTTTATACATTGCTTAATGTTGACCGTGGAGTTCCAGAAGTATTCGGCTCTTGTTATGATATTAGAGTGCTTCTAGATTCAACTTCAAAGATGATGGATGGAAAGAAGCTAACAGATATAAAACTACCTCTATCAGCATCAATAGCACAAAAGACTATGATGAAGAAGGTTTCAGGAACAGTTATTGAAGAATTGTTAAAGAAATATAATTTAATATAGAAAAGATAAGCTGTAATAATGAAAACATTTATAAAAATATCATCAATATTTTTATAAATGTTTTTTAACGCTTAGGAAAGTATAAAATTTTTCAGTATAGGGAATACTAATAAA
>FR883381.1:0-23469 GCA_000435835.1 Clostridium sp. CAG:221
ATAAATATTTAAAAAATAAAAAATTTGAAATATATATTTTTTCAATAAATCCAAGGATAATAATATACCTTAAAGATATACTTATTTGTATTAACAATATAAAAGATATATTAATATATAAAATTAAAGGTTTTATTAGAGGTAAAAAGTATGGATATTAGTATTTCTAAAGTAGAGCTGGCAATTTCGATAATAGTACCAGTATATAATGTTGAAAAGTATTTAAATCGGTGTTTAGATTCTATATTAAACCAAACCTTTACTGATTTTGAATTAATATTAGTTGATGATGGTTCTACGGATAATTCAGGAATTATATGTGATGAATATAAAACAAAAGATAACAGAATTAAAGTGATTCATAAAGAAAATGGAGGATTATCATCTGCAAGAAATGCAGGATTGGATATTGCTAGAGGTAGATATATAGGTTTTGTAGATAGTGATGATTTCATCAGTAAAGACATGTATCAAATACTTTATAATGAAGCTGAAAAAAATAAAGCTGACATGATTATGTGTGAATTTAAAAAAGTAGATAAAAATTATGAGGCAATAAATAATAATTTATATAAAAAATCAGATATTAAATTATTAAAAAAAGATGAAATATTAGAAGATATGTATAGTGATATGTATGATATTTATGTTGTATCATGGAATAAATTATATGATAAAGAGCTGTTTTTAAATTTAAGGTTTCCTTTAGGAAAAGTAAATGAAGATGAATTTTTAGCGCATGAATTAATTTATAGATCAAAAAAAATTATATTTGCAAATAAAATATTATATTATTACGTGCAAAGAGTTAACAGTATTATGTCTTCAAGCTTTAATGAAAAAAGATTGGATATATTAGATGCCTATATTAATAGAATTAATTTTTCAAAAAGAGTTGGATGTAGAAAATTGAGGATACAAACAGAATACTATTTTATAAATAGATTTTTTAGATATTTTTTTATAGCTAAGTATCAATTTAAATTTAGTGATAAAAAAATGAGAAAATTAAAAAAGCTATTTGTTTGTAATTTACCATATTTTTTATGCAATCCTAATTATATATATAAAGAAAAAATATTGTGGATAATTTTTATAGTAAGTAGTGGATTATATGAAAAAATAAATAATAAATTTTATACACAGATTTGTAGGAGGATTTAATGTGGAACAAGTAACAATAATAACAAGTAAGCCTACTAAAAAAGATAAATTTAAAGAACTTATGAAATTCAGAAGTCTTATAACATTTTTATCATGGAAAGATATAATTGTAAGGTACAAGCAGACTGTTTTAGGTATATTATGGGCAATAATTCAGCCAATAGTTTCCATGATAGTTATGACCTTTATTTTTGGTGGAGTTGCTAATATGCCATCAGAAAAAGGTGTGCCATATGCAGTTATGGTTTATTCTGCATTATTATGCTGGAACTTTTTTAGTAGTGCATTTTCAAGTACGTCAAATAGTCTTGTAAGCAATTCTAATTTATTAAAGAAAGTTTACTTCCCAAGATTAGCATTACCTATATCATCTGTAGTAACTGCTTTTGTAGATTTTGCAATTTCATTTTGTGTTTTAATAGTTATAATGATTGGGTATAGATATATGCCATCTATAAGAATATTAGCCCTTCCGTTATTTATTATATTAACATTTCTTTTAGCATTAGGATTTGGACTTTTTTTTGCGACCTTAAATGTAAAATATAGGGATATAAGGTATATAGTACCTGTAATACTTCAGTTTGGAATGTATTTATCACCAGTTGCTTATTCTAGTAATACTATTCCTGAAAAATATCAATTATTATATTCATTTAACCCTTTAGTTGGAGTAATTGAAGGATTTAGATGGTGTATATTACAAAACAAAGAGCTTAATTTATTTGCGGTGGGAATATCAATAATTTTTGCAATTGTAGGGTTACTATTAGGAATAAAGTTTTTCGGCAAATTTGAAGATACATTTGCGGATTTAATATAATTTGGAGGCAGTTATGAGTGATGAAGTTATAAAGGTAAAGAATATAAGTAAGAAGTTTAAAATATTAACTCATGAAGAGAGAAAGGATACATTTGCAGCTGTTTTATTAGATTCTATAAAAGGTGGCTTTGGAAAAAGGAAAAAAGATATAGACGAGTTTTGGGCATTAAAAAATATTAGTTTTACAGTAAATAGGGGAGACAGAATAGGAATTATAGGGCATAATGGTGCAGGAAAATCTACATTATTGAAAGTATTTTCAAGAATTATACCTCCAACAGAAGGAGAAATAGAAATTAAGGGAAGAGTATCTTCTTTATTGGAAGTTGGGACAGGCTTTAATATGGAACTTACAGGAAGAGAAAATGTATATTTAAATGGTTCTATACTTGGTATGTCAAGGGAAGAAATAGATAGGAAATTTAATGATATAGTAGAGTTTTCTGAAGTAGGAGAATTTATTGATACTCCAGTAAAAAGATATTCCAGTGGTATGTTTGTTAAACTAGCTTTTGCTGTTTCGGCGAATCTTGATCCTGATATATTAATTGTAGATGAAGTATTGGCAGTTGGAGATATGAAATTCCAAGAAAAATGCTTAGGTAAAATGAGTGATGTTGCCAGTGATGGAAGGACTGTTGTATATGTAAGTCATAGTATGAGAACAATTCAACAGTTATGTAATAGAGTAATAGTTTTAGATCATGGACAAATTATTTACGATGGAAATGTTGATGAAGGCGTAAAAATTTATATGGATAATACAAAAGAAATGGAATTAGTGAATAATTTAGAAGACATAAAAAGAAGTAAGGGTGATGGTTGCAATGAATATGCAAAGATGCTTTCTCTTGAAATATTAGATAAGGAAGAATGTAAATATAAAAAAGATGAACCTTTAAAATTTAGTGTAAAATGGAAGGCTAATAAAGATATTGAAAATATGTGTATGAGGGTAGTAATTTTATATTCAGATAGTACTCCAGCAGGAATGATGACAACAAAAGGACATATATGTGGTAAAAAGGATGAAGTAGTATTAACAGATTTTCAATGTGATATTTCATCATTAGCTCCTGGTAAGTATATTGGAAAATTAGTTTTTTATAAAGTAAATGAATATGGGACATTTGAACATATCGATGTAGTACCTAATGCATTTAGCTTTGAAAGAATACAAGATAAAGATGAAAGCAATAACATGGAATGGCAACATAGATGGTGGGGACATTCTAATTTACCAGAAATTAAAGTATTATCACAAGAGAATGATTTAGATGAATGTAGTTAATAAACTTAAGCCAAGCCATATAAAAGCATTTATAAAAAGTAAGCAATATAAATATTCATTGGATAAGCAATATAAGATATATAAAAATAAAAAGAAATTTGTACTTATAGGAACTCCAGAACATGGAAATTTAGGAGATCATGCTATTACAATTGCACAATATAGTATATTAAAAGAGAACTTTAATGAATATGATTTTGTAGAGTTAACTTTAAATGAATATTTTGAGAAAATTGAGTTTATTAAAAAATATATAGATAAAGAAGATGTAATAATCATTAATGGTGGGGGAATTTTGGAAATCAGTATTTGTTTGATGAAAATATAAGAAGAGATGCCATAGAAAGATTTCCTAATAATAAAATAATTTTATTTCCACAAACAATTTATTTTACAAAAGATGATAAAGGGAATAAAGAATTAGAATTATCTAAAAAAATTTATAATAATCATAAAAATCTCATTTTAGTTGCTAGGGAAAAAGTTTCATATGAATTAATGAGAAAAGACTTTAACAAATGTAAAATAATAATTACACCAGATATTGTGTTATATTTAAATGAATGTGCTAATAGGATAAATAGAAGTGGAGCTTTGTTTTGCTTAAGAAGCGATTTGGAAAGTAAAATTAACTATGATAATAAACAATGTATTTTGCAGATGTTAAAGTCAGAATACAAGGAGATTAATGTAACTGACACCGGAATAGATAAATTTATTAAGAAAGAAGAGAGAAAACAGTTCTTTTATGAAAAGTTAGATGAATTTAAAGAGGCTGAGTTAGTAATAACAGATAGAATTCATGGAATGATATTTGCAGCGATAACTGGAACACCATGTATTGCTCTTAGCAATTATAACTATAAAGCAAAAGGCACATACGAATGGATTAAAGGATTAAATTATATAAAATTTACAGATGATATTGAAAAAATACCAGAGCTTATAGATGAATTAAAAAAATTAAATAATATTACTTACGATAATTCTGATTTAATGAAATATTATAATAAGATTATTAAATGTATAGCTGAATAATTGTGTATAAGAGTTAATTTATATTTATCCATGAGATACGTATATTTAAGTAGAATAAAAAAAGTACTTAATTATTTTTATTAAGTACTTTTTTTTAACCAAATATAAATATTTTAATATTATGTAATAAAGGGAAAATATACTCTTTTTACAGTAAGATAAAATATGGGGGAATTAATCATGGCATCTGTATTAGAAGTTGGATTATATGATTACTCTAATGAGGCCTTTAATTATGTTGGTAATTGGGGGGACTTTACTAAAGGCACAGAAAAGATGACTTATTCAGAAACAGCAGGAAATTATGTTGAATTTACTTTTAGTGGAACAGGTTTTAAGTGGTATACTCATATAAATGCTTGGCGTGGCTATGCAAAAATTTATATTGATGATATTGAAAAAGCTAAAGTGGATTTATATTCAAAGGATGAAATTAATAATGTTATGATATATTCATCAGATAAAATGGAAAATACTAATCATAAGGTAAAAATTATTGTAGCTGGGGAAAAAAATTCATTGTCAGTTTCTTATAAAGTAGTAATTTATAAAATAGAAATATTAAAAGAAGAAATTGTTTACTATTCTGAAATGATAGAGGAAAAGGAAGCGGAGTTAACAGAAAAAGAAGAACTATTATTAAGTATTACAGGAAAAATGGAAGAGATTCAAAATCAAATAGAGCAATTTAAAAATCAAATAAAGCAATTTCAAAATCAAATAGAGCAATTACAAAATGAAATAGAAAAATTAAAAGCACTACAAGGTGAAGAAATCGTGGAAGTTACAGATTTACAAGTGGATGATGAAAATATAATTTTATATAAAGCAGAAACTCATCAATTAACATGGACAGTTATACCAGAGAATGCTACAGATAAAACTGTTAAGTTTGAAAGTGGAAACACAGGATTTGTAACAGTTACTGATACTGGGTTATTAACTTATGTTAATGAAGGCGAAACTAATATAAATTTAACAACTAGTAATAATATAACAAAATCTGTAAGAGTTATATGTAAGGAAACAAATGAAGAAAATCCAGATGAAAACAATAATATTTTTCAAGAAGATAATGATAATACAGACTATTCAAAAGCTGTAGAATCAGAAAATTTGTATGATGAAGGTATTATTATTGCAAATGAAGCAGAAGTATTAGAAATAGGTGATATGATTAAAATAATAGCTCATGTATTGCCATACAGTGTTTATAATACAAATCCTTACGTATTAAAATCAAGTGATGAAAGTATAGTTAAGGTTAAAGGCGGTAAAGTTATTGAAGCAGTTTCAGTAGGAAAAGCAGTAATAACAGCGTACACTACAGATGGAAAATATAAAAATTCAGTAGAATATAATGTTATAAATAAGACTGAAAAAACAATAGATATTTCTAAGATTTATAGTTTAGAACTTGATAAATTTGAAATTGTAGCAGATGTAAGTACTAAAGAGCAAGCTATTAAAAATTCAGATGGAATAAAATCAGCATTATATTATGCTGTAAATAATGGATATGAAAAAATAGTATTTCCATCAAATTTAACTATATATATAGAACCAAGTGAAACTATATATATGGAAAGTAATTTAATTGTTGATTTAAATAATTGTATTATAAAATTAAGACCTAATAACTATGAACGATATTCTGCATTTTATTTTGGACAAGGAAATGGATTAAATTTAGTGGATAATAACTTCTTTAATTTTTCAGATGCTAAATATGTAGATGATTTTGATCCATTTAATAATATTACAGCAAAAAATCCAATGTATTATAAGATTTTTGATTTTACAAGCAATAATACAATTACTCAATATTCTAAAAAAATACAAATATATTCAAAATCAAATAAATTTAATAAATTATTTGATTCACTTCATTATGGCGATTCTATTAACTTTTCTTTTAGACAATTAAGATATGGAAATTACTCAATGAATATTCAATTACAATATTATAAAGATGATACTTTGATATTAGAAGAAGATTCTAAATCAGTATCAAATTCATGGACATTTTCAACTCCTTCGTTTACTTTTAATTTAAGAAATACAGTAGATTATAATAATATTCAATTTAAATTTGTTTTTACAAAATCGGCAAATTCTACAGATAGTAGTTATAGTATTTATTATAATAATATTACTTTAAATTGGATTACTAAATCTATATTAAATAATTGTAAATTATGTAATGGAACAATTTATGGAGAAAGAGATGAAAAATCTAATGTATATCCTAATTGGTATAATATAGGCTCTACTGAAGGTGGATGCAGTATCATATTTTATGAAGGAACTAATAATGGAATAGAGAATTTAACAGTTAAAAAATCAATAGGATTTAATATGTCTAGTGGAAAAGGCGATAATTCTTATGGAGTAACAGCGTATTCACAAACACCAATAACTTATAAAGTAATGGAACTAGGAACATTAGATGATAAAGGTGAAAATTTAAGTAACAGTAATTATATTAGAACTTCAGAGTTTATTGATATATCAAAGATAAAGACATCTTATTATGATATTGGATATCCATTAGGATATCATGGCTATCCTTATGTAAATTCTAGAATATATGATGTATGTTTTTATGATATTAATAAAAAATTTATAAGAAGAGATAGAGGATTATTAAGATTTAGGCAATATAGCAAACCTGAAAATGCTTACTATGCTAAATTTGTATTTTATAATAATTATGTTCCTACTAGTGGAAATAGTGATTTTAATGGAGCTTTTGCCTTTGTAGAAAATTTTGCCCATCCTATTAAAAATTATATTAGAAATTGTGTTATAGAAGATAACTATTCTTGTGGATTTGCAGCTTGCGGAGGACAAAAGTGGAGAATAGAAAATAACACATGGAGAAGAAATGCAGGAAGAATGCCAGGATGTGATATAGATTGGGAAGATGGATGGGAATATATGCAGGATGATTTAATTGAAGGAAATTCTTTTGAATCATATAACACATGTATACTTTGTGCAGGTGCTGGACAAGTATTTTATAATAATAAATTTAATGGTATAGCAACGGTATATGGAAGGAGTCAATATTGGTCATTTATAGAAAATATAATTGAAGATATAGTTGGAATAACTAGTGGAAATGGTGCTAAATTATCATTAGGATCATCAACAGATTGTTATTTAGAAAATAATATTTATAATAAATCATCTATTGCATGGGGACCAAACCATGGAGTCAGCCAGTCAAGTTATGATTTATATGTAAAAAACGAAAAATTTACTGATAGTAATATATTAAATAGTAATATAAGAAGTATAAGATATTCTTATTTTAAAGGAAGTAACTTTTCGTTATATGCTACAAAAGTAATTAAGTGTAATCTAGAAAATGGAATGGTATCAACAAATTCTAATTTTAACAATTGTAATCTTAATGCTATAACTATAAGACCTTCAAAAGATAGCCAGGTAATATTTGAAAAATGCAATTTAATTAATTGCTATATAGAACCAATGTATCAATGCAAAGACGTATTAATTAAAGACAGTATAATAACTAGAGAAAAAGCAGGAAGTATAATAGCGCCAAGTAGTAATAGTACAGGTGGGGTAGAAGTTACGGATTCTAATTTTATTTTTGAAAAAATAGATGATTATCACTATATAGTTGGAGGATGGAATGCAGCAGGTTGTAGTGCAGTATATACTTTTAATAACTGTAAAATGACTTTATATGATGGATTTAAAGGATATTTAATTAAATGTTCATGGTATGCAGATGGAGCAACTACTACTCATGTAACTTTGAATTTTAATAATACAGATGTTTCTAAATTTGAAAAAACCGACGCAAAGGGATTAAAGAGTAACATTATTTTTAATATAAATTAGATAAAGAAAGTGCTGGTTATTCCAGCACTTTTTTTATATGTGTATTAGGAAAATATTATAAGGGAATAATTACTAATAAATTAAAATTAAATGTGAGGGTGTTATGAAAAAGATATTTAGTTTAGTTATTAGTATATTTCTAATAACATTTATTCATTTAAATACTATAAAATTATCAGCAGAAACGCTTAAAAATTATGGTGTAGATATTCAAAAGTTTAATATTAATAACAATGGATTAAATCCTATAGAAACTTCAAAGGGAATAAATGATGCTTTAAATTATGCAGCAAAAAATAAATATGATAAAATTACTTTTCCAAAAGGTGAATATTGTATAAGTGAAGAAAATCCAATAACTATGGTAAGTAATTTAATTGTTGATTTAAATGGGGCTACTTTTAAGATTAATGATAATGGATTACAGCATTATACAGTTATAGATTTTTCTAATTGTAGTAATTCTCAGCTTATTAATGGAATAATATTAGGAGATAGGGAAACTCATGATTATAAAACCATAGAAGGATCTCATGAATGGACTTGTGGTATAGTCTTTAATAATTGTGATAATTGTATATTAGATAATGTAACAATAAGTTCCTTTCCAGGGTATGGTATATCCTCTTCCTTAGGTGAAAATTTATCAGATTTAATAATAGGGGTAACAAAAGAGAATTTATCTATTGGAAATATAAATGATAAAGGAAAGTTAAATAATAAGAAAGGAACCATAAGAACTATTGATCCTCTAAATATAAGTAATGTAGGTGGAGAATTTGAATTAGGTTACAACAAGGGATACATGGGATATCCATATATGCAAAGTAAGGAATATTTATCATATTTTTATGATGAAAATATGAAGTTTATTTCTAAAGTAGATAATTGCAAACAATATAAAAAAGTATTGATTCCAGATAATGCTAAGTATGTGCATTTTGTATTTAAACAAGATTATGTTCCGGAAAGAGGAGATACAGATTTTAATGGTACAACAGTATTTTTAACTAATTATAGTAGTCCTAATAATATTACAATAAAAAATTGTTTAATTGAAAAAAATAAATCATTAGGTATGGGCATTTGTGGAGGATACAATTGGAATATAGAGAATAATATGTTTAAGGAGAATGGTGGAGGAGCGCCAGGATATGCAATAGATTTAGAAGATGGATGGGAATACATGGACAGCTTTTTATTTAAAAATAATAAGTTTATAGGTAATAACAATGATATTGTAAGTTGTGCAGGTGATAATATTATATTTGAAAATAACAGTTTTACTAGTACAGTTTATATGTGGGGAAGAACTACAAATTATAAATTTTTAAATAATTCTTTTTCAAATATAGCCATGAATATTAATTATGAGTATTCAACTGATACTGAATGTAGCGGCAATACCTATAATAATTGTAGAATAGCAATTACATCAAAAAATAAGGATGCTGAATTTAATATAAATAATGAAAATATTATTGATACACATGTAAATACTATGCCTGAAAATGTTAGTATTATTGATTCAAAGATAACAGCAGATAATATAGATAATATTAGAATATATGGTAACTTTAAAGATTGCCATATAAGTAAAGTTACTGGTTCATTAGTTAATTTTAGAGGTGAAAAGTGCAAAATTAATAATTCTAATATATATATCCAAGAAGAGGTAAACTTTAAAGAAAGTAATATAGAAGATACAAATATTGCTTCTTTTACCACAACAGAAAAAATAACCTTAGATAATAACCAATTAAAAAATACAAAAATATCATTAAGTACATGGGGATGTCCTACAGAAGTATTATTAAAGAATAATACTATAAGTATAGATAAGGATTCATTGCTTCATCTCTCAGCAGGCGTAACTAAAGAGGTGATTCTAGATAATAATACAATAGAAAATAACAGTAATAAATCACTAATAAATCTTTTTGATACTTCATATACAAAGGCAAAAGGAAAATTAATTTTGAAAAATAATACTATTAATCAAGGAAATAGCGATTATATTTTTGATGGAGTTAAGATAGAAAGCGGAGAATTTGATTTTATATATAATAATAACCATATTAATGGTGCAAAATTAATAAATCCAATATATAAGCAGATGAAATGTTTTAATGTTCAAGAAAAATAATAGTAATTATAGAAAGAGTTGGTAATCATACTTACTCTTTTTTATTTACTTAAAAACTAAAATATGTTAATATATGTATTAAAAGTAAAAAATAGGGGTATGAGGTGTGAGAAGTAAAGTATGGAAAAGAATGAGTGAAATTTTATTGGTATTAATATTTATATCAATATTTATATTATTAGAATTAAGAATAATACAAAAGCCATATAAGTGGATAGTATTTGATGTAACAAGAAATAAGTATACAACTTATGATAAAGATAACGATAGTATAATTTATGAAACAGATGAAATGAAAATTCAATTAGAGCATATAGTAAAGGAAGAGCCTAATTTGAATATGTGGATAGCTACTATAAAGGTAAGTGATTCTTCACAGATAAAATCAGCCTTTGCAGGAGGAGAATTTTCACAAGATGTAAAGAAAAGAACTTCTGTTATAGCAAAAGATAATGATGCTGTTTTAGCTATAGATGGTGCAGCAGTTGGATTTAATACTAATGGAAGAGTTATTAGAGATGGGGTTATTTATAGGGATTCTGATCTTGATTGTGCTCCACTGATTATTAAAGAAAATGGAGATTTAGAAGTCTTTGAATATGGAGAAAAGACTGCTGAAGAAATTCTAGATTTAGGTGGAATTCAAACTTATGATTTCGGACCAACCCTTATTAAAGATAATGAAATAATAGATAATTACGGTGAATGGTATAGAACCACTAAAGATCCACATACAGTTATTGGACAAAAGGGGCCATTAGAATATGTAGTATTAGTTGCAGATGGAAGAAGTAAAAAATCAGATGGAATAAGCTTATATGATGCTGCAGTAGAATTACAAAATAGGGGATGCTACATTGGCTATAATTTAGACGGTGGAGGATCTACTACATTATATTTTAATGGTGAAGTTTTAAATAATCCTTCAGATATAACTGGAGAAAGAAGAATTTCTGATATACTGTATTTTACTAATTAAAACTTATGTAACACTATTGCAAACAAATAATTACATATTTGCAAATTAATAAAAAGATGATAAAATACCTATATAGTAAATTTAAAAATTATAAACAAAAGATGGTAAATTAGTAAAAGTTAAAGGGGAAGAAAATTATGAAAAAGAGATGGAAAAATCCTAATGTTATAGCATTAGGTGTAGAAAATACTTATGATATAGAAAATTGCTCAATAGCACCACCATTTCCAAGTCAAGATGGAAAACAACCTACAAGAATTAAATGTGGACATTGTAAAAAAGTTTTTGAATCTGTAAATGACTTTAATGCACATGTTTTAGCACATTATGATGCAGGTATTACTAAAGATCATGCAATATATTTATATTCTTAAAAGCTTTATGTGATAAATATTATATATTTATCACATTTTTTTTTTGCAAATTAGTTATTATAAATTGGAATTATTGTGTTAAAATGGTACATATAATTATTTATGGAGGGTATTAATGAATACAACAGAAAAGCAATTTATAGATTTGTTATCCAATTCAATAAGAAATGAAGTTTGTAAAAAGAAATATGATAATGTAGATTGGAATGAGTTAATAAATTTATCTAGAAAACATAAAATTGAAGGATTGATATATTCTGCTTTAAATAAAGCTGAATTATTAGAAAATATAGATGAAGATAAGGTAAAAGACTTAAAAAAGGAAGTTTTTTTTACTGGGGTTACACAAATTTCAAATATGAGTAAGTTAGAAAAAGTTTTTAATGAATTTTCTAAAGAAAATGTGCCTGTTATAGTATTAAAGGGGTTAGTAGTTAGAGAGTATTATCCTCAGCCAGAGCAGAGAAGTATGAGTGATGCTGATATATTTGTAAAAGCAAAAGATATAAATAAATCTAAAAAAATATTAATAGATCTGGGATATACAGAAATAGATGCAGAAGCATCTCATCATATTAAATATATTAAAAGTGGATATCCAATGATTGAATTACATTGGCATGTTATGAAGCGAGATGGATTTAGTGATGAGTTAGATTTATTTGAGGATGATATATGGGATAGAACTATAGAAGTTAAGGTAAAAGGAGCTAAAGTATTATCACTAGGGTATGAAGATTTAGCCCTTCATTTATGTATGCATATGGCTGCACATTTGGCAGCAAGTGGATTTGGAGTAAGACAAATTGCAGATTTAGTTTTATTAGTTGAAAAAAAAGGTCACTTAATTGATTGGACATTATTTATAAATAAGGCTGAAGAGTTTGGTTTTAAAAAGTTCATTATAATTATGTTTAAGATATGTAATATATTATTTAGTATGGATATACCAAAAGAAATGGCTGTATATAAAATTGATGATGAAGAAATGTTTGAAAGTCTTATAAGTACCATTTTTGATGGTGGTGTATATGGAAAAAAAGATATGGCAAGCAATTTTGCTAATCAAGTAGCTTTTAATTATAAAGGTAAAGATTCTAATGCAACTATAGGGGCTATAAGAAGATATTTTAGATTTATATTTCCTAGTATTGAAACTATGTCTGATAAATACAGTTATGCTAGAAAGATAAGAATATTAACTCCAATAGCGTGGATACATCATTTATTTTCAGGAATATTTAGAAAAGAATATAATTTTACAGATAAAATTAGATTCCTAACTAAAGGAGCTAAAGAATCTGTAGAAAAAAATAAAATTCTTAGTTGGATGGAATTATAAAAGCTTAAATGGCTAATGTTGATAAACATTAGCCACTTTTTTGTCTAAAGAGTAAAATTAGAAACTATTAAAAATATGGGTTAAAATGTAAAAAATGCAATGAAAAAAGTTTATTATATTTGTTTTAATTATTAAGAGACAGTGATAAAATAAATATATGGTAATAAATGGATAAGAAAGGCAAGGATAAGCTATGCAGCTTGAAAAAGGTATTAAATTAAAAAGTATAATTATAAAAAATAAGGAGTATATACTATATCTTATTTTTGGAATATTAACTACACTTGTAAACTTCTTCATATATTATTTATTTACATATATTTTAAAAGTAAATTATTTGATAAGTAATTGTTTAGCATGGCTTTCGGCTGTAATATTTGCTTTTGTTACTAATAAAACCATAGTATTTAATAATTATAATATAAGTTTAAAAATTATAGTAAAAGAATTTGTTAAATTTATTAACTGTAGATTAATATCTGGATTTATTGAAGTAATAGGTTTATTTATAATAGTTGATAAATTAAATATTATGGACATGCTAGCTAAAGTTTTAATAGGAGTAATAGTTATAATCTTAAATTATATTTTTAGTAAGACATTTGTATTTAATAATAACTAGATGAAATATTTTGGAGGTTAAATTCATGGAATGTATAAGTACAGTAGTACCTTGTTATAATGAGGAATCAGTATTAGAAAGCTTTTACAATGAAATATCTAAAGTAGCCTCTGAAATGAAAAATGTTAAATTTGAGTTTTTGTTCATAGATGATGGTTCTAAAGATGAAACATTAAATATAATAAAGAAGTTTAAATCATTTGATAGCAGGGTTTCATATATATCATTTTCAAAAAATTTTGGCAAAGAAGCAGCTATTTATGCAGGGTTAGAAAATGCAGTAGGTGAATATGTAGTTATTATAGATGCAGATTTACAACATCCACCAAGGCTTATTAAGGATATGTATTATGGCATAGCTATTGAAGGCTATGATAGTGTTGCTGCATATAGAAAAAATAGAAAAGGTGAAGGTGTTTTAAGAACATTTTTTTCTAAAAAATTTTTTAAAGTAGCCAGTAGATTAACTCATTTAGAGTTTAGGCAAGGTGAAGAAGACTACAGAATGATGAATAGAAAATTTGTTAAATCTGTACTTTCAATTAAAGAGAAAAATAGATTTTCAAAAGGAATATTCCAATGGGTAGGATTTAAAGTTAAATGGATAGAGCATGAAAATATAAATAGAATTGCAGGAACTAGTAAATGGTCAATAATTAAGTTGTTTATTTATTCACTAGATGGAATAATGAGTTTTTCAACTATTCCACTTATAGTTTTATCTATATCAGGGAGTATATTGATTATTGTTTCTTTAATTATTTTAATTGGAATGTTAATTAATAAGTTTATTGTAGGAGAAGATATATCAAATATTGTTTATATAACTATGCTTATGATTTTTTTTAGTGGCATACAATTAGTATCAAGTGGAGTACTTGGAGCATATTTGGCTAAGGGATATTTAGAAGTTAAAGAAAGACCTTTATATATAGTTGATGAAAAAGATTTAATAGAAAATAAGGATATTGAGGATAATGAGGAATTTAAAATTAAGAATTAAAGAAAATTATATATATCTATTATCGTTTATATTAACAATAGCTTTAATGATGACTATTTATATAGTATTGAAAATTTTCCCCTTTGGAAATAGAGAAATTGTTACTAGTGATATGTATTTACAATATGTAAGCTTCTTTGGAAAGTTAAAGGATATTTTGTCAGGAGATGCATCATTAACATATTCGTTTAGTAAAAGTATAGGGGGAAATAGTGTTGGGCTATTTGCTTATTATATGGCAAGTCCATTTAATTTAATATTAGCACTTTTTCCAAAGAAGTTTATTGGAGAAGTAATTTTAATAATTACTCTATTAAAACTTGGTTTTAGTGGATTAACTTGTTCATTATATTTAAGTAAAACTTATAAAAAACATGATTTATCAGTAGTGATTTTTTCCTTATGCTATGCGTTTATGGCATATAATATTAACTTTCAATTAAATATAATGTGGCTTGATGGAGTATTATTATTACCGTTGATAATGCTAGGAATAGATAAACTTATAAATGAAAATAAATATGGATTATATATTATCACATTATTTTTTGCTATATTCTCAAATTATTATATAGGATATATGATTTGTATTTTTTCAGTTTTATATTTCATATATAAAACCATATTAAATAATAAGTTAAATGTAAGAAAAATAGGATTATTTATTAGCTCATCTTTAATAGCTGGAATGCTATCAGCTGTATTAATAGTACCTACATTACTTTCATTAAGATCTGGGAAAGCTGAGTTTAAGTTATTTGAAGCTTTACCTGAAATAATACTTAAGCCATATGAATTTATAGCAAAGTTATTTATAGGAAATTATAGTTTGAGGCAGATTATTGGAGGAAATCCTAACATTTATTGTGGGGTAATAATAACAATATTAGTTTTGTTATATTTTATGGATAAGAATATTAAAATGAAAGAAAAAATATGTTCATTAGTATTTTTAATTATTTTAATAGCTAGTTTTTCAGTTAACACTTTAAACATATTGTGGCATGGATTTGATGAACCAGTAGGATTTGAAAATAGATTTTCATTTTTATTTTCCTTTTTAGCTATAGTATTAGCATATAAAGAATATGTAAATAGAAAATTTATTTCTAATATAAAGATTTTAATCATATTATCCTTAGGATTAGTATGTACAGCTTGGATAGCAACTATAAATTATGAAGGACTTACTACTAAAAAAATAATATTATCTTTTATATTTTTAACAATATATTGTATATTATTAAAATTAAATACTAATTCAAGAATTAATAAAAAAGTAGTAGTGAGTTTAATATCTTTAATTGTTATAGGTGAACTAATGATAAATGCATATAGCTGTTTAACACTACAATCATATGCACCAAGAAAATATATATATAATTATATTGAGGACTTACAACCTATAGTTAATGAGTTAAAAAGTACTATGAATAATTTTTATAGGATTGAAGAAGTGTTTGTTAATACTTATGATGATTCAATGTTATTAAATTATTATGGTATTCAACATTCAAGTTCCTCAAATGATGTTAATACTAAGGAATTTATGACTAATATGGGATTTAAAACAGCTCCAAGTTATGAAGGGTATAATCGTGGTG
The DNA here is from genome assembly GCA_000435835.1 of Clostridium sp. CAG:221. Classification (GTDB taxonomy): domain Bacteria; phylum Bacillota; class Clostridia; order Clostridiales; family Clostridiaceae; genus Clostridium. Next base: position 16,263 of record FR883381.1, read on the forward strand.
GAATGATTCCTGTAGATTCAATTTTAGCTATTAAATATCAAATAGCTAGTACTGATCCAGATTCATTTTCATCATATGGATATAATGAAAACCCTTATTATGAAAAAGTAATGGAAAATGAAAAATATATTGTTTACGAAAATCCATTTGCTTTACCAATAGCTTTTATGGTTAATGACAAAGTGAAGGATGTAGATATGACTGAAGAAAATAAATTTAATTTAAGTAATACAATATTAAACTCAATGGTTGAAGAGAATTATCAAATTTATAATAGACTAGAAATAGTAAATATTGAGTTAGATAATGTAACTGAAACAAAACTTGAAGATGAAACAAATTATGAAAAAGTTGATAAAGAAAAAGAAGCAAGTATTGTATATACTGTGAAATCAAATGATAGTAATCCTGTTTATATGTTTTTGAAGTCACAGTTATATGAAGATAAAGTCACTAATTATAATCAAGTTATAGTAAAAGTAGAAGGTCAAAATGAATTTCCACAGTTTGATAGTAGTGCTTATAATATTGAATATATTGGGAATTATCAAGCTGGAGAGGAAATAAAAATTAAAGTTGAAATAAAAAGAGATTCTTGTAATGTTAAGGATGCATTGTTTTATTCTTGTAATATGGATAATTTTACAAAAATATATAATAATTTATCAAAAAATATAATTCAGAATACTGAATATAGAGATGGATATATAAAAGGTAATATTACTGTTAATGAAGAAAAAACTTTATTATATACATCAATACCATATGATGAAGGTTGGAAAATTAAAGTAGATGGACAAGATGTAGAATATATTAAACTACTTGATGGATTAATTGCAGTTCAGTTAAATGAAGGTAATCATGTTATAGAGTTTAAATATAAGACTCCAGGATTAACAGCAGGAATAAGTATATCAATAGTAACTTTTATTATAGTAATTATAAGGGAAGTTTTTAAAAAATATAGATTTACAAAAAATAATTCATTAAAAATTAGTTAGTAGTAGGGCTATCCCTATTATTATATATACTTTATACAACAAGGAGGAGAAAGTAATGAAAAGATGGAAAAAGCCATAATTATTTAATTTAGGAGTAAGTTCAACAGAAAAAAGTGCTAACCATGAAAATGCAGTTGATGCTACAACTTATGATTCGCAAGGAAATTATTGGGAAAGCAGAAGCTAAGAACTGTAGATGAATCTTTTAAATATACTTATGAATAATTAATACTAAAAATATTGGTAGATATAATTAACACTTAAGTTATTTATATAAATTCATAAAATTGGAGGGATTCATTATGAAACAATGGGAAAATCCAGAAATCAAAGAATTAGGCGTAGAATCTACTGAAAAAAGTTCAACACATATCAATAGAGTAGATGCTACAACTTATGATTCAGATGGAAACTACTGGGATAGTAGAAGCTAATTGTAATCATTAGCAAAAGAGAAATCTAAGGGAAAGGAAAATCCTTCCTTTGGATTTCTTTCTTTATATATTAATAATTATAGGGGGATGTGAAAATGAGTGGTGCTATAGGTGGAGTAATAGATTTTAATAATTTAAAAATTAGTGAAAAAATAAGTGAAAATATGATTAAAGCCTTAAAAAAGTATAAGATAGATAAAGTTAATAGCATTAATAGAAAAAATTCTTTAATGGTATGTGGTCAGATTATCATTACTGAAGAAAATATTAATGAAGTACTTCCATATTATAAAGAAGATACAAACTTGTTTATAACAGCAGATGCAATTTTAGATAATAGGAAAGAGTTATTTAAAGAATTTAATATTATAGGGGAAAAGCAAAAAATAACTACTGATAGTGAACTAATTTTAATGACTTACGAAAAGTATGGAGAAGAATGTCCTAAGTATTTATTAGGGGATTTTGCTTTTGTTATATTTGATGAAAAAAAAGAAAAGGTATTTTGTGCTAGAGATCATATGGGGGGAAGGACACTATATTACAATTTTCAAAAGGGTAGATTTATTTTTGGAACACTTACTAGTTTGATTTTTCCATTACTACATAATAAGGAGTTAAATGAAAGATGGATTACTGATTTTTTAGCATTGTTTGGACCTATGCATAACTCAGAAGCTACTGAAACTATATATAAGGAAATATATCAATTAGAACCAGCACATTATATGGTTATTACTAAAAATAATATAGTAAAAAATAAATATTGGAATCCATTAAAAGATGTAAAACCATTAAAGCTAAAAAATCATGATGAATATGTAAAAAGATTTTTAGAAATATTTGAAGAAGCAGTAAAATGTAGATTAAGGACAGTAGGACAAGTTGGAATAATGGTAAGTGGTGGATTAGATTCAGGCTCTATTGCAGCAATAGCTTCAAAAGAACTTAAAAAAGAAGAAAAAGTTTTAAAGGGATATAGTTTTTTACCTATTGAAAGTTATAGTAATAAAATTGTAAATCATAGAATTGCAGATGAAAGTGAATATGTTAATATTTTAAAAAATTATTGTGGTAATTTGGATATTACCTATTGTAGAAATGATAATATAAATTCATTAACTAATATAGATGAATTAATAGGTATATTTGAACAGCCTATTAAAACTTTAGAAAATTCATATTGGGTAACTGGAATGGCTAAACAAAGTTCTGAAGATGGAGTTAAGGTTTTATTAATAGGACAAAATGGTAATGTAAGTATTTCTTTTGGTGACTTTTTTATTCATATGCAAACGTTAATTAGACAACTTAAATTTGGAGAAGTTATTAGTGAGGTTAATGCTGCAAATAAAAGATACGGAAAACCTAAAAAAGCTATTTATTCAACAATTATAAGTAATGCAATACCATATAAAATAAAAAAAATAAGGCATAGAAAAGAAGATACAATTGAAAATAAATTTGAAGATAGTGTTATTAAACTTGATTTAATTAAAAAGTATAATGTAGAAGAAAGATTTGATAAAAAGGGATATAATTCAGTAATTACCAAAGTAGGCACTTTAAAGGAAACAAGAAAAAGTATTTTAGATGAAGCTACCTTAGCACACATTGGAATTATGGAGACAAAAGATTCTTTGGCTTATGGAATAATAAAAAGGGATCCAAGTAAAGATAAAAGAATTATGGAGTTTTGTTTAAGTATTCCAAGCGAAGCATATGTACATGAAGGTGAAGAGAGATATTTAATAAGAAGTTCTATGGTAGGAATTCTTCCTGAAGAAATAAGAACAAATTGGAGAAATAGGGGTATTCAGAGTGCAGATTGGGTAGAGAGGTTATTACCGGATTGGGATAAAACTAAAAATCAAGTGAAAGAAGCATTAATGGATAATGAAGTGAAAAAATATGTAGATATAGAAAAGGTAGAAGGTTTGTTAGAGAAATATGATGATATATCTAATTGCCAAAATAGAAATGAAGTTAAATTAATATTAATTCCTCTTGTATTTTATAAATTTATAAAACAATATAGAGAAATGTTAAATTTTCAATATGACATATAAGATTTAATGCTAAATATAGTTATATTTTTTAAATAATGATAAAAAATAATATAAATAGAATAATTTGTAGCAATTTGTAAAACGATTTTTAAGGAAAATAATATTAAATATAGTAAAATATATATAGTGAATAAAAGTTATTGCATAAATAAAATTATTTAATTGTGTAGTAACTTTTTTATTTTAATTTTTATCATTAAAAATGGAGAAATAGTATGAGTTTCGAAAAAAGCGAATTTTATTATAAAGTATACGGTTTAGATGTTAAATCAGAAATAAAAATAGATGAGTTTGTACCAACTGAAAATAGTAATTATGAAAATGCAGTAAGTATTAAGTATTCTATTATGTCAGAAGATATAAAAGAAAGTATAAAGAATAATAAAAAAGCTAATTTTTCTAAAGAAGAAGTTTGGTTTTATATAGATAATGTGGCTACTTATAGAGTTACTAATGGTAATTTAATCGAATTTGAACCTTGTGAAAACGCAGATCCGTATCTTTTAAGGGTATTTTTAATGTGTAGCTGTTTAGGATTCATAATGATACAAAGAGATATTGTGGCCATCCATGGAGGAACTATTGTTATTGATAATAAAGCTATTATTTTGACAGGTAACAGAGGGGCAGGAAAATCAACTCTTACAACTGGTTTAAGATTAAAAGGATATCCATTTATATCAGATGATGTGGCTGCTATAGAAATTAAAGATAATATTCCAATGGTTAAGCATGGCTTCCCTTATCAAAAGTTATGTAGTAGTGCAATGGATAAACTAGGATATGATAAAGAAAAGTACTTTTCATTTATGAGTGATACTGAAATTAAATATTTAGTAAATGCTCATGATGATTTTATATATGAAGATACTAGACTTTTTGCTTTATGTGAATTATCTGTAGGTGATGTTGAAGAAGTTCAAATTGAAGAAATAAAAGGTAGCGAAAAGTTAAATAAGCTTATAGCTAATAGATATAGAGTGGAATTTGTACAAGCTATGGGAGGTATATCACCAATTGCTTTTAAAATTTTATTACAAATTGCAAAAAATATTAAATTTTATAAAATTATCAGACCAAATGGTCAATTTACTGTAGATAAACAAATAGAATTGTTAGAAGAAAAAATTAAGATTTTGCAAAGTATAAATTAAAAAGGAGTGAATGATATGTTAGATTTTAAGAAGTTTTCTGGAAAAGTTGGAGATATAAAAAAAGATTACGGAGTAAATATTAATTCTGTAATTACTAAAAATCAAGAAATTGATGATACAGACCTTGATGGAGAAAAGGTTATGATGAACCTTGATAAAGGTCAATACTTTATGATGAATGAAGTAGGAAGTAGAATTTGGGAACTTATTGAAGGAAATACTCCTATAGTAAACATAATAGAAACTTTAACTAATGAATATGATGTAGATGAAGAAACTTGTGAAAATACCGTAATGGAGTTTTTAGGAAGATTAAAAAATGCAGACCTTATTAAAGTTGTTTAGAAAAATTAAAACATTTTTTAAAATAAAAAATCAGGATAAATTAGCCTTTATAAAGGCATTTATATATATGGGATACTTTAGGGCTTTCATATTATTTATTCCATTTAATAAATTACGAAAGCGTATGGGTAAAGTTAAGGTAGAATCGCCTCAGAATGTAGATGATGAATGCTATAAAAAGGCTGTAAGAATAGCTAGGATAGTAGGAATAGTATCGTATCATACACCATGGGAAAGTAAATGTTTAGTACAAGCATTAACTGCTCAAAAGATGTTAAAGGAGCAAGGGATATCTACAACCCTTTATTTAGGTGTAAAGAAGGAGAATAATCAAATGGTAGCTCATGCTTGGACAAGATGTGGAAATTATTTTGTAACAGGCGGAAGCAATCGACATGGTTATGCTGTAGTTGCCAAATTTGCTAGTTAGTATCTGTGACTTATAGTCTTAAGATAAATAAATAATTAACTTAAAAGATGAAAAGAAAATGAAAAAAGAATGGATAAAACCAGAAATAAAGGATTTAAATCTTGAAAATACTTATGAGGATGGATTAATTGATTGTCCAAACGAGAATGATGATACTAGCATTTTTAGCTGTCCACCATTCGGTAATGGAAACAGTGATGGAAACGATAAAGGAAATAAAAAGTGTAATTTCCCAAGATGTAATCATAAAGTAAAGGGGAATGGCTATAGATGCAAGTGTCATCTGAACTCTGAAATATCACAATCTTAGGAAATATAAAAGTAGCTGTTGTGTAATAGTTAAAACCATTATTAAGGCTATTATATGTAAGCCAACTGGTATAACAGAAACAGTTTCTTAATGTAAAGGGATATGAGTAGTTAATTCATATCCCTTTAATTATTTAAGTTTAAAATATTATAATACCATTATTGTAGCCATTGGTGTCCAACGGAAAAGCAACGTGAAAAATATATTAAAATGATTTATAGACCTATAGTTGCTACATATTAGGAATAACTATTAATAAGAAGATAATATATTATAAAAAGAGGCTGTATGGAAAGTTATTTCCATACAGCCTCTTTTTATAATGGATTTATTCAAGTGAAGTGATTTTTGCATTAACAGAAATCACTTATTTTAAAATATGTAATTACAAAATAAGAAAAATATAGTAAAATATTACTATTAGAATGGGGTTGACTAGTTATAATCAACATTAACTACTTCGTCAAATTGATGAGTAACTCCAGATATATTACAACTTCCTGTTATTTTTATTTGCTTAATTTCGTTAGTGAATTGAAGAAAGAAATCATATTTTGGTTGGTCAACGGTAATACAAGTTACTTGATTCGCTATTCCTTTATAAGAAACAGTTACTTTAATATTTACATCTGTTGCTGAATCAGGTAATCTAGTATATATTATGTTATTATGATCATTTGTTTTACTTAAAGTTAATATATCTTTAACAACAAAAAAATTGCTTTCATTAAATTTCCATGTATTTCCAGTATTTTCAGTATTTTCGTTAGAATTTGAATCGTTACTTGAATTATCACTAAAATCCGGAGAAACAGTTGTATTATAGTTATCTAAGTTTGTTTCTGTAGCTATGTTAGAAATTTCGTCATATTCAAGATTTACATAATTTTCTAAGTCGGCTACTGCATTATTTGCTTTTTCAAGTTCATTATTTAATCTTAAAATTTCGTTTTGTAAAGTAGTTAAGTCATTGTCTTTAGCTTGCAGTTGAGTTTGTAAACTTTCTTTTTCGGTAGTTAATTGCTCAATTTGAGCTTGTAAATTTTCTTTCTCAGTAGTTAATTGATGAATAATTTCTTCATCATGATGGATTATAGAATCTGAAGTATTTTTGTTATCTTCAAGTTCCTTATTTAGGTCTGTAATTTTATGTTCTATATTTACTTTTTTATCATTTAATAATTTAATATCTGCATCATATTTCAGTATAGTATCATTAAGCTTTCTTAACACAGCATCTCTATCATTAGAAATTAATATAATTTTTTCTTTCATAAGATTTACTTTTGACTTTATATTTTCAATTGCAGGTTCACCTGTAAAACATAATATTCCTATGGCTACCGTAATTGATCCAAATGTTAAAATCATATTTCTTAAAAATTTATTCATAAAAATATTCTCCTTAAATTTATTATCTGTATTTAAAATCAAATATGAATCATATTAGCATAATATATATTA
>FR883381.1:23584-67255 GCA_000435835.1 Clostridium sp. CAG:221
AAGGATGTTTTATTTTATATTATTTGGAAAATTTTAATATACAAAAAGCAAACTTTAATGTATAATAACTTTAATAAAAAGTTTAATTATTTTATAATTAATATAATAAATTTTAAAAATATTAATTAAGAAAATTTAGTTTTAAATTTGTTTAGTAACAAATGTAGAGGTTATTGTAATGGTAAAAAAAATTAGATTAGAATTGATAAATTCAATGACTCCTTTAATCACAAAGAACATTAAATTTAAAAAAATGATATTATTTTTGAACAAAATTCTCCAAGAAGTAGTACATATATATTATTAAAAGGAAAGATTAAACTTTCATTTTTATTACCAGATGGTGACCAAATTAATTTAGGGTTTTATTCTGCTAAAAATGTAATTTTAACATCAACTGATAATAGACATCCATTTATGTCATTATTTAAAGTTGAGGCTGTGGAAGATTGTTTAATAGGAGTTGTTCCAGCTTCAAGCATTGAAAATAATGAATATCTTTATAAAATAATAACTAGATATTATGATATAATTTTTAAAAAAGTTTATTTACAGATGGTTGAGTTAATGTCAAGAAATAAATTAGATAGTTTATACTGTATATTAATACGTCTTGCAAATACTTATGGAATAGAATTTTCTAATGGAATAAAAATTAATATTAAATTAAGTAATATTGATTTAGCTGGATATATAGGAACATCTAAAGAAACAATAAGTAGATTAATGAGAAAAATGAAAGATTTAGATTTAATAACTACTGAAGATAAATATATTATATTAAAAGATATTGATTATATGAAAAGAAAAATTGAGTACACTGATGATTTAGAAGAATTATACATAATTTAAATTACATATTAAACATTTTAAAAGATAGTATTATATTTCCATAGCATTTAATTAGCTAAGGATATAATACTATTTATTTTTTATAAATATCAATTAAAATTGACAAAAATCATGTGTATTTTTTTTGAGGTATTTTATTATTTATATAAATGGGAGGTTTCAAAATGAAAGAACTTAAACTTGAAGATGAAAAAGAATTAAGCTTTAGTGCTAATAATTTAGAAATATTAAAGTATTCTTTACTAACTATAAATAATAAATTTACTGAACCTATAAATAATATTAATAGTTTATTACAATTACTAAAAAGCAAAAATTCCATTAATGAAAATATCATGACAATGCTATTTAATAATGTATACGATCTTTTGATTAGTAAAAATAATCTTATATACTTTTTAGAAGTTTATTTTAATTGCTTAGAAATTAATCCTAAAAGTTATGATATAATAAGTACCATTGAAAATTTATGTGATGCTATAAATAATTCACAATATTTTCATAATATTAATGTAAAGTTTAGTAGCAATTTATCAAAAAAAATTATTTCTTTTGATGAAAAATTAATAGTAACAGCTATAAAAAATTTAATATATTTAATAGGTGATGATATATCATTAAAAATAATTTGTAAAAAAAAAATATATACATATATGCTTAACTACTCCAAAGGAATATGAGCCAACTAATAATTATTTCTATGATAATTCTAATAATAAATTTATAAATATACCAGAACATTTAACAATGGAGTTTAAATTAATTAAGGATTTATTACAACTTCATAATGGTAACATTATAACTGAAAATAATAATTACATTATAGTTCTACCTAACATAAAAAATTACTAAATTTTATATGAAATTAGGAGTGATGTATGTTTAAGAAAAAAATATTTATCATAATTGCAATGGTGATTTTATTAATTCCTATTGTATTTATAGTAAAAAATAAAATTAATGTAAATTTTGAAAATTTATCTATAATTGATCAAAAAATGTTGGCAGAGTATGATAAATTTTATAAAGAAACGCAAGAAAAAGAGATTTGGAGGGACTTTAATTTAAAGGATAAGACTATTTTAGCCATTAATGGTAAATTTGGAGAAGCGTATTTAATTAATCCTAAAGAAAAAGTAAATAATATTTTTACAAAAGAAATAAAACTACCTACAAATTTTTCAATAACAGTGTATAGAGTTTCTAATATAGCACCAGAAGTTTTAAAACTTATTTTTGACGGTAATTTTAATAGTATAGACAAGAAATATAATGTATATGGACAAGATGTATATTATGTTAGATATAATAAAACATCAATAGAGCAACAGTTTACTTCACAACATTTTATTACATTCCTTAGCCATGAGGCTTTTCACTATTATATGCAAAAAAAATGGGCAAATGGTACAACTTATGATATATCAAATTTATCTGAAATTGGAAAAAGCTTATTGTTTGATGAGTATGAAGTGCTTGGTAAAATCCAAGAAGAGCTTTTAACTGATAAAGATAAAACACGATTATTAGAATATGCTAAGGAATATATAGAGATAGTAGAAAAAAGAATTAGAGATAACCAAGCTTTTATGAAAGATGAGTTATATAAAGAGCTAATTGAGGGAACAGCAACATATGTAGGTATAAAAGCTTCTGAACTTGTAGGATATGATTTTGGAGTTATGTATTTTGATAACATAAAAAATGTTCCATTTTCTGATATAAAAAAACAAGTTCAGTTAGGAACTGTTAATGAAAGTATAATTACAACTAAAATACCATATTATACAGGGGCTTTGTTATGTGAACTTATGGATGCAATAGATATTCCAAATTGGCAAGAAGCACTAAATAATCAAACTGAAAGTACACAAACAAATCTTTTTGAAATTATACAGCAATATTTAAATTATCAGTAACAAAATTAAAATCTGCTTCAGAAGAGAACGCAAATGAAAAATTAAGCCCATTAAATGCAATTGGGTATTGCTTATTTTACAAAGTTTAGTAAGAGGTGGGAATTACTATATATAATAGAATCAAATTTTAGTATATAATATTATAAAATGATATTCTTAGGATGTGATTAAATCATGTTTGATAGCTGTAATATAAAAAATGATGTTGAATATAGTCTTGACAAGCAAATAAGAAATGAAATTGTTAAGGTTAGAGATACATGTATTTATAGATTAAAAAATGCAGATATATTATTATTTGGTTCTATAGCAAAGGGCAAATATAGGAATAGTAGTGATATTGATATATTAATATTAATTGATGATAATAAAAGTATTAGTGAATTAAGAAAACTAAGACATGAACTAGAAGATGATATAGATTCTCTAAATTTAAGTAGAAGTGTAGATATTAAATTATATAATAAAAATAGATATATTGAACTAAGTAAGGAAATAAGCTTTGAGGGAGATATAGTAAAAGATTTAATAGATATAAGGTGGTGGAATTATGGTTAAGAGAGATATGTTTTATTTTGCAGATATTGATGAAAAATTTATAGATTCAACAAAAGATAATGAAGGGTTAGAAGATGGGGTATTAGTTCATTGTCAGCAATGTATTGAAAAAAATTTAAAAGCTATTATTCAAAAAAAATATGGAGTAATATCAAAAGAACATAATCTTGTTAAACTGTTAGAAGTATTATATTTACAAGGTTATCCAGAATTAAAAAAGTATAAAAGTTTGTGTAGAGACTTAAAAGACTTTTATTTTAGTAGAAGATATGCTAGTGATGATTATGAAATTTTAACCCATGAAGAATATATTGATTATATTAATAATTTTTATGAGTTACTAAATAAACTTAAGAGAATCAGAAGTGAATTTGAATAAATTATACTATGAAATAAAACTGGATCTATTAGATCCAGTTTTATTTCATTTTTTTACAATAATTCAGTGGCAACTTCTAAAATACTATCCTTACTTACTTCTTTTAAATGGCCCTTTTCTAATCTTATTATTCTATGACAAATATTAAGAGCTGAAGGTCTATGAGTTATGATGATACAAGTTGGTTTATGAGACAATGCTTTAACTGCTTTTAATACCTTTACTTCTGTTTCAGGATCAAGGGCAGAAGTTGCTTCATCTAAGATTAATATTGGTTTCTTTCTTAAGAAAGAACGGGCTATGGCAATTCTCTGAGCTTGTCCTTCAGAAATACCAGTAGCTTTTTCACCAATTACTGTTTTAATACCATCTTCCAGCTCGTTAACGAAATCTAAAGCACAAGCATTTTTCAAAGCTTCATATATTTCCTCTTCTGTAGCTTCAAAGTTACCATATCTTAAATTATCTTCAATGGTACCTGAAAATAAAGTATTTCCTTGAGGAACATAAGAAATTAAATTTCGATAATCTCTATTAAAGGTATCTTCTTTATTATTTTCTTTTAAATAAACTTTACCATTACTTGGATTTATAAGAGAAAGTATCAGTCTAATTAAAGTAGTTTTTCCTTCACCAGATGGACCTACAAAAGCAATGGTTTCACTATAAGGAATAGTTAAATTAACATCATTAATTATTTTATTGCCTTTTTTGTATTCAAAAGATACATTTTCAAATGCTATTTCTGGATTAGTAAAATCAATAATTTCTGTTTCAGATGATTTTTCCAGTGGTATAGCTTCTAATTCCATTAATCTTTCTGCAGCTGCAATAGTTGATATTAAACCAGGAAACATAGCTGCCAATGAAGAAAAAGGATATTGTACTTTACTATATAGTTGTAACATTGCTGTAAAGGTACCATAAGTAGTTACCCCTGTAGAAATATTTAAAGCACCCCAGCAAAAAATAGTAAAGTATGCTAAATTTGAACATAATGACATAGCTAGTCCAGTCATAGATGAAAGTTTAGTATTTTTCATGGCTATTTTATATTTATTGTCTTGAATTTGAACTAATCTATTCATATTTATTTTTTCCATGCAAAAAGCCTTTACAATCATTATGTTTTGCACAGATTCTTGAATGAAAGCTCTATATTTAACATCCTCTTCTTGAGCTTTTTTATAAAGATCTTTTAGTTTTTTACTAAAATATCTACTTACTAGCACAAGAAATGGGCCAATAAACACTGCAATTATAGCAATAGATGGAGCTAAATAAATAAGTGTAGAAAAAGAAGCAAATAATGTTACTAAAATTGAAATAATATTAGGAATGGTACTAAGCAAAGTAGAACTTATAGTTGCTACATCGGAAGTTATCCTAGTTAATAGACTTACACTATGAAACTTACTTTGCTCTAACCAATTACTATATTCAATATGTTCAAATAACTTTTTTTGAATGCTTTGATTAAGCTTTGTAGATGCATGGGTGCTTAATAATGAAGTAATGGGACTTAATAACATCATACCTAAAGTAATACTAATCATAATAATAAGATACTTTATTACTTCAGAAGTATTACCACCTATAGCACTATCAATTAATGATTTTGAAACCAGCGTGTTATAAACACTAATTAAAGATGAAGCAGAACTTATTACAGTGGTAAAGATTAAAAACGGTATTACAGGTTTAGCATGGGATAAAATCCATTTTATCTTTATAAATAATTCTTTTAAATTATTAATATTCATTAGTTTTTTCCAGTTCATGTATTAATCTCCTTTTTTAGAATGCTAAGAATATATTAACATAAAAAGAAACTAAAACCAATTAAATACATGAATAATAAACTGTAAGTGAATGTTGAAAATTGACGTATGAAACTTCAAGTATTTATTTCCAAATATAGTAAAATAAATATATGAAAAATATTGATTATACTTAGAGGTGAATTATGGGTAAAGTATGGAGCATAAATAATAATTTTGGTGAAAATAAGAAAATTAAAGAAAATTACATTTTTATTTTATCCTTTATACTTCCTATGGTTATAATGTTTGTAGTATTTACATCATTAGGAGTAGGCTTTATAGGTGATAAGACCATAGTATCCAGTGATATGTATACTCAATATGTCGCTTACTTTGGTAAGTTTAAAGATATTTTAAGTGGAGATGGCAGTATTTTTTATTCCTTTAATAAGTCCATTGGTGGTAATAATATAGGATTATTTGCTTACTATTTAGCAAGTCCTTTAAATTTACTTTTAATATTATTTCCTAAGTCAGCCATAGGTGAGTTTATTTTTATTATATATCTAATAAAGATAGGTTTAGCTTCATTATGTTTTTCTCTATATATAAGTAAGGTTTATAAAAAGAAAGACTTATTTGTAGTGATTTTTTCTTTATGTTATGCTCTTATGTCTTATAACATATGTTTTCAAATGAATATAATGTGGATGGATGGTATGATGCTGTTACCATTGGTGGCCTTAGGTATTGAAGAAATAATACTTAAAGGAAAATATAAATTATATATGATAGTTTTATTTATGGTTGTGGTAAGTAATTATTATATAGGTTATATGATATGTATTTTTTCAGTGGTATATTTCTTTTATAAATCTATTATTTATAAAAAAATTAGTTTGCCAAGGACATTTAAGTTTTTTGGTGCATCCTTTATTACAGGAGGATTGGCATCTTTTTTACTTATTCCAGTATTAATATCCTTAAGTAATGGTAAGGCTGATTTTAATTTATTTAGTGAAGCCATAACCATTAAACAGAATTTAAGTAGCATCTTAAGTAAATTGTTTATTGGTAGCTATAATATGGGACAAGTAATGAAATCACCTACCAATATTTATTGTTCAGTTATGGTGGCAGAATTATTGATCCTATATTTTTTTAATAAGGAAATTAATATAAGAAATAAGATTGCCTCTTTAATAGTTATTGTGTTTATTGCTTTAAGCTTTTTTATAAGCACTTTCATATTATTATGGCATGGCTTTGATTATCCCATAGGATTTCAATATAGAAATTCATTTATATTTTGCTTTTTTGTAATTATTTTGGCCTATGAATGTTGGCTAAAAATTAAAGGAAGTAATTATAAAGGTTTAATTATAGCAGTTCTTTTTTTTGTAGCCACAAGTATCTATGTAAGTTATGGAGATTATGATTATTTAGATAGCAATAAGATAATAGCTACATTTATAATTAGCCTTTGTTATATTATTGTATTTATGATTTGTATTAAATTTAATACAATCAGCAAGATTATATTACCCTTAATAAGCTTACTAGTTATGACAGAGCTTTCTTTAAATGCTTATCTTTCCATGAAAAATATTAAGTATATTGATAAAGGTCATATTGGTGAATATATTGAAACTGTATCGCCATTAATTGAAGAAGTAAAATCACTAAATGATAATTTTTATAGAATTGAACAAGTTTATAGAAATACTTTAAATGATTCTATGCTTTTAAATTATAATGGTCTTGGTCATTCCAGTTCAGCCAATGAAGAAAGTACTGGTAGATTAATTAAAAATTTCGGGTTTAAAACAAGTACCATTAATGAAATTTATAATATGGGGACAACCATACCTATAGATTCAATATTAGGTATTAAATATTTAATTTCCATGGAAGAGCCAGAGTTTTTTAAGTGCTATAAGTATAAGCAAAATATGTTTTACAATAAGATTAAAACAGAAGGAAGTTATGCTGTTTACCAAAATCCTTATGCACTACCTATAGCATTTATGGTTAATGAAGCATTAGAGTCTACTAAGAGCAATGAAGCTAAAAATAAATTTGTTTATAATAATGATATATTAAAATCAATGGTTAACGAAAGTTATGATATATATAAAGAATTGAATGTCACTGATATTAAATTAAATAATTTATCAGAAGTGAAATATGATGATGAAACAGTATACCAAAAGGAAATTAAGGGTGTAAAAGCTACTATAGAGCTTACATTAAAGGCTCAGGAGTATGGGCCAGTATATATGTTTTTAAAGTCCAGTGAATATGAAAATGGATTTAGCAGTAAGAAAAGCAATATTAGCTCACAAAATGGAGTTTCCATAACAGTGAACAGTAATGTTAAATATGATCAGTTTACAGGTCATGGCTATAATATTCAATTTATTGGTACCTATCATAAGGATGAAGAAATAACCATTGAAATTTCTGTATTAAATGATAGCTTTAGCATAGATGAAGTGCAGTTATATTATTGCCATATGGATAAGTTTCAAGAAGTATATAAAAATTTATCTTCTAATATAATAGAAAATACAGTATATGAAGATGGATATGTTAAAGGAAATATAGAAGTAACAGCAGATAAGACATTAATGTATACATCAATTCCTTATGATGAAGGTTGGAGCTTAAAGGTTGATGGTGAGGAGTATGATTATTTTAAAATACTAGATGGATTAATTGGTGTAAAGCTTCAGCCAGGAGAGCATAAAATTGAATTTAAGTATAAGTTACCAGGTTTAGAACTGGGCATAGGAATTTCTATATTTTCATTGGGAATATTAATTTTAGCATTTAAAAATAAAAAAAGAGTCTTTTCTAAGTTAAAGAGTTAGAAAAGACTCTTTGTTATTATAAATGAATATATTATAGTCACTATAATATATTAAGGTTATATTAAGGTTATATTATGTATAAAATTAATATCTAATATTTAAAATAAATTTATATAATAGTGAAAGGATGAACTGCTTTATGAAGAGAAAAGAGATTAAGGATGTTATTAAAAAATTTACATATAAAAATAAAAAGAGTTTATGTATATTTATGGTTTTAGCTGTTTTGGCTGGGGGAATTGTTATTGTTAAAATTAATTCTTATAAATCACAACAAACAATAGATTCTGAAAATTATGCTAGAACTGTTTTTGTTGAAAAGGGAGAAATAAATAGGTCAATAAATGTAAATGGTAAAATTGAAAGTGCAGAAGTATCAATGGTTTCAACATCATTAACGGAAAAAGTTAAGTCTGTTAATGTAAAAGTTGGAGACTATGTTAAAGCTGGAGATGTTATTTGCACTTTAGATGATGGTGATATAACAAAAGAAATTGAAAAGAAAAAAGCTGAAATAGCTGAAAATAAAAAAGAATTAGAAGCTAATTATAATAAGTTATCTAATCAGTTAACAGAAGCAAGAAATGTTAAAGTATCTTCAGTATCAGCACAAGATAATGTAGTATCAAATTTAAAAAGTAACTATGAAAACACAGAAAATGATTTAAATAATTATGATGGAACTTATAAAAAGATCCAAAATACATATAACACAATGTTAAGTGCCATAGAAAGTAAGGTAAATAATTATAATGAAGCTGAGAATATTAAAAATTCTGCTTATAATGCTTGGATAGCTAGTGGAGGAAATACTTCTTCTAATGAATATTCAATTTACAAAGAGGCAGAAGAAAATTTAAATAATAAGAAAGCTGAATTAGAGCAAGCAAAGGAACTTTATAGTTATCAAGAAATACAGGAAAGCTATAATGAAGCACTTACAACATTAAATGAAAAAATAAGCAATAAAAATTCAGCTAAGGAGCAATATGAAGCAGCAGTAGCAAATCGTTTAAGTGTGATTAATAGTGCTGATGGAGAAATATCTAATCTTGAATCATCAGTTAATGATGCATATAAACAACTACAAAAAGCTGATGATAATGAAGAATTAAAAAATTTAGAAGAAAGATTATCAAAAACTGTATTAAAGGCTGAAACAGATGGGAAGGTAACTGAACTAAAAGTAAAGGTAGGGGCAGTACCAGAGGGACAAGTTGCTACAATTCAATCTGATAATAAGCTTATTATAAGTGTTATTATTCCAGAGTATGAAATTAAAAATGCAAAAGTAGGTATGAATGCATTGATTACTACTAATTCTAGTGATAAAAAGATTTCAGGAAAGCTTACAAGAATATCTCCTACAGCTAATGCTGGAGAAACAAGTGGTTTTTCAGCAGATATATCTATAGATGATGCTAAAGATTTATATATTGGAACAAATGCTAAAGCAGAGATAATAGTTTCAGAAAAGAAAAATGTTCTTATGGTTCCTAAAGATGCAGTTAAAGAGGTAGGGGGAAAATATTTCTTAATGGTAAAAGGAAAAGATAATCAATTTATTGAAACAGAAGTAACTCTTGGAGAAGAAAATGATTATTATGTTGAAGTAAGTGGAAGTGGCATAAAAGAAGGTAGTGAAATACTTGCTGATCTTACAAATTATAATGAAACAACAGAAGGTGTTGAGAATGAAAGTAAAGGTGAAGCATAATGATAGATAAAGTCAAACCACTAATAGAAATGAAAGAAATAATTAAGGCATATAATATTGGATTAGAAAGTGAAATAGAAATACTACATGGTATAGATTTGAAAATTTATGAAGGAGAATTTGTGGCCATTGTAGGTGAATCAGGTTCAGGTAAATCTACATTAATGAATATTATAGGGGTTTTAGATAAACAAACTAAAGGTGAATATTATTTAGATGGTATAGATATAAAAAATGCCAATGAAGCAGAAATGAATGTTATTAGAAATAAAAAAATTGGTTTTGTTTTTCAAAATTTTAATTTGATAGGAAGAACATCTGCTCTTAAAAATGTGGAATTACCTATGCTTTATGCAGGTGTACCCGCAGAACAGCGTACAAAAAGAGCTAAGGAGCTTTTAAGTAAAGTTGGAATGGAATCTAGAATGAATCATATGCCTAATGAGCTTTCAGGAGGACAAAAGCAAAGAGTTGCCATTGCTAGAAGTTTAGTTAATAATCCTTCAATAATCCTTGCTGATGAACCAACAGGAGCACTTGATAGTGAAACTAGTGCTATGGTAATGGATATATTTAATGATTTAAATAAAAATCAAGGAAAAACAATTATTCTTATAACTCACAGTAAAGAAATAGCAGAGCAATGTCCTAGAATTGTAACCATAAAAGATGGAAAAATTATAAATGATAGCAAAGAGGTGGTGAGTTAATGGGATTAATGGAAAATGTAAGGCTAGCTATCAGCAGTTTAAAAGCAAATAAGCTTAGAGCGTTACTTACAATGTTAGGTATTATAATAGGTATTGCCTCTGTAATTACCATTGTTACCATAGGAGATTCACTGGCTGCATCAATAAATAGTGAAATGTCAGGTTTTGGTGCTAGAAATATTAATATGTACTTAGAACAAAAAAATTTAATTACATATAATGAAAATGGAGAAGAAATTTATTCTGAATATGAAGCGCCTACAGAAAAGGATTTTGTTACAGATGAAATAATAAGTGATTATAAAAAAACTTTTGCTGATGATTTATTAGCAGTATCTATTTCAGAAAATGCTGGTAGTAGTACCCTTTTAAAGGGAAGAATTAAAGTTGATATAGATATAGAGGCTGTAAATTCAGATTATTTTAAAGGAGAAAATATTGAAATAATCACTGGAAGAGCATTAACAGAAAAGGATAATGATGAATTAAGAGCTGTTACTGTAGTAAGTGATAATTTTGTTGATAAATATTTTAAAGGACAATATACATATGATGAAGTTTTAGGTAAATCTTTTGAAACAGTTATAGGAAATAATACAGTAAAACTATATATATGTGGTGTATATAAATATAACAAAAATGATGGAGAAAGTATGTATTCATCAGATGGAAAAGTAAGTACAAAAATATTTATACCTATGTCTATTTATAAAAAAATTAATAATAAAAGTAATGGGTATGAATATTTTACTATCATACCTAAAGAAAATGTAGATTTAAATGAGTTTTTAAATAATACAAACAGTTATTTTTCTGAAGCTTATAAATCAAATGAAAAGTTTGAACCAGCTGGCTATAGTATGGAGTCAATGATGGAATCTACAAATAAGATGATTAATAGTATTAAACTAGCAATAAGTGCTGTAGCAGCAATATCACTTTTAGTAGGTGGTATTGGTGTAATGAATATAATGATGGTTTCAATTACAGAAAGAACAAAAGAAATAGGTATTCGTAAAGCATTAGGAGCAGGAAAAAGAGTTATACTTATACAATTTATTGTGGAAGCAGTAATTATATGTATAATAGGAGGTATAATAGGTGTTATCATAGGAAATGGTCTTGGAGCAATAGGTGCAAAAATAATGGGATACAGTGTTAAAGTTAATATTTATGCAATTCTATATTCAGTTGCTTTCTGTATGGCCATAGGGATATTCTTTGGATATTATCCAGCTAGTAAAGCAGCAAAGATGAATCCTATTGATGCATTAAGATACGAGTAAAGAGGAGTAAATTAATTATATGACAAAAAATATATTAATTGCAGAAGATGATGAAGATATAGTTGGTTTATTAAGATTATATTTAGAAAAGGATGGATATAAAGTTATATCTGTAGATAATGGAGAAGATGCTTTTAAAATAGTAAAAAATAGTCAAATATCTTTAGCATTATTAGATATTATGATGCCTAAGATGAATGGTTATGAACTTACTAAAAAAATTAGAGAGATAACAAATATCCCCATTATAATTTTATCAGCTAAAACTCTTGATAGTGAAAAGATACTAGGTCTTGACTTAGGTGCTGATGATTATCTTACAAAGCCTTTTAATCCATTGGAAGTAGTAGCTAGAGTAAAGTCACTTTTAAGAAGGTGTTATGAATTTAAGTTAGATAATGTAGAAGAATCTAAGAAAATATTAAAAGTTGGTGAATTAGTATTAAATGAAGAAACAGTATCTTTAACTAAGAATGGGGAAGAAATTCAACTAACTCCAACTGAATTTAAGATATTAGCTCTTTTAATGAGTAATCCAGGAAGAGTATATACAAAGGTGCAAATTTATGAAAATATTAATGGAGAATATTTCAAAAATGATGATGGTGCATTAATGGTGCATATTTATAGAATTAGAGAAAAAATAGAAGATGATTCAAAGAACCCAATGTATTTAAAAACAGTAAGGGGGCTTGGTTATAAAATTGAAAAAATCTAAAAAGGCAAATAGAAGGGGAAGTATATTTTCCCTTCTAATTAATAATTACATATTATTCACAGTAATTATTATAATTTCAGCTATATTAATAAACAATGTTAGCAATTATTTAATATTTGGTGATTATGATGCTATTTTAGGATTAACTAAGAAATATCAAAATTACTTGAAGGAAGAAAAATTTAATAAATTAAATCTAAAAGAGATAACAGGTGAAGATGGTACTATAGAAATATTAGATGAAAATTATAATTTAATTTATTCTTTAGGAAAGGATATTAATAAGGAAAAATATAATGAAGATGAGATAAATGCTATACCAAACTATAGAAAGGATGATACATATTTAAATATATATGATTATTATAGTGAAAATGGGGAAAGTTATAAGCTAATTATTGCTGAATCATATTATTCAGAAGGTGTTATAAGCAATTCATTAAAATCTACTAGTAAATGGTTTAAAGTATTAGATAAAAATTTGAATGTTATATTAGAAAGTGATAATGCGCCAGCAAAAAAAAATTATACTAAAAAAGAAATTATTTATATGAGAGGTTATTATAATAATGGACTATTTATTGAAAAGTATCAATATATTAATAATGACGGCATAAAAAGAACAGCTATTATTAAATCAAGAGAGTTGTACACAAATAGTTTCTTTAAAAAAATGAATATATTAACTAAGATAGATTTTGTTGTGTTTGGAATAGCTTATATAATTTTAGTGGTGATATTTGTATTTGTTCTTAGAAGTAAGTTTTATGAGCCATTAGAAAAGCTTAATAAAGCAATGGAACTTTTAACAGAAGGAAAAAGAAAAAAACCTGTAGATTATAGTGGACCTCGTGAATTTGTAGATATATGTGATAGATTTAATATTATGGTAAGTAAGCTTGAAGATAGTGAAAATCAACGTAAGAAGTTGATGAATGATAAAGAACGTATGATGGCAGATATATCACATGATTTAAAGACACCTATAACAAGTATTCAAGGATACGCTAAAGCTCTTTCAGATGGAATAATTGTTGATGAAGATAAGGATAAGTATATAAAGATTATTTATGAAAAATCAAAGAAGCTTACAGAGCTTATTAATATTTTTCATGAATACAGTAAACTAGAGCATCCAGACTTTAATCTTATTTTTGAAAAAGTTGATTTAAGTGAATATTTAAGAGCATATATTGCTTTAAAATATGAAGATATAGTTGAAAGTGGCTTTAATATAGAAGTGGATATTCCAGAAGAGGAAATGGAAATAAAAATTGATAAGGTTCAGTTACAAAGGGTATTTGATAATATCTTAGGCAATAGCATTAAACATAATGAAAAAGGTACTAATATATATGTATCATTGAAAGAAAAAAATGATATTTATGAAATAATAATTGCTGATGATGGAAAGGGAATTTCAAAAGATATAGCAAATAATATATTTGAAGCATTTACAGTAGGTGATGAATCAAGAAATAGCAAACAGGGATCAGGTCTTGGTCTTGCTATAGCTAAAACAATAGTTGATCTTCATGGAGGAACCATAGAGCTTGAACCAGAATCTCTTAAGAAATTTAGTACACAATTTAAAATAATTTTAAAGAAAAATCCTAAACTATAGATTTCGTTTATATTCTTTACAGTATACTTTTTTAAACAATTAAGTTGAAAATATGAATTAAGAGAATAAAAATATATCCATACATTTTAACAAAAAAAACAACAATATTACAAAAAGAGGAGCTTAAATAAATTTATGTTGTAATCTTAAGTAATAATGGAAGGAGGATTGTATGAGAATATGTTTAAGATTTCTATAGTATTAATGGATGTATTTTAAGTTGAAACTGTTTTTAGATAATAAAAAATAATTAACTTTGCTTAAAAAATGCAAAAAAGTATTTATTTAGTATATAATTAAAATATAAGTATGAAGATACTTATAAATATATCAACAAAAAGGGTGAATATATGAAAGGGGTAAAGAGAAGATTCGCAAATGTTAGAAACATAGCATTATTTATAAGCATCTTTATGTTTATAAGCTTATTTTCTAATATTACAGTAAAAGCAGATGAGCTAGAAAATGGAGAAGTGAATCCAGTAGTTTCAGAGCAAGCAGAACTTCAAAGTAATGAAGAATTTGATACTGAAAATGAACTTCTTATTCCAGAAGAAACAACAGATTATGATGATGCCCAAAATGATGAAGTCACTAGTGCTGATTTAACTGGCAGTGGTGAAGAGTTAAGTGAAGAATCAAAAGAAGAACTTCCTACTGCAGAGGAAGCTAATAAACAAGAGGAGTTTTTTCAAGAAGAAATTTTAGAAGAAGAAATTTTTGAAGATGAAAAAGAAGCTGAAGGAGCTATAACTGAAGAGGAAGAAGAAGTTATAGTGCCTGAAGAAACTGATAAAAAACCAAGTGATGAACCTAGTGAAATTGAAGAACCTAAAGATGAAACTAATGAAAATGAAGAACCTAAGGAAGATGAAGAATGTAATGGACAAATGAAAATATCATTATTGATTAATGGTGAAGAAGTAAACTATGAAGATAATGTTAGCTTAAATGAAGACGATGATATTGATTTAAGACTAAAATACAATACTATAGGTAAAATAAAGGCAGGAGATACATTAGAGATTAAAATTCCTTCATTTATTAATGTAAAAGATATAGAATATGAAAAAATGGATTTTAGTGAAGAAAGTATTTCAGATGATGGCACTGTAAAACTTATCTTTAATGAAAGAATTTTAGATGTAGGACAAATATACATTGGAGAAATAACCATAAGTGGTACTATAGCACATACAGAAGAAAGTGTTACTGAAGGCACAGAAGTACTTGTAAATGGAGCAGCTATAATTGGTGCAAGCATTACAGCTATTCCAAAAGTTAATACAGAACCAAATCCAGAAGAACCTGCAGAGGAGGTTTATATGGGTTCTGTAGTATTAACAAATGTTGAAAGAGGTAATAATGAAAAGGTTCTAGATGGATCTAAGTTCATTTTACTTGATGAAAATTTAGACAAGGTAGGGGATATTTACACCACCAATGAACAAGGGCAAATTACTGTTGATAATTTGATTGAAGGGGATTATTACTTTGTAGAAATAGCACCTAAAGCAGGATATGCTTTGGATATGATTCCAGTTAAATTTACTATCTCCAAAGATAATGAGGGACCTGTTTTGGTATTTAAGGAAAATTCACTTATACCAAAATTAAATTTTCCAAATGGAAATGGCAATGTCAGCAGTGGAAGCACTATAAACAAATTAAGCGGACTTTCAATGGCTAGTAAGTTAAGTACTAACACCAGCACAAATTATAGAAGAACTCTTCCTAATACAGGAGGAAATTCAAAGGCTGTGGAACTAGTAGTGGCACTTGCAGCTATTTTAATAGGCTTTATATTTGTCAGAAAAAACAAGAAGAATAATGTAACTTAAGTTATTAAAAAAATGCGTGATTGAGCAAGTGCCAACACGCATTTTTCATATAAAAATATGTTATATAAAAAATTTTCTAAGCTTGGATAGTATTAAATCCAAGTTCTTTTTTCCCTCATATCGTGTAATTTCTTTTTCTAGGCAGTAAGGCCTAAGTTTTCCTTTGAATTTGCAAAAGATGAGATATAGTACTTCTAGTTCTTCTGATGATAAAGTAGATAGTGCTTCTTTTAGTGTTGAGTGAATAGAGTTTGAAATTAGTAGTTCTTCTAAATTTATATCATCTTCTAATAAATCAATGATGTCATAATCACCTACTACATTGATATTAAGACTGGATTCTAAATTAGCTTTGTGGTGATTGCGAATAAGTAGGTTAAAGGTGTTTCTTATGGTATTCATAATATAAGCATCATATGTTATGCTGTCTTTATTTAAATCAATAGCATTTAAGGCTTTAAGTACTGAAAGATTGGCCTCTTGCCTGAGATCATTTTTATCAAATCCTTTTAAGTTTGTCTTTAAGCAATATTTATTTATAAGTGGCTCATATTTGTGCAGCACAGCTAGAGCTGCATTTTTATCGCCTTCTTTAAATTTTTTTACTATGGTTTTATCCATTTTCAAATCCCCCCTTAAAAAATAAAACACATAATAGAACATATGTTTATTATACTATATAAATATGCATATTTTTAGATAATGTAAAAAAATCTTATCGACAAATTATTTTAATAAAAATAAGAAGTATTATAGGAATAAAATTATTACTTTTTTAATATAAACAAAGTAGATGAATGTAAAGCCGGCACATAAAAATTGAATTTTATTTATATTAATTATTTTGGAGGAATAGATATGAATGAGTATTTAGCACAAGCTATTTCCGAGGTTAATAATTTAAATGAAGGTGAAGAATTTTTAGTAAGAGATTTGTTCAAAGGGTATACTTGGAATAGGATGACAGTTGGTACTAAACTTAGTCTTGATAAGTTGTTTTTAAATGAAGTAACTACAAATAAAGATTTAAGAATCAGTGTGCTTGGCAAGAATTCATTTCATCAGCCAATTTTTAAAAAACTAAAGTAAAGAATATAATCATTTAATTAGAAAGCTGATTATATAGAAGGTTAGGTTTCTATGTAATCAGCTTTTTAAGTTTAATGACACTAAATAAAACAAAAAATAAAAAGGAAAATGAATTTAAAAACACGAAGGTTTTAAATTAAAAGGGTATTATAAGTATTTGCATCTATATGAAAAATATTCAAATTAAGCAATGAAATTTTGAATTTTTACAGTTTATATTTTAAATAAAATTATAGAAGCCATTGAACAAATACAATATAAGTTCAATGGCTTCTAAAGGTTATAATTTAAATTATTTAGGAAATATAATGTAAGATATAATATAAAGTTTATTTAGATTATGAACATTTATAACTATTTTATTCAAATAAATGTGAAAAATTTAAAAAAATTTTTCACAAAATTCTTTAAGTGCATATTTATTATATGTAAGGCGAAAAGCTTACAAGATAAATAAAAAGGGGGATTATAAAATGGCAGTAAGCAAGGAAATTTCAACAACAGCATTAGCAATTGAAGTGGAAAGTGGGGTGGATTCAAAGGGTAATACTACTTATAGTAAAAAGAGCTTTTCAGGAGTAAAAGATGGGGCAGATCCAGAAAAGGTTTATGCAGTGGCAGATGCTATTAAAGGTGTTTTAGGGGCAAACACTAGATACTACTACTTAACAGAAGTATCATTACTAAAATCTGAATAAAAATTATGAATTATGAATTACGAATGATGAATTAAGGATGAAACTCGAAGAGTTTCTATAAATTAATTCTTTCTAAACTCCTCTCGGAGTTTATTCCACAATTCATAATTTATCACTCATCATTCATCATTATCTAAGGGGGTTTTTTTATGGAATTTACTTTATCAATGACTTTTTTAACTTCAACAGGAGAAAAGGCAACAATGTCAGTTTCTGATGTAAAGGAAAATTTAACACAGGAAGAGGCAGTAGCACTAATGGATGCTATAATAGCCAATGATATTTTTGAAACTTCAAAGGGTAGCTTTGTTGCTAAGTCAGCAGCACAAGTAACTGAAAGAGCAGTAACTAAATTTGAAATTTAGTTTATATAAGTAAAATAAGTAAATAGATATGAGAGCATCTGGAACTAATCCAGATGCTTTTTTTGTAAAGTATATGATGAGAAAATTACAATGATATAATAAATATGTTAAAATATATAAAATAAGGTATAAAAGGGGGATTGGTATGAGTGAAGAAATTTTAGTGAATTATGATGAATTTTCAAAGGCTATAACCAGCATAAGTAATATAGTAAGTTCATTTGAAAGTATTCAAAGTAATATAACTAATGTTAATAATAGCTTAAAGGAAAGCTGGCATGGAAAAAGTAGTGATGCATTTTTTAAGGAAAGTGAAAATATATTAACAACTTTCACAGAGTATATTGAAGGTTTATCAATATTAGGAAATGACCTTAACACAACTATGGCATCATTTGCAGAAGCTGATTCAAATGTTTCTGATGCAATAATAAAAGTAGCACAGGGATAATATTTCATAAAGAGGTGATAGAGTATGAGCTGGGGATTAAGCAGTAGTAAGCTTACAGCATTAAAAAATGATAAGAGTAAAGTAAGAAGTGCTAAGTCTTATTGCGGAAAAGCTGAAAGTAATAGTGTTGATACAGATACTAGAAAGAGTAGTGCAAAAAATGTACTTACTGATGCAGTGTATACTAGCAATAGTGATAGCTTAAAGCAAAGAGTTGATAATTGGAATAAGGGAGTTACTGATGCCTTAGAATATACCAAAGGAGTTATGGCAGAGCTTATTTTTGATATAGAAGAACAAATTGAAGAGGAAAAAGAGAGATTAAGAAGAGAAAGGGAAGCTGAAAGAAAAGCTAAAGAATCAAGTAGCTAAAGGGAGTGGGTATAAAATGGATGAAAGAATAGAAGTGGCAGATATACTGCTTAGATATGAGAAGCTTGATATGGCACTGGAAGTTTTAGAGGAGCTTAGAGAAGAATTTCAAAATGAAAAAGATATTTATTATAAATTAGCTAAGGTCTATGAAAAGAAAGGCTTTTTTGATAAATCTTTAGAAATGTTAAATAATGTAAGGATAATGTATCCAAAGGATGGACAAGTATATTTTAAAATAGCTGTAATATATC
The DNA here is from genome assembly GCA_000435835.1 of Clostridium sp. CAG:221. Taxonomy (GTDB): domain Bacteria; phylum Bacillota; class Clostridia; order Clostridiales; family Clostridiaceae; genus Clostridium. The sequence continues at coordinate 43,054 of FR883381.1, forward strand.
AAATGAAGGATCAATTAGATAAGTGCTTTGAGTTTTTAAGTTTAGCAATAAAGAATGGATTTGCCAGTGAGGAAGTAATGTATTATAAGGGCCTTGCATATGAAGCTGAAGATGACTTAAATAAGGCAATTTATAATTATAATAAATCATTAAGCAGCAATAAAAACTATCTGCCATCTAAGTATAGAAAGTATGCCATATTTATGAGAATGAATAGAGTGGATGATGCTAAGGCTGTTATTGAAGATATGATTAAATATAATGCTGATGAATATGATGGATATGGTCTTAAATTTATGCTAAATGCAAAAGAAAAGAATATGGAAGAAGCTTTAAGAACTTTAGAAACTGCTAAGTCAGTATTTAATGATTATTCTCCATTAAAACTAGATTACGTTAAGTATCACATAATAAAGGAACAATATGATGAAGCTTTAGAAATAATATCATCTATAAATGAAGAAGATGCATATTATGAAGATTTTATTATATGTAAAGCAAAGATTTTAAGCTTTAAAGGTAAAGATGCGGAAGCCATTGAATTATTAAATGATGATCTTGTATATAATGAAGAAAATAGTGAACTTATATTTATGTTAGCATTATTAAATTATAAAACAAGTAGATTAGAAAATGCTTTTAATAATTTAGATATATTATGCAATATGGAAGATTTAAATAATGATTATTGCAAGATGGCAGTGATTTTAAAGGCTTATGCTTTAAGGGAAAAAGGGCAGGAGCAAGAGGCCATAGAGCAATTTAAAGAAGCTTATAAAATACTTAAGATTCAAAATTTAAGTAATCCATATGATATTAATACTTTGCTATATAGATGTATAACTCTTATTGAAGCTAAAGAGTATAAGAAGTGTCATGAAATATTAAATGGAATAGATAGGCTTGGAGAAGAAAATTACCTTAAGAAAGCTGATGAAATAAGAAAGCTAATGGCTATAAAAAAAGATGAAAAAAAAGATCATATTATTTTAGAAAAAGAAATTATCACAGGGATTTTAGATAAGAGGTAAAGGGTATGGATTTTAAAATTGAAATGGAAACATTGGAAAATGCAATTACTACTTATGATAATGCAATAAGCTTATTGGAAAGTAATCTTGATACTTTAAATAGTAGCTTAAGTGCCTTAAAAGGTGATGCATGGACTGGAAAATCAAAAGAACAGTTTATGTCTTTAAGATATGGTGATTGGGAAAAGGGCTTAAAGGAGCATATATCAAGATTTAAGTTTTTAAACTCTATGCTTAAAGAAGCTAAGAGTAATATGGAAGATTTAATTAAAGAAGGGGAACAGCTTTAGTAGCTGAAAGGAGAGAATCATGGAACACAGAGGAATAATTAAACCATTAGGAGCAGTAGCAGTATTATATTTATATAGATATATTGGAAGGTTACATAATGAAAAGGAAGTTTATGAAGAAAAACTATTGTTTAAGTTATTAGGCTACTCAGCAATTGCACCTTTTGGATTATTATTAAGACCTAAAACTAATAAGAAGATAAAACACTCAGCAGCAAAAGCAGGAATTTTATATTACATTGTTATTGGCATTATTATAGGGGGAGTTAATTTAATACTATAGTTTTGTGGGGGTAAGAGTTTTTGAAAATTTAGATGATAAAGAAGGTGAGGCATGAAAAACATGCATCACATTCTGTTTTGTTATAAAGGAAAAGTAAATAAAGTTATGTAAAAAATTCAGTTTTATTACAATAAATGACAAAATTTTCAATGTTAAAATTATATAATTAATACATAAAAATGAAGTAAGGCTTTATGTGGAGGATATAACTAGATGAATGATTTGATTTTAGATAACTTAATTAAGGAGAAAAGGGGTATAACTAATATAAGTTATATATTAGAAGATAGTTCTTTATTCTTTGAAACAGGATATAAAGTCTTGCAAAATCAAGAGAAAAATGGATTTATCAAAGCAGTGAAGGTTATACATAACGGAAAGATAAAATTAATATATGATATTTCAAAATATAAGTCTTTAGCATCAATAATGCCAGGGTTAAATGCAGCAAGTTTTTTAATTATCATGTCTAAGCTTTTTGATATTATTTGTGAAACTATTGAAAATGGATTTATGCAAATTGAAAACATTAATATTAATTTTGAAAACATATTTATTGATACTAATAATTTAAGTGTAAATCTTATTTATATACCAGTTAATACAGAGTGTAATGGCAATAGTAAAAGTTTGTTTGAAGAAAGATTAAAGGGAAATATAGCTAGAGCAATTTCAGCTAATAGAAATATTGATAATGAATTAGTAAATAAGTTATATAGTAATTTATCCTTAGCCAATAATACCATTGAAATGTTAAGAGATTATATAAATACTTTAAGCTATACAAATACTAATTATAATCAGATTAATAATAGAGTTGATAGTAAAGTTAATATTGAAAGAAAAAGTGCTCCAAGTATACCTGTAAAAAGTGAAGAGTTAAAAAGTAATAAGGAATCAAAGTTTATTTCTGCAATAAAAGGAGTATTTAAATTCAATAATAAAAAGGACAGAACAAAAGTAAGCTATGAGAAAAATAGAAAAGTACAAGCTCCAATTAATAATAATGATAGTTTAGAAACAGAAGTATTAAGTGGAGATATGTTTATACCTACTATTGCTATAGTGAGAGAAGATGCCCTGGAATCTGTAAATATACCGATAACAAAAGAAAATTTTTTAATTGGTAAAAGCGTTCAAATGGCTGATGGAGTTATTTCATTCAATAAAGCTATTAGTAGAATACATTGCAGAATTATTTATATAGACGGAAGATATTTTATTAAGGATGAAAAAAGTGTTAATGGAACTTTTGTTAATAATAGAAGGGTTCCTGTTGATGGACAAGTTCCCATAAAAACAGGGGATATTATAAGGCTTGCAAATAGTGATTTTCAAGTTAAAAGTATTTAAGGAGAAGGTTAGAAAATGGCATTATCTATTGTTTTATGTGATGAAGATGAGAGATATTTAGTTCCTTTGGAATTGAAGTTTACAGAGGAGTTTGGAGAAAAGGCAGAAATTATAGTAATTACAGATAAAGAGTATTTAAAGAGCTTTTTTAGTACACCTCAAAATATTGATGTGCTTATTATTAATGAAGACTTATATGATGAAGAATATGAAAAGCAAGATATTAGCAATGTATTTTTATTAAGTGAAGTTGATAATAGTATGCAAACGGAAAATATGATCCTAAAAAGAATTTATAAATACACCAGTGTTAAGCAAATATATAATGATGTGGTAAATAATATGTCATCAGAAACTTTAAAGACCATTGGTGACAGAGAAAATAATGAAACTGAATTTATTATGGTTTATTCACCGTCAGGAGGTAGCGGTAATACTCTAGTTTCCATGGGGATAGCAGGTGCCTTAAGCAAGTGTAATAAAAGAGTTTTATTTATCAGTACAGAAGTGTTACAAGGATTTAATTATTATTTATCTAATAATGAATATATAAGTAATAATTTTGAAAAGCATTTACATAATCATAGTGAAAATATAGTGGAAGTATTAAAGGGTGCTATTAGGAAAGAATGTTTTGATTATTTATTACCTTTTAGACAAGCAACTAATTCATATAATATTAAGCTTGATGATTATAGATATTTATTAGAGTCATTAAGAAAATCAGGAGATTATGATTATATAGTAGTAGATACATCTTGTGAACTAAGTAATAGCAAGACAAAGTTAATGAGTTTTTGTCACAAGGTCATTGTGGTGACAATGCAAAATAAGGTATCTACAGCCAAATTAGAAAGATTAATTAATAATATTGATTGTTCAGATAGAAATAAGTTTATGTTTATTTGTAATAAATATATGGATTCAGAAATTAATTATTTAATAAAAAATTCTGCTACAAATAATTTAACTATTAGTGAATATATAAGTAATTTTAATTTTGTTAACAATGATTTATCAGTGGAGTTTTTGGCTAATGATAAACAGTTTAAAAAGTTAGCTTATATGATAATTTAAAGGAGGTGGCTTTTATGAATGTTGATAAAGTAATAGTTATTTTGAATATAAAAAGACTAAGTAAAAAGTATGATGTAGAAGTGCCTCTATATATTACAGCTAATGATTTAGTAAAGGGATTAAACACAGCATTTAATTTAGGAATTAATACAGAAAATATAAATGAATGTTTTTTAAGATGTGAAAATCCCATAGTGTTATTAAAAGGAAATAAGACTTTAAGAGAATTTAATTTAAGAAATGGAACATTGATAAACATTGATTAGCTTAGGAGGAATATATGGACAATAATTATAAAATTATTATCTATGGGAAAAAGGTATATAGAGAGTATGAATTAGAACATGATAGTGATGATAGTATAAAGGTTGGTACTAGCAAAGGATGTAACATAAGATTTAATAAGGAAAACTTTTTTGGAGATTTTAGCTTTGAATTTTTAAAAAGTAATGATACATGGATAGTTAATTCTTTAGATGGCGTATACTTTACAGAAGATGGAGTTATGAAGGTGTATTCTAAGGAATTAAAACATGGTGATGATTTAATTGTTAAGTATGAAGACTCCAGTGGAGAAGTATTTAAAGTTAATTTCTTTATTGATTTTGATAGTAGTGAAAAAAATTACAATAGAGAAATTGATATATTAAATATAGGTAATATTACCATTGGAGGTTTGGAAAGCTGCGATATATACATAAAAGATGATTTACTTGGCAAAGATTACATAACATTATCTTATAAAGAAGGAGATTATTATGTGTTAGATAATAACTCTAAATATGGAGTTCATGTCAATGCCACTAAAGTACAAGATATTCATAAGCTAAAGGAAAATGATTTTATTATAGTTGTAGGACATAGTTTCTATTTTAAAGATAGAAAATTATATACTTCAGCCAATTCTAATGTCATAGTGAAAAATTTATTATGTAAAGATTTAGATAATCAAAGTAGCAAATTTAAGTATCCAAAGTTTAATCGAAGTACAAGAATTAGACAAGAAATTCCAAGCACTGATATAGAAATCTTAGATCCTGAACCATTACCACAAGAACCTAAAAAAAATCTTGTGTTAACTATGATTCCTGCGCTGGCTATGTTGGCATTAACAGTGGTGCTAAGAGGAATTATAGGTGGCGGAGGAACCTTTGTTATTTATAGTGTATGCTCCATGACCATTGGAATTATTATGAGTGTGGTAACTTTTTTTAATGATAAGAAAGAATACAAGAAAGAGAAAATAGAAAGAGAAGTTAAATATAAAGCGTATATAGGTGAAAAAGAAGAAGTTATTTTAAATTCCAGAAGCAATGAATTGAGAGTTTTAGATAATATATATAAACCTATGAAGGAAAATATAGAAAATGTTAATGTTTTTAGTAAGGATTTATTTGATAGAAATCCAGACCATGATGATTTTTTATCTATAAGAATAGGAAAAGGGTTAGTAGAAGCTAATTGTAAGGTTATTACTAAGAAGCAGGAATATATAAGCATTAAAGATGAACTAGTTCTAATTCCTAAAGAAGTAGAAGAAAAGCATAAATATATTAAAAATGCACCTGTATATATAGAATTTTTAAAATGTAATGGAATAGGTGTAATTGGTAATAAAAAAGCATTATACAGCATGTTAAAAAACATGACTATAGATATAGTTACAAGACATTATTATAAAGATGTAAAATTGTTTTACATAATAGATGAAGATGAAGCAGATAAATTTGCTTGGTTAAGATGGCTTAAGAATGTGGAAAATGATTCACTTGAAGCAAGAAATATTATTTATGATGAAGAAAGTAAAAACTTACTTTTTGAATATTTATATGTAGAGTTATGTAAAAGAGAAGAAAGATCTTTTGGTAAAGAAAAAAAGAAGTTTGAAAATGAGTTTGTTGTTTTTGTTTTTGATAATAAGGGTATTAATAAGCATCCAATTTCAAAATTCTTATTGAATAGTAGTAAATTAGGCTTTACTTTTGTATTCTTTGAAGAAAATCAAGAGATGTTACCAATGGGTTGCGATGAAATTATAGTATTAAACGCAGATAATAAAAGTGGTACTCGTATTTTAAGTTCCAATGGAGAAGATTCAATTAACTTTACTTATGAAGAAGTTAGTGATGAAGTAGCCAGTGAAATAGTTCTTAAGTTATCACCAGTATATATAGATGAAGTAAGTTTAGAAAGTGAATTAACAAAAAATATTTCATTATTTCAACTTTTAAATATTGTAAGTGTAGATGATTTAAATTTAAAGAAAAGATGGGAAGAATCAGAAGTTTATAAAAGTATGGCTGCTCCTTTAGGAGTTAAAACAAAAGGTGAAGTTGTTTATTTAGATTTAAATGAAAAGCATCATGGACCTCATGGCCTTGTGGCAGGTACAACAGGTTCTGGTAAAAGTGAGATTCTGCAAAGTTATATTTTATCAATGGCTACTTTCTTCCATCCATATGAAGTAGGGTTTGTCATTATAGATTTTAAAGGTGGAGGTATGGTTAATCAATTTAAGGATTTACCACATCTTATTGGTGCCATAACTAATATTGATGGTAGGGAAATAACAAGATCTTTACTTTCAATAAAGGCTGAACTTAGAAAGAGGCAAGAGCTTTTTGCTAAGGCTGAAGTGAATCATGTGGATGCATATATTAAAAAGTATAAGGCTGGTGAGGTAGATATACCACTGCCACATTTGATTATTATTGTAGATGAATTTGCAGAACTTAAGGCTGAACATCCAGATTTTATGAAGGAGCTTATTAGTGCAGCCAGAATTGGTAGAAGTTTAGGAGTACATTTAATATTAGCAACTCAAAAGCCTTCTGGAGTGGTGGATGATCAAATTTGGAGTAACTCTAAATTTAAGCTTTGTTTAAAGGTGCAAAATAAAGAAGATAGTAATGAAGTTATTAAAACACCTTTGGCAGCAGAAATAAAAGAACCAGGTAGAGCATATCTACAGGTAGGAAATAATGAAATATTTGAATTATTCCAATCTGCTTATAGTGGAGCTGATGCAGAAACTGATGAAGTGGATAATAAGAGAGAGTTTACTTTAAATACTGTTTCTTTAAGTGGTAAGAGAACACCAATATTTGTGCAAAAGAGGGAAAAAAGTCAGCATAAGAGTTTAAGTCAATTAGAAGCAATAGTGGAATACGTTAATGAGTATTGCAAAGAAAGTGGTATAGAAGTTTTACAAGGTATTTGTATGCCACCATTAAAAGAAGTTATTTCTTATAAGAACTTTGAAAAGTGCAATGATGTGGATATAGAAGTTGGACTTGGTATTTACGATGATCCATCAAGACAATTACAAGATATAGCTAAACTTAATATAACTGCTGGTAATACCTTTATTATTGGTTCTTCTCAATATGGGAAGACAAACCTACTACAAACTATTGTAAGAGGACTTGCTGAAAACTATTCACCACAGGAAGTTAATATTTACATTTTAGATTTTGCATCAATGATTTTAAAGACTTTAAATTCCTTAAATCATGTAGGTGGTGTAGTTACTCCCAGTGAAGATGAAAAGCTTAAAAACTTTATTAAGATGATAAATAGTGAAATAACGTATCGTAAGGAAGTGTTATCTAAGGCAGGAATAAGTTCCTTTAGTTCTTATAAAGAAGCTGGTTTTAGTGATTTACCACAAATATTAATTATGGTAGATAACTTTATTGGCTTTAGGGAGTTATATGGAAAATATGATGATGAGTTCTTAAACATTTGTAGAGAATGTATAAGTGTTGGTATATCTGTAATTATAACTACCTCACAAACTAATGGAATTGGCTATAAGTATTTATCTAACTTTGCCAATAGAATAGGTCTTTATTGTAATGACTCTAGTGAATATAGCAGTATTTTTGATAGATGTAGAATGCAGCCAAGAAATATTCCAGGAAGAGGATTAATTGAAATAGATAAGACTGTTTATGAATATCAAACATACTTAGGTTTTGAAGGGACTAAGGAAATAGACAGAGTTAATAATATGAAATCATTCATTAATGCTGTTAATGAAAGATACAAGGATAACAGAGCAAAGATAATTCCAGAAATTCCAAAGGTTTTAACTTCAGAATATTTAGTTACTAACTATAATACAGAGAAATTAAAACCGTATATGGTTCCAGTGGGATTAAATTATAGCACTGTAGATTTAGTTCCTTTAAACTTAGCAGAAATAGGACAGTTTATATTAGTTGGTAAAGACAATAAACCTAAGGTTAATTTATTGAAGCTTATAATGGATTCAATGAAAAAGAAAGTGTTAATAAATCAAGCTAAGGTTTATGTGATAGATAATGTTCAAAGGAATTTAAGAGATTTTGAAGATTACGGATTTGTGGAAAGATATTCTATAGATTCAAGTGAGTATGAAATAATCTTTGAAGATATAGCAGATATGTTAGAAGATAGATACTTTAAGGTTATGGATGAAGGGATAGAGTGTCTAGATAATGAGCCACTTATTTTAGTAATTATTAATAATAAGGCTGTTATTGATAACATGGCAACTAATAAAAATGCTATGGAAGTTTATAAGAAGGTTATAAGTAAGTACAAGACTATGAAGGTTTGTATTATCTTTAGTGAAGTGGATAATGCACCAGTGGCTTATTCGTCGCCAGAAATAATGAAACTTTTAAGAGATAATAAAAAAGCATTTATATTTGAAAATATGGCAGATATTAAGGTATATGATATACCAGCTAATATTCAACGTGATAATAAGAAAGCTCTAGAAGCTGGTGATTCTTATTTAATAAATGGTAATGAAGTAATAAAGGTGAAAATAGCTACTGAATAATTAAAATTTTAATGATAAAATCTCAAATACTGTTTGAGTTTTAAATAAATATATTTATGAGAGAATTTAGGAGGAAAAATTATGGCACAAATTAGAATTACACCAGAAGAATTAAGAGAGGGGGCAAGCTTCTTACTACAAAAGATGGAAGCTGTTATTGATGAAGTTAACGAAATCAAAAGTAAAGTAGATGCAGTAGCATCAGAATGGGAAGGGGCAGCTCAAAACAGTTTCGTAGCAGCTTTTGAATCAATGCTACCAACATTACAAAAGGATTTTCCAGAAATAATAGAAGGAATTTCAAATCAATTAACTGTTGCAGCTGATACTTTAGAAGAAGCTGATAATCAAATATCACAATCATTTTCAGCAAATTAATATATCATAATATAAAAGCAAAGAAGACATCTTTTTTAGATGTCTTCTTTTAGTTTAGCACAAGTATAAATATTGATTTTTAAAAGGATAAACGTTCATTAATTATTATAGACAAAAAATAAATTAATATTCATAAAAAGATAAAGAAATTAAATAAATTTCTGATTGAAATTCAAATGTATTTGATGATTTTATTTTGAAAAAAATTACATTAATTACAATAAATAATAGAAAAATTAAAGATAAAATAGTAAAATATAATAGTATATGTAAAAAATAGTTAAATAAAAACCGTGGTAAGGAAAAGAAATTATGGGGAAAATGAATTTTATTGTTTCATATAATACTGATAAGGGAATAAGAAAATTAACAAATCAAGATGCTTTACTTATGAAAGTTAATAACACTACCAATGGAAGAGTTGGACTTTTTGTAGTTTGTGATGGTATGGGAGGATTAGAACAAGGAGAGCTTGCCAGTGCTACAGTCATTAGAGGGTTAGATAAGTGGTATGAAGAAGAATTTGAAGGATTATTAAAAATAGGAGCAGAAGAAGTACGAAAATCTTTTATGAAAAAATTACATGAACTTAATTCTTTATTATTAAATTATTCATTAAAAAACAATCTTAAGCTTGGTACTACTTTAACTGCTATGCTAGTTATTTATGATAATGTAACTATATTTCAAGTTGGTGATAGTAGACTTTATAAGTTTAAGGATAACATAGAAGTATTAACTAAGGATCAAACTTTTGTGGCAAGAGAAGTGGAAAGAGGAAATATTACATTAGAAGAAGCTAAAAGACACCCTAGGAGAAATGTGCTTTTACAATGCATAGGAGCATCACCTGATATGCAACCTGTAATAACTGAAAGCATATTAGAAAAAGATACAGTTTATATGTTATGTAGTGATGGCATGTATCATGAATTGACTGATAATGAATTTTATGAGTTTTTCAATCCAATCGTAAATATTAATGAGAAGGTAATGAATGAAAACTGCAAAGCAGCAGTAGAGCTTGTTAAAAATAGAATGGAAAAAGATAATATTTCAGTAATATTAATAAGGACAAGCTAGGAGGTGTTGCTGTAATGATTAGAATTGGTGAAATAATTGATGGTAGATATGAAATACTTAAGGAAATTGGTAGAGGTGGAATGAGTATAGTTTATTTAGCTATGGATAATAGATTAAATAAGTCTATAGTTGTTAAGGAAATTAGAAGAAGAGATAATTCTAATAATAAACTTCTTATGGATAGTTTAAAGCAGGAATCTGATCTTTTAAAAAATCTTGACCATGCTGCATTACCAAAGATATATGACATAATTGACAGAGGTGATATCTATGTGGTGATGGATTACATAGAAGGTGAATCATTAAATAGAAAGCTGAAAAGAGAAGGAAAAATTCAGGCTAAAGAAGTAATTAATTATGGAATACAATTAGCTAAGGTTTTATCTTATTTACATAATAGACCTACTCCAATAATTTATAGGGATATGAAACCAGATAATGTGATGCTTACACCAGATGGACGTATTAAACTAATTGATTTTGGTATATCAAAGGAATATAAGGTAGATACAGAATCAGATACCACTAATTTAGGAACAAGAGCTTTTGCAGCACCAGAGCAGATAGCTGGTTTAAAAACCAATGCCAGAACAGATATTTATAGTTTAGGGGTAACTTTATATAACTTGGTTACAGGAAAAAGCTTAAATGATCCACCTTTTATGCTTAAGCCAATTAGAGAATGGGATAGCTCACTGCCAGAAGGTTTGGAATATATCATAAAGAAATGCACAGAAACAGATCCAGCAGATAGGTATGAAAATTGTGATGATCTTCTTTATGATTTGGAAAATGTGGAAAAGCTAACAAAAGCTTATAAGGTTAAATTAATTAAGGAAATGAGCAGATTTATAGTAAGTAGTATTTTATTAATATTTTTTATAATAATAACAATCATTGGCTACAGAGGAGTTAGTAATGAAAATCTTACTAATTATAAAGAAATGATAAATAAAAGTGATAGTTATTTAATCAATGGTGAATATGCCAAAGCTATTGAAGTATTAGATGATGTTATAACTAAGGTAGATGGCAAGAGAAGTGAAGCATACATAAATATTCTTAATATTTATAGTTCTATAAATGATGTGGAAAGTGGATTATCCAAGATAGAAGGATATATTAACGATAAGTTTGATGGTGTAGATAAGAATGATGAAGTGTTGTTTAAGGTTGCAATGACTTATTTAGATAATAAAAATTATCCTATAGCTTTAAAGTATTTTAGGATGGTTAATGAGAAAAAAATAGAAGATGCAAAATATTATAAGACATTAGCTACAAGCCTTAGTAGTATGAATATTGATTATGAACAGTTCAAAGAAAAGCTAGAGGAATTTGAGGATTATACTTATTCCTTAGAAAATAATGAAAAGAAAGTTGCCAATTATAATTCTTTAGCAGGTATTTATATTTCTTATAAAGGCTTTTTAGAGGGGGCTAATGATAAGATTATTAGCTTAGTGAACAATGGTAGTGAAATTTTAAAGAGTATAAATGATGAGAGCTTAAACTTAAGATATGAAACTGATTTTAATATTAAACTTGCCCAAGCTTATCATAGTAAGGGTATCAATGAAAGCAATAAAGAAATAGCAGCTAAGTTCTTTGATACAGCCATTGATTATTATAATGAAGTACTAGATAGTGATGGAGCTAGCAGGGAAGACACGCTAATCAAGATAGGTGAAATATATAATGATGCTGGTAATCCAGCTAGAGCTATAGAACAGCTTAATACAGCTATAAAAAATTATCCTGAGAGCAAGAAAGCTTATATCAAGCTTATAAATATACTTCTAGATGTAGAGCAATATAAAGGAGAAAGTGCAAGAAATTATGCTTTATGTATAGATACTTATAATACTGCTTGTGGCATCGAAGGCATTGATAATGAGCAGGAATTTATAAAGCTTAAGAGAAGAATGGGAAATCTAGGCCTTATATAGCTTTAGGAGGAAAGAGTATATGTATAAAATCATGTTTTATGGTGGTATGGCAGGTACTATTTTCATGCTTGTTATAACCGTATTTATATTTATCAAGGGAAATGTATTAGAAGATATTAAGGATCTTTTAGGTATTAAAAGTACCAAAAAGACTTTAAATAAAATCAGCCTTAATAATACAACAAGTAATATTAAAGCTGTTACAACCAATGAAGTTTCAAAACCTATGGATATAAAAATGGATGAAATCATAAGCAAAGGTTTTGCTTGTGAAGAGGGTAAAGAGATATTAAAGGACTATGATGATGAAAATACTATGATTTTAAGTAGTGAAGAAGAAGAAACAATGATTTTAGGTTTTGAAGAAGAAACAGAGCTTTTAAATGAGTTCACTAAAGAAATTGATATAGTCATAGTAAATTCAAACTTAATAATATAAGGGGAAACAATATGAGAGGGGGAGACAATATGGTAAAAAGAAAAAGCCTACTTTTATCATTATGTATTGTATTAGTTGCATTTATAACAACAACCATTACTTTTTCTTTAGGAAATCCCAATATTGAAATTACTTATAAGGGTGAAGTTTATGAAAGTAATGAAGAGTTTAATATGCAGTGGTATAGCAATGATGATGAAATTAAGTTCACTGTAGATTTAAGTAAACAGTATGAAGAGTATGTAAATGAAGGTGGAACTTTAGCTTCCAGTGAAGTTCCTTTCAAGGTTAAAGCTAAAACATATTATGGTAAGAAGGAATATACCTTTAACGATGATTTAATATCTATAAGTGAAATAAGTGATGCAAAATATGAAGTTACAATCAATAATCAATTAATTGAAAATGATGATATTTATATTGATTTAATAATGGAAAAAAACAACATATGGAATACAGAGAAGTTTACCAAGTCTTTTAATATAAAGGCTGATAAAATAGCACCAACAATAAATATTATTGATTTTCCAGAAAGCAATTATGTTGTAATTTCTGATAAGCTAAATTTAAGTTTCAAAATTACAGAAGATAACTTAAATAGAGAAGACATAAATATAGTTGCCAAGAAAAATGGGGAAATTGTGAACATAGATTGGAAACTAGAGCAGAATGGAAATATATTAACTTATAAGGCAGAAAGCTATGAAAGTGGAGTTTATGAGTTTGAAATTTCAGCTAGAGACAAAGCAGGGAATATAGCAATAATAAGTAAGGATAATGTGGAAATAGGACAAGTATTTAAGAGTACATTCCAATTCCAAAAGTCAGGTAAGCTAGAATTCTTTGATGTTCCAGTTGGAGGTACAAGTAGTGAAGCAGTAGACTTTAAAGGATATATTTATTCAATTAGAGATATAGAGCTTTATTACAAGTTAAATGATGGAAACATTGAAAGAATAGAAACTTCTTATGATGAAGTTTCTAAGAAGGTATCCTTTGCAAAGACATTTTCAGAGGAAGGTACTTATAAGGTGTGGGCTCAGTGGCAGACAAGTGAAGAATCTGAAAAGATTATTTATGATATAGCTACGTATATAATTGATCAGCATGCACCTACAATAACTATAAAAAATTCAATAAATGGAAAAGATGAGCCTTTAGAAAGCAAGAAGTATGATGAAGCTATTAAGGTAGAGGTATCAGTAAATGATGATAACTTAGTTTATGATAATGACGGTAAATTAAATGGTGAAAAAAATAAAATTATCATAACTTATGCTGATGGAACTACGGAAGTTAAATCTTTTGATAATACAACAACTGTTTTAGACACTATGGATGAAGTTATCTGTGATATTAAGGTGGAAAGTACAGATGCTGCAGGAAATAGCAGTCATGAAGAAAGAAGTATAATTGTTGATTCAAAGGCACCGGAAATCAACGTTAGCTTTAAGGATGAAAATCAATTTAATAATTATAATCAAGGAATAGAATTTACAGCAACTATAACTGATGCAACTTTATCTTTTGATGATGCTGATGCTTATAATGAATTAGAGTTAGTGAAGGTAGAATCAAATGGTAATAAAAGTATTGCCAAAATTATAAATCTTAATGAATCTTATGATAATGAAGGAATTAAGATAAGTTCATGGTCAATACAAGAAAACAGTGAGAAAAAAGGTGTCATTACAGCTGTAGTTACAGGTACTATGGAAAAAGAACTAGAAGGTAATTATCTTTTAAGAGTTAAAAGTAAAGATTGCAGTAAGCATGAAAGTTCTTTAGAAAAAGATTTTGTAATTGATATAAGAAAACCTGTGGTAACTTATAATGATAAAGAAAAATTATCTGAAAAGTATAAATCAGCACAGGAAATTAATATAGCCATAAAAGATGATAATTTATATTATGGTAAGATAGTTTGTACATTAAGCAATGAAAATGTAACAGATGAAATTATTTGTGATGAAGAAATTTATCTAAGTAATGAAGATATAAAGGAAAAGATTATTAATCATAAAATAGATGCTAAAGAAGATGGACAATATCAATTGACTGTAATAGCAAAAGATAAAGCAGGTAATGAATATAGCATGACACAAAACTTTGTTGTTGATAGTGGTAAGCCTGTAATAACCATTGAAGGTGTTGAAAATACAAGTAAAGACGTTATTAATAATTATAACGAAAGTAAAAATATCATTGTAACAGTGAGAGATACAACTTTAGATAAGGACAACACTTCTTTAATTGTTAAGAAGGATGGCAAAGAAGTAAAGAATATCATTGGAAGCAGCTGGGGAAAAGGTGTATTTAAAGTAAGCCATGAATTTATCATAAATGCTGAAGATGAAGGATTATATACTATAGAAGTCACTTCGAAAGATAAAGTTAATGATGAAATAAGTAGTAAAAATGTTACTTTTATCATTGATAGCACTAAGCCAGTGATAAATATGGATGGAGTTAATGACAATGAAATAATAACTTCTAAGTCTTTAGTTGATAATTTAAAGATTTCTGTGGAAGAAAAGAATTATACTGATGCAGAATATACTCCAGAGTTTAAGGTAACTAGAAATGATGACGAAGTATCTTACTTAGAATATAAGAAGGAAAGCTTAATTGTTATAACCAAGGATCAATTAGCAAAAGTATTTGAAAAAGATGGACACTATAAAATTGAAGCAACTGCTGAAGATAAAGCAGGTAATAAGGCTGATAAAAATAAGCTGAGTTTAGAATTTATTGTAGATAGTACTGCTCCCGAAATATCATTTAGTGGTATTGAAGCTGGTTCAAAGAATGGAATTAATGATAATAGGCAATTAACTATTACTGTAAAAGAAGAAAACTATGTTACAAATAATGTGGTAATTACAGCTACTAAGGACGGAAATGACTATAATATTGGAGAGTTCCAAAGCTATGGAGAAATATCAGAACTTAGTAATACTTTTTCTGAAGATGGTCATTATGAAGTAATAGTTACAGCTACAGATGGTGCAGGAAATACAACTGAAAATAAAATAGATTTTTCTATTGATGTAAATGCACCAGAAATTAGTATTAGTGGATTTAGTAATGGAGTATACCATGAGTTATCAGGATTTACTCATTATAATACAACTCAAAATATTACTGCTAAGGTAAAGGATAATAATTTAAAGGTTGATACTGATGGCAACTATGTGCTTCCAGAGTTAGAGATTTTTGATCTTAATGATGGTGGAGCTAACGTTACTGAAAAGATAGTAGGTGATAATTCTTGGAATATATCAGATGATGAAATGGTATTAGACTTTGACTTTACTGAGGCTTTAGAAGATGGAAAATATAAAATTGATTTTGCTTACACTGATAATTATGGCAATGTTACCACTTATGATAGTTTAAATATAATTATTGATGGAACTACTCCTGAAATAACTTTAACAGGTATAGAAAATGATTCTTATAATAATAGTAGTAAGACATTATATATGAAAGTAGTGGAAAGAAACTATTATGCTAATACCATTGATGTTGTAGCAACTAAAAATGGAGAAAGTTTTCATATAGGTAGCATAGATAGTAATGCTGTAGAAAGCACTTTAAGCTATAACTTTACAGAAGATGGCTTATATACTGTGGCAATTTCAGCAAAAGACTTTGCAGGAAATGTGGCAAAAGCTAAAAATATTACTTTTACCATTGATAAAACTAATCCTGAAATAGTAATTACAGGAGTTAATGATGGTGAAAGCTATAATGTAAGCAAAGAAGTTAATGTAAGCATTTTAGATGTTAACCACAATATTAATAATGTAAATGTTACTAAAAATGGAGTTGCCTTTAATATTGGTACACTTTCTTTAAGTGGAAATACTGCTTCAATATCATATAATTTCTCTCAGGAAGGAGAATATGTTTTAGCAGTAGATTCAACTGATAAGGCAGGAAATGTTTCAAGTAGAACAGTTAAATTTATAATAGACAAAACAGCACCAGTAATAACGCCAATGATATCAGGAAAAGATATAGTTATTAAAGATGGATCGTATATTAATGAAATATTTACTCCGTACTTTAAGTTAGATGAAGCAGATGACACTATTGTTTCTGTAATGATGAATGGTAAAGATGTAACTGGGTCAGTACCATCAGCTTCAAAGGAAGGAAAATATACTTTTGACGTAGAAGCAAAGGATAAGGCTGGAAATAGATCTGAGATTTCTTTAAGCTTTACAGTAGATGTTACTAATCCAGATGTTATTATTACAGGTATAATAGATGGATTCTTTAATAAGAATGTTAAGCCTGTTTATAAGATAACTGATACAAACCTTGATACAGGAAAGTCTTCTGTCACTTTAAATGATAAACCATTTGAAAGTGGAACTTCTATTAAAGAAGAAGGAGAATATGTCTTAAAGGCTGTAGGAACAGATTTGGCAACTAATACAACAAAGAGGACAATAATATTTACGGTAGATAAGACAAGTCCTAAAATAGAATTTGTTGAAGCAATAGATGGTAATTACTTTACAGAAGCAATAATACCAGAGCTTTTAATTTCTGATTTAAGTGAATACACTATAGTAAGCCAAACTTTAAATGGTAAAGCCTATGAATTAGGTGATGAAATAAGCGAAGATGGCAAGTATGTGTTAGCGTTAGAAGTAGTTGATAAGGCAGGAAATATTTCCACTGTTTCTGTGGAATTCATTATAGACCAAACACCTCCAAAGTTTATTTATAGTGGTGCAAAAAATGGTGGTAAATACTATGAAACAGTAAATCTTACTGTAAGCCTTGAAAATCCATTTGATACTATAAAAGAAGTATTAGTAAATGGAGAAGTAGCTACAGCAGATTTTGTTGAAGAAAATGGACAAACTGTAGTGAAGATGAAGTTCTCTGAAATAGGAGAGTATAAACTAGATTTATATGCCACTGATGAAGCAGGTAATGAAACAAGGGATGTATTCACTTTAGAAGTGGCTGAAAAGACTCTTTTAGCAAAGGTAACTGGTTCTAATAAGATGGTGACTATTGGTATATCAGTGGGGATTATATTATTAATAATTTTAATTATATTAGCTATTAAGATAATATCTAAAAAGAATCAGATATTAAGTGATATTGGGGAAAAAGAAGAAAAATAAAAGATAAATGTTAATGATAACTGGCTGCCTTGATGTAGCCAGTTATTTATAATGTTATAATATTGTTACTAAAATTAAAGGAGGATTATCATGGAGTTTGAGTTAAATATCATCAGGGCCATACAAAGTATAGCTAATCCATTTTTGGATGGATTATTTCAGTTTATAACTATGTTTGGTGAAGAAGCAATTTTAATTCCTTTAATTGCTGTGATTTATTGGTCATTTAATAAGAAAATAGCGGAATATATTGCGTATGCTTCTTTAACTAGTGTATTGGTAAATGGAGCAATAAAAGATATTTTTAAGGCTAAAAGGCCAATTGGAGAGCCAGGCATAAGATCACTTAGAGTAGAAACTGCCACAGGATATTCTTTTCCCAGCGGTCATACTCAAGGAACAGCTTCTTTTTGGTCAGCCATAGCAATTTATTTAAAAAAGAATTATATGTATGGTATTTCAGGTTTAATAATTGTTTTGGTTGCAATATCAAGATTATATTTGGGAGTACACTATCCTAAGGATGTATTGTTTGGAGCTATCTTTGGTATTCTTACATCATTTATTACATATAAGTTATTTAATAAAGTTAATAATAAAATAGCCTTGTATTTTGGAACTTTCATAATATTTATTCCAGCACTTTTATATGCACATTCAGCGGATTTTGTTAAAGGAATGGGAACATTCTTAGGATTTGCCTTAGGTATTTATGTGGAAAAGAAATATGTTAATTTTTCAGTGGAAGGAAAGTCAATTAATAAAATTTTAAGAGTAGTAATTGGTTTGGCCATATTAATATTATTGAAGGTGGGATTAAAAGTAGTATTTCCAAATAAATTAGTATTTCATTTTTTAAGATATTTTATCATTGTATTTTTTGGCATTGGACTTTACCCTGCTATATTTAAGAAATTAAAATTATAACTCCAAATACAGTAATAATGTAAAATGAGCTATATCAAATTAAATTTTGATATAGCTCATTATTAATTTATTCAGTATAAGAGTCTACAGTTTCTTCGAAATAATAACTTTCTTCCAAGGAGTATGATTGCTCTAGCTGAGTATTTAGTTCAGAAATAGTTCTTTCTAAATCCTCAATAGAATAAACTTCCTCCTGAAGCTTTTCTTTTAATTTAGAAAGCTCAGTTTGTTTTGCTTTAAGGGTTGCTTCATTTTCTATATTAGATTTCTCTAATGAAGAAATTTCTGAAGAAGATGAAGTTATTCTTCCTATAAAGAAACCAGCAAAGATGGAAATAATGCATATTATAATTACTGATAGATGATTAGTTAGTTTTATATTTTTTCTTTTACGTCTTCTTTTTTTTGTATCCATAATAACCTCGTATAAATATTTATTCTAATTAATATCGCCATTTGTTAGTGAATTTTCCTCAGTATTTAAAGGTTCATCTATATTACCATCGGTATCAGGTGATGAATCAGAAATTATATCATCTTCATCTACTGAAGGAGGCGTAGATTCTATATTTTCATTATTATCCAAATCTATACCAGGTCCAGGTGTATTATCAACAGGACTATTGTTTTCAGGTAAAGTAACTGCTGGAGGTACTGATGCTTCAGGATTATTTTCAATTATTGGTGAGTTTCCATAATTTAAACTACTATCAGAGGAATTATCAATAGAATTAGAGTTTTCATTATGTCCATATGTTGAATAAGAATGTTCTTGTTCATAGTAGTGATAATAGCTTGTATCTTTTTCATCCTCTGGCAATGAAAGATCTAAATCTACATCCTCTTCATCTTCTGTTTCTATAGTTTCTTCAATTTCTACTCCTAGTGAAAGTTGCAGGTTTTCTTTTTGTGATTTTAATGTTGAAATTTCTTCTTTAGCACCAAGAATTTGCTTTTTTAAAGAAATTATCTCTAAATCTATTTCTTCTAAATTTGATAATAGTTTTTTGTTTCTACTTATTACTTCAAGAGATTTACCTTCATCGTGATTAATACCTTTAGTTAGCAAGAAGGTTAAGGTAAAGCAGCCAATTCCACATAATAGTGGTATCAATATTTTTTTATTTGTGAATTTTAAGTTCATTTATGTCCCCCTATCAGTATGTATTTATAAAATATTAACTATATTTATTATCGTTATTAATATGTATAAAATCAATATAAAAATTAAAAATAAAATCCATAACTGTATTATAGTAGATAAAAATAGTGAAAAAAATTAAGACAATAATCGACATTAGAATGTTAAGGAGTTTATAATAATTATTAAAAATTATATTTAAAATAAATATAAATCATTATAAGTACTTTTAATTTATAACTTTAATATTAAATAGAATATCATAAAAATAAGTAAAATTTATTGAGGAAAAATTTTACTTATTTGACGCAATAGGTAGAAAATTATAATCTTTTCATAAAAAAGAGAATAATGATATAATTAGGGCAAATTGTCAGTGAAGAGGTGCTTATAATGTTTGCAATAGCTAGAAAACCTAAGTCAATCGAAGCAGAAGCTTATAGAAGATTGAGAACCAATATAGAATATTCATTATTTGATGATAAATATAAAGTAATTGTTGTTACAAGTTCTTTTCCAGGAGAAGGCAAAAGCACAACAGCAGGAAATTTAGCCATTTCTATGTCTGATACTGAAAAAAAGGTTTTGCTAATAGATTGTGATGTAAGAAAGCCTAGTTTACATAGAAAATTTAAAATATCTAATTCAAAGGGATTAACTGAGTTAATAATGGGTAAAGCATCTTTTAATGAAATTTCCTATAAATACAATGAAAACTTAACGATTATCACATCAGGTTCTAAGGTTCCTAATCCATCTGAGCTGTTAGGAAGTGAAGTTATGTATAGATTTTTACAGGAAGCTAGAGAAAATTTTGATTATGTAATTATGGATACACCACCAGTACAACTGGTAACTGATGCACAAATTTTAGGTAGTAAAGCTGATGGAACACTATTAGTTGTGAAAGCAGAATCTACCAAGAAAAATCAAGTTGCTTCATCAGTGGATTTATTAAGAAAAGTAAATGCAACAGTAATGGGAACAGTGTTAAATGCAGTTAAGAATACTGTAGAAAAGAAATATGACTATTATGAATAAATATAAATGAAAAAAGATATCCTATATATAAATATAGGATATCTTTTTTCATAAAGGTTTATTAAAATGACTAAAAATGTAATTATACAAAAAAATATAAAATATGATATATTATTTAAGACGCTTATAATTTAATAATACGTTATATGGAGGAAGATTATGATAGATATGCATTCACATATTATTTACGGAGTAGATGATGGGTCTAAAAATAAAGAAATGACTTTAGAGATGCTAAAGTTATCTATTGAATGTGGAGTTAAAAAAATAGTGGCCACACCCCATTATATGAAGGGAAGATTTAACGTTGAATATGGTGAGATAAAAGATAAAATAAATGAATTAAGACAAATTGTAAATGAAGAAAAATTAGACATAGAACTATATTGTGGACAAGAAGTTTATTATAGAGAAAATATATTGGAGTATTATGAGGAAGGTGCCATTGGAACTATCAATGATAGCAGATATATGTTAATTGAACTTCCAATGAGAGAGTTTGATGTTAATAATGTTATTGATAATTTGTATGAGCTAACTTTAAAGGGAATTGTGCCAATTATTGCCCATCCAGAAAGATACATACCATTTATTAAAAAGCCTAGTTTAATTAATGATTTTATTAAAGAAGGATATTTATTTCAATTAAATGCAGGAAGTATAGTGGGCGATTTTGGCAAGGAAGTTAAGAAATTAGCATTGAATTACTTAGGCAATGGGGTTTATTATATATTTGGGTCAGATGCTCATTCTGATGAAAGAAGAAATACTCATATATCAGAAGATTGTTTGAAGATTTTAGGTAACTATAAAGATGAATTTATTAAAAATGGACAACTAATCTTAGAGGATAAAGAAGTAAAAAGAAAAATAAACCTTATAAAAGAAAGAAAGAAATTATTTGGTATATTTTAAATTTTAATAAAAATATAAAAATTCAAAAATCGTTTGATAAAATGCGACAATATATTATGCAAAGTGTTAGGTGAAAAACTAAAAAAATACGGTGATAATATATTGTTTTTAATTTTATTAAAAAAAATAATAAACACACAAAACTGTTACAAAAAATAGTAAAATGAGGGTATGTATGGATTTGGAAGAGTCGAAATTAGATGATATAATATGTGATGGATTTATATTATAAAGATAATCTTAAGAAAAAAAGGAGTGTAAAATATGGAAGAGCAAGTGATTAGTATATCTGAAATAATAGATGCAGTGAAGAAAAGGTGGAAAATAATAGCTTTAACAACTGTATTAGCAACATTAGTATCAGGAATTTTTAGCTTTTTTGTAATATCACCTACATATGAAGCTAGTACAAAGATATTTATAGGTAAAGAAGGTGCTGAATCAGAAGGATATAATTCCAGTGATGTTTCTATGTATCAAAACTTATTAAAAACATATTCAGAGCTTATAAAAACTAAGGATTTAGTTAATAGGGCCATAGATAATAGTGAATATGATTTATCTGTAAATGATGTATTAAATGGTATAACTGTAAATACAGTTGCAGGAACTCAAATATTACAAGTATCATATCAAAGTAAGAGTCCAAGCATTGCAAAAAATATGTTAGAAAGTGTAACAAATGAATTTATAACTAAGGCAGAAGAATTAGTGCCTAATGGAAATGTAAAAATTCTTGAAAGTGTAGAACTACCGAAAAATCCAGTGGCACCTAATAAAACTATGAATATAGCTATAGCTTTCATATTAGGAATGATGGTGGGCTTCGGTATAGTGTTTTTATTAGAATATTTAGATAACACTTATAAAAATAAAGAACAATTAGAAAAAGATTTAGATATACCTGTACTTGGAGTTATTCCAATGTCTGATTTAGATTAGGAGGAAAATATAATGTTTGTAATGGAAAAAGCACCAAAGTCAATTGATGCAGAAGCTTATAGAAGCTTAAGATCGAATATTGAATATTCTTCTTTTGATGATGAGTATAGAGTAATTGTGGTAACAAGTTCAGTGCCAGGAGAAGGAAAGTCAACTACTTCAGGAAATTTAGCAATTGCTTTAGCCCAAAGTGGTAATAGTGTTTTATTGGTGGATTGTGATATGAGAAAACCTTCAATACATAAGAAGTTTAAAATATCAAATGCAGCTGGAACAGCAGAGCTTTTATTAAGAAAAAAATTATTTGAAGAAGTAGCTAATAAATATAATGAAAACTTAACAATAATAACAGCAGGAAAAATTCCACCAAATCCATCAGAAATGCTAGCTTCTAGAGCTATGACTGCTTTTATTGAAGAAATGAAGAATGAATTTAAATATATCATTCTTGATACACCACCACTACAAGCAGTGACTGATGCACAAGTATTATCAACTAAAGCAGATGGGGTACTGTTAGTGGTGAAAGCTGGATCTACTAAAAGGGAAATGGTTTTAAATTCTGTGGATTTAATTAAGAAGGTACAAGGAAAAGTTATTGGTACTGTATTAAATGGAGTGGAAAATAAGAAAAATAACTACTATTACTACGGAGAGTAACAATAAGCATTTAAATGGAGGGGTTAAATGAGTGAAGTAATCGAAAATGAAAGAAGTAATGTATTATATGAAGTAATTAAAAGAATAATTGATATAGTAGCATCTTTTACAGGACTTATAGTACTATCTCCACTTATGTTAGTAGTTTCAATATTAATTAAATTAGAATCTAAAGGTGAAGTTATTTTTAAGCAAAAAAGAGTGGGCTTAAATGGAAAAGAATTTTATATGTATAAATTTAGATCAATGGTAATTAATGCAGAAGAACTTAAAGCAGAACTGGAAAGTCAAAATGAAATGTCAGGACCTATGTTTAAAATGAAGGATGATCCTAGAATAACAAAGATAGGTAAGTTTATTAGAAAAACATCTATAGATGAATTACCACAGCTCATTAATGTTATTAAAGGGGAGATGTCCTTAGTGGGTCCAAGGCCGAGCCTTCCCAAGGAAGTTGAAGAATTTGAACCGTGGATGAGAGAAAGGCTTGAAGTTAAACCAGGATTAACATGTATATGGCAAGTAAGTGGAAGAAACAATATTGATTTTGAAGATTGGATGAAGCTTGATATTAAATATGTAAGAGAAAGAAGCTTTACATTAGATATGAAACTTATATTAAAAACTGTATTAGTGCTTTTTGGAGATAAAAATGCATCTTAGTTTTTTATATAAAATAATATAAAAATGGGGGAATTGAAAATGAAAATAG
>FR883382.1:0-35441 GCA_000435835.1 Clostridium sp. CAG:221
ATGATTGAGTATGGAGATAGCATATATATTGGGACATGCTACAATCCAATAGCAGGAATATATTATAGAAATGTTATAAGCAACTTAACTAGTAAAGGAATGGATGCTGAAAAGGCAGCTAAAATTGCAAGTAAATTAATAGAACTAATGTATGATGGTGCTATGTATACAGAAGGAATATCTCAGACATCACCAGTGATAGTAAAAGTTAATAAGGAAAGTTATGATGCTGAAATTGTATATAAGTATACAGCAGGTAGGAATAATATGGCTGGTTATAGGATGGCAGCAGAATTTAATGACAAATTATATTTTGTAGGTTCTGGATATCCAACTAATAACCTTGTGGAAATAGATCCAATAAATAATACATCAAATGTGGTATTTGAAAGTACTGCTTTAGATAGTGCATTTTCAACAGGGATAAGAGGCTTATATGTTTATGATAATCAATTGATAATGTCTATGAGTAGTGATACCTCAGATATAAAAGGAGTAAGGATTCTTACAACATCAAATCCATCATCAGGTGAGTGGACAGAAATAGCAAATCAAGATACATTTCTAGATTTACCAGCATGTTATAAAAGAGATGGAATAAATGGTGGGGGAATATGGGATATAGTATCTTTTAATGGATACTTATATGTCAGTATCGTTACATCTAAAACAGATCCAGATACTTTAGTAAACAATAAACAAGGATTTGCTATGTTTAGAGGAAGCAAAGAAGAAGATGGAACTTGGTCATGGAAAATGATTATTGGAGATAAGAATCAGGGAGCTCTTTATGATTTTGGCTTAGGTGTTAAAGAATCTGGAGCAGGAAACTTATTTGTTTATGATAATTATTTGTATATTGGAAATTATAATGATCCGATGTTAGATTTAGCTGAAATACCTAATAATGGGAATTTTGAACTTGTATATAATGATTTAGTGAATGCAGTAAATTTATATAGAATGGATGAAAATGAAAATATAGAAATGGTTGTAGGTCAGCCTAATGAAGAATTTGTAGCAGGACCAATAGGAAATATGGGACCTGGGTTTGATGATCCAATGAATCAATATGTTTGGAGAATGGGTGAATATAACGGAAAACTATTTATTGGAACATTTGATGCATCAACATTACTTAATGGATTTACACAATTAACAAATGGCGAGCTAATTAATATGCCTAAGGATGAATTTATAAGAAAGTTAAATTTAGTTAAAGAGTTAATAGAATTATTAATAAGTAAAGATGTTAATTTGGTAACGGAAGAAAAGCAGATAGAGCTTTATGATGCAAATACTAACTCTATAGATGAATTAGTTGGTGCTTTAGATTTATTGGAAAATAATTTAGATGAAACAGCAGTAAATAATACTGAAGCAAGAAATACTAATGAATCAATAATTGATATGTATTATGAAATAGAAGCTTTATATGAAGAGACAAAAGAAAGCTTAACTGATGATATAATATCAGAAATAGAAGAAATACTATCTATAATCAATATAAATAATATAAAATGCTATTTTGCAATTAATGAATATTGTAAAAATGCAACTAAAGGATTCGATTTATTAGTTTCGGAAGATGGAGTTAATTTTCAGGTAATAACAAGAAACGGGTTTAATGATAAATATAATCATGGCTTAAGAACTTTCCAAGCTACTGAAGAAGGACTGTTTTTAGGAACAGCTAATCCTTTCTATGGTACATAGTTATGGCTTTTAAAAGATAAAGATTCTTTTGTAGAAGATGATAATAATGAAAATCCAGGTGATGAAAATGACACTCCAGGAGAAGATAGTGAAATTTCCGATGATAGTACTCTAAAAGATACTGTAGAAGATAGTAATAAAGATCAGGTAATTGTGGTTGAAAATCAAAATAATAAAGATAAACAACACAATAAACTGCCTGTTACAGGAGGAATTAATAGTGCTTTTGTAATTGTTGTTGCAGTTATACTTATGATGTTTGGTTTTAAAATATATAGTTATAATAGAAAACAATAATTATCAATTAAAGAGGGGCTGTATAAAAATAACATTTGATACTAGTCGATAAAAAAGGGAATTCGTATTCGAATTCCCTTTTTTGTATATAATATTGTTGTGGAAAATTTCAAAAAATGTGATACCTATGCAGTGAATATAGTCAAGTATAATATGAAGACAAAAAGTAGGGAACCTTCAAGAAAAAATTGAAGGTTCCACTTATTTACAACATGTTTTTTTTATAAACCTATTTAAATTTTTAATAAATGCAATATAATGAATAATGATAATATTTATTATGTTAAAAGCTAACGGCAAATATTAAGGAGAGGAAAGGTACTTGGAAAATGATTGTTATACTTTCGTTAATAGTAGTTTTAATATTAATTTTATTTTTATATAATAAAGATCTTTTTCATAGAGATACAGTTATAACTATAGTCACTAGTCTTCCATTAGGAATTTTTAAAGATGAAAGTAAAAAGCAAATAGTTAAGGAAAAAGAGCAAATTAATATTAAGAAAGATGAAAATAATATTAAAACTGGACAAGTAATAAATGAAGCACCATTAGTGGAAGTTGAAGCTAATGAAGACGTAGAAAAAGAAGTTGAAAGCAATGAAAGTATTGAAATTCCAAAAGAAAAAGAAGTTATAGTCTATTGGACACCAAATGGTAAAAGTTATCATATGAAAAATACTTGCAGGACTTTAGCAAGAAGCAAGGTAATCCTTAGTGGAAATACTTTAGAATGTGAAAAAGCAATATGTTGTGAGCATTGCAAAATTGAAGAGGATAAAAATAAGATATAGTATTACTATATCTTATTTTTTTAAGTAAATAATAAAGAGATTTTTCGCTTGGAGTTTTTAAATAATTTTAAAAAAATGTGCTCATCATTATAATTAGGATTAGAAATAACAGAAATAGGAATTGCTTTTTTATTGACGCCATTTAATCTATAATTTATATTTTTTAAATAAATATCTATAAAATGAAGGCTGTTATTAATAAGTCTTAGTTTTTTAAAATATTTTTTTGCAAGAATAAGATTATTAGTATAGTAATAGCATAAAGCAATTTCCATTAAGAATTCTTCTGAATGAATAAAATAGATATCTTTTTTTATTAAAGAAAGCTTTTCTAGATAGATAAGAGCTTTAGAATATTCCTGTCTTTGAGAAAAAATAATACCAAGCCTATACATGGAATAATAATCTAAATCATTTAAGGAAAGGGACTTAGTAAAGTATTTTTCTGCTTTATCATATTTATCTAATGATAAATAATAATCACCATAAATCCTAAAAAATTCATAATCATTGGAATAAATCTTGTATGCTTCAGATAAATAATTAAGGGTTTCATTTATATTATTATCTAATGAATAAAATGCAAGACTTCTTAATTCAAGATAGTGGTTTAAAGTCTCATCATCAATGTCTTTTAAATGGCTATATGATAATGGATTTAGCTCATATAAATTTTTGAAAAGAATATTGATATCTAAATTAGTATACATATGAAAAAGCTCTTTTTTTCTATCTAGCCATTTGAAGTGATTAGAAAATAAGATAAACACTTCATTAGGGATGAACTTATGAGTTGTTAGATATTCAATGATTATTTGTTCAATATAAAAGGAAAGTTCTTCTAGAGAGAATATCTGATAACTTAGTAAGTTTTTCCAGTTATCAATATCTATCCTTAATTGGAATTTGGTATAAATTTCATTTAATTTATTAATAAGTATAGTTTCTTTTGAAGTAATAAATCTTTTATACATTGGTGATGGAGTAATTTTATCATTAGGTACATTTTCAATTTTCTCTTTGATAGCATTAATATATTTATTAAGAGTTGTATTTTGTGGTGTTAGTTTACTTAATAATTGAAATAAATCTAAAGCTTTAAAATATTCATAAGAATAGTAATAGCTTAAAGCTAAATCAGTTAATGCATTAATATTAAGATGATTTTTTAATTTTGATGTATATTTTTCAAGATAAAGTATTGCTTTAGCATATTGTTTCGTTTTTACTAAAAGATGTCCAAAGCTTGCTAAGCAGTACATATCAGAGCTATTTATTTCTAAAGCTTCTCTAAAATATGTTAATGCACTTATGGTATCATTTTTATTAAGATAATAGGTGCCAAGAAGTCTTAATAAATCTAGGTCATAAGCGTAGATAGAATAGGCCTTACTAAGATATTCAATAACATTTTTATCACTACTATAAATAAATGCTTTTTCTCTAAGTTCAAGATATTCTTCTATTTTATCCTTACTAATGGTTGAAAGATAGTTATAGCTCAAATTAAGAGGATGATTTATTTCTTGTAGCAGAAAATCAACCATATTTTTTGGATATTTCTCATAAAGCTCTGATTCTCTTTGGTTAAATTTTAAATATTTATCAAAAAGTAAAAATATTTCATGAGGTATATATCTATGAATAAAAATATAATTTATTAAATCTTTTTCTAAAATACTCAGTAGATCTTTATTGATAAACATATAAGACTTTAATAATTCCACCCAACTATCAATGCTAAATCTTAAGGTTGGATTGGTGTATATATAGTTAAGTCTATAATTAAAATCAGATATGTAATTTTTATTATCTAATGAGTCATCACAATAACTTTTAATATTTTCATAAGTATAGTCCATTGAATTGTTAGATAAGCATTTAGACATATCTTTTACTGAAGTATTTACCAGTGACATTGCTTTTACATAAGCATTTGTCAGAATGGTGTATTCATTAGTATCTTTTTCAATGTTATAGCACTCTATTAATCTTGAATATGCCTTTTTTATTTCCTTTAAATCTTTTGTAGGATTAATTTCCAGTATAGTCCAACAACTCATATAATACTCCTTTCTTCTATAAAAAGTAATATAATTATCATAACATAAATTGTATAAAAATGGAAATTGTTATTAAAAATTCATAATTATATAAATATAAAGTAGATATTTTAAAATAATAAGTAAAAAACAAATATAATTTATATCCATTTCGTACAAAATTTGGTCAAAAAACATATATTAAATTGTCAGATAATAATTATAAATTTAATAAGGGGAGACCATATATGCTAATTGATATAGTTCTTATTTATGCCATAGGTAGAGGTGGATTAGAAAATGTTATATCAAAGGTATATAAAGGATTAGTTAAGAAAGGGCATAGAGTTAGAGTATTTCAAGCATATAGGCCAGAATATATTGAATGGGAAAGAAATTTTGATGAAATATATTATTATGGTGAAGATATTCCTTTTTCTATGATAAATTCAGGATTATATAAATATGCAATGAAATATAGACAGGCTATTGAAGAAAAGGGGAAACCAGATATAGCTATAGCAACTCAATCCACAAATTTAAGCTATATTTGCAATATTGCCTTAAATGGAAAATCATATAGAGGTGTTCCACAGATTTCTTGGTTACATGGACCTGTAAGTGCCTATGGAGGTAGAGAATTTTTAAGTTTCAGTAATTCGCATATGGCATTATGTAATAAGCTAGCCGATGATTTAGCTGTGGCTCTAGATAGAGAGAATATATATGTTGTGGGAAATCCAGTGCAGGTAAAGAATGTAGATATTATAGATAGACCAAAAGAAATGCTGACTATAGTATCAGTAGGAAGACTTAGCCCAGAGAAAGATATTGGGACGTTAATTAATGCATTAGCGCTTTTGAAACAGCCGTGGAAGCTTATAGTAGTTGGGGATGGAGGTCACTATTCTACATTAAGAGCTTTAGCAGAAGCAAAGAAAATTAATGAAAATATCCAGTGGGCTGGATGGCATGAGAACCCTTGGAATATTGTTAAGGAGGCATCTGTTACAGTGATTTCATCATTATATGAGGGATTTTCAATGACTACAGCAGAATCCTTAGCTAGAGGGATTCCAGTGGTAACTACTAAGTGTGGTGGTCCTGAAGATATGGTCACTGAAGGTGTTAATGGATGGTTATACCCAGTAGGGGATTATATGCGATTATCAGAGATATTGTCTAATATTCAAAATGGTAAATATATTTTACCTAAAGCAGAAGTTTGTATTGATTCAATACAGAAATTTGATGAACAAGTAGTTATAAATAAAATAGAGGAAGTAATAATAAAAACTTATTATAAATTCTATGGCTTTACACGCTTATGATAAAGAAATTAGGTGAAAAAAGATGTTAATAGATATAGCATTATACTATGTTGGAGGACGAGGAGGTGTAGAAACTGTTACTACAAAGATATCTGAAGGTCTTAGGAAAAAAGGTCATAGGGTAAGGGTAATGATGGCATATGCTCCTCCCTATGTAAAATGGATAGATTCTTTAGAAGAGGTTTATTATTATGGTAATGGAATAGAAAGTGAATCTTATGAAAATTTAGGAGAAGGCTATAGACATCTTATGGAGAAAATAGGATATCCAGATGTATGTATTGCAGGTAATATACCATCTCAAAGCTATATATGTAGTTTAGGGCTTAATTCAGCAAGAACTGACAAAAAAATACCTATTTTATCTTGGCTCCATGGAGATATAAATATTTATAGAGATCCATATTTGATAACCTATGCTAAGGCACATTTGGCAATAAGTTCAGCAGTTAGTGATGGAATAAGGAGCTATGATAAGGGAAAAAATATATATTTAGTGAACAATCCAATTAGTATAAAGAAGGGGAACATTATAAAAAGGCCTCAAGATGGTATTTTTAAAATATTAAGTATTGGTAGGCTTGAAGAAGAAAAAAATTTATTTATGCTTTTGCATGCCTTAAACAAAATAAATGGAAAATGGAAAGCTACCATAATTGGTGATGGTAGTAAAAGAAAAGTGTTAGAAAGTGCTGCTGAAATATTAAGAATAAATGAAAATATAAGTTGGAGTGGATGGAAAGAAGATCCTTGGGAATCTGTAGAGGAAGCTAGTATATGTATTTCAACTTCAAATACAGAAGGATTTGCTATGGTCTTAGCAGAAGCATTATCTAAAGGTATACCAGTTATAGCTACTAGATGCGGAGGTCCTATGGATATAGTCCAGGATGGAATTAATGGATGGCTTGTTGATAAAAATGATTATTTTAAGGTTGCAGAAATAATAAATAATATAATCACCAATAAAATAGCATTACCTTTACAACAAGTATGTATATCATCTGTGGAAAAATTTAGTGATGATATAGTTATTTCAAATATAGAAAGTGCAATTATAAAAGAGTTAGAATAAAAGGTTTAATATTTTGATAATAATTATTAAAAAAGAGGGAAACCTCTTTTTTATTTTTACTTGCTTTATTTGTGCTTAATTTTTTGTTAAAAATTATAGGATTAATAGCTTTGAATTAAATAAAATCATGGATATAATAAAGATAGCATATTTAAAAAGGAAAAGGTGAACTAAATTTATGGAAGAATTAAAAAAAATAATTAATGATATCTTCAGTGAAGAAATAATAAAATTAGTTATAAGTAATAAGTCCAACAAAGATGTAAAATATAATAAGATAAATATTCTTTTAAAGGAAAATAAAACTAAAAAATATTACCAAATTGAAAAGTTTACAGATAAACAGGTATTTCATGAAAATATATCCTTAGAGGAAATTGAAACTGCCGTATTAGAATATACAGTAGGAAATTATAAACAATTTACGGCCTGGTCAAATGTAACTACATATGATGTGAAGATTTCTAAAAAAGGAAAAGTACATTGTAGCAAAAAAGGTGGCAATAATGAAAAGCTTGCTAAAAAGGGACATAATAAAGAAAAGAATTACATACTTAAAGAAGGCATGATCATAGAGCCTTTAATTGATTTAGGTGTATTTACTAAGGAAGGAAAAGTTATAAATTCTAAATATGATAAATACAAGCAAATTAATAGATTCATAGAAATAATTGATGATGAAATAAAGAAAAATGATTATAAAGAACTTACAATATTAGATTTTGGATGTGGAAAATCATATTTAACATTTGTTTTATATTATTACTTTGTAGAAATAAAAAAAATCGATGTAAAAATGATTGGATTAGATTTAAAAGAAGATGTAATAAAGAAATGTAATGATATTGCTAAAAACTATGGATATAAAAATTTAAGCTTTGAATTAGGTGATATTAATGGATATAAGTATAATAACAAAGTAGATATGGTTATAACCCTTCATGCTTGTGATACAGCAACAGATTATGCTTTATATAATGCTATAAAATGGAATGCAAAAATGATATTTTCAGTTCCATGCTGCCAGCATGAATTTAATACTCAAATGAAAAGTGAAAATCTTTCAATATTGACTAAGTATGGTATAGTACAAGAGAGAATTGCAGCTTTAATGACAGATAGTGTAAGAGCAAACCTTTTAGAATGTGCAGGATATAAGACTCAATTACTAGAATTTATTGATATTGCACATTCACCTAAAAATATCTTAATAAGGGCATCCAAGGCGAATATATCTAAAGAAAAACAGGCTAAGTCTCTAAATGAAGTTAATTCATTAATTAAAGAATTTAATGTAAATCCTACATTATATAAATTACTAAAAGAAGACGAAATAATATAAAAAGGCTTCCAGTAGCTCTAGCTACTGGAAGCTTTTTATATGTAATTAAGTTGTAATAATTATGTAATAATATATCAATAATTAGCATTTACACTAAGTATATATTATTATACAAAAATCAAATATAATTACAATATTGTATATTTTTTGTAAATACTATGATAAAATCAAAATATTACTAACATTTGGAGGGAGTTTATGGGGAAAGTAAATAGTAAATATGCCTTAATAGCTTTAAGTAGTATATTTGCCTTAAGTATGTTTGGCTGTACTAAAACAAGTGATACATCAGAAATGGGAAGATATATAGAAGAATTCTATGATGCACCTGAAGGGATTTATGATGTAAGAGATTTAAGAGTTCTTGCAGATGGAACTATAGGAATGCTAGCTTATGGTGAAAATGAAATTGAGCTTTATATTTCAGAAGATGAATGTAAAAGCTGGAATAGAAAAGATATAAATTTACCACAAGGTGATTCAGAAAATGACATGCTATCAGTGAATAATGCAATTTTATCAAAAGATGGAGAGATTTTTATTTCATACTGTTTTTATGATTATACAGAATATGAAGAAGGCGAAAATTTAAAAGAGGAAGCTTTAGATGATAGTGCAGAAGAGTCAGAGGATGCTGTAGAGGATGATAAATATTATGAGCCAGAATATAAATATGCTTTTATAGATGCTGAAGGAAGTATACATGATATTTCTTTAGATGAAATATCTGAAAGTGCAGAGGAAGAGTCAGAAGATGATGAAATGTACTATGGAGGATACTATTATTATACTTTTAAGTTTGCTAATAATGGAGATATTGTATTTTCCAATGATAATGGAATGATATATCAATTAGATCCAGCTAGTGGTGAAATGAAAAATGAATTTGTCTTAGACGATTCATATATTAATGCTTTTGTTACTTTAGGAGATTCTTTATTAGTTCTTGGAGATACTTCCGTAAAGGAATATAGTTTAGAAAGTGGTAAAGAACTAGGAAACATAGAGGCTTTAGAAAGTGAAGTATTATATGAAAATAACTCTAAATTCTATGGTATTTCTAATATATTTTCAGATGATGATAAGACTATATATTATAGCAATACCACAGGGCTTTATAAATATGAATTGGGGAGCAAAGAAGTAGAGCAAATTGTAGAAGGAACATTAAGCTCAATAGGTGATGACAATATGTATATTAGGGCATTTGTTGTAGGAAAAGATAACACTTTCTTGGCTTGTGGACAAGATTACAATAGCCATGAAGGTGGTACAAGTATCATAAAGTTTATTTATTCAGCTGATACACCAAAGACACCAGAAAATCAAATAACAGTTTATTCATTATATGAAGATTATAATATAAGACAAAATATAGTGCTATTTCAAAAAGCAAATCCAGATATATATGTTAAGCTTGAAACTGGTATTTCCGGTGAGGATGCAGTGACAGAATCAGATGCTTTAAGAACTTTAAATACTGAGATAATGGCAGGTAAGGGACCAGATATAATCTTACTTGATGGTATGTCAGAATCATATCTTGAACAAGGATTATTAGAGAATATAAGTGATGTTATAGAAGAGTATACAAAGAATGATTTATTATTTGAAAATATAATAGATGCATATACAGATAAAGATGGAAAAGTATATTCAATTCCAACAAAGATTAAAATTCCTGTAGTGGCAGGAACAACTGAATATGTAAGCTCAGTTACTGATTTGCAGACATTAAGTGAAGCGTTAGTTAAATCAGCAGAAAACTCTGGAAAAGCAAATGAGGAGAAATATGTTGAAATGTATACTCCATCAATGCTTGTGAGTATGCTTTATTATGCTAATGGCAGTACGTGGCTAAATGAAGATAATACAATAAATGAAGATAATATAAAAGAGTTTTTAGAGGAAGCAAAAAAAATATATGATGCATATGTAGCAACTTATGATGAGGATCAATATGAAGAATATAAGAAAAGTATGCAGTATTATATAGATGAATATGGTGAGGATACAGATATTTATTATTTAGATAATTATTTAAGTCCAATGAGCATTATGGATGAATCCGCTAAGAAGCTTGCAGTAGGAGTTATTAGTGGAGTAGATTTCATAGAACAAATGTATTCTTTAAATAAAGCTAATGAAGATATAACGTATGCTCTAATAAATGGACAAACATCTGGAATATTTGTACCAAAAAACTTAATGGGAATTAATGCAAAAAGTGATAATAAAGAAATAGCTAAGAAGTTTATTTCCTATTTATTAAGTGAAGAAAGTCAAAGCAAAGAATCTTATGATGGATTGCCTATTAATAAAGCTGCCTTTGATAAGATGTCAGAATATCCATATGCTGATGATTTTGTTGGAGAAAATGGAGAACCTTATAGTGAAGGTCAATCTATTGGCACATGGGGCTTTTCAGATGAAAATGGAACAATAGTTGAGTTAGAAATGTATTGGCCAACAAAAGAATACTTCAATATATTTAAATCTGAAGTGGAAAGTTTAAAGACTCCAGTTACTGTTAATACTATTGTTTTACAAGAAGTGTCAAAGGCATTTGATAAATATGCAAATGGAAATGGAAATTTAGATGAAGTTGTTAAGAGTATAGGCGATAATATTGATTTAATATTGGCGGAATAGTATGGAAAAGATAAAGAAAAGGAAAAGAAAAAAATATGAAATGGCAGGATTGTTTTTTATCCTGCCAAGCTTAATAGGAGTAAGTATATTTATTTTAATTCCATTTGCAGATGTAGTTATACGATCTTTTCAAAGTCCAATAACAAGGGATTTTGTATTTTTTCATAATTATATGGAGGTATTTAAAAATGCAGCTTTTAAGTTAGCTGCAATAAATACCTTAAAATTTGTTTTTATATGTATTCCATTATTACTTATAATCTCTCTTACAATAGCAGTGTTAATGCAGAGGTTTATAAGAAATGCCTATATAATAAAGACAGCTTTTTTAATACCAATGGCTGTGCCTATAGCCTCTATAGTATTGATATGGAAAATATTTTTTCATGAAAATGGAGCATTAAGTGCATGGTTAGTAAATCTAGGGGGCCATGGAGCTGACTGGATGAATACAGACTTTGCCTTTTGGATATTAGTTTTTAGTTATATATGGAAAAATCTTGGCTATAATATTGTTTTATGGCTTGCAGGTTTAAGCTGTATATCTGAAAGTATTTACGAAGCAGCTAGAGTTGATGGTGCTAGTGAATGGAAATGTTTCACTAAAATAACTCTTCCTAATTTGAAGACTACATTATATACAGTATCAGTGCTATCTCTTTTAAATTCATTTAAGGTATTTAGAGAGGCTTATCTTATTGGTGGAGATTATCCAGATAAAAGTATGTATGTTTTGCAACATTTATTTAATAATTGGTTTAGAGATTTATCCTTTGGGAAGATGTCAGCAGGATCGGTTATTATGGCCATAGTGATATATATTCTAATAGCACTATTACAGAAAGCTTGGGAAAGAGAAGATTAAAGAAAGGTAGATAATATGAAAAAGAAGATAATAACTTTACTTTTGTTTATTTTAGCAATGATAATGTGTTTTCCTATAGTATTTCTACTTTCAGGATCTATTATGGGAGCTGCAGAAATCAAAGAGTATTTAGGACCTGTGTTAAATGATGGAAATGGATATGTTACCTGGAGTGTACTACCAAAGTATGCAACTTTAAGATCATATGTAGAGCTTTTATTAGATACACCGAAATTTTTTGTAATGTTTTGGAATTCAGTAGGTATGACAGTTAGTATTTTAATAGGACAGTTATTAGTATCAGTAGCAGCAGCATGGGGATTTGCACGATATGAATTTCCACATAAGAAGCTACTATTTACTTTATATATAGTACTTATGCTTATGCCATTCCAAGTTACAATGCTTTCAACATATTTGGTGCTAGATAAGATGAAACTTATAAATACAGTAATGAGTATAGTGTTACCAGCAGTTTTTTCAACTTTTCCTGTATTTATAATGTATAGATTTTTTGTCAGCATTCCAGAAAGTATTATAGAATGTGCAAGATTAGATGGTGCCAGCGAGTTTAAAATTTTTATTAAGATAGGAATACCTTTAGGAAAGCCTGGAATCATGTCAGCAATAATCCTTGGATTTTTAGAATATTGGAATTTAATTGAACAACCATTAACATTTTTAAAGGATAAGAGTCTTTGGCCTTTATCATTGTATTTGCCTAGCATTGGCTTAGAAAATGCAGACGTAGCATTTGTAGCATCTGCTGTAACATTAATAACAGCAATAATAGTATTTTTTGCAGGTCAAAGTTATCTAGAACAGGGAATAGCATCAACAGCAGTAAAGGAATGATAATATGAAGATAAAAGAAATAATAAAATATCAGTGGAAAAGTAAGGAAAACAAAACCTTACAGCAAAAAGCTTTGAAGATTTTAGGTTATTTTTTAGTATTAATGTTTATTCTTACTATCTTATCAAGATTTGCAGATTCTTTATTGATTCCAATTGTAAAGACTGAAACATTAAAAGGAATGACTATTACCCATGAAGTTGAAGCTAATGGAAGCATAATTCAAAATAGAGAAGAGGGTATTGATGTAATTGAAAATCTAAAGGTTTCACATGTAAATGTATATCCAGGCAGTGAAATCAAAGAGGGAGATACATTATTTGAAATAGACTTAACTGATTTAAAGTCACAGATTCAGCAAGTTGAAAATGAAATATCTGAAAAAGAAAAGAATTTATCTAGAGCTACTGAGGACTACAATTTAGCAGTATCTAGGCAAGATAAAATAATTTCAGATGCATTAGATGCATATAAAGAAGCAGAAAATTTAGTAAATAAATATAATAATGCCAGTGAAGAGGAAAAACAATCACTAGATAAGGAAGCCATTGAATATGATTATAATTTAAAAAAAACTGCTTATAATCAAGCTGTAAATGATAAAAGTAGTAATCTTTTAATGGAAAAGAGAGCCTTAGAAGATGTTAAAGAAGCATCTAATACTGATGAACTTAAAAAGAAACTTGAAAATCTAAAAAAGATTGAAGGAGCAGAGGGAAAATTTGTTTCAGAGAAGGAAGGTATTGTAACTAATGTAGCAGTAGTAGCAGGTGATGTTACTAGCGCAGGAAGTGCAGTATATTTAGCAGATAAAGAATCAGGATATAAGTTTGTAGCAGAATTATCTAAGGATTTAAAAAAATACGCTAAGCAAGGGCAATCAGTAGTATTAAAAATAGGTAATTCTAATAATGAAATAGGAGATTTAACTATAGATAGCATAAGTAAAGGCGAAGATGATAATTACAAGGTTTCAGTACTATTACCAACTGGTGTAGGAGAAATAGGAGATGGTGGAAACCTTACTTTGTCTAGCAAGAGCAAGAAGTATCAAGTTTGTGTGCCGCTGGAAGCATTACATCAAGAAGGACAAGATAAATACTATATATTAGTGGTAGGAGAAGAGGATACTATATTAGGGACAGAAAAAGTTGCTGTGAGAGTTGATGTATCTATAGCAGATAAAAATGATACTTATGCAGCTTTAACAGAAGGTACTATAAGTAATAGCCAGAAAATTATAGTTAGCAGTAATAAGACTATAAAAGAAGGCGATAGAGTCCGTTTGGAGGAAGAATAAATGAAGAGGATATTTAGCCATGTAATTAAGATAGCTTTAGTTTTGGCTATGATTATATGCTGGGTATTATCTATAGGATATACCAATAGATTAACTTCAGTAAAAAATACTTTTAATATATATTTTGATAAAGAAGAATATCTTCCTGCTGATATTTATAAGATGCAGCAAGAAGAAAAAGATAAAGATAATCCTCTGGCCTTCACAGGATGGTATGAAAAAGAAAAGCAAAGTATATTAAATAATAATTTTAATAGGACAATAGAAAGTAACATAATATTTATTTGTGGCAACTCTTATCTTGTGGCAGAAGGACCCGTATTATTTGAAGATGATATAAAAGGGTGCTTAATTGATGAAGAAACAGCATATAAGCTTTTTGGTAGCAATGATGTCATAGGTAATACAATTATTTATGATAATAGAGAATTTATTATTAGAGGCATCCATAGAGCAATGGAAGATACTATAATAATGCAAGCAGAAAGTGATTCAAAAGATAAAATTCAAGGATTACTTATTGATATAAGCAATGATGGTATAGAAAATATAAAGCTTATAAGTGAGAGATATGGTGTGAAAGAATATGGCGTTAATTCTACAGTTTATTATAACTTAGGAAAAATGTGTACAAGCCTTTTACCATTAATAATATTATTGATTATAGTATGTAGTGCTTTAAAAAAAGCTATTGAAATTAAAGATAGACCAGTATTGTTCATATTTAGTATTATGATGATAATAGTATGGATAACTGCATTCTTTTGTATAACAAGATACAAAATATCTATTCCAGTGGATATTCTTCCAAACAAATGGTCTGATTTTGATTATTGGAGTAAATTTTTTCAAGAATGTATGGATAAGGTAAAATATGTTATTTATATGAAGAAATATATGATTGATATTTATGTAATTTCATATTTAAGTAAAATAGCTTTATGCACTATAATTACCATAACACTATTTTTCGTAAATAAGAGAAATATTAAGATTTACTCTATGAAAGAATTATTTATAGCCATTCTTGCACTATTCATCATTACTTTTATGGCTATTTGTATATTAAAAGAAAGTATATTCATTAATAATTCTTCAGCAGTTATATGGCTTATATGTCCATACTATTTATTATATAGATATTCATATTTGATTAGAGAAAGGTTTTTGAGAAAAATACTTCAATAGTAAATATGCAAAAATATTTTTAATCTCTTGAAGAATTTATAGAAAAATAAAAATTAAATGTTTATTTTACTTGCACATTTAAATTCTTTGTGATATATTAAATTCATAAAATAAATAACAAATAATTATTATTAATTAATAATTAGATAGAGGAGAAATAATTATGTTAGATCAAAAGACAATCGATATAATAAAAAGTACAGTACCAGCATTAAAAGCTCACGGATTAGAAATAACAACTACTTTCTACAAGAATATGTTTGCTAATAATCCAGAAGTAAAACCTTTATTTAATATGGACAAGCAAGCTTCTGGTGAACAACCAAAAGCTTTAGCAATGACAATATTAGCTGCTGCTCAAAACATAGATAACCTGCCAGCTATTTTACCAGTAGTTAAGAAAATTGGAGAAGTTCACTGCAATAGTGGAATCCAAGCTGCACATTACCCAATCGTAGGAAAAAACCTTTTATTAACTATAAAAGAAGTATTAGGAGATGCAGCTACTGATGAAGTTATAGAAGCATGGGGAAAAGCTTACCAAGTAATTGCTGATATATTCATTTCAGTTGAAAAAGAAATTTACGAAACAAGAAAATAATCTAAAGAGGCTGTATCAAAATAATATTTGATACTAGCCAATAAAAAAGGGAATTCGTATTTGAATTCCCTTTTTTGAATACAGTATAATTATGAAACATCCCATTTATATATAATTTAAAAATTTATCTCTTTGATATATAATAGATATTATTAAAAAATAATTGTAAAGGAAGATACCATATGACAAAGATTATAAATAAGCCTGAATTATTAGCTCCAGCAGGTAGTTTAGAAAAATTAAAGATTGCATTTCAATATGGAGCAGATGCAGTATATTTTGGAGGAGGAGCATTTTCACTAAGAGCTACTGCACAAAAGTTTACATATGAGGAAATGAAGGAAGGAGTAGAATACGCACATAGTTTAGGGAAAAAGATTTACTGTACAGTTAATATAATGCCTAAGAACAGTGAAATAGATGCCTTAATTGAGCATTTAAAAAGACTAGATGAAGTAGGTGTAGATGCTGTTCTAGTTTCAGATTTAGGTGTACTAGCATTAGTTAAAAAGTACACTAATTTAGCAATACATATAAGTACTCAAGCAAACACAACTAATTATGCAGCTTGCAACATGTGGGAAGAACTAGGAGCAGAAAGAGTAGTACTAGCAAGAGAAAGCACATTACAAGATATTAAGGATATACGTAAAAATATTTCTCCAGAGTTAGAGCTAGAAATATTTGTTCATGGAGCAATGTGTATTTCTTATTCAGGAAGATGTCTTTTATCAAGCTATATGACAGGAAGAGATTCTAATAGAGGTGCATGTGCACAAAGCTGTAGATGGAAATACTCTCTAGTAGAAGAAAAAAGACCAAATGAATATTTCCCAATAGAAGAAGATCAGCATGGAACATATATAATGAATTCAAAAGATTTATGTATGATTGAGCATATACCAGAGCTTATGCAAGCAGGAGCACAATCACTTAAAATAGAAGGAAGAAATAAGAGTGAATATTATTTAGCACTAGTTGTTAAGGCATATAGACAAGCAATAGATTTATATTGTGAAGACCCGGAAAACTATAAGCTACCTAAAGCATTATTAGATGAAATGTATAAAGTAAGCCATAGAGAATATCATACTGGTTTCTTCTTTAATGAACCAAAGCATGAAGGAATAATTTACAAAACAAATAACCATGTAAGAGAATATGATGTAGTGGCAATTGTTCATGAATATGATGAAGAAACTCAAATAGCTACATGTAAGCAAAGAAATAAGTTCTCAATGGGAGAAAAAGTAGAAATACTTTCTTCAAACTCTGATGGTGGAGAATTTGTTGTAGAAGAACTTTATGATTTAGAAGGTAACAAATTAGAATCATGTCCACATCCAGGAATGATGTGTAAAGTTAAGGTTCCATACAAAGTAGAGAAAAACTCATTCATTAGAAAAGAGCTTATTTAAGTTAAAATGATGAATTATGAATTACGAATTATGAATTAAGGATGAAATTCGTAGAATTTCTGAAAATATATATTTTTTGAACTTCTTAGAAGTTCATTCCGCAATTCATCAATCATCATTCATCATTCATCATAAAAAAAGCAATACACGTAGGTGTATTGCTTTTTTTATGGCAGTTTTGTTTTATTTGGAGTCATATATGTATTATTTAAAAATGAGTGTATGGGGGTTATAATTTTAATATAGATTATAAAAGTATAAAGATAAAGGGCAGTAATGTAATAATAAAAGGTTTGGAGGAGTTTTTATGGATTTTGGATCAATATATCATAGGACTAGTGATAATTATTGCTATCCACTAAATGAATATGATTTAATTATAAATTTAAAGACAGGATATGATATAAAGGAAGTATATATACATTATGAAGATCCGTTTATAAATGGTATATTAGGCGGAAAAGAAAAATGGCAAAGCAGAAGAGAAAAAATTTATTATAAAAAGAGGTTAAAAAATCATATATGGTGGACAACAACATTAAAGCCAGAATTTAAAAGATGTAAATATTACTTTGAGCTAGTAACAGAAGATGAAACTTGGTTTTATTTAGAAGATGGATTTTATACAAAAGAGCATATTGAAAATAGCAAAGGGTTAATGCAATGTTTTACTTTCCCATGGATGAATAGTGAAGATATCATTAAGACTCCTAAGTGGGTAAATGATACGGTGTGGTATCAAATTTTCCCTGAAAGATTTTGTAATGGAGATGCTACACGTAATCCAGAAAGTGTAAAGCCTTGGGCTGGATTTAATGATAAAGTAAGTAATGAAGAGTTTTATGGTGGAGATTTACAAGGAATAATAGATAAAATTGATTATTTAAAAGATTTAGGAATAACAGGCATATATTTAACACCTATAAATGAATCACCTAGTAGTCATAAATATGATACCAAGGACTATACCAATATAGATCCTCATTTTGGTAATAAGGAAGTAATGAAAAACCTTGTAAGGATAGCTCATGAAAAAGGAATAAGAGTAATGTTAGATGGAGTATTTAATCATTGTGGCTATGAATTTGCACCATGGCAGGATGTTGTAGAAAAAGGACCTAATTCTAAATATTATAATTGGTTTATGGTTAATAAATGGCCATTTGAAGAAAGAGGGCAAAATGCAAGAAAAGGAAACTATTACTCCTTTGCTTTTAGTGATAATATGCCAAAGTTAAATACAAATAATAAAGAGCTTAGAGATTACTTTCTAGATATTTGTGAAATGTGGGTTAGAGAATATGATGTAGATGGATTGAGGTTGGATGTAGCCAATGAAGTATCACATAAATTCTGTAAAGAGCTTAGAAGTAGAAT
This sequence comes from Clostridium sp. CAG:221, assembly GCA_000435835.1. Lineage (GTDB taxonomy): Bacteria > Bacillota > Clostridia > Clostridiales > Clostridiaceae > Clostridium. The sequence goes on from FR883382.1 coordinate 18,854, forward strand.
GAAGGAAATTAAAGATGATTTTTATATTTTAGGTGAAATATGGCATGATTCCATTGAATGGCTTAAAGGCGATGAATTTGATGCAGTAATGAATTATCCTCTTTCAGGAAGTATATCTGACTTTTGGTTAGATGAAGAACTTACTAAAGAAGATTTTGAATATTCAATAAATAGATGTTATACAATGTATATGCAGCAAAATAATGATGTTTTATTTAACTTATTAGATTCCCATGATACAGAAAGACTTATTAATAGGTGCCAAAACTTAGATAAATTTTATCAACAATTAGCAGTTCTTTTCTCTATGCCGGGTACAGTATGTATATTCTATGGTACGGAGATTGCCCTTGAAGGAGCACATGATCCTGATTGTAGAAGATGTATGCCTTGGGGAGAAATAGAAGATGGCAAGTATGATGAAAGAATAGAAATGATTAAGAAATTAATATCTATAAGAAAAAATGAACCTATATTGAGAAGTAGAAATTTTCATTTTACCAATGATTTGAAAGGTGATAGAATAGTTGAGTATATAAAGCTAGATGATTATAATCATAAGATTAAAGTAATATTGAATTGTTCAAAAGAAGATATAGAAATAGAAGACGAAGGAATAAATTTATTTACAAATCTTTATGAAAAAAATATACTAAAAAGCAATGGGATTATAATAAAAAGGATATGTAATTAATAAAAAGATGCGAATCCTGTTAAAAATTTGTTTTATTATTAACAATATGACTTTTTTTATCGTTTCACATCCTTTACTAATTAGATATATGAAATTATAATATTATTGTGGAAAAAAAATTTAAGAGTTTTGTTTATTATTTTTAAATAATAAATAATAGGGGGAATACATATGAAAAGTTTACTTTTAGTAACGTCACCACCAGCTTGTGGAAAGACATTTGTATCAAAAGAGTTAGCAAAAGCATTAAATCCAATAGTATACTTAGATAAAGATACTTTAATTGGATTATCTAAGCAAATATTTGTAGTTGCTGGAGAAGAATACAACAGAAGTTCAGATTTCTTTGAAGAACATATAAGAAATTATGAATATGATGTAGCACTAGATTTAGCTTTAGAAGCTTTAGATTACTGTGATACAGCATTAGTAAATGCTCCATTTACTAGAGAAGTAAGAGATAAAGAATATATGGACAACTTACGTGCTAAACTTGCAGAAAGAGATGTTGAGTTAGTAGTAATTTGGGTAGAAACAGATCCAGAAGTATGCCACCAAAGAATGATCGAACGTAATTCTGATCGTGATACTTGGAAACTAGAAAATTGGGACAAGTATATAAGCGGATGTAATTTTGAAAAACCAGATATTCCAGGATTAATGGTATTTAAAAATTCATCAACAGAAGAGTTTAATGAATCAATAGCTTCAATGGTAAAGCACTTTAGAGGATAATTTTACTCTTTTGTGTTAGAAAATAATCAACAATCTAATAAAAAACAGTAGATAAAACTTATCTACTGTTTTTTATTATCTATATATGATTTTTAACATTTATAATATGCTTGTTTTTAATATATACTCTAGGAAGTCTAGATTTAAGCATACATGTAACTTCATAATTAATAGTGCCAAGCTTTTCGGCTATATCATCTGCATTATATTTAAGATTATTCTTTTCTCCAAGAAGAATTACTTCATCGCCAATTTTTACATCTGGAATATTTGTGACATCAATCATAAATTGGTCCATGCATATTCGACCTATTATAGGAGCAAATTGATCTTTAATTATGACCTTACCATTTTCACCAAGTTTTCTTATATAGCCATCGGCATAACCAACTGGTATTGTGGCAACAACTGTTTTGTCACTAGTTTTAAATGTTCTGCCGTAGCTTATATACATATCTTTTTCAAGAGTTTTTACATTAGTTATAGTTGCTTTTAAAGTTAAAGCAGGTTTTAAAGCAAGATTACTTTTATTTACTTCGTCTGAAGGGTAATAGCCATAAAGAATTATTCCAGCTCTCACAGCATCTAAATAAGTACTAGGTAAATCAATGATAGCACCACTATTAGCTACATGCTTAAGTGGAATATCTATACCTCTTTTTTCAAGTTCATCTATCACTGACATCATTTTAGTAAATTGCTGATGACTATATTCCTTATCTTTTTCATCGGATGTAGAGAAATGAGTAAAAATTCCTACTACATCAATACCTTCTAAGGAATAAATTTCAGTTATATCATCAATTGATTTCTCATTAGGCAAGAATCCAATTCGTCCCATTCCAGTATCCATGGCAATGTGGATTTTAGCTTTTTTATTAAGGCTTAAGGCTATTTTTGATAGCTCTCTTGCATAATCTAAATCATAAACAGTTTGTTCAATATCATTATTAATAAGCTCTTCACCTAAGTATAGAGGTGTAAAACCTAAAATCATTACAGGTGCAGTTATATTATTTTCTCTTATTTCAAGAGCCTCTGAAATCATTGCAACAGCAAAGCGAGAAACTCCATTTTCCAGCAAGGTTGGAATTATATCTATGACTCCATGCCCATAACAGTTTGCTTTTACCACTGCAATTAAGTCTTTATGGCCAATTAATTGTTTTATGTTTCTTGTATTATAAGCTATTGCATCTAAATCTATTTCAGCCCATGCAGGTCTTAAAATCTTTTTCATTAATAACACCTCATATAAATTTCTAACTCTACAAATAGTATATTATAAATAGGTAATAAAGATAAGAACCACTAATGATATTAATTTAGCTAAGAGTGGTTCTTTTATATATAATATGTAAAATGTAAGAAAAGTGTAGTATAATGTTCTAAAAAAGGATAAAAGAGGGTAAAATTACAAATAATAAATTATTGAAAAGTAGTGTTGGCATAATAATACTATCAGTAGTCATTATAATGATAGCAAATATAATGTTAAAAGTAGACAAACCTGTTTTTTTAGAAAATTATTGTGAATATCCATTAAGTTACTATAAAGATCCATAATATAATGGTTCATATTGTGAACAGTTATTTACATTAAAGTATATAACAAATGTTAATGATAAAAAGACTGTAACTGAAATACAATTTGATGGGTTGGGGGAGAATAACTATGCCTATGCATCTGAATATGAACCTTTTGGTAATTGGATGTATTATGATGCAGGTGAGCTTAATGAAACCATATATGGCATATATAGTGTTAGAGAAGTGACGGTACAATTAATGTTATATTTTGAGAAGGAACCTTTAGATAACATTGTTATTAATAGTGCCACTGTTTATTTTAGTGATGGAAGTCAGCAACAAGTGAATTTAGGTGAAATAATTTTTTATTATGAAAAAGGACTAGATGAAGCAATTAACTATATATCAATTATCTCCTAAGATATATTATATAAATGAAAAAGGTGAGAAGTGGTATATAAGGGGACAAAGTATAAGTTATGAACCATATGAATTTAAGTTTTTAGATATTATAAAGTACCTAAAAGTGTTGGAGGAAATATAAATGATGAAGGGATATAAGAAGATTTTTTGGGGTATGTTTTTATCTATTTTTCATGTGAATTTAGGATATATACGGATTTTACCACCATTTATTGCTTATCTTGTGGTAGTAATTGCTACATTACTAATATGGCATATATGTTTTTTATTTCATATATTAAGGCTAGGGAAAATGAATCTATATGAAATAAAAAGTTAATATTGACACTAAAAGTTAGTTATAATAAAATATGTATAAAATACGAATAATTCTATAAAAAAATCAAATAATATTCGACGGGAAAAGAGGGAATTGTTTTATGATGAAGGATTTAATTTATACTATACCTAAAGAAAAACACACTAAAGAAAATATTAAAGCCATATTAAAAAGTCATTCAGAAATTAAATTTGTTTCATTTGTAGGTGTTGACTTATCAGGAAATGACACAGATGAAAAAATACCAGTAAGTCTTTTTTTAGATGATTTAGAGTCATTTATTAATGGAGTTGCTGTACAGACAGATGGATCTTCTGTTGTACTTCCAGGAATAGCAACTCTTAATAACGCTAAAGTTGATATGATAGCAGATTTAAATGCAAAGTGGTTTGTTGATTATAATTATGATTTTATTGATCCAGAAACCCAAAAACCAATTGGTACATTAAGAATTCCTTGTTTCTTATACCATGATAATAAGGCAGTAGATTCAAGAAATATACTAAGATCTGCCATCGAAACATTTAAGGGAAACCTATGGAATATATTTGATAATCATCCTGAAGTTTTATCTGATTATAATATTTCTAAGGATGATATAGAAGAAATTATAGTTACTTCAGCTACTGAATTAGAATTTTGGGTTAAGACACCAAATGATGTAGCAGAAATAGAACAGCTATCAACATCACAAGAATTACATGAACACTATTGGACTAGAACAAAAGGAAACGTTCGTACAGCATTGGAAGAAACTCTTATATTAATGGAACTTTATGGTTTTGAACCAGAGATGGGTCATAAAGAAGTTGGTGGAGTTAAGGCTAAGTTAAGCTCAAGTGGTGATTTTAATCATATAATGGAACAAATAGAAGTAGATTGGAAATATGCAGATGCTGTTCAAGCAGCAGATAATGAATTATTTGTAAAGATACTTGTACAGGAAACATTCAGAAGAAGAGGATTAGAAGTTACTTTCATGGCAAAACCAATTGATGGAGTAGCAGGTTCTGGAATGCACGTACACTTAGGAGTGAGCTTAAAGCTTAAAGATGGTAAGAGAATAAACTTATTCCATACAAATAAAGAACACTTCTTATCAATTATTGGTTACGGTGCTTTAATGGGAATATTAAAGAACTATGAAGTTATGAATCCATTTATTTCTTCAACTAATAATTCCTTAAAGAGATTAAAACCAGGCTTTGAAGCACCGGTATGTATTGTAACATCACTAGGAATGTCACCAAGTAATCCATCAAGAAATAGAAGTATATTAGTTGGCTTAATAAGAGATTTAGCTAGTCCGTTAGCTACAAGATTTGAACTTAGATCACCAAATCCTCATTCAAATGTATACTTAACAATGGCTACATCTTATATGGCTATGCTTGATGGTATAATATATGCTGTAAATAATAATAAATCTCAAGATGATTTATTAGCTGAAATATCTAAGAAGTCAGGGGAAGAAGCAGAGTATCTAGAAAAAGATAGAGAATATAGAAGTGAAGAAGACGTATTTGAAGCTTTTTCTGATGAAGAAAGAAATAAATACTTTGGTAAGGCTCCAGCAACAATATATGAAAATATCAGTGCTCTTGATAAATATCCAGAAAAGGTGCAAGTGTTAAAGAGAAATGATGTATTAACTGAACAACTGATAAACAGTGTAAAAATGGCAGTAACTAATAGATGGATATTAGAAATAAGCCATAGAGTATTAAATAGTTATGGTGATAAGATAAGAGGATATAAGGCACTTCATTCAGTTGATAAGGCGTTAGATTTAGATATAACTAATTGGACTAATATAAATAATTTAAGAGTGTATTTAATGAAGGACACATATACAAATAAGAGTTTATTTACTAGAATAAAAGAAGCTTTTGATAAGAAAGATTTAGAGCTTGCTTCTAATCTTTATATAGAGCTTGAAGAAAAGATGGAAGAGCTAAGAAAGTTATATTCTTCATATAAGAGAAACTTATTAGACATTTAAGATAATGATGAACTTTTATAGTTCATCATTATTCTATTAAAGAAATGGCATCATATATTTGATTTTGTATAATACTGATTTTATCTTTTTTATCAAGATATAAAATAAATGAATCAGAAAGTTCTTCCATGTATGAGCACATATCTAAAGTAAAGTCTTTGTAATTTACAATGATTAAGCTTTGACTTTGCTCAATGGCTAAAAAAAGTTCTCTTACAAGGTTTTTACCTTCATTAGACAAACAAAGCATAAGATTTTTATCACTTTGTATATCCATAAGTATTTTATAAAATTTATTTAAGACATTAAATAAAGTATGATACTCTTCAGTGGAATTTAAATCTTTAATATTTTTTATATTTTCATCAACAACGGTTTTAATATTTGACCATAGGAGTTCAGATAATAAATCATCATTATTGGAGATACTCATAGAATCCCTCCTTAAAAATATAATACTTTCCTATAAATATTTATTATCCTAAAATTTCAAAAAATATACCTTATTTATAAAATATTACAATAAAAGTTTGTTTATAAAAGAACTTGTGAAAGTTGGGAATTTAAAGTAAGATATATAAAGATAAAAGTAGGAGTGAAAGAAATGCAAAATGTAGATGAAATATTAGCTATGAATAAAAAATTAGCATGTAAGAAAGAAATTAAATTTACTTTAGATGGATGTTTATCTGATTTAACTAAGGATAGATTAAGTAAAATAGCAGCTTCATATGAGATTCCTCAGAGATCTAAAATGAAGAAGGATCAATTGGTGGAGGCAATTAAGATAACAATGATGGAACCTTCAGTACTAATTGATAAATTAAATGGTTTTGCTAAGGAAAATCTTCAGTTATTAGATAGCTTAAAGAATAAAGAATATATAGTTTCAACTGAAAATTCTTTATTAAGTTATGTACCATTATTAAATTATGGTGTAATATTTACATATTTAAAAGATGAAGATGTTCTTATGGTAATGCCAAAAGAAGTTAAAGAAGCATTAAATAATGTGAGTAATGATGAAGATAGCGAAAGATATATTGAAGTAGTAAAGTATATTGTAGCCTTTGCTGAAGCTTATGGTGTATATGAGCCAGAGATACTTGTAGAAACTTTTAATATTCATAATGAAGAAAAATTATCATTAGAGGAGTTTGACAGTATATTTGAAAAGTATGCAACTTCTAGTAAGATAGTAAAAAGATATAAAGAATACATTATTGAAAGTATTTTACTATATAACCTAGAATCTTTAGAGCAATTGCTTGAAAAGAGAAAGGAAATAAAAGAGTACTATAAATTAGATAAAGAAAAGGTAGAAGCATATAGTAAGGAATTCCATTGTCATATGACTGAAGCACATACAGGCCTTTATGATACATTCTTAAAATTATGTGCCAATAAGGTCATAGCAGATAAATTATTTGAAGATATCTGTGGACCATTAGTATTTTCTGATGTAAATATACAATATATAATAGCTGAATTAAAGAAGAGAAATATTCAGTTTAATACTATGGCTGAGTTCCAAAAGGTTGTAACTCAAATTCAAAAGGTAAATAAGAATACAAGAAAGTGGAGTCTTAAAGGATATACAGAAAATGAATTAGCTTTAATTCCAAGTAAGAAGCTTTTAGGAAGAAATGAACCTTGTTTATGTGGTAGTGGAAGAAAATATAAGAAATGTTGTGGAAGATAAATTTGAAAGAGTTATTGGCTGACAATAACTCTTTTTTTTTGTATAGATGTATAAAAATGTATTTTTTTTCATAATAATGAGTAAAGTAATAGTTAGATAGATCTTATCTAATAATTAATAAGGAGCGGATTATATGAAGAAAAGTGTAAACGCCACTATTGATACTTTAATACGATGGAAAAGCATATATAGCCTTATTGGATACACAGAAGATTTAGAGATAATAAATAGTACTATTGATATTTTGAAAAATTATGATAAGGCTATAAAAAGCAAAGAGAAAGAAAAATTAAGAAAGTAGAGGTTAATAAAGTTGAATTACCATGGGTTATACTGTAATGAAAGTATAAGGAAAATGATATACAAAAAAAGAAGATTGTTAAAAAGGTTCAAGGAAAATTAGTTTACTTGAACCTTTTTATTATTTTTAAATATCATTAAGGGAAAGATTTGAATCAACATTGGAAAGCTCAATGTTGAATTTTTTATGTTCTAAGAATATATTAAGTTTTCTTTCAGGAATATTATTACTTTGAGGAAGAAAACTAATTTTAAAAATTATATTAGAATCTATCTTTTCAGCAATAAGATTCCATTTATCATTATTATTAAATATTGCACTAAGGGAGCCTAAATTTACTTCATATCTAGTAGGAATAGCATATCTAAAAATTATGTTTTTAATGGGGGAAGTTCCTATATTCTCAACAGTTATAAGGCTTTTATTGGGATTTGTATTTATCTTAAGTAATGATTGTTTAAAAGTTATACAGTTCTTAAATGTAGTAATATTATTGAATTTTTCATATGGGAAAAATTTTATAGTACTTTTTATAGCTTTTTCTTGTAAATTTGCAAAGTTAATCTTTAAATTAAATTTTATATTTAATTTATCATTTGATTTTAAATATGAAAGATTCATAAGATTTTTTTCTGCAGATTCATTGATATAAACTTCAGAGGTATCAATATTTATTAAGGAACAAGGTATAAATTCAAAGATGTCATCATTATTAAATTTAATTTTATGAAGCATAATATAATTTAGGATTTTATAATGAAGATAAAACAAAATCTTCTTCCATAAAGATATTAGATCATATTAAGTTAAAAGCTATAGGGGAAGATGGAGAAAATATAAAAAGTATTAGTAGTGAAAATAATGCTGGAAATGGTGGAGCTGCAATTTATCTTAATGATAATGATTATTTCATTAAAAGTAGTGATGCTCATATGTGTTTAATTGGCGGAAATGGTGGAAAATGCATTGGGGAATATAGCAGTTGAAAATGTGGTGATGGTGGACCAGCCATAAAAATTAATGGTGGAATAATAAATATACTAGCGACAGCATCATTAAAAGGCGGTAATGGAGGAAACCTTATTAATGGCGATGAAACATCCATAGAATTACAATTAGGAAATATTAAAGGAATAGTAGGCAGTGGAGGTGTAGGAGGATGTAATGAACCACCATGTAAAGATGGTGAAAATGGTAAGGATATTGTAGGGGAAAAAATAATAGTGAAGGAAGATTTAGAAGAAATTAATGATGAAGGAAACATAGAGGGGGATATTTTAGAAGAAGTATATAATTATGTTACTAAAGAAGAAAATGAGAAAGAAGAGGAAGAACTAGTAGAGAAAAGTGAAGAAATATATGAAATCTTAACAAATGATATAATTACCAATAAAGAAGAAGAGACAGGTTTAGAGGTTTGTAAAAAAGAAAATCTAAAAGATCATTTGTTTTAGCCAATAAGTCTATATAAACAATTTCTCCAGAAAATTCTGCTTGATGTGAATAAGTTATAGTAGCTGTCTTTGTACCATCTGGATTTTCAACAAAAGTAACAGTATCTATTAAATTTTCTATTATATTATCTGAAGTATGGAAAAATGTTGTGACACTATCATTTATACTTGTAGGATCTGTAGGATCAAACACTAAATCTAAAGATGAAGGTACTGTGGATAAAAAATATAACTGAAATATTTACTTCCAGTTATATTTTTTATTTTAGTTAATTAAGAGTATCTATACTGATGACGTTAAGCTGACTTTTTATGGCGTCATATTGAGTTTTTAATTCTGATAGTTCATTATTCATTATAGAAAGTGAATTTTCTAATGATTTAATATTATTAGAGGTTGCTTCCAAATGGTTTTTAAAATTTTGCAAATCAGAGGAAGAATCAGTTTTTAAGCTAAGAAGTTGGTTATTAATAGTTGTAATAGTAGTATTAACTTTTTCACTTAGCTCTTTCATATCATTTAAAGTAGTTTTTTCTTTTACTTCAATTTCCGCTAAGTGATTAACAATGGAAGCAATGGTTTCATCATTTTCATTTAAAGTGTTTTTTAATATATCGTCATTAAGCTTTAAAGTATTTATGATATCATTAAAAGCATCTAATTTTTCTTCTAAATTTGAAATCTTACTGGAAAGTTCAGAATTAGTATCAGAAGCTTGCGGAACAAGAATATTGTCAGCAGTAGCTTTCACCAAGGATTCTAAAGATGAGTACTTGGTATTAAGATCTTCAACTGAAGTTTTTAAATCTGTAAGCATTGAAGTATCAATACTGTTTTCAATAGTATTTTTAGATGGTAAATTTTTAGAAATCTCAGTTGGTATATTTGTCACTATCTTATCAGTATTTTCTGGAGCAGTATTAACTTTGTTAGATACTGTTTCAATGGTTATATAAGGGGGATTAACTGAGTTACTACTTAAAAACTGAAGCATGGATGTATATTTTTCTTGTGAACTTTCTAAGGCAATACCATAAAAGTTATTATTGGTATTTTTTATTATATAAGTAATATCTAGTTCCATATATTTTCCTACATCTGAAGGATTTACAGAAAAGTTTAATGAATTAAAATTGTTTATTTCAGGCCTATTGTTCCAATTAGCTGTATAGCCCATAAATGGTGATGTAAGTGTGGAAATTTTAAAGTTTGCCTGCATATTATTATATACACGGATATTATTTAAAAAGATATTTAAGCTTATCTTCTTTATGTTGTCTACATCAACAAGAGGCAATGAAAAATTTAATAATGTCTTATAAATATCATAAGTATATAAATTAACATAAAATACACCACTTAATAAAAATTCATTTTTAAAAAATGTATTATTGTTTCTAAGTTTCTCTACATATGTGCAAGAAAGATTAGTTATTTTAATTATATCACTCAAAGTCAAAATCCTTTCTAATTATTAATAGTCACATTTATAATATGAAAATCATCAGCATTAAGTTCAAGTTAATTAAATAATAGGAGAGATAGGGTTTTTAAAAGTATAAAAAATAGATGGATAGCTAATGGCTTTATTATTGCTATTATATTGGCAACGATAAAAAGGTTTAAAATCTGCTTGTTTATTTTCCAGTGGAGTACTCCAAGTCTTACCTGAGTTTTTTGATTTACAGGTGAGAAGAACAGTACCTTCTATCCATTGCAGGTAAAGAGTAGAGTTTTTTACTAATAGGTTAGGAAATGAACATATTGTTTTTTTATTTAAATGTATGTATTGGTGATTAAGAACAGAAATGTTATCAGTAGCTTCATTAAAATACATACAATAATATTTATTATTATTTGCTTCTGCAAATGTTATATGATACTGCTTGTTAGTAGTTTTTAAGATAGATAAATAGACTTTTTCTCTTTTAGTCATTGTAATAGGTATAGCCTCTGTCCACTTTTTATCAGCTAAGTTAAAGGTGGATAAGAAAATTTCAGAGCATTTATTAATTTTTTTTAAGAAAAAAATAGTAGGAATATCATTATCCCATGAAACTGAGAAATTAGTAAGAAGGAAGTAATTTAAAGTGCTAATAGTTGATTTATACCATGTAGTACCATCGTAATAAAAGTGAAATAAAGTACAGTAATTAGTTTTAGAAACATTAACTAGATAGAAGAATACATGAATGATATTATGAGGAAATTTTTTTATATATGGAAATTTAACAGAGTTTTTCCGTCCATTAAATGTTAATATATCTGTTTTAATAATATATTGATCATTTGAATAAATATATATCAAAGAACCTCTTTTACTATTTATAAGACCATATATAGAATCATTTTTATCAATATCAAAATAAGTATCTGCAAAGCTTTGGGAGCCTGAAATTATCTTTTTTGAAGAAATAATATTAAATTTATTATCATAATTATTGAGAGAAACTCCATTTATAAGAGAAATTTCACTGACATTTTTATTTGATTTTATCAAATAAGTTTTAAATTCTTTCTCAAAGGACATATGAACCCCCTAATATATATTTATATAATATAGCATATGAAGTAAATATAAATAGTTGAAATCATAAAAATAATAAGTTTATCCATATATTTATTAAAAAACTTATTATTTTTTTATGGGGAACAAATAATTCCTTTTTTCATAGTATGAAATATAAAAAATGTCATAAATGATTGTTGGAAAATAGAGGAAAACAATGAGCGATTATAGAAAAAGTATGAATAGTGATTGTGAAGAGGCAACAGTAGTAGAGCCTTGTGGTGAGGATAACTATAAAGACAATTGTGATCCAGTATATTCAGAAGAATTAGAAGTTGAGTGTGGAAATATAGATACTGCAGATTGTGTAGCTATTTTAGCAGAAAAAATCTTTGATTGTACTACATTGCAAAACTTGCAATTTATAGACAAAGAGCATAATTTTACAATAGATAGCTACGTAGAAGATGATCCAAGATACTGTTATAGAGATGGTGATTCTGTATGTATAGATTCAATTTCTCTTTGTTATGATCATATAGGAATTAAAGATGATGCAGCAGAAGAAAATGCTGAAGCAGACTGTAATGATGATGGAAATATAACAATAAGTTATAACTTAAAAAATAGATGCTTAGAAGCTAGTGTAGGATCAGGATATGTAGCAGGAGATACTGTATTATATGATGAATTTGAAGGAGTAATATCTAATTCAGATACTAGAAGATGTAATTCTGAATCTACTACTGAAACACCAGTAACAAAAGCTAGAGTATTTAAGGCTGGAATTAATTATTATGCTCATAATTTATGTTTAAAAATAAGAGGAAGAATAGGTTGTAGAAGATTTACAGGTACAGCTCAAATAGAAGCTGATGACGATGGAATAACTAAAATAACTTCAGCATCAGATGAAGGATTAAATTTCTGCCCTGTTAATTTATATGGAAGAATCAGTAGACCAGCTGATACAAAAGCTAAATTAAAGGTTGAGCTTGATACTTGTTTATCAGCAGATTGTGTAGAAACTAATGATTTATTCGATTCAAGTAATAGTGATGAAGAAGGAAATCCACAGATTACAGCTGTAGTAGGATATTCATTCTTAGTAAATCATAAATTACGACATACAACAGAGGAAGAATTAGCTGTATTTGTAAGTCGTAATGGTGTAAGAGGTAATGAGCCTGATAATGATTCAGATTGCATAGACTAAATTTCACATATAAATAATAAAAATTAATACACAAATGCTATAAGGTGATATTAAAAATAAGGCGATTTAAAGAAAATTTAAATCGTCTTTTTTTGTCTTATTTTGTAAACGAATTATAAGGAAATACATAGTATAAAGTATAAAACTAATGAGTTAAAAAACTTTATGATAATAACGGGAGGAACCTTAAAAATGAAATATAATTGCAATGATGAAGAAGTTATGGAAAGATGCGGAACTGAGAGAAACATGAAGGATAATTGTGAAACAGAGCCAGGAGAAGAAATAGAAGTTGAATGTGGAAGCATAGATGATGCAGTTTGTGTTGGTATTTTAGTTGATAAAGTATTTGATTGTGCAACTGGACAACAATGTCCACAATATTCAAATAAAGACGAAGAATTTACTTTAACAGGAGATTCTTCTTGGAGAAGAGGCGGATATGAAGAAGGTGCTTCTATTTGTATAGATTCAATTGGATTATGTTATGATTATATTGGACTACAAGATGAAATGCCAAGAGTAGAGGGTGGACAAATAACTGTTAAATATGATGCAATTCCTAAAGAATTTACTTCAGTAGAAGGTACAGAATTTAATCATCCAAATGGAGAAACTTTATATACTGAATTTGAAGGATCAGTTTCAAAAACTCCTTGTTCATTTAGAAGTAATAATTCAGATGATGACGAAGCAGTAAAAAGAACAGTATTTAAAGGAAACATTCCTTTCCATGCTGCTAATCTAAAAGTAATGATTTCAGGAAGAATTGGATGTAAGAAATTTACAGCTACGAAAGAATATGATGATATAGTTGAAATTACTAAATCAGATGAAGAAGGTGGATTAAACTTTTCACCAGCTAGCCTTTATACTAGAGTAAGTGCTCCTAGTGATGGAAGAATTGTTAAGAGTAATATAAGATTTGATGCATGCTTAGCAGTTGAATGTGCAACAACTGATGATGTATATTCAGAAGATAATGATGGTATAATTCGTGCTAACGTTAACTACTCATTTGTAACAAGTGGAAGAGTACGTCATACTACAAATGAAGAAATAGCAGTATTCACAAATCCTAATGGCGTTGAATGTAGAGAACCTGATAATGATTCTTCATGTTTATAAAAAATAAAATATAAAAGATAAAAAGTTATTGCAATTTGTAATAATTATAATTAAAAGTGGGTTAATAAAAATTAACTCACTTTTTAAAAGCAAAAAATATATAACATATTAAAAAATATGAACAATTTTTTTTATTTCTCATAGTATATAGTATAAAACAAAAGAATAATAAAAAATGTACAAAGGAGAAATTTGTTATGAATAATTGTGTAAAGAAAAATGGAAAACCTCACTCAGAATTAGTTTGTACTGATGAACCAGGGCTTGCTTTATTAAAGAGCAAGACTGTTCCAATAGTTGACCGTGATATAGCGCTAAATATAATAGGGACAGATAGAACAAAATTAGCTGAAATATCAATCGACACATCAAAATTAAATAATCCTACAATTTTAGTTATGTTCTCAGGATTATACGTTCCATTTGCAGCAATTCATCTTGGAGCAAGAATAACATTATATAAACAGACAGGAATTAAAAATAATAAAAAATGCTGTTCACAAAGAGACGATAATGGAGATAGAGGAGATGTATTACTATCACATCCACTAAGAGCAATACAAATTAATTTAAGTGAAGATGATTTTGTTTTTACAGCAGATCAATTCTCTTATATGTATACAGATGCAGTAGGAAATTATGGAGTTTCAGACGTATGTGATGAAGATTCTGGCATAGTAAGATATTCTCTTTATTTAGAGAGAGGTCCAGAGATTAATATAGATGGAGATTTAAAGAATATAACTTTAGCAGCTTTAGCAGTCGAAAAGAATTAGTTTTTATAATAAAAAAGATAATAATTTAATAGGAGCCATTTATATGGCTCCTTTTTAGCTTATTATGAAATATAAGAATTATATATGTTATCAATTAAGTTTTTTATGGCTGTACCTATTTGTGGATAAGCACCATCTTTTAAGTTAGCCAGAGACACTCTAATAGACCATTTTGAAGAAGCAAAGCCATCACCATTTAGTAAGATTACTCCATGCTCCTTGGCCAAATCATATAGCACATCAAAAGTGCTATAGTTTTCTTTTATGTGCTGTGCAAAAGTGTTGCCGTATTTCATTGAAGCTATATCTAATATGTTTAATTCAGTATAATAAGCTGCATCATGTCGGCTTTTTTCATATTCAAGCTCTAGTCCGTTAAATAATAAGTCTTTTCTGCTTTTGCAGATATCCTTTGTAAGTTGTTTATAAGTATTTTCCTTATCTATTAAAGCAAATAGTGAGAAAAATGCCATTTGTACTTGTTGTGGTGTAGAAAGTCCAGCAGTATGATTTAAGGCAACTTGTCTGCTGTCAGCCACTAATCTATCCATAAATGAAAGCTCAGTGGGATTTTGGCATAAATGTTTGTAACGTTCATTTAATTCATTTTTCATAGCTGGTGATAGCTTTTTTATAAGGTCATTAAAGATATTTTTTTCATTTAAAAAGATAGTTCCTAGTCTCCAGCCAGTTACACCAAAATATTTTGAGTATGAATAAACACCTAAAGTATTATATGGTAGTTCACTAACTAATGAATTGAAGTTATCAACAAATGTACAGTATACATCATCAGTAACTATCATTAACTCAGGATTATGTTCTTTAACTACAGAAATAAGGTTATCTTTACAATCTCTGCTTAAAGCAATGGAAGCAGGATTATTTGGGTTTACCACAAATAATACCTTGATATTTTTATCTTTAAGTTTATTTAATTCTTCTTTGGGATACTGCCATGTTGGATTTCCATTTTCATCTACCTCATTGGCTTTAATATTTATAACATTAAACTTATAGTTAGGTAAATGAGGTATTTCTAAATAAGGTGTGAATATAGGAGTCATTAAAGCAATGGTATCACCAGATTTTAAAAGGTTATTTACCACTAATGAATCGAATATATAGCACATTGCAGCAGTACCACCTTCTACAGCAAATACTTCAAAATTACTTTCAAATTTCTTGTTTTGGCATAACTCCTTCATTAAATAATTATGTACAATTTTTTCAATATGTATTAGCATTCTATCTGGCACAGGATAATTATCACCAATAATTCCATCAGTAAGTTCATAAATATACTCATCAGCATCAAAGTTCATTTCTTCAATACCATATTTTAAAATATTAGCTAATAATTCAATAGCAGACGTTTCAGGTGAATTTTCTAAAAATTCCTTAAATCTTTTAGAAATATTTTTCTTTTCAGGCATTCCTGCCAAATCATCTTTGCACCAAGTTCTTTGCGTTTCTTTTATAGCAAATTGACCAAATGTAAAAAATGCTTCTCTTGGAGTGGAAGCTGTCCAATTGGGATTTCCCCTTCCAGCATCAAGAATATCATCATTGTTTGCTTTTGCCAGACGTATCAATTTATCTTTAAATTCAAAGGGGCTTATTTGGCCATAAACTTTTCGCAATTCATCCTTTTGTAAATTCATTATCAATATCTCCTAACTTTAGTGTGATAAAGTATATTTTATCAATTAATTTTCAAAAACACAAATATCCACTGAGTAAAATAAAAAAATAATAATAATATGTAGAAAAAATTAATAAGTTGTTGATATATATG
>FR883382.1:35484-50704 GCA_000435835.1 Clostridium sp. CAG:221
ATATATGTTATTAATATATATTAAAATTGTTAATATGATATAATTATTATTAGTAAAATTATAAAAAATAATAAAAAAAGTATAAAAGTGGGGGAGAAAAATGGATTATAACAAATTGAGTTTACAAATGCATGAAAAAAATAAAGGGAAAATTGAAGTTGTTTCAAAAGTGAAGGTTGAGAATAGGGAGGATTTAAGTACAGCTTACACTCCAGGTGTAGCAGAGCCTTGTAGGAGGATTAGTGAAAACAAAGAAGATGTTTATAGGTATACAGCAAAGGGAAATCTTGTTGCAGTAGTATCTGATGGTACTGCAGTATTAGGACTAGGAGATATTGGACCGGAAGCTGCCATGCCAGTTATGGAAGGAAAGGCTATATTATTTAAGGAGTTTGCTGATATTGATGCTTTTCCAATATGTTTAGCTACAAAGGATGTTAATGAAATAGTTAATACAGTAAAATATTTATCACCAACTTTTGGAGGAATTAATTTAGAAGATATTTCTGCGCCAAGATGTTTTGAGATTGAAAGAAGGTTAAAGGAAGAGCTGGATATACCAGTATTCCATGACGATCAGCATGGAACTGCCATTGTGGTTTCAGCAGGAATAATTAATGCCTTGAAGTTAGTTAATAAATCAATAGATGAAGCTAATGTTGTAATAAATGGAGCAGGTTCAGCTGGTATATCAATATGTAAGCTTTTATTGGAATTAGGCATTGGTAATGTGGTTTTAGTAGATAGGAAAGGAGCTCTTGCTGTAGGAGAGCAATGGATGAATTCAGAACAAGCTATTATGGCAGAGAAGACAAATAAATATGATGAAAGAGGAACTTTACAAGAAATTATTAAAGGAAAAGATATATTTATAGGAGTATCAGCACCTAATATTGTTTCAGCAGAAATGGTTAGCACTATGGCTAAGGATGCTATTGTCTTTGCAATGGCAAATCCAGTGCCAGAAATTATGCCAGATGAAGCTAAAAAAGGTAATGCTAGAGTTGTGGCAACTGGTAGGTCAGATTTTCCAAATCAAATTAATAATGTACTTGTTTTTCCAGGAATATTTAGAGGTGCTTTAGATGTGAGAGCTAAAGATATTACTGAAGAGATGAAGATAGCAGCAGCAAAGGCTATAGCTTCAATTGTAACTGATGAGGAATTAAGCGAAGAATATATTATTCCTAATGCTTTTGATAAAAGAGTAGTAAAGGCTGTTTCAGCAGCAGTTGCAAAAGCAGCAGATAAATAGTTGAAATTAAAATAGAAATTATGTTTTTTTAGTATGTACAATAGTTAATCTTATTAGAACTATAAGGAATAGTGGAATTATCTAAGCAAATATAAAATATACTTTATAATAAGAATATTATTTTTAGGTGATAATTTGCAGAATAAAATTCGAGAAAAAATATTTACTATAACACATATATTAGAAATATTGGTTTCAATAATTGTTATTATTGCAATCATTATTTCATTTACTTCAATTCCAGAACAAATGTATATACTATATGAAAACAGAGGAAATAGAGAAGCATTAAGAATTTTTTTAGCATATATCTTTAACATAGTCATTTGCCTTGAGTTTTTAAGAATGCTTTCAAAACATACTTTTAATTCATTGATAGAAGTACTAATCTTTGCTATTGCACGAGAGTTGATAGTTGAAAAAACTACAACAATTGAAAATCTTGTAGCTATTATAGGTATGGCAATTTTGTTTTTCATAAGAAAATATATGCTTATAAAGATGCCGGAAGAATAAAATCCTTAAGAGATAAACTCTCTTAAGGATTTTTTTATATTTTTTGAACATTGATGGCCATAGGACCTTTAACTCCTTCTTCTATATCAAAAGATACATTTTCACCTTCATGTAAATCTTTATTTGGGCCTTTTTCTTTAATTTGAGAATGATGTACAAAAACATCATTGCCACTATCACATGAAATAAAGCCATATCCTTTCTCTGCATTAAACCACTTAATTGTTCCTGTTGTACTTGACATTATTTATTACTCCTTATATCAGTTCAGCAAAAGCTGAAAAGTCAAATTACAAAATCTATTTTATTAGAAGTTGTATTACTAGTGTATGCAAAAAAGTATTTTTTAAACTGAATTTATTTTAAATTTAAAAGAATTGATAAAGATTTAAAAACTGAATGATTATAATCTTGATGTAGCGATACATTTAATACGTCATATAATTTTCCAAGTTGTTTTATTACTTGATCTAGATATAAATCATTTTTTACAAGGAGATACATCTTGCTAGTTTTTCCATCACCTACTTCTCCACATAATATTCCTTCAAGATTAAATCCTCTTCTGGCAAAAAGATTTGTAATATGGCTCATTACTCCAGGATGATTTCTAACATGAAGCTCAATAAGGTAAAAATCAGTATTAATCATTTTGCTGTAGACCTCCTATCATTTCAGTATTGGCAGCACCAGGTGCAACCATAGGATAAATATTTTCATCTTCATTAATTGGAATATTAATGACAGCAGGTCCAACTTCAACAAGTAGTTCTGCCAATTTTCCTAATGGGTCACTTTCGCAACTTAAATCGTATCCTTTAATGCCAAATCCTTCAGCAATAGTTTTAAATTCAGGATTGAAGATAAATTTAGAAGCAATATAGTGGTTATGATAAAATAAGTTTTGCTGCTGACGTACCAGTCCAAGATGATGATTATTAATTATTAGTATTTTTATATTAGATTTTATTTCTGCCAAAGTAGCCAATTCCTGAATATTCATCAGTATGGAACCATCTCCAGTGAAGGAAACAATGAGTTTATTGGGATTATAGATAGATGCTCCTATGGCCGTTGGTAGGGCAAATCCCATGGTACCTAATCCTCCAGAAGTTAAAAGTGTTTTTGGATGTTTAAATGGATATCTTTGAGCAGTCCACATTTGATGCTGCCCTACATCTGTCACTATAATAGAATCATCAGGTATTTTCTCAGCTACAAAAGAGATGATATTAGCAGGATGCATAGGATCATCATATGAAGGCAAAGGATATTTATTTTTAAAGCAATTTATACGTTGTATCCAATTAGTTCTAGGATTTTCATCTATATAGCCAATAATTGATTTTAAAAATGAATCAATGGGGCAATTCATAGATATGCTACTATTTTTAACTTTATTTATTTCAGATTCATCAATATCTACATGAATAATTGATGCTTTAGGACAGAATTTTTTTATGTCTCCAGTGGCCCTATCATCAAATCTTACACCAAAAGCTAGTATTAGATCTGCTTCATTTATTAAAAGGTTAGTAAAAGGTGAGCCGTGCATACCTAGCATTCCTAAATATAGTTCATCATCAGCAGGAAATGCTCCAAGTCCCATAAGTGTTAATGCCACAGGAATATTATTTTTCTTAGCTAAGGCATAAAGATATTTTGAAGAATTAGAACTTATGATTCCACCACCTGCATATATAATTGGCCTTTTAGATTTATTAATTTGTGCTCCAATATAAGATAAGTCAGGGGAATTAGGTATATCTATATCCTCTTCCTTTTCTTCTATGGAAGGAAATTCTTTAAGTTCAATTACCTCGCTTTGAATATTCTTCGGGAAATCTATTAAGACAGGACCAGGGCGACCGTCTGTAGCAATTTTAAAAGCTTCTGGTACAATATAAAATATATCTTCAATTTTTCTTATGATAAAATTATGTTTTGTAATAGGTATAGTTAATCCATAAGCATCAACTTCCTGGAATGCATCAGTGCCAATGGCTGAATAGGGAACTTGTCCAGTGATGGCAACTAAAGGGATTGAATCAAGCTTGGCATCAGCTATTGCAGTAAGAAGGTTGGTGGCTCCAGGACCAGAAGTTGCAAGACATACTCCAACTTTATTAGAAGATCTGGAGATACCTTGAGCAATGAAGCCAGCTCCTTGTTCATGTCTAGGTAATATATGTTTAATATTGCTATTATATAGTGCATCATATATAGGTAGATTAAAACCGCCAGGAATTCCAGCTATATATTCTACCCCTTGTTTTTCTAAAAGTTTTACTAATATTTCTGCTCCGTTATATTTCATAAAAAAACTCCTTTTAAAAAAATTCCTCATTCATAAAGAAGAGGAAGGATAATTTTAGGTAAAAGTAGTATGCTTTTATTTAGTTATAAAAGTTTATATAAATATATGCAGATAAAATTAATTTTAATAATGATTTTTTATGTGTATAATAGAGATAAAATACATTAAAAAGAGGGATAGGAAATGGAATTAGTAAAAACATACGAAGAATATAATGAGTTAAATAAGGAATACGTAAAATATATACAAATGGTTATGGAAAGTGATATTTCAAATCATGATAATATAATTATGAATAATCTTGAAAACTATAGCAATTTATTTGAAGACTTAAAGCTAAGATGTGATAAGATAGAGGTAGAAGAAAAAGATATAAATAATTTAAGAGATTTAAATTATTTAGCTTTAGATACGTTATTTCTAACAATGGATTTAAAGAATTTTTATAAATTAGGTGAAAGTGAAAGATTTAAAATGAGAGCTGTTAATTATATCAATAAGAGAAATAGAGGACAAGGCTTCAGCGGTTGTCCATTACATTAGATAAAAAAAGCACTACATTGTAGTGCTATTTTTTATCTTCTCATCATCTTAGTAGATTGTTGTCTAGCTTTCTTTATTTGGCTATGATCAAAAGGATGAAGGTCTTTTCTTGTTGTTAAGTTTGCAATGTTAGAAATAAGAACATTTTCAGAGTTAGCTTTTCCTTTAACTCCCTTTAATCCCATTATAATAACTTTATGACCTTGATTTACATCAATAAATTGAGGTTTTTTAAACCATCTATTCTTTTTATATTCACATTTTACAACTTGTTTACCAACTTCAGGTTTAACAACTAAAAATACATGTAATTTATTAAAGATTCCTAGAATGCTTTTAACTTCAGTTTTAACTGATAAAATAGTTCCAGCTACACTTGTCATTCTGTCTCCGTATTTTTCCATATAAGCATCTGAGTAGTATTTAGTCATTTTATCTTTGAAACCCATTCAAAAAACTCCTTTTACTATAAATATAATACATTTATTTAATGAAATAACCCTGACTCAAGGTTGAGTATTATGTTGAGTTAATCATGTATAAGCTTTACAAATTTAAATTATTTAAGTTGATTATATCATATAAAGGTATTTTGTTAAATAAAAATGAAAGAAAACTTCATAAATAAACTTATGAATGTATAAGAATTTATTGATAAATATGGGGAGAAATAAAGTATAATTATAATATGATTACAAATATTTCCAAAGTAAAATCTTTAGGGAGGTCTTATGGGAAAAATAATTAAACGATCAATAGAAAAGGATAAGTTGATAAATGAATTGGAAACAAATGTAAAAAATGGTGGAAGGCTTGTATGTATCAATGGATATGTAAATGAAGATGGACAGATGATAGTAGTTTATACAATTGAGCATGATGAGATTAGAGAAATCCTTAAGCTAGAAGATCAAAGTGAAATACCTACAGCTACAAGTATATATATAGGTGCAGCTTGGTTTGAAGAAGAAATAGGAGAAGTGATGCCAGTAAAGTTTATTGGGCTTAAAAGAAGCGGAAGATTATTTTTACCAGATGAATTTAAAAGTGGAGAAGGAAAAATATTAGTATTACCTTTAAATGAACTTAAAAAATTAAAGGATAGTTAGGGGGTATTGATTTGAGTTATGTTTTGCCATTAGGACCATATCATCCATCTCTTGAAGAACCGGTCCATGTAAAGCTCTATACAGAAGGGGAACTTATAAAGAAATCAGAAGTCTTTATTGGCTATAATCATAGAGGAATTGAAAAACTAACAGAGGTAAGGAATTATATTCAGACAATAACATTAGTGGAAAGAGTATGTGGAATTTGCTCCCATTCACATGCCATGACATATTGCTTGGCAATAGAAGATATAGCAGGTATGGAAGTGCCTAAGAGGGGACAGTATATAAGGATTATAATCAGTGAATTAGAAAGGCTTCATTCTCATTTTTTATGGCTTGGACTTGCAGCACATCTAATAGCTTTTGATTCCTTATTTATGAAGTGTTTTGCAACTAGAGAAAGAATAATGGAAATGTTAGAAATAATTACAGGTAATAGAGTTAATTATGCTATGAATATAATAGGAGGGGCTAGAAGAGATATAAGTAAGGAACAATTTAATGAATTATTAAAAGTCATTAAGGAAACAGAGGAAGAGTTTAAAGGTATATATGATATATATGACAGTGATAGCAGCATAGCTGCAAGGACAAAAGGAGTTGGTATACTGACTCATGAAGATGCTTTAATTTATGGAGCTTGTGGACCACATGGTAGAGCATCTAATGTAAATTTTGATGTAAGAAAAACTATGCCTTATAACAGCTATGAAGATTTTGATTTTAAGGTAGCATTAGCAGAAGATGGAGATGTATTTTCAAGAGCTGTAGTAAGGCTTGTGGAAATTGAAGAAAGCTTTAAAATAATCAAGCAGGCAGTAAAAAATATGCCAGATGGACCTATAAACTTAGGAAATAAAATTCCTAGAGTGCCTAAGGGAGAATCATTAGCAGTAACAGAAGCACCAAGGGGAGAAGTATCGTATTTTGTAGTTTCTAATGGTGGACAGACTAATAGTCGAGTTAATATTCATGTACCAACCTTTAAAAATGCAGCCACAGTGCCTGTGATGCTTAAAGATAACACCATTGCTGATGCAGGTCTTATTGTAGCTAGTATAGATCCATGTTTCTCATGTTTAGATAGGTGATATTATGCATGAATTGTCAGTAACTGAAGGAATTTTAAAAATATGTTTAGATGAAGGAAAAAAACACAATATAGAAAAAATAAAGAAGATAAATATAGTAGTAGGAGAGCTTACAGGTCTTATGCCAAATTGTATATCATATTATTTTAATATTGCTGCTAAAGGAACTTTAGCTGAAGATGCAGAAATATCAATTGCTTATGAAAAGGTAATGATTAAGTGCCATAATTGTGGATTTGAAGGAAAGTTTATAAATAAGCAATATGTTTGTCCAAGTTGTGGTAAATCTGATTATAAAATAGTAAAAGGTAGAGAATTTTATATTGATACTATGGAGGTGGAATAAATGCAAATTAAGGTTATGAGACAGATATTAGAGTGGAATGAGGATGTAAGCAGTAAAGTTAGAAGTATTCTTCAAGAGAAAAATATTTATATGGTTAATGTAATGGGATCTCCAGGAGCAGGTAAAACAACATTTATTGTTAACTTAATTAAATATTTAAGAGATAAAGGAATTAGTTCAGGTGTAATAGAAGGCGATATTGAAGGTACCATTGATGCTGAAAGAATTCAAAAAGAAGGTTTTCCAGTGGTGCAGTTAAATACAGAAGGTGCCTGTCATATTGAAGCTAAGTCCATTGAAAATATATTACCTTATTTTGATTTAGATAAGCTTAATATGATTTTTGTAGAAAACATAGGAAATTTAGTATGCCCAGCAGAATTTGATATTGGTGAAAATTTAAGAATAGCTTTATTAAGTATTCCAGAAGGTGATGACAAGGTAGTAAAATACCCTCTTATGTTTATTAAGGCCAATGCAGTGGTATTAAATAAATATGATATGGCAAAGTATTTTAACTTTAATGATGGCAAAGTAGAAGATCAGTTAGGAGAAAGAAATAAAGAAGCAGAGGTATTTAAGGTAGATTCTACAGATGAATCAGAAATACAGCCACTTGCAGAATGGCTCATAAAAAAATATAAAGGATAGGGGAAAGCATATATGAAGTTTAAAGCTTTTTTTTCAACGTTTTTATTATCATATATTTTTTGGATACTTTTTTTGGCACAAGATTTTAATATTTTTAAGTTAGGATATGAGGAATTAATTACAGGAGTAGTTGTAGCTGTGGTAGTAGGAGCTTTTTGTAGTCAGTTTTTTATCAAGAAAGATGGATTTTGGTTGTTTAAAAAACTTAGGTTTGTAAATCTTTTAATATTTATCCCTATTTATATTATTGAGCTTATTAAAGCTAATTGGGATGTGGCCAAAAAAGCACTATCATTTAAGAAGATAGAAGTAAATCCTTCTATTGTAAAAATACAAACAAATCTTTTATCAGAGTGGGGGTTAGCAATGCTTTCTAATTGCATAACGCTGACTCCAGGAACCATAACCATGGATATATATGAAGAAAAAGATAAGAACTATTTATATATTCATTGGCTTGATAGCACTACAGATGATATGAAGAAGGCAGCAAAAAGTATTAAGGGCAAGTTTGAAAAATATATAAGGAGGATATTTGATTAATGAATATTGATTTAATATTTAAGGGTACAGCCATAATATTTGCAATTTTTTCATTAATATTAGTTTATAGGGTTATCAAAGGCCCTAATATTATTGATAGAGTTTTAAGTGCAGATGCCATTGATATTTTAGCAGGTATAATAATGATTTTATTTGGTGTTTTAGAAAATAGAGCAATGTATTTAGATTTAGGGCTTATAATAACTCTTTTGGGGTTTATTGGTACTGTGCTCATATCTAAGTATATAAAGGGGGAATTATAATGGGTATATGGGAAATTATAATGCTGATACTTATTATAATAGGAATATTTTTTACCTTTGCAGGAGTGGTTGGAATACTTAGAATGCCTGACACTCTTTGCAGATTACAATCTTCAACCAATATTGCTACCATGGGGGCCATGCCTGTAGCTTTAGCTTGTAGTATATACGGTTTTCTTAACAATAACACTTCTATTGGCATTAAATCACTTATAATAATTTTCTTTTTATTAATCACAAATCCAGTAGCTTCTCATGCAATGGCAAGGGCAGCATATAAGCATTTAGATGAAAAAAGCAATAAAGTTAAGTACGATCATTATGGGAGGGATATAAAATGACAGCATTTAATATTGTCAATGCCATCATAATAATAGGACTTATAATTTCAGCAGTATCCATATTTATTCTCGATGACGTATTACAATGCATTATAGCTACTTCAGTTTTAGGGACATTTCTAGCATTAGAATTCCTGCTATTAAAGGCACCAGACGTGGCCATAGCTGAAGGGGCAGTAGGAGCAATATTAACTCCAGTAATTTTCATTATAACTTTAAATAAGGTTAAGAGAAATAAAAATAAGGAGGAGAAAAATGGGTAAAAAAATAACGTATATTATTTTGTTTGCATTATTAGCCTCTTTTATATATGTAGGTTTCAGTATAGAAGAAAATAGAGATTTAGGTGATGCTTCACAAATAATTCTAAATGAAACTATCTCCAAAACTTCAGCAATTAATTCTGTAACAGCTGTAGTATTTGATTTTCGTGGATATGATACCTTAGGAGAATCTATAGTGTTATTTACAGCCATTTGTGGTGTTAGCGCTGTTTTAAGAAGCAACAAGAAAGGCAAGGTGAATAATAAATATGAATAATAAAAGAAAGAGAAAGGATTCAATTCTCACATGTTGTTCAGATTTAGTGCTGCCTATAATAATAACTTTAGGTTTATATATTATTATACATGGTCACTTATCACCAGGCGGAGGATTTCAAGGTGGAGTATTAGTTGCCGGAGCCTTTGCAATTTTATATGTAGCTTATGGTGTTAAAAATTTAAGTAAAAGAATAAAGGTAAATGTCCTTAAGGTTGGTGAAGATATTGGTGCTTTAGGCTTTATAATATTAGCCTTTTTAGGTCTTGTTTTTGGAGGAACATTTTTTAAAAATATATTTTATTTAGGTGAGCCAGGAGAATTATTTTCATCTGGTAGTATCTTTCTAATGAATTTTGCTGTGGGATTTAAAGTTTTTGCAGGAGTATCTTTTTTGATTTTAATAATGGTATCAAGCTTGAAATCGAAAGGGGATGAATAATCATGACCATTAATTATATAGGAGCATTTTTACTTATATTTATAGGACTAGCCATTATAGTTTTAAAGAAAAATCTTATAAAAATAGTTATTGGTATGGGAATAGTTGATTCAGGAATAAATTTACTGCTTATTTCCATTGGCTATAGAAATGGTGCAACAACACCTATATTTACCGATGGAGCAGCAAAATTTGTTGATCCTATTCCACAAGCTCTTACCCTTACATCCATAGTCATAGGAGCTTGTGTCTCAGCATTAGCACTATCACTAGTCATTAAGATAAATGAGCATTATGGAAGCATAGATAGTGATGAAGTAAGGAGGATTAAAGGATGAATGAAGGAATTTTAAATAATCTTCCCCTTATAGCAATTATTACACCAATAGCCATAGCTTTTGTCATAGGATTATTTAAGAACAAATACATGAATCTAAAAAAAGCCTTTGTTATAGTAGCATTATCAGTAAGCGTAATAGCCATTGCATTGATGGTAAAGCCTGTAATGTTTAATCATGAGACCATAACAGTGTGGCTAGGAAATTGGCAGCCTTTAGCAGGAAAGGCCTTTGGTATAGCTCTAGAAGTTGATGCACTAGGTATATTTATGGCACTTATCATCTCAATAGCATGCTTTCTTTCAGCTATTTATTCTTTAAAATATATGAGTAAAGATACTGGGCTTGATAAGTATTATGCTTTGTTTTTACTTTTGACAGGGAGTATGCTAGGCTTTGTCTTTACAGGTGATTTATTTAATATGTATGTAATGCTGGAGATAATGACTTTTGCAGCTATATCATTAACTGCTTTTAGAAATTATAAGGATAAATCCCTTGAAGCAGCATTCAAATATATAGTAACGGGTTCATTAGGATCATCACTTATATTACTGGGAACAGTTTTATTATATACAGAAACTAAAACTTTAAACTTAGCAGAAATAATAGATATATTAAGAAATACTTCAAAAATGTCTTCCGTTACAATCTTGGCCTTTAGCTCCATGATGGTAGGATATGCTGTAAAAGCTTTTATGGTTCCATGTCATACTTGGCCTACAGATGCTCATATGGCAGCACCATCATCCATTTCCATGATATTATCAGGCGTCATGAGTAAGACTGGAATATATGCAGTAATAAGAATATTATTTGGTATATTTGGTCTTAATAACAATAAATACGTAGGTTATTTAATTATTGTTTGGGGTATTGTTACAATGATACTTGGTGTAACAATGGCATTATTACAGCATGATTTTAAAAGGCTTTTGGCTTTCCATTCAGTTTCACAAATCGGATATATTGTAAGTGCATTTGGTGTAGCAATTATATGTACTGGAAAGGTTCAAAATTTAGCTATGGCTGGTGCGTTATATCATATGATAAATCATGCTATTTTTAAGGGGTTATTATTCTTATGTGCTGGTGCAGTATTATATAAAACTGGTACAACTGATTTAAATTCAATATCAGGGTTAGGAAAAAAGATGCCTTTTACCATGATGATGTTTTTATTTGGTGCAGCAGCCATCAGCGGAATACCTCCTTTTAATGGCTTTGCCTCCAAGTGGATTATTTATGAAAGTGCATCAGATGGTGGTTTGGAAATAGTTACTGTGGCAGCTGTGGTGGTATCAGCCATGACCTTGGCATCTTTTATAAAGGTAGGACATTCAATTTTCTTTGGTCCAGAAAATACAGGTAGTGGAGAAATAGAAGATGTACCTTTATCAATGAAGATACCCATGGCTATCTTATCTATAGGTACCTTAGTTTTAGGATTATTTCCAACAGTTGTGATGAAATATATATTAAAACCAGTTATAACAAGTATCCTTAATATAGACTTATATATCAATGAAGCACTTAATATTGGCAGCAATGAAAGTATAAATACTAAACTGGAACTAAGCGGAATATATTCTCCAGGAAATTTTTTGATATTGCTTATAGTAGTGCTTTTAGCAATATTTATTTTCATCCTATTTAATAAGAAGTACGGAAGAGATGAAGATAAAGATTTAAGTGAAGCATATATAAATAGAGGTAGTAAAAAGTTTGATGTGTTTATTGGAGGAGAAAGTGAAGAAGCTATTAAGGTGAATTCAGGTGATTTATTTTGGCCAATGAAGTATGAATTAAAGAGTTATTTCAAATTTATTGAAAATGCACATAATGGAAGTGTAAATACTTACTCACTTTGGATTGTAGCTATGCTGGCAGTGGTAACGGTACTTTCCTTTATATTTTTATAGGAGGTGGAAATATGGAATATTTAAAGATAATCTTATATATACTTGTATTTCCAGGGCTGATTTTTTCAAGTTTCATGGGATTTTTTATTTCTGGATTAGATAGAAAGATTGTAGCAAAGATGCAAAGGAGAAGAGGTCCAAAGATAAGTCAAAGTTTTTATGATTTTATAAAGCTTTTAGGAAAAGAAACAATTATCCCCTCCAATGCCAATAGAAAATTATTTATTATTGCTCCTATTATAGCAGTGGTAAGTATAGTAATTATACCTTTATTTATTCCTGTAGGGAATTATACTTTTATAAAAAGTACAGCAGATGTGGTGGTGTTAATATATTTACTTATCATACCATCTCTAGCTTTGATAATTGGAGCAATGGCGTCAGCATCACCATTTGCTTCCATAGGATTATCTAGAGAAGTGGTTTCAATTATAGGTTATGAGCTTCCTTTAATTTTAATCATTATAGATGTATGTAAGGAAGCAGGAAAGGTATTAGGTACTGGAACAATTTATTCCATGGAGTGTATAGGAAAGGCACAGCAAGCATCAGGAAATTTTATGTTTTCTTTAGCTTTAGTACCTGCAGCTATAGCATTTTTAATGATTTTACCAGCTAAGGTAGGTATAGCTCCTTTTGATGTAGCTGAAGCTGAAACAGAAATATGTGAAGGACCTTTAGTGGAGTATAGTGGAATATATTTAACTTTGTTTAAATTAAGTCATGGCATTAAAAGTTATGTAATGGCCATGCTATTTGTAGCTTTATTTTTAGGAAATATGTTTGTAAGATTTAGCAGTACTCCTATTAATTTAATAATTAATACAGTAATTATCATAGCCTTATCAGTTTTAATAAACATAGTATGTCTATCTATTGTAAGAGGTTCTATGGGAAGATATAAGACTCATCAGATGTTTAAATTTTATTGGACAATACCTACAATATTATCAGTAATAAGTTATTTTTTAGTGAGTATTAATATATAGGAGGAAAAGCTTATGTCATTAATTGAAAAAGGTAGAAAAAAATCTCCGTGGATATATCATTTAAATACAGGTTCATGTAATGGATGTGATATTGAGATAATGGCATTGCTAGGGCCTAAATATGATGCAGAAAGGTTTGGTGTGAAGCTTGCAGCTTCACCTAAGCATGCAGATATAGTACTTATAACAGGTCCAGTTACCACACAATGCAGAGAAAGAATGATAAATGTGTTGTCTCAAGTGCCAGAACCAAGAGTTATAGTATCGGTAGGGTCATGCCCGGCTTCAGGCAACGTATTTAAGGATAGTTACTGTGTTGATGGTCCTTTGGAAAAGTGGACAAAGGTAGATGTATCAGTGGTAGGTTGTTCACCTAAACCAGAAGCAATTTTAAAAGGAATACTAGAAGCTGTTGAAATATTAAATGATCGCAGGAGGCAAGAAAATAATGTTTAAGGCACCATTTTTTATAGAAGGAATAAAAAATATATTTAAAAAACCTATTACAGAAGAAGGTTCCATTGAAAAAGTTAAAGCAGCAGATAATTATCGAGGTAGATTGAGTTTTAATGAAGATGCTTGCATTGGTTGTGGATTATGTTTACGTGTATGTGCAGGTAATGCCATAACTAAGAGTATAAAGCCAGTAGAAGGTGGGCAAGAAATTACCATGACCTTTGATATGGCATCTTGTACCTTTTGTGGTTTGTGTCAGGATTTCTGTAGCAAAAAAGCCATAACATTAACAGATGATCCTATAATAGTAGAAAAGAATAAAGGTAATTTAAAGGTGCAGGGTACTTTTATTAAAAAGATGCCAGCTAAGGTTAAAACAGAGCAAAAAGCAAAAGTACAAAAGGAAGAAAAGGATAAGGAAAAACATCAATTAGTATAATGATTTGATGTATTTTAAATGAAGAGCATAAAAGGGCAGCTAAATTGATTAGCTGTCCTTTTATGTTAATTATTTTAAGAAAGTAATATTAATTAATTAATAAATAAATATTATGAATTATATAGCTATAAGTATGATTCAATTTTAATCTTTCTTTCGGAAGATGTTTCGTTTGTAGCCTTTTTGTTTGTTTTTGTAAATCTAGCATGCTCCCATATTCCAAAGTACTTATGGAAAATGTATGATTCCTCGTCGATATTAACTATAGGTGCAGAAGTTTCATCAAATCCAATCAGTGAAACTTTTCTTCCAGCATTCTTTAAGTATTTTAATGCTCGTCCTAAAAGAATATCTGGATCAGGGATTAGCCTGTCTTCTAAAAACACCTCAAAAAAATTGTTCTTTTCACCACTATGTTTCAAAGCTTCATCTCCTTATTAAATTAATCATAATAATATTATATGTTTTATGGAAAAAGTTTACAACAAACTAAGTGATTTAAGATGATTAATTTATAAAGTTATTGGCTAATAGTCAAATAAAAATTAGGCATTTTTAAGTTTTGTGTGGAAAAATTAACTATGATATTATAAACTGAATATTGGCAAATACAAAAGGAAATCATAAGGGGGCATATTAGAAATGGACAATAAGGGAAAGGAAAATATTACTAAAATCATCACAGTGATTATTGGTGCATTTATTTTTTGTTTTGGAATAAACATATTTATTGTACCAGTGGGATTATATAATGGAGGAGTAGTAGGGATTTCACAGATTATTCGTACTGTTATTGGAACTTTTATAGCTGTTCCTAAAAGTGTGGATGTATCAGGAATTATCAACTTTATGTTTAATATTCCTCTACTTTTAATGGCTTATAAAAGCATTTCTAAAAAGTTTTTTATTAGAACAGTAGTAAGTGTAGTATTTCAGACATTATTCTTTACTTTAATAAAGATACCAGAAAGTGCAATAATAACAGATACCTTGGCAGCATGTCTTATTGGAGGAATAATTACAGGAGTAGGTATTGGTATAACATTAAGGGCTGGAGGGTCCGGTGGAGGAATAGATATTTTAGGTGTTTATTTTGCACAAAAATTTTCAAATTTT
>FR883382.1:50757-66613 GCA_000435835.1 Clostridium sp. CAG:221
GGCAATAATAATAAATATATTTGTATATGGAATTTGTGCAATATTATTTGATTTGCCTACAGCAATTTACTCAATAATATATACTACCTTTTATTCATTAATAATTGATAAAATACATTATCAAAATATCAATACTACAGCAATGATATTTACTAAGAAAAAATGTATTGATGATAGAATAATGAAGGAGATGCATAGAGGAGTAACGTATTGGCAGGGAAAAGGTGCATATACCAATGAAGATTCATTAATCCTTGTAACGGTAATTTCTAAATATGAAATAAGCCAGCTTAAGAAAATAGTTAAAGAAATAGATCCTAAAGCATTTATAATATTTAATGATGGAATGGATGTAACAGGAAATTTTGAAAAGAGATTATAAAATTTAGATATATTTATATAAAAACATATTATTACAATTCTGAAATTGTAATAATATGTTTTTTTCTATAAATAATACACTGTTATATAAAAAGGATAATTTAATCACAAAATAGATGATTTTAAATATACCTGTTAGTAGTAAGAAAAATAATAAGAAGATACAAATGAGTACTGTTACAGGAAAAGTAATTTTTAATTCCACTAGTAGTGCCACAGTTTCAGATCCAGAAAATATAGCCATTCCAAATATTTCAGTGGCGCTTTTAGATAGTAATAATAATGGATTAATAATAGAAACTGATTCTGAAGGGATATTTACATTTATTAATATTCCATCAGGAGAATATAGATTATATGAAGTAGCACTATTAAAACCAACAGCTGATAATCCAGGAAATTTTAATGAAAGTCAAGAAATTTTATTTATAAATGAAAGTGATCCAACTGTAGATCAAATTAAAATATTACCAGAAGGAACTAATGATATTGTATCTCTTAGTCCTAATTTAGTTTTTATAACAGTAGAAAATGAAGAGATTAAAGATTTATATTTTTTAGATTCACCAAGAATATTAATATATTTACCTTTGAATCAATATTCTGTAGTTGGTGAGAATTTAATAACAGCCATTGATAATGGAACCTGGGGAAGCTATCCAGCAGGAACTAGTGTAGGAACAAGCCCAAATGTAGAACCATATAAATTGCAAGATGAAGGAATTAACACTGAGTTTTATACTGCTTTTTCCTATGTACAATATGATAATAGGCCATATTATGAAATTTCTATAGGTGGAAATGTTCATGACGGAGATTATAGTGTTGTAAATATTACAACAAATGATGCTTTTAAGCAATATGGTGGATGGTGGAATTTATCTACAGGAGATGAAAGAGATAGATTTGCAATAATAAATGGTGATTATCCAGGACAGCCATTTTTTCAAACTTCCATTGATGGTTTAGAACCAGACACTAATTATGTATTTTATACTTGGTTTTGCAATATTGATATTTCAAAAACAGAAGAAAGACCACGTTTAGCTGTAAGGATTGTTGATAGTACAGGAAATAGATTATTTAATGAGAATTTGAGCAATACTTTTCCAGCTACCAACATTCCTACTTGGAATCAAGTTGGAACTATATTTAAAACTGAAAATTATACAACATCCCAAACAAGATTTTTTCTTCAGTTTCTTAGTGAGGGAGATACTGCAGCAGGAAATGATTTTGCTTGTGAATCAGTATTTTTATTTAAATTACAAACTTCTGCAGTAACAGCAATAAATAAAACTGTAGATAATAGATTTGCAAGAGAAGGAGATGTACTATTATATACTTTAACCTTTACTAATACTAGTTTATTTACTATTACCAATGTTTATTTAGAAGAAAATATATCTCCTTATGTAATAATTAATAGAAGTTCTTTAGTTATTAACAATGTACCTTCACCTTCAAGCTGGGGAGCAAATGATATAATTAATTTACCAAATGTTAATTCAGGAAAAACTGTAACTATATCTTTTACTGTAATAGTAAAAGATAATTTAGAAAGTAAAACTGTTATAAAAAATAATGCTACATTGGTTTATTCATATTCTCTTGAAACAGGTACTAATACTAATAGAATTGTATCTAATACTGTTGAAACTTTTGTAGGGATATGTGATTGTCCACAATATCCAATAGGCGTAACAGGTGCAACAGGTCCAGCAGGAAGAGAAGGTGCAACAGGTGCAACAGGTCCAATGGGACCAACTGGACCAAATGGGATACAAGGAATTAGAGGAGAGCAGGGTCCTACAGGAGCTACTGGACCTGCAGGACCAGCCGGTCCAGTAGCTAGATTAGGGTCAGCAGAAATGCAAGAAATAGTAAATTTATTAATAATAATTGGCTTTGTAACTATTGAACAAATAGAGGAATTCAATTATGTAACAGTTGAGGAATTGGAATCTTATAATTTTGTTACTGAGGAACAAATAGAAAACAATAATTATGTGTCTTATGAAGATTTATATAGAACAAACCTTATAACTTATAATAAAATTAAAAATATAAATAAAGGATTTTTTGCCCAATATAAATTATGTAGTTTATTTTATAAAAAAGATAAATTTATCAAAATGAAATTTATTAAAGTTATAGGTGAGAAAAATAAATTTAACGTAAAGGCTCAAAATTATATTCAACTAAATATACCAACTGCCTATTATATATCCTATAGCATAAATATAATTACTAATTCACCTATATACAAATTAAGTAGTTTTTTTATTTTAAATAAGAAAATAATTAAAGAAAGTTTATTTGAAGTTTCAAATTATAATATATATAGTAATAGTATTACTATTACTATGACAAGTGGTTGTATTATTATATGTGCAAACCCAGAAGATGAATTATCATTAGTTATAAACAATTACTATAAAAGTAAAGTTTCAATAGTTTCAGGTAAAGTATGTATAATATCCATTTATTAATAAAAAAATTATAAAAAGCTTGAAAAAAATACTCATATACAATACCATTACAAGTGTATATACATATGTAATGGTATTTGTTTTTTAACATTAATAAAGATGGGAGGATAATATATTATGTCTAGGTTACTTGTTGTAATTGATTATCAAAATGATTTTGTCAATGGTGCTTTAGGATTTGCAAAAGCAGAAACTTTAGAAAAAGGTATATGTAATAAGATAGAGGAATATTTAAATAGAGGAGATAAAGTAATATTTACTTATGATACTCATTATGAAAATTATCTAAATACTAGGGAAGGAAAAAAGCTTCCAGTGAAGCATTGCATCATAGATACTGAAGGACACAAATTATATGGAGAGTTGAAGAAATTTAAAGATGTAGAAAATACACTTCATTATAATAAAAAATCCTTTGGGCTATCACCTAAAGATATGTTGGATATTGCTGAAAAGGTTCCTCAGGATATTAAGGAAATAGAATTGGTAGGTATTGTAACCAATATATGTGTTATTAGTAATGCAGTTACTTTCCAATCACAATTTGTTGATGCAGAAATAATTGTGGATGCTTCCCTTACTGCTGGTTTTGATGAAGAAATGCATAAGAAGTCATTAGAAGTTATGGAATCATTCCAAGTTAAAGTTATTAATAAGTAGATTTTGCCATGTAAATTATTTATATCTATATTTTTTATTTATATATGTTAAAATATAAAAATAGTAAATAAATAATTGGAGGAACAGAGATGTTTAATTTTAGCATTAATGAAAGAACAATAGATATAAATGAAATTGATGAACTTATTGGAGAAATTAATTTAATAGATATAAGAGAACCTCATGAATTTAAATGTGGAACTTTAAGGACTGCTAAAAACATACCAATGGATACTTTATTAAATAATCCTGATAAATATTTAGATAAGGATAAAAAGTACTACATTATGTGTAGAGCAGGCAGAAGAAGTGCTATTACTTGTAGAGAGTTAAAGTATAAGGGCTTTGATGTGGTGGATGTAACTAGTGGAATGGCTTTTTATGAAGGAAATGAAAGAGCTTAATTAATAATAAATTTTTAATAAATAATAAAGTAAACTCCTTTATGGGAGTTTATTTTTTTATGCGTGGGAAATATGGGAGATTATAAAAATAATTTAATATATCGGTATAAATTTGTAAATATAACAAATCCTAGTATTAATAAGGGAGGTAATATTTATGAATTTAATTTTGTACTTGGCATTTAACTTTTGTATTTATGGTTATCTAGGTTGGGCTTTAGAAAATCTTTTTTCTTATTTTGTCAATGGTAAGATGCAAGAAGAAGGTTTTTTAAATAGTCCTTTTAAGCCTATGTATGCTTTTGCAATGACTATGCTTATATATTTTAATAAGAGGATAGACAATGATTTTATTTTACTTTTGTTATGCCTAGTGATACCAACAGCTGTAGAATTTATTACTGGCATTATTATGAGATATTATTTTAATAAAGATTATTGGAATTACTCTAAGATAAAGCTTAATTTTAAAGGAATAATATGCTTAGATTTCTCACTATATTGGGTATTGTTATCATTTTTTGTTTTAAAGACAATACAGCCATTTATCATTGATAATGCTTATAGAATTTTTGCATCAGCCTTGATTGTTATAGTTCCATTACAAATATTTATTATTTTAATAGACTTTATTATGACCATAAGAAAATTTAATTTACATAAAAAAGCAATATAAAATAAATAAAGTTTACTTCATATGGTTTTAATATATAAAAAATAAGGTTGAAAAAGAAAAAAGGTCGTAGTAAAATAAAGTAAAAAATAGAATAATATGCTAGGGGTGCTTATTGCTGAGAAGGTAGAACCTAACCCTAAGAACCTGATATGGTTAATACCAGCGGAGGGAAGCTTTGATAATTATGAATGATGAATGAAGGAAAAAATTCCTTTGGGAATTTTTGGAGTTTATTAGTTTTTTATTATTTTTTTGCTGTACTCATGGTGGAGTGCAGCTTTTTTTTATGTAGTAAATTATTGAAAAGAGGTGAAAGTATAAATGAAGGTTAATGGTAAAGAGATAGTATTAAACGATAATAAAACAATAAGTGATTTATTAAAAGAGCTTAAGGTAAATGAAAATAGAGTTGTTGTTGAATTAAATAGGGAAATTATTGTTAAAGAAGACTTTAGTAAGATTAATTTAAAAGAAGACGATACAGTGGAGGTTATTAGTTTTGTAGGAGGAGGCTAAAATAATGATGAATTATGAATGAAAAATGAAGAATGAAAAATTAAAAATGAAGAATTAAGAATTATGAATGAAGGGTTAAGAATTAAAAATGTTTATTAAGGTAAATGAAGCGGTTGTTGAGGTTGAGGAAGGCGTGTCTTGTTTTACCATAAGGGAAAAGGTTAAAAGGGATTGTGACGTAGTTATCTTAAATGGTTATCCTATAACTAAAGATAGAATTCTTAAGGAAGGGGATAGCCTTTCGTTGATAAAAAAAGGTGAGATTCCTAAAGAAGAAGACTTGGAAGCATTACTGGTAGCTAGACATACACCTGGAGTTTATAGCAAGAGTAAAAGAGCTAAGATTGGTATTGCAGGGGCAGGAGGGTTAGGCTCTAATATAGCTATATCCTTAGCAAGGCTTGGTATAGGAAATATAAAAATAGTGGATTTTGATGTGGTTGAGCCTTCTAATTTAAATAGACAGCAATATTACATAAAGGATATTGGTGAATTTAAAGTAAATGCTCTAAAGAGAAATTTAGAGGAAATCAATCCGTTTATAAATGTACAAGCTATTATAAAAAAGTTAGATAAAGATAACATAGCAGAAGTTTTTGCAGAGGAAGACATAATCATTGAAGCTTTTGATAATCCAGAATATAAGGCAGAAATAAGTACAAAAGTATTAAATACCATGAGAGATAAGATACTTATTGCATCCAGCGGCATGGCAGGATATTATCCTTCCAATGAAATAAAAACAAGAAAGATAAATGAGAGGTTTTATATATGCGGGGATGGTGAAAGTGAAGCAAAAGAAGGCTTTGGACTTATGGCACCAAGGGTAGCAATTTGCGCTAATCATATGGCCAATTGCGCACTAAGATTAATTCTAGGAGAAGAGGGGAAATAAAATGGAAGATAAATTAATAATAGGTGGAGTAGAGCTTAAAAATAGATTGTTTGTGGGTACAGGTAAATATCCATCAAATAAGCTGATTAAAGATGTATTAGAAAATAGTGGAGCACAAGTTATAACATTAGCAGTAAGAAGAGTTGATTTTGATCATGAAGAAGAAGACATATTAGCAAATATTCCAGAAGGAGTTATTTTACTTCCTAATACTTCAGGAGCAAGAAATGCTGAGGAAGCAGTAAGGATAGCTAGATTAGCAAAAGCTATGGGCTGTGGAAATTGGATTAAAATTGAAGTTATTTCTGATTCAAAATATCTTTTACCTGATAATGAAGAAACAATAAAAGCAACAAAGATATTGGCAGATGAAGGCTTTGTGGTATTGCCTTATATGTGTCCTGATCTTTATGCAGGTAGAAGGCTTATGGAAGCAGGAGCAGCAGCAATAATGCCACTGGGAGCACCAATAGGTAGCAATAGAGGTCTTAAGACTAAAGAACTTATAGAAATAATGATCCAAGAACTGGATATTCCTATAATAGTAGATGCAGGTATCGGAAAACCATCACAAGCTATGGAAGCAATGGAAATGGGAGCTGCAGCATGTCTTGTTAATACTGCCATAGCATCATCTAAAGACCCAGCACAGATGGCAAAAGCATTTTCTATGGCAGTGGAAGGTGGAAGAATTGCTTATAATTCAAAGTTTGGTACTGTATCAAGAGATGCTAATGCTTCATCACCACTAACTGGTTTTTTAGAGTAAGGAGATGAGTATTTTGAGTTTTTATAGTGTTATAGAAAAATATAGAGATTTTGATTTTGAGAGTTACTTTAATAGTGTTACCGATGATGATATTAGAAGAAGTATTCATGAAAGGAATTTAACTCATGAGGACTTACTTAACCTTTTATCACCAAAGGCAGCAAATCATTTAGAGGAAATGGCAGAAAAAGCAGTTCAGCTCAGTCTTCAGTATTTTGGTAGAACAGTGCTTTTATATACACCAATGTATATTTCAAATTATTGTGTAAACAAGTGTAAATATTGTGGTTACAACTTAGAAAATACCATCAATAGAAGAAAGTTGAATCAAGAAGAAATAAAAGCAGAAGCTCAGGCTATAGCACAAGAAGGATGTAGACATCTTATTTTATTAACTGGTGAAAGTCAAGAACATTCTCCTTTAGAATACATTGTAGAAAGTATTAATACCATTAAAGAGTATTTTCCATCTATAACTATGGAAGTATGGCCTATGACTGTAAATCAATATAAGGAAGTGGTAAAGGCTGGTGCAGAGGGACTTACCATTTATCAAGAAACTTATGATGAAAAGGTCTATGATGAAATGCATTTGGCAGGACCTAAAAAGAATTATAAGTTTAGATTAGATGGACCTGAAAGAGGCGCTATGGCAGGAATGAAAAGCATAAGTATTGGAGCATTACTTGGTCTTGCTGACTTTAGAAAAGATGCCTTTTTTACAGCTTTACATGGAGATTACATCAGAAGAAAATATCCTGGGTGCGATGTTACTTATTCACCACCAAGAATCAGACCTTGTAAAGGTGGCTTAAAAGAAGTTATAGGTGTAAATGATAAGCAGATGGTACAAATTCTTTTAGCGTATAGATTATTTGCACCACAATGCGGTATGAATATATCAACTAGAGAAAATGAAGAAATGAGAAGGCATATAATACCTTTTGGTGTTACTAAAATGAGTGCAGGAGTTTCTACAGCAGTAGGGGGACATACTCTTAAAAATGCAGGAACAGCACAGTTTGATATTAATGATGAAAGTTCTGTAGAAGAAATAATAAATATGATAAAAAGTGTAGGCTATCAGCCTATCTTAAAGGATTGGGAAAGAATTTAGGAGGAGAATTTATGAGAGAGTATACAACACAAATGGATGCAGCTAAAAAGGGAATTATCACTAGAGAAATGGAGATAGTTGCAAATAAAGAAAGTAAAAATCCAGAAGAAATCAGAAGTTTAGTGGCAGAAGGAAAGGTGGCAATTCCAGCAAATATAAATCATAAGTCTTTAAGCCCAGAAGGCGTAGGACAAGGATTAAAAACTAAGATAAATGTTAATTTAGGAATTTCAAAGGATTGTTGTGATTGTGATAGAGAATTAGAAAAGGTAAGAACAGCTTTAGATATGGGGGCAGAAGCAATTATGGACCTATCTAATTATGGTAAGACAGCAGAAATGAGAAAAGCCATTGTAAATATGTCTACAGCTATGCTGGGAACAGTTCCTATATATGATGCTTTAGGATATTATGATAAAGATTTAAAGGATCTTACAGCAAAAGAATTCCTTGAAGTAGTGGAAAAGCATGGGCAAGATGGGGTGGATTTTGTTACTATTCATGCTGGGCTAAATAGAGAAGCAGTTGAAACAGTAAAAAGAAATAAAAGGCTTACTAATATAGTTTCACGAGGTGGT
The DNA here is from genome assembly GCA_000435835.1 of Clostridium sp. CAG:221. Taxonomy (GTDB): domain Bacteria; phylum Bacillota; class Clostridia; order Clostridiales; family Clostridiaceae; genus Clostridium. The sequence continues at coordinate 59,246 of FR883382.1, forward strand.
TCATTATTATTTGCTTGGATGGAGATTAATAATGCAGAAAATCCATTTTTTGAATACTATGATGAACTTTTAGATATTTGTGCTAAATATGATATTACCTTATCTCTTGGTGATGCTTTAAGACCAGGTTCCATTAATGATGCTTCTGATGCTTCACAAATTAAAGAACTTATTACTTTAGGAGAACTTACTAAGAGAGCTTGGGAAAAGAATGTGCAAGTTATTATTGAAGGACCAGGTCATATGGCACTTAATGAAATTGAAGCCAATATGGTGATGCAAAAAAGATTATGTCATGGAGCACCTTTTTATGTTTTAGGACCGTTAGTTACAGATGTGGCACCAGGATATGATCATATAACTTCTGCTATTGGGGGTGCTATTGCAGCTACTTATGGAGCAGATTTCCTTTGCTATGTAACACCAGCAGAGCACTTAAGATTACCTAATTTAGATGATATGAAGGAAGGAATCATAGCTTCTAAAATTGCAGCTCATGCAGCAGATATTGCTAAAGGAGTTAAAAATGCAAGAAGTTGGGATAATGAAATGAGTAAGGCAAGAGCAGATTTAAATTGGGAGAGGATGTTTGATTTAGCTATTGATCCAGCAAAGGCTAGAAGGTATAGAGCAGAATCTAAACCACATGATGAAGAAAGTTGTTCAATGTGTGGAAAGATGTGCTCCATGAGAACTATGAATAAGATTTTAAATGGAGAAGAATTGGTTATAAATGACTAAGATACCTATTTATTTAATAACTAACAGACATTTAGTAAGCACAGAAAAATATTTTAATACCATTAAAGAAGCAGATAAACATAAAAATATTAAGATAATTTTAAGAGAAAAGGATTTAAACAATAAAGAATATGAAGAACTTTATTATAAAGTAAAAAAAATAGCTCCAACCACAGAAATAATTATTAATTCTAAAATAGATATTTTTCAAAAAATTGAGGAGAAAACTATTCAAGTATCCTTTAATGATTTTAAAAAAAATAAGAATATAATTGGTAGGGTAGGAGTTTCTGTACATTCATTGGAAGAGGCTATTTATGCTGATGAAAATGGTGCAGATTTTATTTTAGTATCACATATATTTGCCACCAAATGTAAAGAGGGATTAAAGCCTAAAGGTGTAGACTATATTAAAGAAGTAAAAGCAAAGGTAAGTTGTAAAGTAGTAGCTTTAGGTGGTATAAATACGGAAAATTACAATGAAGTAATTAAAGCAGGAGCTGATGGAATAGCTATCATGTCTTTATTATTTGAAAGTAAAAATATTCATGAAACTATAAAAAAAATTAATATGTAAAGAAAAGTAACATCTATATTTTATAAGAGTATTATAAAGTATAGATGTTTTTTGGAAAATTACTATAAAATAATAATAAAAAAAGGGGAGATAAATTTAGGTGAAAATTATGTCTTCAATTTGAAAAGGTTAAGTGTAAATGAAACTGGTAGTGATAAATTTGAAGTTGAATTTCAAATAAGTGGTATTAGCCATAACGGGGTATATGATACATAACAAACACTATAAAATGGACAGGTTTAAATAAAGATACTGTATTAAATTTTAATTATACAAAAATTTATAAGGAACCTGACAATATTATTGAAGAAGGAATTGTTGGTTTAGGTGCAGGAGAACCATATGATAATATAATAAACAATGGTACAGCAATTATTAATCTAACTATTAATATTTGTAGAGGTCTAGATCTATTTTAAAAGGTAAATATCTTTGTAAAAGGGAAAGGAGAAAAAATGAGCAGAACAATTGTAAATGTTGCTGGAGATACAAATTATTTTGCAGATACAAGCCTCACAAGCATAGCTAATTTAGATACAAGAAATGCTATATTTTATATAGGAACCAGTGAAATAAGATATGGAATTATAATTAATGTCTATAGAAAAAATGATTCTGTAAATAGATAGTCAATCTTCAACTATACATCTTTAGGTAGTTTATATAAAAAGCCTATGAGGTTAAAAAACTAAGCTAAACTTAGCAAGTTAGTAAGTATATGTAACATAATATCTTTATACAGAATAAAATAATATAAAGCAAGTAATTATATTTAGAGGTGATTATAATTAGTGGATTTAAGAAGGATTTTCTAGGTCTGAATAAGGAAATAGCATACCCTAGTATGGAGGAAGGCTTGAAGTTTGATGCACTTAATTATGGACAAGTATATGATTTTACACATTTTTCTTTAGTAATGAATAGAAAACTTAAAAGTGCAATTTATGTTGCCTATAATATTGACAAAAAAAGTGAAAGAGCTGTAAGACGGAATAATTATTGGCACTATGATGAGCACATTGGACAAGAAAATCAAATAGGTAATGAGTTTTATAAGAATAATCCATGGGATAGAGGTCATTTAGCCAGAAGAAAATCTTTATGTTGGGGTAGTAAGAAAGAAGCCATCAAAGCAAATTATGACTCTTTTTGTTGGGCTAATATTACCTTGCAGCATAAGGACATTAATCAAGGAAATTGGGGACAGTTAGAAGAGTGGGTATATGAGAAACTAAGCTTAGAATCAAGCAATAATAAATTATCAGTTTTTACAGGACCTATTTATGGTATAGATAGCATAGAATATTGTGGTAGCAACACCTTTTTAGGTTGTGGAGTATTTATACCAAGTGGATTTTTTAAAGTAATATGTTATGTGGATAAAAATGATAAACTTAGTACAATATCTTTTATTATTAGACAGCAAAAATATTTAAATATTGGTATTCTTTCTTTAACAGAGAACTTAAAGGTATATGAAGTAAGTATTAAGAAAATTATGGAAGAAACAAAAATAATTTTCCCAGAAAATATAGTGAAAAGTGATGTATATAGTACAGCCTTAAGTACTAAAGAAACAATAGATAGGCCCAAGTTAATTTTAACTATGAATGATATTGATTTATAAAATCTTAAGATAAAAGAGGGAGAGGTTTATGGAGGATAAAAAAATAATTACCTTAGGAGACTTTAAAGTTATGAGCATAGTGGAAGATACCACTGAAATTCCAAAAGGAGTATCAATGATAAAGGCACCAGAATATTGGAATAAAGGAGATAGAGGCAGCGGTGTTGTTATCGCAGTTATTGATTCAGGATGTGATTGTGATCATGTTGATTTAAAAGATAGGATAATTGGTAAATATAATTTTACGTCAGATGATGGTGGAAATCCTGAAAATGTAACAGATTATATAGGACACGGTACTCACGTGGCTGGAATAATTGGAGCTAGTCAAAATGGCAAAGGGGTTGTAGGTGTAGCACCATTATGCAGTTTGCTTATTTTAAAAGCATTAAATAAAAATGGGCAAGGCACCGAGGAGGATGTAGCAAAAGCTATTAATTATGCAGTAAGCAAAAAGGTGAATATAATATCAATGTCTCTTGGTAGAACTGAAGAAACACCACTAATTTACCAAGCCATAAAGAAGGCTGTATCCAATAATATTTTGGTGGTATGTGCAGCCGGTAATGAAGGTGATAGCAATGGAGATACAGAAGAACTAAGTTATCCAGCAGTTTACAGTGAATGTATATCAGTAGGAGCGGTGGATTACAGCAAGAACATTGCACGATTTACCAATTCTAATAAATCAGTGGATTTAGTAGCACCAGGAGTAAGTATAATGTCTACCTACCCTAATAATAAATATGCTAATTTACAAGGAACTTCAATGGCAACACCTCATGTCAGTGGTGCATTAGCCTTAATAATTAACTGGTCAAGAAAAGATTTTGGACGAGAAATGAGTGAGACAGAACTTTATGCTCAGCTCATAAGGCATACTGCGTCCTTAGGATTTAAAAAGACATTAGTAGGTAATGGACTTCTTTATTTATTAGCTCCTCAAATACTAGAAAATTATATATCCCAAGCATTAATTTTGAAATTATAAAAGTTATAAAAATAGTAAACTTAATTAAGTAAAATTTCTTTAATTCCAAAATTCATAATTCATCACTGATAATTCATCATTATATAAGTTCATTCTTAACTTTTAACTATTCCTTAGTCTCTATTACCTCTTCTTTGTAATCTAGTATTGCTTTTGATAAAGCTTCAGCACACTTTTTTTGTCCAGACTTTGAAGTAAGAAATTTTTCATCTTGAAAATTGCTTAAAAATCCAAGTTCAACTAAAGCAGCTGTATTTTCATTAAGTTCTAATACAGCTAAGGCATCTTCTTTGCTTTCATAAGTTTTTAGACCTCTATTATAAGTATAGTCCAGTTCACCTAGTTCATATTGTAAATAGGAAGCAAAAGCATAGCTTGCATCATCACCATTTTTATACCAAGTTTCTATGCCTTTAGCATCAGTAGCAGTATAATCACTATTACAGTGTATGGAGATAAAAACATCCACATTAGATATTTTAGAAACCTTTAATCTTTCCTTTAAACTTTCATTGGCAGATTGGCACCAAGGAAGATTATCATCAATCCTAGTATAAACTACATCAATATTATTTTCCTTAAGAAGTTTTCCAAGCTCCAGTCCTATGTTTAAAACTATATCTTTTTCATAAGAACCATTTACTCCTTCTGTACCTATATCTTCATCACCATGGCCTGGATCTATGCAGACCTTAAAAGTTTCTTTAGTTTCCCGCTGAGAGGAGATTTTATTTTTTAGTGCATCTTTATTAAGAGTTGTTATATTAGTATTGTTTTTTATATAAGAAGAAGCAATGCCTATTACTATTGCTAAAGAAAAAAACGATGTTAAAGAGAGTTTAAGCAGCTTTCTTATTTTCTTTCTTTTGTAAAGCATCCTTCGTTTTGCTTTTAAATCAAAATGATTATTTTCCATATTTCACTCCTATGCTTTACATAAAAAATAATGAGTTAAAAAACTGATTATATAAAAAGTATAATTTAAAAGTAAAATTATGTAAACGAGGTAGAGGTAATTTTCGTATTGATTTTTACGAGTACTTTCGAGTAATTATTTAAAAAATAAAGTTTAAAAAGAAAAATACGAAATATTAATTATATATACTTATTAAAGTATACAAGTATTAATTTAATTATTTGGAGAATATATTATGAGAAGAATACCTTTAAGATATTTACAAGAAAATAGTATCACAGCAATGGATATATATAACCCTAATGGGAAGCTTTTAATTAGTAAAGGGTTGAAAATAGATAAAGATATGATAGAATTATTGAAAAAAAATAAAATTATATATATATAATGGATGAAAGTAAACAAGATATAATTGATGATGTTATTAGTCCAGAATTAAGAAGAGAAGCAGTATTAGAGTTAAAAAAGATGTGTTATGAATTTTCTAATTTAACATCAATTAAAAAATGTAAAGAAGCAAATAATGTATATATCGAAAGAATTTTAAATTTAGTAAATAGAATAATTGATGAATTATTAAAGAAAAATAGTTTAACCATAGAACAGATTGATATAAGAGATTTTGAAAACCAATATTTTCAACATTCTGTAAATGTAGCTATTATATCTCTTATTATAGGAATTGAATTAAATTATGATATAGATAAACTAAGACGATTAGGAATAGCGGCAATTTTACATGATTTAGGTTATGCCTTTTTACCTAAAGAAATAATATATAAACCTACTAAATTGTCAAATGAAGAAGAAGAAATAGTAAAGACACATAGTGAAAAAGGATATAATTATTTATCTTTATATACTGACATAAGTAGAGACGTTCTTTTACCAATTTTACATCATCATGAAAAGATTGATGGAACTGGTTACCCAAGAGGAATTAAAGGCAATAGAATAAATGAATATAGCAAAATAATAGCTATCATAGATTTTTATGATAAATTAATAAATAGTGAAGTTATTCTTCAATCAGATTTACCTAATAATATTTTAGAAAAAATAATGGCACATATAGGGTCTGCTTTTGATTATAAAATTGTAGAAGTTTTCTACAAAAAGGTAATACCATTTTTAAAAGGTACCATGCTTAAATTAAGTAATGGTGATATAGTCTTAGTTGAAGGAACTATTAATGGATTTCCTGCACGTCCAATTGTAAGAGTAATACAAAGCGATAATAATGAAAAAATTAATAAATGTATAAATTTGGTTGATGCTTTAAATCTAAGTATAGATAAAATAGTATATTATTTATAATATTAAAAGAATACAAATTTTAAACAATATAAATTATTTAAAATTATATTTATATATTTTAGGATAAAATAAAAATATAATTTTAATGGAACCTTTTATTACAATTAATAGTCTAATTATAGGAAAAATAAAATTACATATAAGGTGGGAGTTTTTAATGAAAAAAATATTAATAAGTGGACTTATACTTGTTATGATGAGCAGTGCTTTAGTTGGTTGTGGAAAAAATAGTGATGTAAGCAGTAATATTACATCAAAAGAAATAGCAAAAAAACTGATAGAAGCAGATTACTTAATATCACCAAAGGAAGTTGATTCTGATATGGTAGAAGAAGTATATCATTTAAATCTTGATGATGTAGAAAATTATGCAATATATGAAACAGAAAGAAGACCAGGTCCAGGATTTATTATGATTGTAAAAGCTAAGGATGGAAAAGTTGAAAATGTTAAGAATTCAATGGAAAAAGTTTTAGAAGATAAGGTAGGGCAGGCTTTTTATCCAGAAGAACAAGAAGTAGCTGAGAATGCAACTATTGAAGTTGATGGTAATTTTGTATCATTATTTTTATTAAACAGTGAAGTAGAAGCTGATGCTGAAAAGATGTATAACGATTTAATTCAAAAATAATATTATTTTAAAATAAAGATATTTTAAAATAACTATTTATAATAAAAGGGAAAGTATAAAAATCAGCTATCAAATTAGATAGCTGATTTTTATTATCTACTAGAAATAATCAATTGTCTAATCACTTACTTTAATTATTGATAGATTAGCATTACTATAAGTTAATGTTCCAGAAGTTGGACTGGTTCCAATAATTCGTACAGTTGTTCCAGGTGAAGTTGTTGTATATACTTCCTGACCAACTATTGGAGTATTAGCGCTTGTACTTGCATTTATTGCAGTAGTTGATGCAGCTGAAGGGGTAGTTGAACCATTAAAGCTTAAACCAACAGTAGATTCAGGAACTGCAGCAGAAGGCACTATAATGTAAGTTATCTTATAAGTTCCAGGTTGTGCTAAAGTTACTGTTCCAGTAGATGAATCTAGTGTCATGTTAGAAGCAACATTAGTAGTAGTAAGAATTAAAGGAGCTGCAGTTGTGGTTAATGCTGTACTGCCTCCTGTACTTGTAAATGTTCCATAGGCAGATGAAATAGTACCAGTAGCACCAGTAGCACCGGTAGCACCA
>FR883383.1 GCA_000435835.1 Clostridium sp. CAG:221
TTCAAAGACCATTATCTCCGTCGCCCTCAAGCGACTTTATTATCTTAACACTGTATATCCTTTATGTCAACATTTTTTTATTATTTAATAAAAACTTTCTTAACATATTTTCAATACTGTCTTGCCGTTTCCAGCTGTCCCTCAGGACAAGATTTATCTTACCATTATTATAGAAAACTACTAATTAATAATTTATATATTTAAAGGATATCACAACGTTTAATTGAACTTATTCGACATTTTTCTAAATAATACTACTATTGATACACATGGTTATGTTTATTTCTATTTTTACTATAATTTAAACTAATTATATGAAAAACTATAATTTTTATTAAAACATAATTCTTCTATATAAATAAAAAATAAAGTACATAAAAACTATTTACATTTCTTTTTATTATACTTAATATATTAAGTTTTATTGATAAGTATAATTTATTCTCACAATATTCTTATTATGGGTATTAGAAAGACTTAAAATATATACTATCTATTGTTTATATAAACTAATAATCAATGAATATATATCCTCTTTACAGCTTAATATAATTAAATCAATATATGTATAAAGGGTAAAATTTATTTTTAATATTGCTATTTTTAGTTTATAATTAATGTAAAAATTTACAAGTAATTACATTATTGTTTACTTAAAAATAGAAAGAGAGAGAGAATTTATGAATAAGAATATTAAATTACTTTATTGTATTTTAGGAAGCATAATTTTAACATTAGCAAGTACACCTATTCCTTATAATGCCCTTCATTACATTCCTATTATCGGGTTCTGGTTAAGCCAATTAACCTACTTTATTTCAGCTATGGGAGTAATATTAAGCTTATATTTTGCTATTTTATTAATAAAAGAAAATTGGCAGTTTAAAAGTAAGTAACATCTGAAATATGGATATTAATTATCGGTTTTTCTTATGTATGTTTACATATGATTATATATTAATGCTTAAAGGGATATCCAATTGGACATCCCTTTATATTGTACTTATTTCAACATTATTTTAAAGCAAAGCCATAAATTTAAAATTATATTCTATCTCCTGCTTTACATTACTCCTAAAGAAATATATCTTATATAACTGAAAAATGGCTTTTAAAATATAAATATATATTTTATCTACATTGCTATAACACTTTACAGCTAATAAATATTACATATATGTTATCCACATGCTATAAATGTTTTCCACAATATAATCTTGCCTTATATATGTATTGTTAATAACTTCTTATCTCCTTAGTACTTTTATATTTCCTAATATCATATATAGCTTTTTAACTTTAATATTATATTTATCTATATACATTAGTTGATATCCTTTATAGAAATACAAAAGGATGACTAACATACATCTACTTCTAAAGAAAGATTTCTCTTCATTCTGACTACTCCTAACTCAGTTGTGTGCAGTTTATCTAAGTTCAAAATCAGTTCATTTTTATTATCACAATTCATTTTTTACACTTATATTCTCCTTTCAAATTACCATTTATTTAGGCTAATTTATATTTTATAAGTTCAGTTAAAAGATAAATTAAAAAAAATTGCTTGCCTATTCTTAAGAAAATTCTATTTTTAGTACTTCACATAAGAATTTATAGTATAAACTTGCAGCAATTAAATTTCTATTGCTTTTATATTTATTAAAACTATAATCAATATCTATATTATAATCTCCAGTAACTATGTTATTCACTTTTCCCTTAAAAATTTATCTATACACTATAGTTAAGTTCACTAAAAAATTCCGCTGTTAAAATATAATAAATAATCATCAACAATATTTATTTATTAATTCTAAAAAAACTCCTCGAGTTTTATCTCCAATTCATCATTCATAATTTAAATTTCCTAACTAACTTTGAGCTTTTTATAAATGCTAAGATAATAATGTACAGA
>FR883384.1:0-30856 GCA_000435835.1 Clostridium sp. CAG:221
AGGGAAAATAGGCTTTCCCCTCAAAGTGTATTTTTATTAGGAAGTCAATTATATTTGTATAAGTTAAATAATAGTGATGAAGCTTTAGTGCATAATGTTCTTGCAAGGAGAAGTGGGGCTGCAGCCAAGACAGCTGGTGGTATGCTAATTAATATATTAGAATTTGTTGTTAAGTGTCCATATGATTTATCTTTTGTTGATGCATGTAATAAGATAATGATAGATCAAGCTAAATTGTTTAGACATGGAGATTATCCTTATCAAAGAGTTGTAGATTTTATTCAAAAAAATGCTGGAATAAAGACAGGAAACTTTACTGATTTATCATTTACTTATCAAGCAGCTAAAGTTGGAAGTGAAAATATGTTTAAAGCTAAAGTACAAAACTACAGTAATGGAGTTTCAGGGATTTCTATATATTTAACTATTATGGACGCTTTAGGTACTGGTAATTTAGACTTTTTGTTTGAATATAATTTAGCGTTGGCAAGTGAAGAAATTGTAGATAAGCTTTATGATCAGATGATTAAGAGTATTGAGATAGGTATAGCCTCACCTAATAAGACCTTAAGAGAAATAATAAGTGAAATATAATTTTTAGTATTAGAGGAGGATTTAATATTGGTTGAAAGGAAGTATTATGATTTAACTCCATCACAAAAACTAATGTATTTTGCATTAAAATTCATACCTGAAAAAAACGTTGTTAATATTGGTACTGCAGTTTGGTTTCATGAGAATATTGATTGTGAATTATTAAAAGCTGCAGCTTATAAAGCTATATGGCGAATGGATGCCTTAAGGCTTAGACTTAAAAAGGTTAAAGGCCAAATAAAACAATATGTTTCAGAAGAAGAACCTAAAGAAATAAAAATTGAAGACTACTCAAATTATTCAAAGGATCATATAGATGAAATTTTAGAAAAATGGACAAGTACTCCGTTTAAATATAATGATAAAGAATTATATGATGTAAGTATTATTAAAGGACCGGAAAATGTAACTGGATTATATATAAAGGTAAATCATGTTGTTATGGATGCTTGGGGCTTAACTGTATATGCAAAAGATGTTATTAATATTTATTTAGCTATGAAAGAAGGAAAAGAACTACCGGAAGAACCAGCAAAATTTGTTCCATTGATTGAAAAAGATTTAGAGTATATGAATTCTAAAAGAATGCAAAAGGATTATGAGTTTATAAAGGAAAAATGGAAAACACCAGCAGTTTTTGCATCAGTGGAACCTAAATATGTAGGTAAAAGATATAGGCCTAATAATTTAAGCTTTAAAGGCAAACAGAAAGTAATGTCATTAGATAAGAGTATTGTAGCAAAAATAAATGAATATTGTAGAGAAAATAGAATATCTCAGCAAACATTATTTATTTTAGGAAGCCAGATATACTTTTATAAGCTAAATAATACTGATAAGTCAATGGTGAATTCTGTATTAGCAAGAAGATCCTCTATGGATAGGAAAAGAGCTGGAGGAATGATGGTAAATAACTTACAGTTAAAAGTAGAATGTCCATATGGATTATCCTTTAAAGAAGCATGTGAAAAGCTAACAAAAGAGCAGTTTGAATTATACAGGCATGGAGATTTTCCATATCAACTTGCACATGATTATGTATTAAAACAAGCAGGAATTAAATCAGGGCTTCTTACAGACTTTACGATAACTTACCAGCCAGCAAAGATATTTACAGACAATAGGATAAAAGCTAAAGTACAAAATTATTTTAATGGAAGTGCATCAATGAATTTATATCTAACAATAATGGATACTTTAGATTCAGGTGAATTAGATTTTATGTTCCAATATAAAGTTGCTGTAGTAAGTGATGAAATAGTTGATGAGCTATATAGAGTGATGATTAAAGCAGTAGAAATTGGAATTGAATCTTCTAATAAGACTATTGGTGAAATAATTGATGAGATTTATGCATAGGTTTTATTAATGTAGAATTTAATAAGATATTATGTGGTTGGTATAAAGGGGGATAAATAAAGTGATAGAGGTCTTTGGAGAATGCCTAGAAACCATTAGGGATATTATTAATAATTCTAGTAATAAGTATAAAGATAAAATTGCTATTAGAGAAAAGAAAAATAAGAAAATAGTAAGTTATACTTATGGACAGTTAAGAGATGATGTTTATGCTTTGGGGACAAAACTCATAGATATGGGGTTAAAAGATAAGCATATAGCTATTGTAGGTGAAAATAGCTATAACTGGATTGTTTCATATCTTGCAATTATAACAGGTGTTGGCGTAGCAGTTCCTCTTGATAAGGAGTTAGATTCAGAACAAATAAGTAAACTACTAGAAAAGGGTGATGCCTCAGCTGTATTATTTTCAAAGGGATTTTTATCTAGTATAGATGAAATCATTGAAAATAGTAAGTTAGAGTTTGCAGCATGCTTAAATGATACAGATAAGTATACAGATGTACAGACATTGATAAATGAAGGTAGACAATTAATAAATGAAGGTAGCACAGTATATGAAGACTCTATTGTAAATGTTAATGAGTTAAATGTTATTATGTTTACATCTGGAACAACTGGATTTAACAAAGGTGTAATGATAAGTCAGAATAATTTATTAGTCAATATTGAAGTGGCATGCAAAGCTTTTGGAATTTATCATAAAACTGTAGCAGTATTACCATTTCATCATATATATGAGAATGTTTGTGGCATGATAGCTCCAATAACAGTGGGAATGACTCTGTTTATTAATGATAGTTTAAAGTATTTATCTAAAGATTTAAAATTAGCACAGCCAGAATTGGAAATAATGGTACCGTTATTTTTAGAAACAATGGAAAAAAGCATACGAGCTCAGCTAAAAAGAATGAATCTTGAAAAGACTTTTGAAAATAGTATAAAGTTTAGTAACTTCTTATTGAAATTTGGTATAGATTTAAGAAGGCTATTATTTAGAAAAGTGCATGCTAACTTTGGTGGTAAATTAAAAGCAATTGTATGTGGAGGGGCAGCACTTAAGCCAGAACTTATAACTTTCTTTGGCGATATAGGAATAACTATTCACAATGGATATGGAATAACAGAATGTACTCCATTAATCAGTGTAAATTTAAATAAAAAAGGAGATCATTTTTCCGTAGGTAAAATATTCTCTAGTTGCCAAGTAAAAATTGATAATAAAAATGAAGAAGGTATTGGAGAAATATTAGTTAAGGGTCCAAATGTAATGATGGGTTATTACAAAGATGATGAAAGTAATGAAAAATCATTTACTAATGGATGGTTTAGAACAGGTGATTATGGAAGCATAGACGCTGATAAAAATCTTGTTATTTGTGGAAGAAAGAAAAATTTAATTGTTTTAAGTAACGGTAAAAATGTACACCCTGAAGAGTTAGAAGGATATATATATGAAATGATGCCGTATGTTAAAGAATCACTTGTTTATATAGATAAGAATAAAAAAGGCAGTGAAGTTATCAGCACATATGTATATTTAGATCAAGATTTTTCTTCAGGTAAAAGTTTAGAAGAGTTAGAGTCAATCTTAAAAGAAGACTTGAAAAAGGTAAATAAAAAATTGCCAAGCTTTAAAAAAATACAGCATATATATATAAAAGAAGAAGAGTTTGAAAAAAATAGTTCTAAAAAAATAATAAGACAAAAGTTCTTAGAGGAGGTAAGTCAAATTGGATAAGAAAGTAATAGAAATAATGGCAAATTATTTAGGGTTAAAGGAAGAAGAAATAACATCAGATATGGATTTAATGGATGATTTAAACATAAACTCATATGACATAATGAGTATCGTAGGTAAATTTGAGGATGAGTTTGATATCGAAATTCCAGATGAAGATATAAGAAATTTTAGAACAGTTAAAGATGTATTAAGCTACATCAATGAACAAAATTGATTCAATGTTTTATAGCTAAATGTAATGATATAAAATTACAAAGATATTATAGTAAGGAATTATTAAGATATTCAATAAAAAGCGTCTTTAAAGTAGAAATAGAGGATGAAGCTGTAATGAGAAATCAATATGGCAAACCCTCTTTTAAAAACAATGAGCATATAAAATTTAATATAAGCCATTGTGATGGACTTATTGCTTGTGCTGTAGGTTTGGAAGAAATAGGAGTAGATGTTGAAAATATTAGAAGCTTTGATGACTATGTAGTAAGAAGAGTGTGTAATAAGAAGGAAATAAATTCAATATATAACTCTGATGATAGTGAAAAAACTTTTTTCACATATTGGACTATGAAAGAAAGTTTAGGCAAGGCTTTAGGAGTAGGATTACACTATCCCATAAAGGAAAATGAGTTTATACAAAATGGTGATGAATATTTATGTAATTACAAAGGATTGAAAATTAAAAATTACCAAATAGATAATAAGTTTATTTTATCTATTTGTACAGATAAAAATGAAGAAATTATACTAAGGGGGGGTAATTTAGATGGAAGATAATTTTATAGAATTTAAGGATGTTTATAAAAGGTATCAAATGGGTGAAGTTACTATAGCTGCAGCCAATGGAGTTAACTTTCATGTTAAACCAGGAGAATTTGTAGTTATAGTAGGGCCTAGTGGTGCTGGAAAAAGTACAATTCTTAATATGTTAGGTGGTATTGACCAAAATGATGATGGGCAAATAATCATTGGTGGAAAAGATTTAAGTGCCATGAATAACAAAGAGCTTACTTTGTATAGACGTTATGATATAGGATTTGTATTTCAATTTTATAATCTAATACAAAACCTTACAGCTAAAGAAAATGTTGAAATAGCATCTCAAATTTGTAAAGAACCAATGGATGCAGAAGAAGCATTAAGAAGTGTAGGCCTTGAAGATCGTATGGATAATTTCCCTTCTCAATTATCAGGAGGGGAGCAACAACGTGTTGCCATTGCTCGTGCTTTAGCAAAAAGACCAAAACTTCTTCTATGTGATGAACCTACAGGAGCATTGGATTATCAGACAGGAAAGAACATCTTAAAGCTTTTACAGGAAACATGTAGAAAAGAAAATATGACTGTAGTACTAGTAACACATAATCAAGCTATTACGCCAATGGCTGATAGAGTTATAAGAGTTAAAAATAGTAAAGTAGAATCTATGGTTATTAATAAAAAATTAACCTCCATTGATGATATTGAATGGTAATGGAGGCGTAGTTTTATGACAAGTAGTTTAAAAAAGGTTTTTTTCAGACAAATAAAAGATACTAAAAGCAGATTTATTTCAATATTACTTATTGTAGCTTTAGGAGTAGGCTTTTTTGTCGGAGTTAAAGCTGCAAGTCCAAGTATGAAATATTCAGCTAATAAGTTTTTTCAATCAAATAATTTGATGGATTATAAGATTATGTCAGATTACGGTTTTCAAAATGATGATATTAAAGCTTTAGAAGCGCTTACAGGTGTTTCACAAGTAATGCCATCATATTCAGCAGATTTATTAGTTAATAATGAAGGTTCAAATAATGTTGTTAGAGTACAGGCTGTGCCGGAAGTCTCTGACGGTAAGCAACCTATTAATGAATTAAAGGTGGTAGAAGGAAGACTGCCACAAAAATCAGGCGAATGTGTAGTTGAAAGTAATTCAGATACATCAATTAAATATGAAATAGGAGATACCATAGAGCTTCTTTCTCCCAGTGATGATAAGAAAATAACTGATATAGTAAAGACTTCCTCATTTAAGATTGTAGGATTTGTTGAAAGCCCACAGTATATTGCCTTTGATAAGGGGATAACACAAGTTGGTGACGGATCAATTTTAAATTATATGATGATTTCTGCCAAAGATTTTGCATATAGTAGATATACAGAAGTATTTTTATGTGTGGATAAACCTAAAAAATACCAATCAAGCTTTGAAGAGGATTATAAATCATATATTGCAGACTATTCTTCAAAATTAGCAAGTCTTGGTGTAGAGAGAGTAGAAGTAAATAAAGAAGAAATAGTTACTAAGGCTAATGAAAAAATAGATTCAGCAAGAAAGGAAATTGATGCTCAAAAAGCAGATGCTCAAGCTGATTTAGATAATGGTAAGAAGCAAGTTGAAGAAGCAGAAGCTGCAATAGCTGAAAAGGAACAAGAAATTATTGATGGAGAAGCACAAATACAAGCAGCAGAACAACAGTTAGCAGATTCAGAAGCAAAAGTTGCTGATGGATGGAATCAACTAGCGGCTGGAGAAGCGCAGCTTAATGAAGGAATAAATGAATATAATGCTGGAGTAGAGCAATATAATGCAGCATATTCTGAATATATGGCACAAAGAGAAGTTGGAGAAGCGCAATTAAACCAAGCACAAGCTCAATTAGATACTTATGGACCATTGATTAATGGCTTACAAGAGATAATAGACAATGGAGGAGTTTTATCTTCAGTACTTCAATCTCAATTTGATTCTTATATAATTCAATATAATGATGCTGTTGCACAAGTTGAGGCAGGAAAACAGATGATAGCAGATGCTGACAATCAAATTGCCGCTGCCAAAGCACAACTAGATTCATCAGCGGCACAAATTCAGGCAGGTCAAAATGAAATTAATACTCAAAAAGCTAACTTGACTGCAGCAGAAAAGCAAATTGCAGATGGTAAAGCTCAGTTAGAGCAATCTAAGGCACAAATTGCAGATGGAAAAGTTCAACTTGAAAATGGAAAGAAACAATTAGAAGAGTCAAAGGCTCAATTAGAAGAAGGCCAAAAAGAATTTGATACTCAATTTGCTTTAGCTGAAGAAGAATTGAATCAAAAATTAAAAGAGATAGAAAATCTCTCTAATGGTAAATGGTATATATTTACTAGGGATGATAATCCAGGATATACATCATTTGCAGAAGATGCTACTCGTATTGATGGTATAGCTAGTGTGTTCCCATTATTCTTTTTCATAGTAGCAGCACTGGTATGTCTTACAACAATGACTAGAATGGTTGAGGAAGAAAGAACACAGATAGGTACATTTAAGGCATTGGGATATGAAAATAAGACTATAGCAGCTAAGTACTTTTTCTATGCATTTTTAGCAGCAATAACAGGAAGCATTTTAGGTGTAGTAGTTGGACTATTAATTTTACCTAAGACAATATTCCATTCTTATGATGCAATGTATAAATTACCTATATTTGCAGTTAAAATAAGTATACCAGTTATTATTATAGCAATTGTATGTGCTTTGCTTTGCACTTGTACAGTTGCATATATAGTAGCTTATAGAGAGTTAAAATTAAATCCTGCAACTTTAATGAGACCTAAAGCGCCAAAACAAGGAAAGCGTATATTATTAGAAAAGATACCATTTATATGGAATAAAATGAATTTTTCATCAAAGGTAACTACAAGAAATTTATTTAGATATAAAGCTAGATTTATAATGACTGTTTTAGGTGTTGCAGGATGTACTGCACTAATACTTGCAGCATATGGTTTAAAAGATTCTATATCTGTAGTTGTTCCAAAACAATATGGTGAAATATTTAATTATGACACTATGATGAATTTAAAGTATGAAGGTACATTAAATGAAAAGAAAAATCTTAAAGATGCCATTAATATAGATAAGCGCATTAAATCATCAATGATGATTAAACAAACATTAATGAATGGATCAAAGGCAAATGAAGATAAAGAAGTACAAGTAAGATTATTTGTACCAGAATCATTGGATAAATTTAAGGACTATGTGCATTTATTAGATAAGGATACTGAAGGCAATATTAAGCTTACAGATGATACTGTGGTAATAACAGAAAAGCTTGCAAAACTTTTAAATCTTTCTGTGGGAGACACTATTACTGTAGGAGATGATGCAGGAACAGCCGTTGATTTAAAAATATCTAGTATAGCAGAAAATTATGTATATAATTATGTATATATATCAGAAAAGATGTATGAAGAAAAATTTGGTGAGGAATTAAAGGTAAATACAGTTTTATTAAAGCTTACTGAAGATGGTAAAACCCATGAAGATGAAGTTGCTAAGGATTGGTTAAAGAAAAATGATATTTTAGTTGTTACTTCAACTTCATATGTAATTTCAAGTTTTGAAGATATAATATCAAGTTTAAATTCTGTAGTAGTATTGATGATAGTTTGTGCAGCAGCATTAGCATTTGTTGTTTTATATAATTTAACAAATATAAATGTAGCTGAAAGAATAAGAGAAATTGCTACAATAAAGGTATTAGGTTTTACTGAAAAAGAATCTGCTAACTATGTATATAGAGAAAATATAGTATTATCTATAATAGGTATTGCAGTAGGATTAGTGATGGGTATTTTCTTAAGTAACTATATAGTTTCTACCATTGAAATGGATATAGTTATGTTTGGAAGATCTATTCATGGTATAAGCTTTGTATATGCAGCAGCATTTACTTTAGTATTTACATTACTTGTTAATATATCTATGTATGGAAAACTTAATAATATAAGCATGGTTGAGTCTTTAAAATCAGTTGAATAATTTAAGAAAGCGGGGCAATTTAGCTCCGTTTTTTATTTTATGATATAATTTAAAAAAACAATTTATGAGGTGAAGTATGAATATACAGATATTTGGAACTAAGAAATGTAATGATACAAAAAAGGCAGAAAGATTTTTTAAGGAAAGAAGAATTAAGTTTCAATTTATAGATTTAAAAGAAAAAGCTTTAAGTAAGGGAGAATTGCAAAGTGTAAAAAAGGCACTATCACTAGAAAGCTTAATAAATAAAAACTCTAAAGATTATAAGAAGCTAAACTTAGATAAAATAAGAGGCGCAGAAACAAGAGAGGAAATTTTATTAAAGAATCCATCATTATACGTTACACCAATTGTAAGAAATGGTAAGGAAGCAACGGTAGGGTATGATATTGAAACATGGAAGAAATGGGAGTAGTTAAAATTAAGAATTAAAAATGAAAAATTAAGGATGAAATCTCTTATTGGAGTTTCATCCTTAATTTTTAAACTAATTTGCTGCTATTGATTTAATAGGTACATCATCTAAATATTCATCGCTAAATGAATTATAGATAGCATTAATACCTTTTTCAAAATCTTCATTTTCAATACCAATTAAAATATTGATTTCACTAGAACCTTGATCAATCATTCTCACATTTATATCTGCTTGTGATAAAGCATCAAATACTTTTGCAGCAACACCTTTTTTATTAGCCATTCCAGCACCAACAGTTGCAATAAGAGCCATATTAGGATGAACTACTACAGAATCAGGGTTACAAGAACGATTTATTTCATCTACAAGAATTTCAAGTTTATTCTTAAGTTCAGAATCTGATATAACCACGCATACTGAATCTATACCTGAAGGCATATTTTCAAAAGAAACATTATTTTGCTCAAGTACAGAAAGCACTTTTCTACAAAAGCCAAGTTCCGTATTCATCATAGCTTTTTCTATAGATATCACAGTAAAGTTTTTTCTACCAGCTATACCAGTAAGTGTTCTATTAGAAGAATTTTCACGAGAACTTACAATAAGTGTTCCACTATCTTCAGGATCATTGGTATTTTTTATATTTATAGGTATTCCTGCATTTCTTACAGGAAAAACAGCTTCTTCATGTAATACAGAAGCACCCATATATGATAATTCTCTAAGCTCTCTATATGTTATTTCCTTAATTTGCATGGGATTCTCCACGATTCTAGGATCTGCCATAAGAAATCCTGATACATCTGTCCAATTTTCATATAAATCAGCATTGATGCTGGCAGCAACTAGGGCACCAGTGACATCAGATCCTCCTCTTGAAAAAGTAACAATATTCCCTTCAGGATCAGAACCGTAAAAACCAGGAATAACAGCTTTTTCACATTTAGCCAAAGCATTTTTAAGTTTAAGTTCAGTTGCTTCACTATCTAAAGTACCATATCTATTAAATTGGATAACATCTTTAGCATCTATAAAGTCTATACCTAAATATTTGGCTAGTATTAAGCCATTTAAGTATTCCCCACGACTTGCCGCATAATCTTTAGAAGCCCCATTTTCTAAATCTTCTTTTACGATATTTAAATAATCCTGGATATTTAAATCTATATTTAATTCTTCAACTATGC
The DNA here is from genome assembly GCA_000435835.1 of Clostridium sp. CAG:221. Classification (GTDB taxonomy): domain Bacteria; phylum Bacillota; class Clostridia; order Clostridiales; family Clostridiaceae; genus Clostridium. Next base: position 10,092 of record FR883384.1, read on the forward strand.
TCTTATATCTTTCGCTAATAAGCTTAAATACATCATCTAGAGGTATACCTGATTGTATGTGGCCATGACAAAGATATAACACATCTGTAATTTTAAAATCTTTTGAATGTCTTTTGCCAGGTGCAGATGGAATGATAAATTTTCTAGCTTCATCTGCAAAAAATATATTTTTTACTTTCTTAAATTGATTGGCATCAGCTAAAGAGCTTCCACCAAATTTTGTTACAATTGTTTTCATATAAACAGCCCCCAATAAAATGATTATTTGTAATAATAATATAATCTTAGAAATATTTTACATAAACATCTGTTATTTTGCAAATATTTTTATTTACTTTTTACCTTACATAAGAAAAAAGTATTATTCAAAAATAAAAAGTTTAATAAAAGTATAAAAAAAATAATATTAGTATAAAAATAGGCTCGATATATTAGAAATTATTTAAAAAAAGTAACTTATTAATGTTATAGTGATAATTAATAGATTGTAATTTTTATAATAAATGTATATAATAGTAATGAGAAATTAGACAAGATTAACATTTTAGTTAATATAAAGGACATAACTTTATTGTTCTTTTAGAAAACAAAGGGGGGTATTATATGCATTATTCAAAAGAAGATATTTTAGCAATGGTAGAAGAAAATGGTGTTAAGTTTATAAGACTTCAATTTACAGATATATTAGGAACTCTTAAAAATGTGGCTATCACTGATAGACAACTTGAAAAAGCATTAAATAATCAATGTATGTTTGACGGATCATCAATTAATGGCTTTGTAAGGGTTGAAGAATCTGATATGTATTTAAGACCTGATTTAGATACATTTGTAATTTTTCCATGGAGACCACAGCAAGGAAAAGTTGCTAGACTTATTTGTGATGTATATATGCCAGATGGAACTCCATTTGAAGGTGATCCAAGATATATACTTAAAAAAGCAATAAATAAAGCAGAAGCTATGGGATACACAATGAATGTAGGACCAGAGTGTGAATTCTTCTTATTTGAAGTTGATAATGATGGAAATCCAACCTTAAAGACGAATGATAAAGGAAGTTATTTTGATTTAGGACCTATAGATTTAGGCGAAAATGCCAGAAGAGATATGACTCTTGCATTAGAGGATATGGGCTTTGAAATTGAGACTTCACATCATGAAGTAGCTGCAGGGCAAAATGAAATAGACTTTAAATATGCTGATGCATTAGTTACAGCAGATAATGTTACAACATTTAAATATGTAGTTAAATCCATTGCTCAAAGACATGGTTTATATGCAACTTTCATGCCAAAGCCATTACATGGAGTCAATGGATCAGGAATGCATGTAAATATCTCACTAATTAAAGATGGAAAGAATGCTTTTTATAATGAAGAGGATCAATTAGGTTTAAGTTCCGTGGCGTATAATTTCATAGCAGGTGTGCTTAAGCATATTAAAGAGATTTGTCCAATAACAAATCCTTTAGTAAATTCATATAAAAGATTGGTACCAGACTATGAAGCGCCAGTATACATTGCATGGTCAGCTAAAAACAGAAGTCCTCTTATAAGGGTTCCATCAGCCAGAGGAGAGGGCACTAGGATAGAATTTAGATCTCCAGATCCTAGTTCAAATCCATATCTTGTCTTAGCATGCCTTTTATTAGCTGGATTAGAGGGCATTAAAGATAATTTAGAACCACCTAAATGCATTGATAGAAATATTTTTAATCTAAGTAGAGAAGAAAGAAAGAGAGAAAATATAGAAAATCTACCTGAAAGCTTGCATGAAGCAATTGCATATATGCAAAAAAGTGATCTTGTAAAAGAAGCTTTAGGAAAGAACACCTTTGAATATTACATTAAGGCCAAGGAGGTTGAGTGGGATAATTATAGAACACAGGTACACCAATGGGAAATAAATAGTTATCTTTCAAAATACTAGGTCATAAAGGTGGGGTATGAAATGAATGATCAAAGGGGAGTAATTGTGGCACTTCAGAATTTAGATACAGCAGAAAAAATTGGCTCACTGATAGTTGAATCAGGATATAGAGTTTTAGCTACATGCAACTCAGGGCATGATCTCATCCGAAAATGTATGGCCATGGCCCCTGAAATTGTAATTATTAGCTATAAGCTAAATGATATGACAATTTTGGATGTATATAATACATTAGCTGATAATTGTAGTTTTTTAGCAATAGTAAATGAGACATATAGATCATTTGTACAAGAGCAAACAGATATATTTTGTATAACCAATCCTATTTCTAAGGGGATTTTAATAAGTTCTTTAGATTTAATATGCCAAAGTAATAAGAAAGTATCTAAATTGAAAGAAAAAGTAAATAAATTAGAAACTACCATGGAAGAACGAAAGATAATTGAAAGAGCTAAGGGAATTTTAATGGAGCGTGAAAACTTAACGGAAAGGGAAGCTTTTAGGATTATCCAAAAAAATAGTATGGATACAGGTAGTAAGATGATTGATGTTGCAGGCAATATTATCATTCAGTACTCTTTATAAATAAACTCAAATATTTGCGAGTAAAAGATATTACTCGCTATATTTACATATTTATTTTCAAAATAGTTGAAAAAAAGAAATTAAAAGTAAAAGGAGAGCAATATGAAGAAATTGGGGCTATATAATTCAAGTTTTGAACACGATGCTTGTGGAATAGGAGCAGTAGTAAATATAAAGGGTAAAAAATCCCATGACGTAATAGATAATTGTTTGGAGATATTAGAAAACTTGAAACATAGAGGCGGAATTGGTGTGGAAGAAAATACTGGGGATGGAGCCGGCATATTAATGCAGATTCCTCATGAATTTTTCCAAAAGAAGGCCTTAGATAATGGATTAGAATTACCTAAAAGCGGAGACTATGCAGTTGGAACTGTATTTTTACCAATGGAGAAGCAAAGAATGCTGGAAGCTAAACACTTCATTGAAGAAATGATGAAAGAAAATAGCTTTAATATTTTATTTTGGAGGGAAGTACCAGTATCAATTAATGGTATAGGTGAAACAGCATTAAAGGCTATGCCTAAAATTATGCAAGTATTTTTAAGAAAGCCTGAAGAGGTTTCGGCGGGAATGGACTTTGAAAGAAGCCTTTATATGCTTAGAAGAAAAATTGAAAAGAAATTAAATCATTTGGAAGGATTTTATATAGCATCATTATCATCAAGAACCATTGTATATAAAGGAATGCTTGTTTCTACACAAGTAAGGACATTCTTTGAAGATTTAAATGATGAAGATATGAAATCAGCAATAGCAATGGTTCATCCAAGATATTCTACTAATACTTTTCCAAGTTGGGAAAAGGCACATCCTAATAGAATGATTATTCATAATGGTGAAATTAATACTCTTAGAGGAAATGTTAATAAGATTTATGCTAGAGAGGGTTCTTTAACATCTGAAGTCTTTGGTGAAGAATTGAAGGAAGTTTTACCAATAATAAATAAAGAAGGCTCTGATTCAGCCACTTTAGATAATGTTCTTGAATTTATTTATATGGGTGGAAAAGATATAGTTAGGTCAATGTTAATGCTAGTACCAGAAGCTTGGGAAAGAGCAAAAAGAATAGATAAAGAAAAGAAAGCATTTTATAAGTATAACTCTACTATTATGGAACCTTGGGATGGGCCTGCATCAATTGTTTTTACAGATGGTGAAAAGGTAGGAGCAATTTTAGATAGAAATGGACTAAGACCTTCAAGATATTGTATAACAGATGATGGATTTTTCATATTATCATCAGAAACAGGTGCTTTAAATATTCCTGAGGAAAAAATAATCAAGAAAGATAGATTATCTCCAGGAAAGATATTACTAGTAGATACTGTTCAAGGTAAATTGATGGAAGATGATGAAGTAAAAAAATCTTATATAAAATCACAACCATATGAGAGATGGATAGATGAAAATTTAATAACTTTGAAATCTATAGAAGTGGACGAAAATATTTCTTTTATGGATGAAGAAGAAAGATTAAAATATCAAAAGATTTTTGGTTATGGATATGAGGATTTAAAAAGTAATATTTATGAAATGGCTCAAAATCAGCATGAAGCAATAGCTGCCATGGGAATTGATACACCTCTTGCAGTGTTATCATCACAAAGTCAGCCATTATTTAATTATTTCAAGCAGCTTTTTGCCCAAGTAACTAATCCTCCAATTGATGCCATAAGAGAAGAACTTATGACTTCTACTAATGTTTATTTAGGTAGTAAGGGAAGCATACTGGAAGATAAGCCAGAAAATTGCCATCAGATAGAAATAATGAATCCAATAATCAGTAATAAAGATCTATTAAAGATTAAATCTTTAGATAATAAAGGGTATAGGATTGAAACTATAGATATTGTCTTTAATAAGACAAAAGGTGAAAAGGCAATGGAAGAGGCATTAGATAATGTATGCCGTAAAGTGTATAACTTAGTAACTAACGGTGTAAATATAATTATCATCTCAGACAGGGCTGTTAATGAAGAAAGTGCACCAATACCTGCACTTTTAGCAGTATCAGCAGTAAATAGCTATTTGGTGAAAAAAGGTGTAAGAAGTTTAGCAGATATAATAGTAGAATCAGCAGAGCCAAGGGAAGTACATCATTTTGCTACTCTTTTAGGCTTTGGTGCAACAGCTGTAAATCCATATTTAGCATATGAAACTATCAAGGAGCTTGTTGATGAAAAAATTATAACTACTTCTTATGAAGAAGCTATTAATAATTATGATAAAGCAATTATAAAGGGTATAACTAAAATATTATCTAAGATGGGAATATCAACAATTAGGTCTTATCAAGGGGCACAGATATTTGAAGCAGTAGGAATAAATAATGATGTAGTAAATAAATATTTTCCTAATACCATAAGCCGTATTGGAGGTTTATCTATATATGATATAGAGAAAGAAGTTTTACTTAGACATGATAATGCTTTTGATATAAGGAAATCTTTATTAAATAGCAGTCTTGATAACTTTGGAAGAGATAAGCTACGAATGGAAGGAGAAAAGCATTTATATAATCCTGAAACAATCCACAAATTACAGGTGGCAGTGAGAAGTGGTGACTATAAATTATATAAGGAATATTCTAAAGCTATAGTTAAAGCACAAGAAGAAATAAATTTAAGGGGCTTATTGGATTTTAATTATTCTGAAACGCCAATTCCTCTTGCAGAGGTTGAAAGTGTTGATTCCATTTTTAAAAGATTTAAAAGTGGAGCAATGTCATATGGATCAATATCAAAAGAAGCTCATGAAACTTTAGCAATAGCTATGAATAGGCTAGGAGGAAGATCTAATACTGGAGAAGGTGGCGAAGATAAAGAAAGATGGATACGCCTTCAAAATGGGGACTCAAAAAGATCAGCTATAAAGCAAATTGCTTCAGGAAGATTTGGTGTAACATCTGAATATTTAGTAAATGCAGATGAAATTCAAATAAAAGTAGCTCAAGGAGCTAAACCAGGAGAAGGTGGACAGCTTCCATCTAAAAAGGTATATCCGTGGATTGCTAAAACTAGAAATTCTACTACAGGAGTGGGGCTTATATCACCACCACCACATCATGATATATATTCTATAGAAGATTTAGCACAGCTTATTTATGATTTAAAGAATGCTAATATTTATGCAGATGTATCAGTAAAGCTAGTTGCTGAAGGTGGAGTAGGTACTGTTGCTGCAGGAGTAGCAAAAGGAGGTGCTGATATTATATTAATTTCTGGTTATGATGGAGGTACTGGTGCAGCGCCTAAAACATCTATCCAAAATGCAGGAGTACCTTGGGAGTTAGGTTTGGCAGAAGCTCAGCAGACATTAGTTGCTAATAATTTAAGAAGTAGAGTAATGCTTGAAGCAGATGGAAAGCTTATGTCTGGAAGAGATGTAGCAATAGCAGCGTTACTTGGAGCAGAAGGCTTTGGATTTGCCACAGCTCCATTGGTAGCTTTAGGATGTGTCATGATGCGTGTATGTAATCAAGATACTTGTCCTGTAGGAATAGCCACTCAAAATGAGAAATTAAGAAAGAATTTCACTGGAAAACCAGAATATGTGGTTAATTTTATGAGATTTATTGCAGAAGAATTAAGAGAGTATATGGCAGCATTAGGTTTTAAAACTGTGGATGAAATGGTTGGTAGAGTAGATAAGCTAAAAGTTAAAGAACATATTTCAGGTTGGAAGGCTAGTAAGGTAGATTTATCTCTAATCTTGGAAAAATCACAGCTTGCTTTAGGTAATGGTATAAGATTTGAAAAAGATAAAAGCTATGACCACAAGCTAGATGAAGTAAAAGATAATGAAATATTAAAAGTGGTTAAACCATCCCTTGACTTAGGTGAAGATATAAGATTAGAAGTGAATGTAAAGAATACTGATAGAGCTTTTGGTACTATTTTAGGATCTGAAATTACCAGAAGTTACTCAAAAATTAAAGAAGATAGTGTATGGTTAAAATGTATAGGAACTGCTGGTCAAAGTTTTGGAGCATTTATACCTAAAGGACTTACCTTAGAAATTGAAGGTGACGTAAATGATTATTTAGGAAAAGGGCTTTCAGGAGGAAAGATAATTGCTTATCCAGCAAGGGATAGCAGATTTAAAGCAGAAGAAAATATTCTGGTAGGAAACGTAAGTCTTTATGGGGCTACTTCTGGTGAGGCGTATTTAAATGGTATTGCAGGAGAAAGATTTGCAGTAAGAAATTCAGGAGCTGAATCTGTAGTTGAAGGATGTGGAGCACATGGATGCGAATATATGACTGGAGGAAGAGTTATTATTCTAGGTGCTGTTGGTGAAAATTTTGCAGCTGGTATGAGTGGAGGAATAGCTTATGTATTTGATGAAGATGATTCATTAAATTCTAAGATCAATAGGGAAATGGTACTGGTAGAAGGTTTAGATGAAGAAGATAAAAAATTCGTTAAGGAAAAGGTAGGTAACCATTACAGATTAACAAAATCAGCTAGAGGCAAGATGATTAATGATGATTTTAATAATAATGTAGCTAAATTTAAGAAAGTAATACCTAAAGACTATAAAGAAGTAATGGAATTCGTCAGAGAAAAAGAAGTTGAAGGTTTAAATAGAGAAGAGGCACTTGCTTTTGCATTCAATGCTAAAGTAGGCATAAATTAGGGGGCTATCATGGGTAAAATAACTGGTTTTATGGATTATAAAAGAAAAGATTGCAAAAGAGAAGATTCATTAAGCAGGCTAAAGCATTGGAATGAATTTGACACTCCATTAAAAGAAGAGGAAAGAAAAGAACAAGCAGCTCGTTGCATGGATTGTGGGGTTCCGTTCTGCAGTTCAGGTATTCAGTTAAATGGAATGTATACTGGATGTCCTCTTCATAATTTAATTCCAGAGTGGAATCATTTAATATATTTAGGAAGATATGAGTTAGCGGCAAAAAGATTATTAAAGACTAGTAATTTTCCAGAGTTTACTTCAAGAGTATGTCCAGGTCTTTGCGAACAGGGGTGTACATGTGGATTAAATGGAAGAGCTGTTTCTGTAAAGGCAAATGAGAAATTTATTATTGAAAAAGCATTTGCAGAAGGACTTATAAAAGCTAACCCTCCTAAGATTAGAACTGGAAAGAAGGTTGCAGTGGTGGGTTCAGGACCAGCAGGATTGGCAGCAGCTGATATATTAAATAAATTAGGGCATGATGTAGTTGTTTATGAAAGGGAAGATAAGATAGGTGGATTACTTAGATATGGTATTCCTAATATGAAGCTTGAAAAAGAGATAATCGATAGAAGAGAATTACTTATGATAGAAGAAGGAATAACATTCGAGACTTGTTGTAATATAGGAAAGGATATGTCTTTTAGTACATTGGAAAAATCATATGATGCTGTAGTTGTAGCCACAGGAGCATCTAAGCCAAGAGATACAAATGCTAAAGGTAGAAATCTTAAAAATATATATTATGCAGTGGATTTTTTAAAGAATAATACAAAGAGAATTAAGGGATCAAAATTTAATTATGAAGATATTTCAGCTAAGGGAAAAAAGGTTGTGGTAATAGGTGGAGGAGATACTGGAACTGACTGTGTTGCCACAGCTTTAAGACAGGGATGTAAGGATGTACTTCAAATTGAAATAATGAATAAGCCACCAGAGAAAAGAGCAGATAATAATCCATGGCCAGAGTATGCTAAAGTATTAAAAACTGATTATGGACAGGAAGAATATATTGCTGAATTTGGACATGATCCAAGAATATATTGCACAACAGTAAAAGAATTTATAGGCAATGAAGAAGGAACTGTAAAAAGTATAGTTATAGTGAAGGTATGCTGGGAAAAAGATGAGGCAGGAAGGGTATATCCAAAAGAAATTCAAGGCTCAGAAGAAATAATAGAGGCAGATTTAGTACTTTTAGCCATGGGGTTTGTAGGTGTTGAAGACTATGTTGCAAAAGATCTTGCTGTGGATTTAGATAGAAGAGGCAATATTAAGGCAGAATATGAGAAATTTAATACATCAAGAGAAAAAGTATTTGTGGCAGGAGATGCAAGAAGAGGTCCTTCACTTGTAGTATGGGGAATAAATGAAGGAAGAAAAGCAGCATTTGCAGTAGATGATTATTTGATGAATAAATAAATTTTAATATTAATTTTAATTAAGGGTTCCCGTAGGAACCCTTAATTCTTAAATTTTTTTAAGAATTAAATTTTAATGAATTGTTGCAAATTTGTCACAAAAGCATAGTATAATTATAGTGAAATCATTTATAACTAAGTTATATAAATTAACGGGGAGAGATAAAGGGATGGAAAAATTTCTTGTTGATAGGATAGATAGGACTGTAGATAATTATAGACTAGCTAAAGAGTATTTAAAAAATGATGGTGATATACTAAATCACTTTGCATCATTGGTTTTTTCTCATTATGAAAAAGAAATACCAATAGATAGAATAAAGGAAATTAGAAAAGAAATTAAAGCAGCTACGCCAAGAATGTCGCCTTTTAGAGGTGATATATTATATATAATATCTTTGTTAATAGCTACAACAGATAAGGAGATACAACAAGAAATAATAGAAAATATGTTTAGTGCTATGGAAAAGCTTGAGGAAAATGGGTTTAGACCATGTAGTCATTTAGTACTTACAGCATATGTTATAGGAAGATATGGTAGTGCAAGGAAACAAGATGAGATAGTGTACAAGTTAAAGGAATCATATATTTTATTAAAAGAAAAGTATAACAATATTACTAATGAAGATGATTATTTACTATGTGCATTATGGAGTATTAATAATATAGAAATGAAAGTAGTAAATGATTTTATAGAAAATGTCTATGATCATGTGGCTGATTATAATGTAAGAACTAAAAATGGTGTTCAAGGATTATCTAATGCAATTATTTTAAATGGATCATCAGGACAGATGTATAGAAATATGGAATTTTTGCTACAATTACAAAAGAGAGATATAAAGATAGCCAATCAATTTTTACCTTTAGTAGGGGTGTTGTCCAATACAAATCCTAGAAGAACTGTAGATTTAGTTGAAGGAGTCATAGAAGATTTATGTGATAAGGAAGCTGAATATGAGTTTTATCTAGATAAAGGCTTTAGGACAATAATTGCAGTAGTAATAGTATCTTTTTGTACTATAAGTGATAAGAGGAGATATATAGATGAGCTTTTAGCCCATGGAGTAATATCTTTTATCAATAGCAAGAATAAAGGTATATTTGAAGAAGCTTTAAGCTAAGGTGATAACAATGCACAGAATAATTTTACATGTAGATATGGATGCCTTTTTTGCTTCAGTGGAACAGCTAGATAATCCACATCTTAAGGGGAAGCCTGTAATAGTAGGTGGAGTAAGTGAACGTGGAGTCGTTTCAACATGTTCATATGAGGCAAGAAAATTTGGAGTGAAATCTGCAATGCCAGTGTTTATGGCCCAGAGACTATGCCCAAAGGGATATTTTGTTAGAGTGAGGTATCATAGATATAAAGAAATATCCAATAAAATATTTGCTATTTTTAGGGAGGTGACACAGCTTGTGGAGCCTCTCTCTATTGATGAAGCATATTTAGATGTAACTAATAGCAGATTTACAAGTGGTATGGAAGCTGCAATATATATTAAAAATAGAGTTTTTAAGGAAATTGGTTTAACATTGTCCATAGGAATTTCTTATAATAAATTCCTAGCTAAGTTAGCTTCAGATTGGAATAAACCAAATGGCATAAAAGTCATAGAGAAGGATATGATACCAGAAATATTATTACCTCTATCTATATCTAAAATATATGGACTAGGAAAAAAATCGGTACAAAGATTGAACAATATGGGTATATATATTATTGAAGATTTATATCCATTAAATAAGGAGTTCTTTTTAGAATATCTAGGAAAAAATGGACTAGATATTTATGAGAGAATAAGAGGAATTGATAATAGGATTGTGGAAGTTAATAGAGATAGAAAATCTTATGGAAGAGAAACAACCTTAAAGTTTGATACTCATGAAATAGAGGAGCTAGAACCGTATATACAGGGGTTTTGCAAGGAACTTACAGTAACGTTAATAAGACAAAATATCTATATAAAGACCATAACAATAAAATATAAGACAATTGCCTTTGAGAACCATACAAGAAGCAGAACTTTAAATACATACACTAATAATTATGAGATAATCTATAAAACAGCTATGGATATTTTACAGGAAGAAGAACTAGAAAATTATATTAGATTAATAGGAGTTACATTATCAAGTATAAGAGAAGAAAATGTACAGCAGTTAACACTATTTTAATAATAAATGTATATACTAAAAGAAAAATAAAAAATAAACCTCTATTTATAAAAAAATTTACCTAAAAAAATTTTTTAAGAATATTAATATAGTATCAAGCTATGTAAGGAGGGGCTGCTTTAGAAAGCCTTAAGGCTTTTCAAGTAGAATAGTATATGAAAAGAGAGTTAACTCCAAATGAAATTAAATTTGATATATCAATTGATAAAAATATAGAAAAATCAAATAACGTACCAGAATATGAAGACGCTTTCGCTAAGATAAAAAGAGCGTTAAAAATAACAAAGGAAGGGTACAATTTATACCTAGTAGATTCATTTTCAAAAAATAAGCTTAAGGATTTAATTAATTTTATAGAAGATGAATATAAGGATTTAGATCCACCTAAAGACATATGTTATGTAACTTTGGAAGATGAAAATAAGCCTGAAGCTATTTTTGTTGCCAATGGCAAAGGGAAAAAACTAAAGGAGACAGTTAGCAATATAAAAAAGTCTTATTTAGATGTAATAAATGATTTTTATAGTGATTCCACCAATGATGAAAAAGATTTTTTAGTAGAAGAAGTGGAAAATAAGAGGAATGATTATCTTAATGAGCTTATTAAAATGGCTAAAGATGAAGGATTTGAAGTGAAAGCTACCAGTAAGGGTTTTGCTTTTTTACCCTTAAATAGCGCAGAAGAAACCATGACAGAAAAGGAATATGATAGTTTAGAAGATAACCACAAAGATATAATTGTAAGCAAGGCTGGAAATCTAAAAAAAAGAGCTGAAACTATTTTAGAAGAATTAAGAGATATAGAGTTAAAATCCATTAGGCGATTAAAAAAGCTTTATACAAAGTTCTTATCTAATAAAATGGAAGAAATTAAGGATGATGCCTTGCTTGAATTTATTACTGATGATGATTCTTATGAGTATCTTGAAAGGCTATTTACATGTATTGAACAAGATATAGTTGAGTGTTATACCATGAGCATTGAAGATGATGAAAATGAAATATACAGAATTTTAAATAAATATGATGTGAAAGTAATTGTTGATAATAGCAATAATTTTGCACCGCCTGTAATTTATGAGGAAGACCCTAATTTGAATAATCTCATAGGTACTGTAGAATATGAAAACCATAATGGTATGTATGTAACCAATATATCATTAATAAGTGCAGGAGCAATTTTAAAAGCTAATGAAGGCTGCCTTATTTTAAGACTTAATTCTTTAATAATGAATTCGCTTAGTTATTATTACCTTGAAAAGATACTATTATCAAATAAAGTAACTATAGATTCAAATAAGAGTCTTGTGGAATTTATAAATATAAATGGCTTAAAGCCAAAGCCTATTCCAATAAAAGTTAAAGTTATATTGATAGGTGATTATGATTCATATGATATATTGTATAATTCAGATGAAGATTTTAGGAAGTTATTCCCACTTAGAACGGAAATTCCAGATATAGTTGAAATAACTGAAGCATCAATTAATACTCTAAAAAATAGAATAAAGCAGAAGATGAAACAGGAGGAAATATCCAAAATAAATGATGATGCAGTTAGTGAGATAATAAAGTATTTATGTAGAAAGGCTAGTAGCAGAGAGAATATTTTAATGGAAGATTATACCCTAGATAAGCTTTTACAACTTACAGAAATATATGTAAAGGAAAAAGGTGAATATGTTATTACCAGAGAAGATGTAATGAAGATTGCTTATGAAGAAGAATTTATTGAAAAAGAATTTATTAAGATGTATAAAAAGGGAAAAATACTTATTACATTAGCAGGTGAAAAAGTAGGTTCAGTTAATGGACTTGCAGTATTAGACACTGGTTATTATTCTTTTGGTAGGCCAATTCGGATAACTTGTGTGGCATATAAAGGTACTGGCCGTATTGTGGATATACAAAAGGAGAGCAATTTAAGTGGTAAGATTCATGAAAAATCCATAAGCATACTTCGAGGGCTATTAAGTAGTTTATTAAATGCTTATGAAAATATTCCAGTTGATTTTCATATAAGCTTTGAACAAACTTATGGTATAGTAGATGGAGATAGTGCATCAATAGCTGAAATAATTGCGTTATTATCAGCATTGTCTAAGTATAAGGTAAAACAAAATATAGCGGTAACAGGATCTGTAAATCAGTTTGGAGAAGTACAGGCCATTGGAGGCGTTAGTGAAAAAATAGAGGGATTCTATAAGGTGTGCAAGATTATGGATACCATAGAAAATAAGGGAGTTTTAATTCCTACTTCCAATAGAGATGAACTTATTATCTTGCCAGAAGTTGAAGAAGCTATAATTAATAATAAATTTCATATATATACAATGGAAAATTTAAATGATGCAATAGAAGTTTTAATGCTTGATGAAGGACAAACTTTAGAAATGTTTTATGAAGATATAAAGAAGGAGCTTAAAAAGTATAGCACTAAATAAAATAAGGATAGAACCTATATAAAAGCTAATTATTATAGTTTTAGTATAAGGTTCTATTTTTTATTGATGATTTACATTGACTACAAAATACAAAATATGTTAAATTAAACTTATGGTAAAAAAAGTAAATAAAGAGAAGGAGGATACTCTATTCGTTAGAGCAGTAAAATATGAATATAAAATTTTCAAATGTAGATGACTTTTTAATTGTTGAGCTCATTGGCGAGCTAGATCATCATAGCGCTGAAGAGGTAAGAGTTAAGATAGATGACAGAATTGATAGAGATAATATTAAGAAAGTTATATTAAATTTTAGAAATGTAACTTTTATGGATAGTTCAGGAATTGGTGTGGTTATAGGAAGATATAGAAAGCTTAAAAATAAAGATGGACATATATCAGTGGTAGAAGTAAATAAGAGAGTTGATAAAGTTTTTGCTTTATCAGGGTTATATAAGATAATTAAGCAGTATAAAAATGTCCAGGAAGCTATGGAAAGTATTTAATGGAGGGAAATATAATGTTAGATAATAAGATAAGTATAGAATTTCAAAGTTTATCACAAAATGAAGGTTTTGCCAGAGTTGCTGTATCTGCATTTATCGCACAGCTTGATCCAACAATAGATGAAATGGCAGATGTAAAGACAGCAGTATCAGAAGCTGTTACAAATTCTATAATTCATGGCTATGAAAATAAAAAAGATGGAATAATACGAATAGAAGCTTGTATTTCTGGAAATAATGTAACTATAAAGATAGTAGATTTTGGCAAAGGTATGACTGATGTTGAAAAGGCAATGGAACCATTATATACATCAAGACCAGATCTTGAAAGATCAGGTATGGGATTTACAGTTATGGAAACTTTTATGGATACCTTAGAAGTTACCAGTGAAGAGAGAAAAGGAACAACAGTTATAATGTCAAAAAAATTTAATTAAAATGGTTAGGGAAGGTAGTATGAATAGTAAAGGTTTAAAAAACGAATATAGTTATTCAAGTAATTCGGAACTCTTACCACTTGCGAAAGCAGGCGATATAGAAGCTATGAATAGATTAATAGAAATAAATCTTCCATTGGTATCATCAATAAGTAAGAAGTTTATTAATAGGGGATATGATTATGAAGATATATTTCAAATAGGATCCATTGGATTAGTAAAAGCAATAAAGAATTTTGATGTAAAATTTAATGTTAAGTTTTCCACATATGCTGTTCCCATGATTATGGGAGAAATAAAAAGATTTTTAAGAGATGATGGAATCATTAAAGTTAGCAGAAATGTCAAAAACCTTGCAAGAAAGATACACTTTGATAGGGAAGCGTTGTCTAAAGATTTAAATAGAGAACCTACCATTGAAGAACTTTCACAGTATTCAGGAGTGAATAAAGAGGATATAGTACTTGCCATGGAGTCGAGTGCTAATCTTCAGTATTTATACGATACTATTCACCAAGATGATGGTTCACCGGTGTTATTAATAGATAAGATTAGTGAAGATAGTATTGAAGACAGTAATATGGTAGATAGAATTGCATTAAAAGATGTACTTCAAAACCTAGATAGCAAATCAAGACAAATTATAATGCTTCGTTATTTCAAGGATAAAACACAGGTACAAGTGGCCAAGATGCTTGGAATAAGTCAGGTTCAAGTATCGAGAATTGAAAAGAAAGTGCTCTTGGAAATGAGGAAACAATTAGAAGAATTAGAGTAAACGAAAGAAGGATAAAAATGAATATGATGTATTAATTGGCAGTTATAACAGTTTTTATGTTGTAGCTGCTTTTTATTATTCAAAAATTTAAAGAAAATAATAAATATGAGAGAGTAATAAGTGATATATATATATAATTTAAGAATTGGGAATACTAAATTTAAATTAGTAAGGAGGGTAAATATGAGTAGAGTTTCTAAAAAAGAGGAAGCAATTAAAGCTAAATATGAAAAGCTAAGTCAAGAAGCCAAGCCAAAACCAAAATATATAAAAAATATCATAATGGCATTTCTTATTGGCGGGGCTATATGTACCATTGGGCAAGGAATTTTTGAACTATTAAAGTTTTTTGGCATTTCTGAATATGATGCAAAGATATGGCTTCCAATAATAATGGTTTTTTTAGGGGCATTATTAACGGGTATTGGTGTATATGATAAAATTGCTAATTTTGCAGGAGCAGGAACGGTAGTACCTATAACAGGATTTGCTAACGCTGTGGTATCACCAGCCATTGAATTTAAAAAAGAAGGATTTGTTTTTGGTGTAGCAGCAAAGATGTTTACCATAGCAGGACCAGTACTTGTATATGGTATTGGCTCATCTGTAATCATAGGTATAATTTATTATTTGCTACTTTATTATTCAATACTATAAGAGAAGGGAGTCTATGGAATGGGGAATGATTTGAAAAAAATAGGTAATCAGACTATTAAATTAAATAGTAAGCCTAAAATTATTTCAACTTATTCAATAGTTGGACCAAAAGAAGGGCAGGGACCATTAGGTCAATATTTTCATGAAGTCATAAGTGATGATACTTTAGGTAAAGATAGCTTTGAAAAAGCAGAGTCAGAAATGATGTATACAGCTATAAAGGGTGCAATTAATAGTGCAAATTTAAAAGAAGAGGATATTGATTATTTATTTGCAGGAGACTTATTAAATCAGATAACTTCATCAGGATATGCTGCCAGAGATTTAAATATACCTTTTTTTGGATTGTATGGAGCATGTTCAACTATGTCAGAATCTTTGAGTATGGCATCTTTATTCATAGATGGAGATTTTGCAAAGTATGTAGTAGCTACCACTTCATCTCACTTCAGTTCAGCTGAGAGACAATTTAGGTTTCCATTAGAATATGGTTCTCAAAGAGCGCCAACAGCTCAGTGGACTGTAACAGGATCAGGCGCTATGGTGCTTTCTAAAGAAGGAGATTTTCCTATGGTTACCTACATAACAACAGGTATAGTAAAAGATTATGGTGAAAAAGATGCTAATAATATGGGAGCTGCTATGGCTCCAGCAGCTGTGGATACATTATATAATCACTTTAAAGATACAGGCAGAACTCCAGATTATTACGATATAATAGCTACTGGGGATTTAGGTAAAGTAGGAAAAAAGATGACATTAGAGATGTTAAAGGAATATGGCTATGATTTATCAAAAAATTATGTTGATTGTGGAGATATAATTTTTGATAATGAAACCCAAAATACTTGCTCAGGTGGAAGTGGCTGTGGATGTTCAGCTGTAGTAATGTGTGGATATTTTTATAAGAGGCTTATGAAAAAAGAAATAAAGAAGCTGCTTTTAATTTCAACTGGAGCGCTTATGAGTCCTACTAGTACTTTACAAGGTGAAAGCATTCCAGGTATAGCTCATGCAGTAGCCATTGAGTATGAATAATATTTTAGAAGGGGAATATAAAAAATGGAATATGTTAGTGCATTTATAGTAGGTGGATTAATTTGTGTTGTTGGGCAGATATTAATGGATACAACCAAGCTAACTCCAGCTAGAATCCTAGTTATATTTGTTACAGTAGGTGCTGTACTTGGAGCTTTTGGCATATATGATAAATTAGTAGATATAGGAGGGGCAGGAGCTACAATACCTCTTCCAAGCTTTGGTAACAGTCTAGCTAAAGCAGCAATACAAGCAGTACAGGAAGATGGATTGTTAGGTGCTTTTACTGGTGGTATTAAAGGTGCTGCTGGTGGAATAACAGCAGCAATATTTTTTGGTTATCTAATGGCATGTTTATTTAATCCTAAGACAAAAGAATAGTTTAATAAAAAAATTAATATACTTTAAAAAAGAATTAAAACCGTTTATAATTATTGTTATAAACGGTTATTATTTTAAAAGGAGTGTAACATTTGAAACAATATTATCAGAAAAGCTGGACGAAGGTTGTGGAGCTTTTAGGAAGTAATGTATATAAAGGGTTAATTGAATATGATTGCATCTTGCGCAGAGAACGTTATGGTGACAATAAAGTAACTATTCCTAATAAAAAAAGTGTAAAGCGTTCATTATTGGATAAGGTATTTAGCTGGACTAGCCTCATATATTTAGCTGTAGTTATATTATTTATTATCAAGAAAAAGTACATATTCTTAAGTATAGAATTAGCTGTGTATATCTTAGGACTAGTACATACAGCTTGGTATAGCTGGAAGAATAAAAAGAATGTTGAGTTTTTAAGTAAATTAAATACAACTAATGTAATGGTTCTTAGAGAAGGTGTTGAGAGAATTGTAACAGCTGAAGAACTTGTTATAGGAGACATAGTGATATTTAAGGAAAATTCTTTTATTTCAGCAGATTTAAGAATAATATCTTCCCAGGACTTGAAAGTTGATGAAAGAAGTATAACCGGCGATAAGATACTTAAAGATAAATATGAAGCTATGATTGACCATAATGTAGCATCTTTAAGTGATATAAGTAATATACTGTATAGAGGTAGTATTATAAAAAGAGGTAGTGGTAGTGGAGTAGTTATAGCTACTGGAATGAATACACACTTAGGAAAGCTATTATCATCTTTAGACAGGTATGAATTAAAGAAAAATTCAGGGTTTAAAGAGTTGGATGGAATCATTGGCAAGATGAATACAATTTGCATATTGATTACTATTATCTTATCATTTATAATTCCAGGAAAATCAACTATAAGACAAGATGTGTTATTAGCATGTATATTTATATCAACAGCGTTGATATATCCTATTATTTATTATGTATATGATAAAATAATTATTAAAGAATTAGAAAGGGAAGAAATATATTTAAATAATATTTTTTCATTAAATGATATTGATACAGTTAAGGTGTTATTTATTGAAAAGAATGGCTCAATAACTGAAGATAAGGCACAAGTAGAAAAGCTATTTTGTGATGAAACTTCTTTTTCAATTAAAGATATAGATAAGAAAAATACTGATTTATTAAGACTTATTGATATTTCCTGTATAACTAGCAATATTTATAATGACACAAAAGATGAAGATGATATTTTAGGTGAAGCATATATAAAGTTTTGTGAAGAATATAATTTTGACAGAAGTAGAATTGTTAAAGAAAATAGATTTAAATTTAGAACAGAAGTTAATTCAACTAACAGCATAAGGACTACTGTAACTAAAAATGAAAGAGGATTTAGGGCAACGTCAAGAGGAAGTCTTGATAAGATAATTCCAAAGTGCAAAAGTATATTGATTAATGGAGTTGAACATCCATTGACAGAAGAAGAAATAAATAAGATAAAACTTGCAGATTTATGTTTTTCAAGAGAAGGCCTAATTACTGAAGCCATGGCTTATAGAAGATTTAACTATGAACCATCAAAAGAAGAAAATATAGAAAGTAATATGATTCTTGTAGGATTATTTGGACTTAAAAATTTTATAGTTGAAGGTGTTAAAGAAGATATAGAAAATCTTTTTGATGATGGAATACTACCATTGTTATTTTGTGAAGATAATAAGATAAGTGCAGAAATATTAGGAAGAAACATAGGACTTATATCATCATCTAAGGAGGTTACTTCTGGTGTGGAGTTAAGCCATATGTCTGAAGAAGAATTTTATAAAACAATATCAAAAGCAAGAATATTTTGTAGGCTTAAGCCAGATCAGAAGTTGAAGATTGTAAATGCCTTTTATAAGGATGGGTTTAAGGTTGCTGTGGAAGGTGAAACATTAGGTGATTTATCTATCATATCTATGTCTAATATAGGTATAGGAAAGGCAAAAGCACCTAATATATTAAAAAAGATATGTGATATATATACAGATAAGAGTTCCATTAAATCTTTATTAAAATTGAAGAAAAAAGGTAAAGAAGTAAAAAGAGCTATTGAAAATGCAAGTCTTATGTATATGCAATTTACTTTAGCACAGATATTTGCCATGTATGCCTATTATTTTATAGATGATAACATATTATTTAAAGATGGCACTATAGCTATATTAAATTTACTATCAATACCAATAATTCTATTGGAACTTAAT
The DNA here is from genome assembly GCA_000435835.1 of Clostridium sp. CAG:221. Taxonomy (GTDB): domain Bacteria; phylum Bacillota; class Clostridia; order Clostridiales; family Clostridiaceae; genus Clostridium. The sequence continues at coordinate 29,381 of FR883384.1, forward strand.
AATACAATGAAAGAAAGGTTACCTAAAAGTAATGTGTTTATAAATATGCTTTCTTTTATTGTTTTATCAATTACGCCTATAATACCTATGGAAGAAAACACTGAGATTGTTGTATTTTTGGTACTAACGATAAATATGCTCATTAGCTTATATAATGGCTTTAGTAAAAAGATATTTGAAAATAAGAACATTATTTATACATTGCTATACATAATTATAGTTGCAATTGGAGTAGTTTTGATATATAAAGGAAGCAACTTTATTTTAAATATAACATCAGTATCAGTGATATTGATATTTATGATAATTCATTTATTAATGATTTGGTTTGTGAAAAAGTGGCAATAATTAATTTGAGGTGTTGTCATGATTAAAGAAAGTGATGTTTATTATAATAATCCTTTGTTTTACATATTCATGGTATTGGTATTAGCATCATTTACATATGAAATTTATTATTATAATAAGCTGGCAGCAATTCTTATTGCAGCTAGCTTATTTTTTTTAATAGCTTTTAATACTGAAAGGCATCTTAAAGTGTTTTTACTGATAATTTTTATAATTGCACTTATGAATAATGTTTTTTATTATAATTATATCCCAAAAGCTAACGAAGAAATCAGAGTAGTTTCACTAAAGTATAATAGGGGAATTGGAGAGATAAAGGGGAGAAAAGTAAATATAACTATAGATAGCTTAGAAGAAATTGTAGGTAGTAAAATTTATGCAAAAGGAAATTTTACTAGAAATCTTAATATTTCTAAAGGTATAATAGGGGATTTTACAATAATTAAATATGAAAAGGGAAAAAAGGATCTAACTTCATATTTATATAACTTAAGAAAGGATTTATATGATAAAATTCAAATCAAATTAGGGGAAAGAAAAGCAGGAATAATTTCCTCAGTGGCTTATGGATATGATGATAATATTGATAGTTATGATAGAGAAAAGATGAAGTACTATGGAATCTCTCATGCCATATGTGTTTCAGGATTACATATTACAATGGTATATTCTATTGCCCTGTTATTTGGATCTAATTTATTAGGAATGATTGTTTCTTTTTTTTATATGTTATTTTCAGGTGCTAAGGAAGCAGCTATAAGGTCATATATAATGATTGTTATATCTAACTTAGCCATAAAGTTTAAACGTCAGTATAATATGATGGCTGCCTTATCATTGGCTGGCATAGTGATATTAATAGTTAAGCCTTATTGTTTGTTTAGTATTGGATTTATATTATCTTTTGTAAACATTGTTGGAATTTATTTTTTTAATAAGAAGATTAATAGGGTATTTTATAAGATTCCTTCTAAAATAAGGCAAGTAGTTGCTATAACTCTATCAACACAAATTTTTATTTTACCAATAACCATGATGTATTTTAATGAATTTTGTGCTAATTCAATCATAGGGAATCTACTAATTATACCTTTTATTAATATTATAATAATATTAGGTAATTTACTA
>FR883384.1:30898-133134 GCA_000435835.1 Clostridium sp. CAG:221
TATTTTTAAAGATTCCAATAGTTTTTAATTATATTTTATTTGTTAGTAAATATATTATAATTTTAATGGATAATATTATGAATTTTTTTGATAAAATCACAATTGATATATTTTATATTTATTATGGAGCTGCTTATTTTTATATTGCCATGCTCATAACATATTATTTTTATAAAAAGGGATATAAGCAATTTATATATTACCCAATTATAGTATTTATTTATGTGGTTATTATGGTGTATAGCCCTGTAGTTAATATTAAGTATTATAATGAAGGTGCAATGGTAATAAGTTTTAGGGGGAGAAGGGCACTTATTCAGTATAATGAAGGAGAGGACAATGATAAGCTAAAAAAGATAACCTTATGTGAAAAAACGTTAAATAATGATTTTAAAAAGTTTTTAATAAAAGATGGGGTTTATATAAAGAGAAGTGGAGAAAATTATATATTAAAGACAAAGAAAGAACAGTGTCTACTTAAGATTAATTATGATAAAATAAATTATAATTATGAAATAATTGATTTTACAAAAGGCGACATTGAAGATGTATGGATAGTAAAGGATATTATAATATCTAGAAGATAGGAGTGTAATAATTTATTGATTACTATAGATGGTTTTGAAAGCGAGTTAAAAAAAGGTGACATAGGTTCAGGATATGTTTTTTGCGGTTTAGATGAAGAACTTATAAAAGAAAATGTTAATGCTCTTGTAAAGAAGGTAGTACCTGATGAATTTATGAGTTTAAATTACGAAAGACTAGATGGCTTAACTACTACTTTTAATGATATAGAAAATGCATGTGAAACTATGCCTTTCTTTGGTGACAAAAAAGTTGTTGTTGTATATAGAGCTAACTTTTTAAAAGATAAAGCTGATAAAGAAGGAGCTAAAGTATACTCAGAAGTTTCTAAGTATGTAAAAAATCTTCCGCCTTATACTGTGCTAATAATGTATTATTTATTTAATGATAAAAGAGATACTCCTAAAAAAAATAAAAAACTAGGAACTCTTGATAAATATATTAAGGTAGTTCATTGTGATAAGCTTAAGAAGGATAAGTATTACAAAAAGATAGAAGATATATTTAAGGAAAAGGGAAAGAATATAGGAAAAATACAAGTAAGATATTTTGCTGAAAAGGTGCAAAATAATTTCGATATAATAAAAAGAGAAATAGATAAATTATGTGCTTATACATATGGTAGGGAAATTGAAAAAGAAGATATAGATAAGCTTATTGCCAATAAAAGTGAAGATGATGTTTTTGATTTAGTAGAGTATATTTCCAATAAGAAGGTTGATAAGGCCTTGGATTTGTTAGATGATTTATTATTTAAGGCAGATCAACATATTCTTATAATAACAACCATTGAAAATCATTTTAAAAGGTTATATGAAATTAAAATTTATATGAGCAAAGGAAAGAGAGCAGATTATTTTATGAGCAAGTATAGGCTACCACAATTTGTTTGTGAAAAGCTTATGAATCAAGCCAATAAATTTTCACTGAAGCAGTTAGGACAATTTATTAGAATATGCGTTGATACAGAAAATAAGTTAAAATCATCCTCAGGGGATAAATCTACAGAAATGGAGCTTATGCTATTTAAAACTTTCTTAGCTAAGTAAGATATAGAGAAAAAGTGTTTAAAGATGAAGATGTAATAGGTGGATATATTAAAGCCTAGTACATCTTTTTTATTTTAATTAAAGTTAAATCTTTTAAAAATATATGATCTATTTTTATTAGCAATAAATTATTGACAAATAAATCTAGATAATATAACATTTAATTGAGAATGAATATCATTAATAATTAGGAGGGTGGTAATATGAAAATAGTTTTTTGGTCAGGAACAGGAAATACAGAAAAGATGGCATCAGTTATTGCTGATGGAATAGTTAAAGGAGGTAAGGAAGCTGAGCTAATAAATGTATCAGAAGCTTCAAATGAAGTTTTTGACAATGAAGATGTAGTTATATTAGGATGTCCAGCTATGGGAGATGAAATCCTAGAGGAAAGTGAATTTGAACCTTTTGTTGAAAGTATAGCAGCAAAGATAAAAGGAAAAAAGGTGGCTTTATTTGGTTCATACGGATGGGGAGATGGACAGTGGATGAGAGATTTTGAAGATAGAATTACATCTTATGGAGGTCAGCTTATAAGTGATGGACTAATAGTTCAAAATGAACCTGAAGATAATTGTGAAGAATGTTTAGCATTTGGCATGGCTATAGCAAAGGCATAAGTTTTTTATGGAAAAGATACAATTTTACAAAAGTTTAAACAATTTAACAGAAAGAGAGTGCATTGAGAAATTTCTAATTTACAATGCCTCTCTGGTAATTTCAGGAGCCAAGCCATCAGCAACAATAACTTTAAAGAAAAGTGGAAATAATATATATGGAAAATGGATAAAATATGGAAGGGATTTTTTGGAGGATATAGAGTTAGAGCATATGGAGCTTAGGGAAGGTGAAGAATCGCTTATCATACTTGTTTATAATAAGGAAAATCTTAAGGAGCATATATTTAAAAGAGAAAATAAAGAGTTTTTATTAAATATAGGTTACGAACCTTCTGATGAAATTAATAAATATATAAACATGCTTAAGAATAGGTACAATAAATTTAAATGTCCTCATGAGTTAGGGGTCTTTTTAGGCTTTCCTATAGAAGATGTAAAAGATTTTATGAATTGTAGCAATAAAAAATGCTTAGGATGTGGTTATTGGCTTGTTTATAATGATATTGATAAGGCAAGAAGTATCTTTGAAAAATATGATAAAATCAAGTCATATACAACGAGAAATATTTTAAAAGGAAATTCCACGTATAAGATTGCTTATGACATAAAAAATACCTTTGGAAGCCTTAAGGAGCTAGATATCTAAAGTGAATATTATATAAAAATCGCCTTTGAATAAAAGGTGATTTTTTATATAAATAAATAGTCGGTGATTAAAAATCACCGACTCCTTATTGATTACGCCATAGCGTTTAATTTCGCAGCTAATCTTGACTTCTTTCTAGCAGCCATGTTCTTGTGAACAACACCTTTTTGAGCAGCCATGTCTAAAGACTTAGATGCTTTAACGAATGAAGTTTTAGCTTCTTCAGCGTTGTTAGCAGTTACTGCAGCTTCAAAGTTCTTTATAGCAGTTTTTAAAGCTGATTTTATCATTCTGTTTTGAGCAGTTTTAGTTTCAGTAACTTTGATTCTCTTCTTTGCTGATTTTATGTTTGCCATTCAATTCACCCCCTTAAATTTTTATAGGGCCTCTTGCAGTTTTTTGGGGAAATCTGCGTACGAGTTCATTTTCAACAAATCATATTATATCATTGAAAGTTTAGAAGTTCAAGTATGAAATTAAAAGTAATTTGGGAAAATAATTTTGTAAATGTGAAAAAAGGTAAAAATAGGAGGGAAAATAATGATAAGTATACGTACAGATTTAGCCATAGAAGCGAAGCAAGCATATACTGAAGAAAATAAGAGAGAACTTGACGGAGTTAAGGTAGATGAGGAAAATGAGGGCGATATAAAAGTAACTACAGTGACCATAGAAAGTGATGAAGCAGGTAAGGAGTTAGGAAAGCCTAAAGGTCATTATATCACTATAGATTTTCCGGAATTTACAAGCTATGATGGTGAATGTATGAATGAGTTATCTATGGTAGTAGGTAAAGTTCTTAAAAGGTTGGCAGATGTTACTAAAGATAAATTAGTGCTTATAGTTGGACTTGGAAATTGGAATGTTACTCCAGATGCTTTAGGTCCTAAAGTAGTAGAAAAAATAATGGTAACAAGACATATAAAGGAACTTATGCCAGATGCTTTAGAGGATTATGTAAGATCAGTATGTGCATTGGCACCAGGAGTACTGGGTATAACAGGAATTGAAACCGGTGAAATTGTTAAAGCAGTAGTGGAAAAAATTAAACCAGATTTGGTTATATGTATTGATGCTTTAGGATCAAGAAAGTTAGAACGTGTCAATAGAACTATTCAAATAGGCGATACAGGAATTTCTCCAGGAGCTGGTGTTGGAAATAATAGAATGCAAATTAATGAAAAGAGTTTAGGGGTAAAAGTATTAGCAGTAGGAGTGCCTACAGTTGTGGATGCTGCCACCATAGCTAATGACACCATAGATATGGTACTTGATGATCTTATAGGAAAAGTTGAAAGTGGAAAAGATTTTTATTCTATGTTACAAAAGGTGGATAAAAATGAAAAACAAATGCTTATAAGAGAAATATTAACACCATTTGTAGGAGAATTGATTGTAACACCAAAAGATATAGATACTATCATTGAATCACTTGCTAAGATAATAGCTGATGGAATAAATATAGCAGTACAGCCAGAAATGGAAATGGAAGAAATAAATAAATTTTTAAATTAAAATAATATAGATATTTACTAGTATCATTTGTAATAATTATGTCACTTAAACATATAAATGTATAAGTGAGGTGAGTTATGAATGAGTTATGTTTTTCATGGAGGTGAAAATAGAAGAGGGCGGAGCAGGATAAGCATTGATATAGTGGTTATTCTAATTATAGCTGTATTTTTTTGTATAAGATGTATAGTGGTATTAAATAATTATAGGGAAAGAGGCGCATATGCTTACGTTCAGTTATTGAATTTTTGTATGCCGGTGGTGGAGGAGTTAAATTATGATGCCAGTGATTATGCGGAAAACAATTTAAGTATAAAGAATGTTATTTTACAATCATTTGGGTTATCTAATTTAAGATTTCAGGATATTGTAAATAATGAATTGTCAGTATTTGCACAAATAAATGATAATATTACAGGAGCAGTAGCTAATAATGGTGGCATACAGCCTTATGAAATCAAATCAAATAGTGTTGCTATGATTACAGAAGAAGAAAAGGAAGCTATAGCCAAAGAAAGCCCAGCATATGATGAAAGCTTAAAGAAAACATTGGATGAAGCTAATCCAGAAGTACTTATTTATCATACACATACCCATGAAAGCTATTATGATGGTGGAAATGTAGATGAAGGATATAATTATAATACAGATAACAATGATTATAATGTGGTTGGCGTTGGAGATGTTCTTGCAAAGGAATTACAAGAGGGGTATGGCATAGCTGTAATCCATGACAAGACTATCCATGATACTTCATATAATGATTGCTATGGTAGATCTAATGAAACAGTAAGTTCTTATTTAAACCAGTATGGTGATTTTAAACTTATTATAGATCTACATAGAGATTCAAATAGTAATAGGCAGGCTGTTACAACAGAGATTAATGGTGAAACAGTTGCCAAGGTGATGTTTGTGGTAGCTGGAAACAGCAGAAATTATTCTAGCAATACTGAGCTTGATAATAAGCTCATAGAAATTATTAATAGATTATTCCCAAGTCTTCTTAGAAGCACTAATATTTTTGTTTATGATTCTGGTATAAATGCTTTCAATTTAAATTTAAGCAATAATATTATACTTTTAGAGGATGGCTCAATAGCAAATACTGCTACGGAAGCAAAGCTTTCAGCTAAATATATGGCAAGAGTAATTGCTGAATATATAAATGAAAATTAAAGGTAAGCAACGAGAATAAGTAGTTCACCAAGACATATAGATAAATAAGAGAGGTGAACTTATATTATGAAGGGAATTGCAAATAATAGAAAAGACCATCATGAAAGAAGTAAACTAAGTATAGATTTGGCTGTTATGCTAGCATTTTTTATTATCTTTTTTTTTAGATGTATAGCTGTAATGAACAGCTATAATGAGAGAGGCGGATACGCTTATGTAGAACTATTAAATTATTCTATGCCCATAGTTAAGGAGTCAGTATATGATAAAACTGACTATGCAGAAAACGATTTAAGCATAAAAAACATACTTATGAAAGCAGCAGGAATAGATAAATTAAACTCCATATCCATTGTTGCCGGTGAATTAAACATATTCTCTGAAGCAGATGATATGATATATAGAGGTTCAAAGCCAGTAAGAGAAATAGTGAGTAACACCAATAGCCATATTAATCCTTATGAAATAGATGATGGAAGTATATCTAAAGTAACTGAAGAGGAAATTAATAGTGGAGAGTCAGATGCTTATAACGAAGCGTTAAAAAAAACTTTAAATATTGCAAGTCCAGAGGTTTTGATATATCATACTCATGCCCATGAAGCTTTTAGTGAAGTAGGGGCAGCGGCTAATTTTAGAAGTGATAATGAGGAGTTAACAGTTGCAGCTGTAGGAGATGTACTGGCCAGTGAACTTGAAAATGGATATGGAATTGCCACAATCCATGATAAAACCCTTCATGACACTGAATATATAGGGTGTTATCTTAGATCCAAGGAAACAGTGCAAAGTTATTTAGATAAATATGGAGATTTTAAACTTATCATAGACTTGCATAGAGATTCATCTGAAAATAAAAATCTTATTGCTGCTAACTTAAATAATCAATCTTTAGCTAAATTTATGTTTGTTCTTGGTGAAAGTAGCCCTAGGCTTGAACAAAATCAAATTGTTGCTAATAATATGTTATCCATTAGTAGAAGGTTGTTTCCAAGCCTTGTGAGAGAGGAATACCAAGGAATATTTTTATATAATACAAGTTATGGAACATTTAATTTAGGTTTAAGCGATAATATGATTATTATTGAAGATGGTTCAGCAGGAAATACTGTGGAAGAAGCTAAGAATACAGCTAAATATATTGCTAGAATAATAGCTGAATATATAAATAATTCCAATTAATTTGAATAAAGAATTTAAAATATGTGCATCCTTTAAATGGTAAAAACGCTATAATTGCGTTAAAAACAATAAGGGGTGCATTTTTATGCTTAAGAAGGGGATAATTCCCACAATCCTTTTTATTATGGTTATGATAGGTTGTATTATCGTAAATATCAAAAATACAGAAGCATTATCTCCATTTGGTAATACCATTGATAATTATCAAATTGTTACAAAGGAATTTGGTGAAGATTTTTCAGAGTTTATAAAAGATAAGGCCAATATAAAAATATATCTTAATAAAGAAGAGGATACTGCACAAGTTCAAATTGGAAAAAATGAAATAAAGTTCACCAAAAATAATATATTTATAACAAAAATTAAATCCATAGGAAATTTTTTTATTAAGCAAATTTCTAAGATAGAGAATACTTTAGAAAAAATAACAGAAAATACAGAGGAGAATAAAAAAAGTAAAAGTAAAATTGACATAATTGTTGATGATTTCATAGAATGGTTTAAAGAACAAAATTAAAAATATAGATTAATTTGTTAATTAACCAAGAATCTTGACACTGACAGGATAATTTATGATATAATTTACTCTGATTTAATATAATGGGGGTGAAGAAGCTACTAATTTTGGTAGTTATTATATATGACAAGCAATAGACAATCAAAAATTAGAAATTTTTCAATTGTAGCACACATTGACCATGGTAAGTCAACATTAGCAGATAGATTATTAGAAAAGACAGGAACTCTTACTCAAAGAGAAATGGAAGAACAAGTTCTTGATAATATGGAACTTGAAAGAGAAAGAGGAATTACTATAAAATCTCAAGCTGCTAGACTTATCTATAAAAGAGAAAACGGAGAAGAGTATATCTTAAATCTAATAGATACTCCAGGACACGTAGACTTCACATATGAGGTTTCAAGAAGTTTAGCTGCTTGTGAAGGAGCAATATTAGTTGTAGATGCAGCACAAGGGATAGAAGCTCAGACATTAGCTAACTGCTATTTAGCATTAGATAATGATTTAGAAATAGCACCAGTAATAAATAAGATTGATTTACCATCAGCTAGACCTGATGAAATAAAGCAAGAAATTGAAGATGTTATTGGTATTGAAGCAGAAGATGCTCCAATGATTTCTGCTAAGACTGGATTAAACGTAGAAGATGTTTTAGAAACAATCGTAGAAAAGATTCCAGCACCAAATGGAGATGAAGATGCACCATTAAAGGCACTTATTTTCGATTCATACTATGACAGCTATAAAGGTGTTGTATGTTATGTAAGAATAATAGATGGTAAAGTTAAGCCAGGAACAAAAGTAAAGCTTATGGCAACAAATAAGGTTTATGACATAACTGAAGTAGGGGTATTTACGCCTAAATTAATGCCTATAAATGGATTAAGTGCAGGAGATGTTGGATATATAACAGCATCTATCAAAAATGTGGCAGATGCCAGAGTTGGTGATACAGTAACAGAAGCAGATCGTCCAACAGCAGAAGCACTTCCAGGATATAAAAAAGCTGTACCAATGGTTTATTCAGGTATATATCCAGTAGATGGTGCTAAGTATGATGAATTAAAGGAAGCATTAGAAAAGTTACAAATTAATGATGCTGCTTTAGATTTTGAACCTGAAACATCTATAGCATTAGGATTTGGATTTAGATGTGGATTCTTAGGTCTTCTTCATATGGAAATAATTCAAGAAAGAATTGAAAGAGAATTCAATTTAGATATTATTACAACAGCTCCATCAGTTGTTTACAAGGTTACTAAGACTAATGGAGAAACAATTGAACTTACTAACCCTACTAATCTTCCTGAACCAACAGAGATAGATTATATGGAAGAGCCAATTGTTAAGGCATCAATTATTGCCCCAACAGAGTATGTAGGAGCTATAATGGATTTATGCCAAGAAAGAAGAGGAGTTTATATAGATATGGAATATCTTGAAACAACAAGAGTTTCTATTAACTATGAAATTCCTTTAAATGAAATAGTATATGATTTCTTCGATACATTAAAGTCAAGAACAAGAGGATACGCTTCATTTGATTATGAATTTAAAGGATATACTACTACTGAACTTGTTAAGCTTGATATATTATTAAATGGAGATGTTGTTGATGCCTTATCAATGATAGTTCCTAAAGAAAGAGCTTACCATAAAGGTAGAGGAATTGCTGAAAAGCTAAAAGAAATAATTCCAAGACAAATGTTTGAAGTTCCAATACAAGCAGCAATTGGATCTAAAGTTATAGCTAGAGAAACTGTTAAAGCTATGAGAAAAGACGTTCTTGCTAAATGTTATGGTGGAGATATTTCAAGAAAGAAGAAACTTTTAGAAAAGCAAAAAGAAGGAAAGAAGAGAATGAGACAAGTGGGATCTGTAGAAGTACCACAAGAAGCATTCATGGCAGTACTAAAAGTAGACTAGTAAAAAAGCTGGAGATTTTAAAATCTCTAGCTTTTTTTTTAATGATGAATGATGAGTGATGAATGATGAATTAAGGAATAAACTCACAGAGTTTAGAAAAAATTAATAGTGTTCTGTAATTCATCATTGATAATTCACAATTCATCATTGGAACAAGTATATTATATAGAAAATTATTTTTATAGGTAGAAAAGCTTTATGCTGGAATTAAGTATTAGGGATGTAGGAATTAAAGGTAAGAAACTAAGGAATAAGGGGTTAGTAACTGGAACACTTAGAAGAAAAGATGGACAGATAATACCTATCTTTCTTTCAAGTAATCTATTAGAACAATATATTGTTATTACTGATTATTGCAAAGACTTAGATGTTAAATTTGAAAATGAAATAATACATGTGCATATAAAAGAAGCTCAAAGACATTTTACTAAGAATAATGTTATTAATATGGACTTTATAGAAATATAATAATATAAAGATTTAATTATTGAGTTTTGCATTATTTTGAAAAATTTATTTGCGGCAATGAAGAGCCATATCAAGAAAAGTTCCTTGGTATGGCTTTTTATGCTTATAATATATGATTGTTGCATCTTTTTTATAAAAATAGTAAAATTAGGTTGAAATATAAAGGAGAGATAAATATATGTTTAGACCAATTTAAAAACTTCATTAAGGAAAAATACCTATATTTTTTATAGGTTTATTTGTGCTACTGAAAATGGAGGGATTAAAATCGTACAAGGCATAACCGTATATTTAAATCAAAATAAATATATTAGTTGTGGCATAGACGTAAAAAAATTTGGTATTATATTAGCTCTTTCTCAAATAATATCTTTGATTACAGGGAAATCATATTACTTTAAAAGAATCTTAGGTGAAAGAAAATATATAAATATATTATATTTAATTATTTTAGTAGCAACGTTGATATTGTGGAGAACAACATCAGCAGTGGTAAGTGTTATTTCGGTAATGAGTATTTCACTAAGTGATGCATTGTTTGCACCAATAGTCATGGAGATAGAAAATAAGTCTGTAACCACCGGAGAGAGGGCAACGATTTTATCCATATATTCTGTAATAGGTAGTGTGGTTTCTGCAGCTATTAACCCGCTGATAGGATTAGTTGCTGATTATTCATTAGGAACTTCTTTTTTGCTTTGTAGTATGCTGTGTGTTATAGCTTTCATAGCAATGAATTGCTATTTAGTAAAGGAAGATAGCAAAATGAAGCTATGTAATGAAAAAAGGATATAAAAAAGCAGTATTAATTTAAAATAGTATAGTTTCATAAAGTAATATATAATAATAGCCATAGTGTAAGTGGCTATTATTTTTTTTACGCTTAGAAAATTATAAAATTTTTATCATATGGGATACTAATAAATTAGCCACTTCTTATATACGTCGTTACTAATGCGTTAAAAAGAAAATTATAGTGCTATAAAAATTTGGAGGAATAAGAATGAAGGAAACAAGTTTATATATACATATACCATTTTGCAAACAGAAGTGTTTTTATTGTGATTTTCCATCTTTTTCAGGAAAGGAGAAGTATAGGGAAGATTATATAGAAGCTTTATGTAAAGAGATATTAGATAAGTGTCAGAAATACAAAATAAAAAGTATATTTATTGGTGGAGGAACTCCTTCATATTTAGAAGTACATGAAATTAAAAAGCTCCTTGAAACAGTAAATAAGCTTCAGTTTGCAGATAATATGGAGTTTACCATGGAATGTAATCCAGGTACAGTTAATGAGGAAAAGCTTATTGCCATGAAGGATGGTGGAATAAATAGAATAAGCTTTGGTTTGCAGTCATGTAATAATGAGCTCCTTAAAGTAATAGGAAGAATACATACTTATGAAGAATTTGTAGAAAATTATAAATTAGCTAGGAAGCTAGGTTTTAATAATATAAACGTAGATCTTATGTATGGTCTGCCAAATTTGACAGTGGATTTATGGAAGGATACTCTTGCAAAGATATGTAGTTTAAAGCCAGAGCATATATCAGCATATAGCCTTATCATAGAAGAAGGTACTGCTTTTTATACATTGCATATGAAGGATAAATTAAATCTACCATCTGAAGAAGAGGAAAGAGAGATGGATAAGCTAACAAAAGATGTACTTGGTAGTGGTGGTTATCATCAGTATGAAATATCTAACTATAGTTTAGAAGGAAGAGAATGTGAACATAATAAAGTTTATTGGAAACTTAAAGAATATATAGGAGTAGGTTCGTCATCTAGTTCATATATAGATGGATTCAGAATTGTTAATGATTCAAATGTAAAAAATTATATAGAAAAAATGCAAAATAATGAAAGTGTTGAAGTTGATAGATATAAAAACACCATTAAAGATGAAATGGAAGAATATATGTTTATGGGATTAAGACTTAATGAAGGTGTAAGTAAAATGGAATTTAAGCAAAAGTTTAACACTAATATAGACAGTATATATGGAAATGTAATAGAGAAAAATATTAAAAGAGGACTTCTTCAAATGAAAGATGATAAATTATCTCTTACAGTAAAAGGAATAAGTTTAGCAAATGAGGCTATGTCAGACTTTATATTGGAAAAATAGATTGAGTAGAAAACGAGAGTAATTTAAAGAAAAATAGAGAAAAGTTGTATTATTTTAAATGAAAAAATAATACATAACAAAATATGAGAAAATATAAAATTGACAAAAAAAGCGAATAAGAATATATTGATATTGTAGTCATTAGCACTCGAGGTTAGTGAGTGCTAACAATAGGGGTGATGAGATTGTCTATTGATGATAGAAAAATTAAAATACTCCAAGCCATTATAAACGACTATATTGTGACAGGTGAACCTGTTGGATCAAGAACAATAGCTAAAAAATACGATTTAGGTATAGGATCTGCCACTATTAGGAATGAAATGGCCGACTTAGAGGAGATGGGATATTTAGAGCAGCCTCATACATCTGCAGGCAGAATCCCTTCTAGCAAAGGCTATAGATTATATGTAGATCAATTGATGCAGAGGGAGCAGCTTACAAGAGAAGAAGAGCTTAGAATTAAGGAATATATTATTAATTCAGCTATGTATGAAGTTGATAAGGTATTAAAAGAAGCATGTGTGTTATTATCAGAGTTAACTAATTTAACATGTATAGTGGAAACTCCTTCCATGAAAAGAAGCAGGATAGTATCGATACAGCTTATAGGTATCGATAAGTCCAATATAGTAGCTGTAATAGTTACAGATAGTGGAGTTATAAAAAATCATAGAATAAGGGTATCACATATGCCTATGGAAAATGAATTAAATAGAATCAACGAAGTTCTTAATATTAAGTTGAAGAATCTTACAATAGATGCAATAAATCTACAGATTATTAATGAAATAAAGGAAGAACTTAAAGGGTTTGATGATTTATTTAATGCAATACTTCCAGCTCTATATAAGAGTTTAAATGAAAGTACAAAATCAGATTTATTAGTTGAAGGAACTACAAATCTTTTCAATTATGCAGAATATAACGATATTGAAAAAGTTAAAGATATGCTTCAGCTTATAAGTAATAAAGATTGTGTCATTGAATTGCTAGAGCCAAGTGGTGATATTACCATAAAGATTGGAGATGAAAATTATATTCCCGAAGCCAAAGATTGTTCTGTTATAACAGCAGAATATTGTTTAGGTGGAAGACCAATTGGTAATATAGGTTTAATTGGACCACAGAGAATTAATTATTCTAAAGTAATTTCAATAATGGCTCAAGTAATAAAAGAATTAAATAAAAGTTTAAGAAATCAGAGTCTTGAGTAATGCGAGAAGAGGTGTATTGAATGGAAGAAAATAGAGATTTAAATGAAGAAATCATTGATGAAACAGAAGGTAGAGCAGAAAGTGCTGAAGAAGTTACTGAAGAAGTTAATGAAGCTGAAAACAATGAAGAAAATGATTTAGCTTTAGTTAAAAAGTTAAAAGAAGAAAATGATAAACTTTCAAAAGAAGTTGAAGCATTTAAAGATAGATTGTTAAGAATTACAGCTGAATATGAAAACTTCAGAAAGAGAACTGCCAAGGAAAAAGAAGGAATATATGCAGATGCATGTGTAGATGTATTAAAAGAAGTTATTCCAACAGTAGATAATCTTGAAAGAGCTTTAGCAGTTGATGGAAGCGTTGAAGATTTGAAAAAAGGAATTGAGATGACTATTAAGGGATTCCAAACTTCACTTGAAAAACTTGGTGTTGAAGAAATAAGTGTTGAAGAGGGATTTGATCCTAATATGCATCAAGCAGTAATGCATATTCAAGATGAGAACTATGATAAAAATGTTGTTGCTGAAGTATTCTTAAAAGGATACAAAAAAGGTGACAAAGTAATAAGATATTCAATGGTAAAAGTAGCAAATTAGTTTAAATTTAATAGATAGAAATTTAGGAGGAAAATAATTATGGGAAAAATTATAGGTATTGACTTAGGTACAACAAATTCATGTGTAGCAGTTATGGAAGGTGGAGAACCAGTTGTAATTACTAACTCAGAAGGAGCTAGAACTACTCCATCAGTAGTTTCATTCCAAGCTAACGGAGAAAGATTAGTAGGTCAAGTTGCTAAAAGACAAGCAATTACTAATCCAGATCATACAATAATATCAATAAAGAGAGAAATGGGTACAGATCATAAAACTCATATAGATGATAAAGTATATTCACCACAAGAAATATCAGCTATGATTCTTCAAAAAATTAAAGCTGATGCAGAAGCTTATTTAGGTGAGCCAGTAACTCAAGCAGTTATTACAGTTCCAGCTTACTTCAATGATGCTGAAAGACAAGCAACTAAAGATGCTGGTAGAATAGCAGGATTAGAAGTATTAAGAATAATAAACGAACCAACAGCAGCTTCACTTGCTTATGGATTAGATAAAACAGAACACAGTGAAAAGATATTTGTATATGACTTAGGTGGTGGTACATTCGACGTATCTATCCTAGAACTTGGTGATGGTGTATTTGAAGTATTATCAACAAATGGAGATACTAAGCTTGGTGGAGATGACTTTGATAAGAAAATCATGGATTATATAGCTGAAACTTTTAAAGCTGAAAATGGTATTGATTTAAGAAATGATAAAATGGCTCTTCAAAGATTAAAAGAAGCAGCTGAAAAAGCTAAGATTGAATTATCATCTTCAATGCAAACAAACATTAACTTACCATTCATCACTGCTGATGCAACAGGTCCAAAGCATATTGATTTAAACTTAACTAGAGCTAAATTTAATGAATTAACTCATGACTTAGTTCAAAGATCAATTGAACCAATGAAGAAAGCTTTAGCTGATGCAGGACTTTCAATAAGCCAAATAGATAAAGTTATCTTAGTTGGTGGATCAACAAGAATACCAGCAGTTCAAGAAGCAGTTAAGAACTTTACAGGAAAAGAACCATCTAAGGGAGTTAACCCAGATGAATGTGTTGCTGTAGGTGCTGCAATACAAGCAGGTGTATTAACAGGAGAAGTTAAAGACGTATTATTATTAGACGTTACACCATTAACATTAGGTATTGAAAC
This sequence comes from Clostridium sp. CAG:221, assembly GCA_000435835.1. Taxonomy (GTDB): domain Bacteria; phylum Bacillota; class Clostridia; order Clostridiales; family Clostridiaceae; genus Clostridium. Next base: position 45,699 of record FR883384.1, read on the forward strand.
AATGGGTGGTATAGCTACACCATTAATTGAAAGAAATACAACTATCCCAGCTAAGAAGAGCCAAGTGTTCTCAACAGCAGCAGATGGTCAAACATCAGTTGAAATTCACGTAGTTCAAGGTGAAAGACAAATGGCAGCTGATAACAAGACTTTAGGAAGATTTACTTTATCAGGAATTGCTCCAGCTCCAAGAGGAATCCCACAAATCGAAGTAACATTTGATATAGATGCAAATGGTATAGTTAAAGTTTCAGCTTTAGATAAAGGAACAGGAAAAGAAGCAAACATCACAATTACAGCTTCAACTAACCTTTCAGATGAAGAAGTAGAAAAGGCAGTAAAAGAAGCAGAAAGATTTGCTGAAGAAGATAAGAAGAGAAAAGAAAACATAGAAGTTAAGAATAATGCTGATCAAATAGTATATCAAACTGAAAAAACTTTAGAAGAATTAGGAGATAAAGTATCTGCTGATGATAAAGCAAAAGTTACAGCTAAATTAGATGCATTAAAAGCTATCAAAGATGGTGAAGACTTAGAAGCAATTAAGAAGGCTATGGATGAATTAAATCAAGAATTCTATGCTATATCTTCTAAGATGTATGCACAAGCTGGAGGACAACAAGGTGCTGAAGGATTTGATCCAAACAACATGGGGGGAGCAAATGCAGGTGCTGGTGCAGCTCACGATGATAATGTAGTAGATGCTGATTTTGAAGTTAAAGATGATAAATAATTAAATTAATTTGAGGGAAGACAAAAGTCGTCTTCCCTTTTTAAAAGTACAGTATTCAATTATTATTATAATGATGTTATTATATAAAGGTAAATTTGTAATAAGGTGGTGACATTTGTAGATGGCAAGTAAAGACTATTATGAAGTGCTTGGCCTTCAAAAAGGTGCAAGTGAAGATGAAATAAAAAGAGCCTTTAGAAAGCTAGCTATTAAATACCATCCTGATAAAAATCAAGGAAATGCAGAAGCAGAAGCTAAATTTAAAGAGATAAATGAAGCTTATCAAGTACTTTCTGATCCTGAAAAGAAAGCAAGATATGATCAATTTGGATCAGCTGACTTTGATGGAAGTGGATTTGGCGCAGGTGGATTTGGTGGTTTTGACTTCAATGATATGGGTGGCTTTGGAGATATTTTTGAAAGTTTCTTTGGCGGTGGAGGAAGTTCATCAAGAAGAAGAAATGGACCAGTTAAAGGTGCTGATTTAGAGTACACTATAAATTTAACATTCGAAGAAGCTGTATTTGGTGTTGAAAAAGAAATTACAATTAATAGAAGTGAAAACTGTGAAGAATGCCATGGATCAGGAGCTAAACCTGGAACATCTCCAAAAACATGTCCAACATGTAATGGTTCAGGACAGGTAAGAGTTCAAAGACAAACTCCATTAGGAAACTTTGTAACTACATCTACATGTGATAGATGTGGAGGTAGAGGGACTGTTGTTGAAGAACCTTGTCATTCATGTGCAGGAAAAGGTAAAGTAAGAAAGAGCAGAAAGATAACTGTTAAGATACCAGCTGGTGTTGATACTGGAAATGTATTACCACTTAGAGGACAAGGTGAGCATGGTGCTAACGGAGGGCCTCCAGGAGATATATATATAAGAATCAATGTTGCTAGATCTAGCAAGTTTGATAGACGTGGAAATGATATCTATATAGATACTCATATATCTATGTCTAGAGCTGCACTGGGATGTGAAATAACAGTACCTACAGTAGATGGTGATGTTAAATATACTGTTCCAGCAGGAACACAATCAGGTACACTTTTCAGATTAAAAGGAAAGGGAGTTCCAAGAGTAAATGGTTCAGGCAGAGGAGATCAATACGTAAAAGTTGTAGTTGATATTCCTAAGAACTTAAATGAAAAGCAAGTAGAAGCATTAAAAGCATTTATGGAAGCTTGTGGAGAAGAACCAGATAATGTTGAAATTCCACACAAAAAAGGATTTAAAAACATCTTTAAAAAATAGATATATTTTAATTAAAAACAGCCTGTTGTATTTAAAGCGACAGGCTGTTTATTTCGTTAATACATTTAAAACATCCATGGCATGTTCTTTTCTTTCGGAGTTAACAATGATTGTAAGGATATTATCCTTGGAAGGAAAGTCAATCTTTTTAAGTAAATTTAAAGAATCTATTTTAATACCATATATACCTTCAGTATCATTTGAGTCAGAAGCTTTAACAAGCAGTTCTTCTGGAATATTTAAGTTTTCAAAACCATCTATAGTGGAGATATCTTCAAACATATCTTGTGATACTTGCGCATTGAAGTATTCTTCATTAACAATGGCAAGATCAATTTCTTTAGCAGCTATTTTTATAGCGATTTCTTCAGTAGGGGTTAATCTATATCCAGTATTTGAGTCACTCCAGATAGGATTAATAAGTATTGTTGACTTTTCAGGATTTTCAATAAGTAGATCATTAAGTGTAGCCCTAAGGGAGTATAACTGATTTTCATCTATATAAGAATTATAATAAGTTATGGTACAGTAAGTAGATTTTTTAGTCATCATTGTATGAATGAAAGAAGCTAGTCCTACTATAGAAAGTAATGTAATAATTATATGAATTTTATAATATTCCCATATATAGCTATATTTTTCTTTGGGAGATAAAGCTTTGAATTTTTCTTTAATTGATATTTCAGAATCAAGTTGTGTTTCTTTTTCCATATTATACTCCTAATTTATGTATATGTTTACTTAAGTTAAGTTTATAGAAAAAAATTACAAAAATCAATGGGATTTATAAAATTTTTACTTCTTTAATATAATAAAAAATAAAAAAATATTGTAGAAATATGAAAACAATATATAATATATTTTGAATATTTATTTAAATAAGAAGGCATAGTAAAGATAGAAAAGATTAGTATGAGGTGAAGCAATGGAAGAAATAAAAAAAGAGATATTATGTGAAATAGAGCCTTTTAAAGAAAATGGGTATGAATTTCTAAATAAGAATATGTCAAAAATGGATTTTAGATCAATATCATGCGGATTTGGAGTATATGCTCAAAGAAATCAAAAAGATTTTGTTATTAGACTTAGGACCTCTTCTGGAGTTATAGCCTTAGATCAATTAAAGAAAATATATGAATGGGCTAATAAATATGAAGTAGAATATTTGCATTTTACAACACGCCAATCTATTCAATATCATGGATTGACTATAGATGATACATGTAGCTTAATGGAAGAGGCATTAAATTATAATATTTTTACAAGAGGTGCTGGAGGAAATTATCCAAGAAATGTAGCACTATCTCCTTTATCTGGAGTAGATAAAAATGAAGCATTTGATGTAACTCAATATGCTATAGCTTGTGATAATTATTTTATGAAGAGAATAACTTCATATAAATTACCAAGAAAAATAAAAGTAGCATTTTCTAACTCAGAAGAGGATACAGCATGTTGTACAGTTCAAGATTTAGGATTTATGGCTGTAAATAATGAAGGGAAAAAATGCTTTAGAGTATATGTAGGGGGAGGCCTAGGAAGAAATCCTAAAAAAGCGTTAGTTTATCCAGAATTAATAGATGCAAATGAAGTTTTATACTACGTTCAAGGAATGGTAGATTTCTTTATTTCAGAAGGTAATTATGAAAATAAGAGTAAAGCAAGAATTAGATATATAGTTGAAAAATTAGGTGAAGAAGGTTTTATAGAATGTTATAAGAAACATGTGGAAGCAGCTAAAGCTAAAGGTGGATTAAGTTTAGAGTTTGAAGAAATTAAAAATACAAAAAAAGGTATAAAAGTTGATATTATTGATAATAGATTAATTGAGCAAAAGCAAGAAGGGTTATATAGTGTATATTTACATCCAGTTGGAGGGCAAATAGCATTAGAAAATTTAAAAGAGATAATAATGATACTGGAAACATGTGAATCACCAGAGATAAGATTATCTAAAACAGAAGGAATATATTTTAGAAACCTTAATGGAGTTGAAGCTAAAGATCTTTTAGAAATTACTAAAGATATGGGTGGAGAAAGTGATTTCGAACAAAGTATTTCATGTATAGGTGTACCAACTTGCCAAATAGGAATTTGTGATAGTCAAGACACTTTAAGAGAAATGATTACTTATGTAAAAGAAAATAAAGGAGATACTAAGTATCTTCCAAAAGTATATATATCAGGATGTGGAAATTCTTGTGGTGCTCAAGAAATTGGAGCAATAGGTTTTGCTGGAAAGAAAAAAAGAGTAGATAATGAATTATTAGAATGTTTTGAGTTATTTGTTGATGGAAGTCATAAAGCAAATGAAGTTAGATTAGCTGAAAAATATGGAGAAATTTTAAAACGAGATATACCTAAATTTATGCTAGAACTATCTAATATTTTAAAAGAAAGTAATAAGAGTTTCAGAGAATATATAAGCGTTAAAAATGATGATTTTAAAGAACTAGTAGAAAAATATAATAGTTAGAATATATAGTATAAAGAAAGTTAGATTAATATTTCTATGTTTATAGAAGTATTTTATAAAGTCTAACTTTCTTTTGTTGTTGAAATAAGTCTATAAATCTGTATAATTAATTTATAGCAAGGAATAGTTAGAAGGAATTTATTGATTATAGATGGAAGTTGGAGTGAAAAAATATGAGAATGCGTAAAAAGCCTTGGGCTAGACCAGAATTAGAGGCATGTAAGTTCTTTATACAAAATCCAAGTGAGTATAAAGGAAGATGGAAAGAGTTTTTCGGCAATGATAAGCCTATATACATGGAATTAGGATGTGGAAAAGGAACATTCATGGCTGTTCATAGTTCAGAAAATCCTGATAAGAACTATATTACTATAGATATAAAAGATGAAGTTTTAGTGTTAGCTAAGAGAAATATTGAAGCAGCTTATGAGAAAAAGGGGCAAGAAATAGATAATGTTGCATTAATGTCACAAGAAATTGCTATAATTGATAACATGTTAGGTGACGGTGATGAAATAAGTAGAATATACATTAACTTCTGTAATCCATGGCCAAAAGATAGACATAAAAAAAGAAGACTTACTCATCCTAGACAAATTGAAAAATATAAAAAATTTTTAAAGGATGGTTCAGAAATCTGGTTTAAGACAGATGATGATGAGCTGTTTGATGAATCTTTAGAATACTTTAAAGAATGTAATTTGGAAACAAAATTTATCACAAGGGATTTACATAACAGTGGATTTGAAGGAAATGTAGTTACAGAACATGAAAGAATGTTCACAGAACAAGGTATAAAGACTAAGTTTATAATTCTACAATATAATAAATAAAGCATAAAAAGGTTTAATTATAAAGAAAATTGTAATTAAACCTTTATTATTTTTAACCAAAGATAAAAAACTATATATAAAATAATTATAGATTTACACTTAAAGGTTAATAATATTAGTAAGTAAAAAGTAAATACCAAAAACAATAAGGAATTAAAGAATATTATTTTGAAGAATTAATTAGCTTATTTTCAAAAAAAATATCTTAATGGTGATTATTATGAATTTATTTGTTTTAATGGTAATATTATCACCTTTTACGGCAGTTATACCTGGAATATATGGGATATACCTCATATATAAGAAAAAAGCAAAGGTGCTTAAAAATTATCTAACTATAGGTTTGATTTTGCTTTTTTTATGCTTTTTATTTAGTGGTGTGATAAATAAAAGCATTATATCTATAGCTGGATCTTTTTTAATATTGACCTATATAGGGGTATCAATATTAAGTCAAAAATATTTTATATCAAAAAAAAGGATAGATGATGCTTTAAGGTTGTTATTAAACTTATCAGCCTTAACATCAGTAATTGGTATTGTAGAAAAGATAGTATTTATTATTATGGGAAAACCCACCCATAGAATATTTAGTACATATGGAAATCCTAATATGACAGGTGCATGGTTTGGCAGCATGATATTAATAGCCCTTTTTTTAAAATATAATTGCAATGATAAAGCTGAAAATAAAAAATTAAATTTTTTATTGGTACTTATGATTTCTTCATTATTACTTACAGAATCAACAGGAGCCTTCATTGCTTTATTATCATCTATAGGAGCTTATTTTTTAGTGGAGAAAAATAAAGAAACTAAGAAGTGTATTATAATGATTGTTACCATTATATTTATAATATTAGCATTTGTATTTTTACAAAAAAGCATTAATTCAATAACCGTAATAGAGGAAGTGAGAACTTCTTTTGGTTCTCGATATGATATTTGGTTTGGCTCAATTGAAATGTTTTTACTTAAACCGTTGTTAGGATGGGGAGCATTAGGAACCTTAGAACATGGAATTGAATTTATGTATAATAATGGAAATGTAATTCATTCCCATAATGTTTGGTTGACTTTTTTAGTTTCTGGAGGAATCCTAGCTTTTAGTATATATTTATTTATTAAGCTTAAGATTTTTAGTGATTTGCTGAGGATATATAAAAAATACGATCATTATGTATGTTTATTAACAGCTTTAAATGTTATGGTGATAATTCAAGGACTTGTAGATTGTAGCTTGTATGCTCCACAATTAGGAGTGTTATTTATTGCAGCTAATTCCATACTATATAATATATCCAACGGAAGAGTCAAGGAAAGTAATAATGGAAAAGAAAAAGAAGTTGAAAACTATAAGAAAAATATGATAGCAAACTAATTAGTAAATGATGAATTTAGTTAAATGAAAATTAAAAATAAATAAGCTGATTTTAGAAACTCTTTCAGTTTCATCCTGAATTTTTAATTCGTAATTCATAATTATTAATTACTATAATCAAAAAGAACATTCTGGATTTGTGAAGAATGTTCTTTTTGATTATAATTAGGGTGGACTTTATTTGTCATAACGTGTAAAATTAAGTATTAGTCATAATGTTAAAAATAAGAAAGGATGATATAGATGAATGGAACTTGGGTAGAAGTCAGAGTTATAACAATAAGTGAGGCTTTAGAACCGATATCAGGAATATTTTATGGATTAGATTGTAAGGGAGTTGCAATAGAAGATCCTAATGATATATTAGGAAGAGAGCAAGGACCTTTAACATGGGATTTTGCTGATATTAATGTTTTAGAACATAGAGGAGAAGCAGCTGTAGTAAAAGGTTATTTCTCAGAAGATGATAATGTTGAAGAGATAGTTACATATATAGAGCAAAAGGTTAATGAAATAAAAGAATTAGGAATAAACGTTGGTGAAGGAAAGGTTGAAAGCGAAGTTAAACATGAAAAAGACTGGGCTGACACTTGGAAACAATACTATAAGCCAGTTTTAGTTGGAGAAAGAATAGTAGTTAAACCAATATGGGAAGAATATGAGCCAAAGAATGATGAGCTAGTTGTTGAATTAGATCCAGGTATGGCTTTTGGTACAGGAACTCATGAAACAACAAGAATGTGCATACAGGCATTAGAAAGATATGTAAGTGAAGATGCTACAGTATTTGATGTAGGATGTGGTTCAGGAATACTAGCAATTGCAGCAGCTAAATTAGGTGCAAAACTATCAGTTGGAGTAGATTTAGATCCAGTAGCCGTTGAATCATCAAAGGAAAATGTAAAATATAATAACTTAAACAATATAGAAATATTAGAAGGAAACTTAGTAGAAGTAATAGATGGTAAAGCTGATGTTGTTGTTGCTAATATACTAGCAGAAATAATATGCATATTAACAGATGATGTTAAGAGAGTATTAAAAGATAATGGTATATTCATAACATCAGGAATAATTCACGATAGAGTTGATATGGTATGTGAAAAACTAGAAGCTACAGGATTTGAAGTTATAGAAAAGAACAGAGATGGAGAATGGAACTGTATAGTAGCTAAATTAAAATAGTTTATAGGAGCTAAGGAAAATGCATAAATTTTTTACACCTAAAGAATTAATAAATGAAAATACAGCCAAAATAATAGGTGAAGATGTTAAGCATATTATTAAGGTTTTAAGAATTGAAGCAGGAGAAAAGGTTGTTTTAAATGATTGCCAAGGGACAGAATACCTTGCAGTAATAAGCTCTACTAGTAAGCAGGAAGTTGAATTTGAAATACTTGAAAAGTTAGATATAAACAATGAAAGCCCTGTTAAAATACATTTATATCAAGGACTTCCAAAGGCTCAAAAGATGGATTTGATAGTGCAAAAAGGAACAGAGCTAGGAATTAGCGACTTCATACCAGTAATGACTTCAAGAGTTGATGTAAAGTTAAAAGGTGAATTTAAAAAGTTAGATAGGCTTAATAGAATAGCTTTAGAAGCAGCAAAACAAAGTAAAAGAAGTATAGTGCCTAAAGTATTAGAACCTATAAGCTTTGATGAAGCATTAGAAGGTATGAAGCAGTTAGATTTAATAATTGTTCCGTATGAAAATGCAGAAGGCTTTGGTATAAAATCATTGATAAATAAATTAAGAGAAGAAAATACTGCATTAAATAAAATTAGTGAAGTAGGAATATTTATTGGCCCTGAAGGTGGAATCGAGGAAGATGAGATATTAAAATTGAAAGAAATAGGAGCTCATATAGTTACTTTAGGAAATAGAATTTTAAGGACAGAAACTGCTGGTTTTACAGCAGCTTCATTAATCCAATATGAGCTTGGAGATTTAGGAGGAGTTATTTAATGAAAGTTGCATTTGCTACTTTAGGGTGCAGAGTTAATTTTTATGAGTCAGAAGCAATGGCTGAAAAATTTATTAGAGAAGGTTACGAAGTTGTAGACTTTGATACTTTTGCAGATGTATATGTAATAAACACTTGTACTGTTACTAATATGGGAGATAAAAAATCAAGACAAATTATAAGCAGAGCTAGAAGAAGTAATCCTGAGGCTATAATAGCCGCTGTAGGATGTTACTCACAAATGTCTCCTAAAGAAGTATCAGCAATAGAAGGTGTTGATGTAGTGCTTGGAACACGTAATAAAGGTGATGTAGTTTATTATGTAAATAAGGCTAAAGAAGAAGGTCAACCTCAAGTTCACGTAGAAGGTGTGCTTAAAAATAAGAAATTTGAAGATTTAAAGATAGAAGAATATCAAGATAAAACAAGAGCTTTCTTAAAAATACAAGATGGATGTAATAGATTCTGTACTTTCTGTACAATACCTTATGCAAGAGGTTCTGTATGTTCAAAGGACCCTAATAAGGTTATAGCAGAAGTAAAAGAATTAGCAGCTAATGGATTTAAAGAAGTAATTTTATCAGGTATACATACAGCATCATATGGACTTGATTTAGAAGGTACAGTAAATCTTCTTACTATAATTGAAGATATTGAAGCAATTGACGGTATAGAAAGAATAAGAATAGGTTCATTAGAGCCAGGATTCTTTAGTGAAGAAAATATTGAAAAAATCAAAAGCTTTAAGAAATTATGTCCTCACTTCCATTTATCGCTTCAAAGTGGATGTAATACAGTGTTAAAGAGAATGAATAGAAGATATTCTGCTGAAGAATATAAAATGGCTGTAGAAAACATAAGAAAAGCTCTGCCAGATGTATCTATTACAACAGATGTAATTGTTGGGTTCCCTGGAGAAACTGAAGAAGAATTTAATGAAACATATAAATTCTTACAAGACATCAAGCTTACAAAGACACATGTATTTAAATATAGTCCAAGAAAAGGTACAAAGGCAGCAGATATGCCTAATCAAATTGATGGAAAGACTAAAGATGAAAGAAGTAAGCTTTTAATTGAACTTAGCAACAAAAATGAACATGATTTTATTGAAAAATTTGTAGGAAGAGAAATGGACATTTTAGTTGAAAAAGAATTAAAAGATAGACCAAATATATTTGAAGGATATACAAGAAATTACATCAAAGTTGAAATTGATTGTATGGCAGCAGATATAACTGGTAAAATAGTAGATATAAAGATTGAAAAAGCAGAAGGAGAATATGCTATTGGAGATCTAATGTAAATTATGAATGATGAATGATGAATTAAGGATGAAATTCTTATAGAATTTTTAAAAAATAAAATTCATTTAAACTCCTTTAAGGAGTTTATTCCTTAATTCATAATTCATAACTCATCATTCATAATTAACTAGAAGGGTGGTGAATTTTATGAACGATTGTATTTTTTGTAAGATTATAAAAGGTGAAATACCTTCAAAAAAAATATATGAAGATGAAAAGGTATTAGCTTTTTATGATATCAGTCCAGAGGCACCAGTTCATTTCTTAGTTATACCAAAAGAGCATATAGTAAGTGCTAATGATATAACGGAAGAAAATGCAGAAGTTGTTTCACATATCTTTGTTGTTATTAATAAAATAGCAAGAGAGTTAAAAATTAATGAAACGGGCTATAGAATAGTAAATAACTGTGGAGAACAGGGTGGTCAAACTGTAGGACATATGCATTTCCATGTGCTTGGGGCAAGAGATATGAAGTGGCCACCAGGCTAATGGAAAAACAAAATTTATTGACATTTCAAACTAAACTATAGTATAATATAGCATGTGTTATTAAGCCCGTAGCTTTAGTTTATCGGACTAAATTGAGCTAGCGGAGGGAGGGATAATAGATGTCAGAAATCAAAGTTGGAGAAAACGAAACACTTGAAAGCGCATTAAGAAGATTCAAGAGAAAATGTGCAAGAGCTGGAGTTCTTTCAGAAGTTAGAAAGAGAGAACACTATGAAAAACCAAGCGTTAAGAGAAAGAAGAAATCAGAAGCTGCAAGAAAGAGAAAATTCAAGTAGTATTTGATTAATATGTTTTTTACGGTTGACTATCAAAAAGGAAGTTGCAGCAATAAAGCTTAAATAAAATAATTGTTATTTTATTGTTAGCTATAATCTAAAACTATTTTTTGGTCTATACATTATGATTAAGACAATAAGATTATTTATTAGCAAGAGAGAAGTAAGCAATGATTAAATCTTTGCCACACTTCACAAAGGAGATGCTAAAATATATATAGATATATTTTTTAAAGTACCTTCCACAGCATTTTTAAAGAAGATAAATTTTACGGTCGTAAAAAGCTTAGCTACTTAAATGGGCAAGATAACATTAAAGAATAGATAAGCTTATGTCATAAGTAGATTAAAGACTATAGTTCATATAGATTATGTTGTAAATTAAATAGTTAGATAATAATGTTAAATATTTAGAGGACTCAATTATATTGAGTCCTTTTTTAGTATTTAAAAAATATAAAAATTTTTGCCACATACTTTTTTATATAAATTGTGATTTTATTAGTTACATAAACATAAAGTACATTGAAGGAATATTATTTAGGAGAGGTTTCATGGAAGATAAGCTAAAAAGGGGAAAAAAGGTTTTACTAGATAAATTAGAAATGCCTAAGGAAATTGTTTTAGATGTACCGAGGATTACTGTAATTGGGCGTAATGAAATCACTATTGAAAATCATAAGGGAATACTAGTTTTTGAAAAGAATGAAATAAAAATAAAAACAAGTCTTGATCCATTAATAATAAAAGGAAATTCATTTGAAATATTATATATAGCCACTTCTACTTTAATTATAAGTGGGTACTTCGATTATATAGGGTATGGGGAGTGATATTTAAGATATGGAAGGGATAAAAAAAGGAAAAATAAAAGTTGAAATACTAGTAAAAGATATAGAAAAGATTTTAAATATATTATGGCTTCAAAATATTCCTGCAAGTAAGGTTAAGAAGGTAAATATAACAACCTTAAGACTGGAAATAGATTATATGGATTATGAAAGGGTTTGTGAAATAGTACGTTCTGTAGGGGGAAAGGTAAGAGTATTAGAAGGAAAAGGGCCTATCTTTTTATTAGGGAATATGAAAAAGAGATATTCAATAGTAATAGCTGTGGTAGTGTTTTTTGCCATTATATTTTTTTTATCAACGTATATATGGTCCATAGATATAACTGTAGGAAAGAATGTTACTCCTTTTGAGATAAGGGAACAGCTTAAGGAAATAGGAATATCTCCAGGGGTGAGGAAAGCTTCCTTAGATGAAAAGGAGATAGAAAAGAAATTGGAAAGTTTAAATTCTGAAATTTTGTGGCTAAGGGTAAGAGTTGAAGGCTCAACATTAAAGGTGGTAATTACTGAAAAGGTAAATCCGCCAGTGAAAGATGAAGGAAAGTACGGCAATCTTGTGGCTGATATGGATGGACAAATAAAAAGAGTTTATACTTATTCAGGAAGAGCTGCTGTAAAAAATAGTGATGTGGTAAAGAAAGGTGAAGTGGTCATTGAAGGTGTGGATGGCAATGAAGGTGGAGAGTATGTAGTAAGGCCAAGTGGTATGGTTATTGCCAATACATTTTATGAAAAGGAAATGAATATTAAAATATCTGGAGTTGAATATAAGAGAAGTGGCAACAAAGATTCTGATATTTATATAGAGTTCTTTGGCAAGAAAATATATATTAAAAAATCTACAAAAGATTTTAAAAAGTATGATAAAATAGAAAAGAGTGGCAAAATATTTAATGAAGTGATATATTATGAAAGAGTAGAATCCACCATTGAAATGACTGAAAGTGAAGGGGTTAACTTAGTTTTAGATACTTTAGAAAAATCATTATCTAAAGATTTAAAAAGAGATGGTAAAATTATAGATAAAATAGTGACAAAAGAAAGAGTTGATGATGAATACTTAAATGTAAAAGTCGTTTTTGTTGTAGAACAAAATATAGTAAGTGATGAGGTTGTAGAGTATTGAGTCTACTAAAGGATGAGAAGGTGATTTAAATGATGAAAAAACAAAATAATAATAAGAGAAATTGGAAGAAGTTTTATATCTTTTCTGCACTTATCTTTATTACTTATTTTATTTTATTAACTGCTGTAACTCCCAAAAAGTACAATTTAGTTAAGGGAGATATAGCTAGTGAAGATATTAAGGCCACCAGAGATATTGTAGATGAAGAGGCCACTGAAGCTAAAGAAAATGAAGCACGGGAATTAGTGCCTAAACAGTTTTCTTTAAAAACTGATGTGAAAATAGAAGCTTCTCAAAATATAACAAATTTTTTTAATAAGTTAATTAATTTAAAAAGTAGTCAAGAGGATGAAGTATTAAAAATAACAGCGTTAAAGAAGATTGGAAGCTTTACTCTTAGTGATACAGAATATAAAGCATTGCTAGCTTTGACAGTTGAAAAAGATACAGAAATTCAAAGAATATTGCTAAATATATTGGATACTGTTTATGCAGATATTATATCTGAAGACAATGATACTGATTTAGAATCAGCTAAAGAAGTAGCAGAGGAAAAAATATTAGATACTGAAATAGATGAAAATATTAAAGTTATTATGATTAAGATGATTAATAGCCAGATAAAGCCTAATTATGTAGAAGATACTGAAAAAAGGGAGGAATTAATTAAGGAAGCCCTTAAATCAGTAGAAAAGGTTATGATTAAAAAAAATCAGACAGTAGTTAAAGAAGGAGAGCCAATTACAGAAAGGCAGATAGAAATACTTACTGAATTAGGTATAGTTGGCGATTATATGGGAAGAGGTTCATTGGTGACTTATATAATTTTAGGTGTTTTAGTTATGACTGTTTTTGCATTGGAGTATTTCATAATAAAGAAAGAAATAGCACAAAATTATAAAATGGCCATTTTAATTTTATTGCTTAATATAATAACACTTATATTATCCTTTGGATTAAAGAGCTTATCTATATTTATAATTCCTATTGCTTGTGTACCAATGATTATGGCAGTACTAATAAATCATAGAATCTCTCTTTTAATAAATATAATAAATTTAATTTTAGTAAGTATCATAGTTGAATTCGATCCACAATTTATTCTTATGGCGTTATTAAGTATAATGGTTGCAGTAAGCACATTAAAAAGAGCTACCCAAAGAAATGACATCTTATATTCAACAGTATATGTGGGAATAGTAGTATCTATAGTTGTGTTTGCTACAGGAATGCTTTTATCAAGTGATATAACTGTAATATTAAAAAATACAGGATGTGCAGCTTTAAGTTCTGTTATTTCTGGAGTTCTTGCCATAGGGATGCTACCATTTTTAGAATCAAGTTTCAATATAACTACTAATATGAGTTTGCTAGAGCTAGCTAATCCAAATAGTCCACTATTAAAAAGACTTCTTATGGAGGCACCAGGAACATATCATCATAGTATTATGGTAGCTAATCTAGCTGAAGTAGCAGCAGAGGAGATAAATGCTAACTCGGTAATTGTAAGGGTTGGAGCGTATTATCATGATGTTGGAAAGATAGTAAGACCTCTTTTCTTTGGTGAAAACCAAATGGGGCAAGATAATCCACATAATAGGATAAATCCAAATTTAAGTGCATCACTTATTATTTCTCATGTAAAAGATGGTGGTGAGCTAGCTGATGAATATAAGTTGCCTAAGGTCATTAAAGATGTAATATTAGAGCATCATGGAACTACTCTGGTGAAATACTTCTATTTTACAGCAAAGAAAAATTCAGATAATCCAGATGATGTTAAAGAAGAGGATTTTAGATATGAAGGTCCAATTCCAAGTTCAAGAGAAGCAGGTATAGTAATGCTGGCAGATAGTGTTGAAGCAGCTGTACGTTCAATTAAAGAGCCTACTATTGAAAAAATAGAAGATATGGTTAATAATATCATTAATGATAAGTTGAATTCTCATCAATTAGATGACTGTGAACTAACTTTAAAAGATATTGCTACTATAAAGAAATGTTTTTTAAAAGTTTTAAATGGACTTTATCATAAAAGGGTAGAGTATCCTAAGGAAGAAAAGTAGATGAGAAGGTGAAAGCCTTCTTATTTATTTATGATTTAAAAAATTAATCATGTAAGAAGTTATACATAGAAGGAGTTTAAAAATGATTTATACTGATAATAGACAAGAAAAATTAAATGTTGATGAAGAATTTATTAATTCTTTAGAAGCAGTATGTGATTTTGTATTAAAAAAAGAAGGAGTAAATTGTAAGTATCAAATTTCATTACTATTTGTAGACAATGAAGAAATCAGAGAAATAAATAGAGAAACAAGAAATATTGATAGAGCAACAGATGTATTATCATTCCCTATGCTGGATTATCCAAATAAGAAGTTTTTTAAAGATTTTTATATAGATTACAACTTTGATGAAACATTTTTAGATGGAGATGAATTAGTTTTAGGTGATATAGTTTTGTCATTGGAAAGAGCATTAGAGCAAAGTGAGGAATATAATCACTCGTATAAAAGAGAAGTATCATATTTAGTAGTACACTCAATATTACATCTTTTAGGATATGACCATATGGAGGAAGATGATAAAGCAATTATGAGAAAAAGAGAAGAAGAGTTACTAGGAGAATTAAAAATTTCAAGATAGGTGTTTAGGGAGTTGAAGGATTAATGGGAATGAAGAAAATGCTTGAGAGTTTTAATCATGCAATAAATGGTATTGTTGATGCTGCTAGGACCCAAAGAAATATGAAAATTCATTTGGTGGCAGCTGTATTGGCACTAGGTGCATGTTTTTTCTTAGATATATCTAAGGTTGAGTTTTTAGCTTTAGCAATCACAATAACTATGGTTATTACAGCTGAAATGATTAATACTGCCATTGAAGCAGTGGTTGATTTAAATACAAATTTTTATCATCCCTTGTCAAAAGTGGCTAAAAATACAGCAGCAGGGGCGGTTCTAATTACTGCAATCAATGCAGTTTTGGTAGGTTATATAGTTTTTTGGGATAAGTTAACACAATTTTCTTATGAAATTGTCCATAAAGTTAAAAAATCTGAGCCATATATGATCTTTATAGCCCTTGTTATTGTAATAATAACAACGGTGATAGTTAAAGCAATTTTTGGTGAAGGAACGCCACTTAAAGGAGGAATGCCAAGTGGGCATAGTGCATTAGCATTTTCATTATCCACAGCAATATCCCTTATAACAGAAAAACCTATATGTATAATTCTAGCTTATCTTATGGCTTTTATCACAGCTCAAAGTAGGGTAGATTCAGAAGTACATTCTGTTTTTGAAGTAATAGTGGGCGGACTTTTAGGTGTTTTACTGACATTGTTAGTATTTACAATATTTAAGCTGTAATAAATTGAGGAAATAGTATATAATAAAGTTCAATAAAAGATGTATTAGTGTAAAAAGTCTAAAGAGAAGACTTAAGCAAACAGGAGGAAATGATGTTTAAATCAGGATTTGTAACAATTGTAGGAAGACCAAATGTTGGAAAGTCAACATTAACAAATAAAATAATGGGTGAAAAATTATCTATAGTATCTAACAAACCACAAACTACTAGAAATAATATACAAACAATACTTACGGGAGAAGATTATCAAATAGTATTTGTTGATACTCCAGGTATACATAAACCTAAACATAAATTAGGTGAATATATGGTAAATTCAGCAAAGGATTCTATCAAGGAAGTAGACTTAGTTTTATTACTAATTAATCCATGTGATGAAATTGGTAAAGGTGATAAGTTTATTATTGAAGCATTAAAAGCACAAAAAGCTCCAGTATTCTTAGTTGTAAACAAGGTTGATGAGAATACTCATGAAAGAGTAGCAAAAACTCTTCATATGTATTCAAAAGAATATGATTTTAAAGAAATTATACCAATATCAGCTTTAAGAGGAAAAAATGTTGATACTTTAGTTAATCTTATGATTCAAAATCTTCCAGAAGGTCCACAATTCTATCCAGAAGATATGATAACTGATGTACAGGAAAGATTTATAGTTTCAGAAATAGTAAGAGAAAAAGCGTTAAGAAACTTAAGAGATGAAGTACCACATGGTATAGCTGTAGATATAATACAAATGAAGCAAAATGAAAAAGGAACTTATCATATTGAAGTAGACTTAATATGTGAAAAGACATCACATAAAGGAATAATAATAGGTAAAAATGGAGCAGTATTAAAGAAAATTGGTGAAACTGCAAGATATGAAATAGAAAGACTTTTAAATGCCAAGGTTAACTTAAAAATATGGGTTAAGGTTAGAAAAGAGTGGAGAGATAATAACTTACTACTTAAGGAATTAGGATATAAAAAATTAAAATAATAGGGGATGGAGAGTTTTGGCACTGGTAAAAACTAAAGGAGTAATAATAAAAGTACAAGATTACAAAGAAAATGATAAACTGCTATGGATGTATACAGAGGAGTTAGGTAAAGTAACTTGTATAGCTAAAGGGGCAAAGAGAAGCAAAAGCCAGCTTTTATCAGTTACATTACCTCTATGCTTTGGTGAATATTTGTTATTTAAGGGCAAGAATTTATATAATCTTCAAGAAGGAAAAATAATAAATTCTTTCCAAGGGTTATTAAATAATCTAGAAAAGTTAACATATTCATCTTATTTATGCGAGCTAATTGATATATGTGTAGAAAATGATGAAGTAAATTCTGCGCTATTTAAAGAGTTTATGATTTGTCTTTATTTATTAAGTACAGATGCACTAGATTATGAACTACTGGTAAGAGCATTTGAGCTAAGGCTATTGGAAGCTACAGGGTATAACTTAGAACTAGATAGATGCTGTATTTGCAAGAAGAAGATATCAGTAGCTGATTATATATCATTATCACATTATGGCGGAGTTTGTGATGAATGTAATAAAGAATATGGATTTTTTATCAGCAAACCTGCATATAATGCTTTGAGATTTTTAAAAAATACATCAATGGATAAAGTATATAGGCTGAACGTAAATGATGAAATTAAAAAGCAGATGGAAAGAGTAATTACTAACATAATAGCTAATAACTATTCTAAAAGACCAAAAAGCTTGGAAATGTTAAGTTATATAAAGGAGTGATAGAGATGGAAATAACACTTGAAAAAGTTGATCAGGTAAGGGAAAGAACAGGAGTATCTTATGCTAAGGCAAAAGAAGCATTAGAGCATACTAATGGTAGTGTTTTAGATGCAATTATTCTTTTAGAATCTGAAATGAAAAATGAAAATTCATTTAACGATGGAATGAAAGTAAACAATGGAGCAGAAACTGTTGAAGAATTTAAGATATGGCTTAAAGACCTTATCAACAAAGGAAATGTGTCTAGAATAAAAATATCAAAAGATGAAAAGGTATTAGTTGATGTTCCAGTAAATGCAGGAATCGCAGCAGGAATAATCGGTATCATAATTCCACCAATTTTAGCTTTTGTAGTAGTAGCTGCGGTGGTAACACAAGTTACTATTGAAATTACTAAGAGTGATGGAACTGTAGAAGTTGTAAACAAATATATCACTAAGACTGTTAATGATGTAAAAGAAAAAGCAGCAGGATTTACAGAAAAGGTAAAAGAAAAATTTGAAGATATGAATGTAAATACAAGTAGCAGCAGTACTCACAATAATGATATAGACCTAGATGAAAATACTTTTACTTACACTGTTAAATTTGAAGATGTAGATGATAAAAAAGAATAGATAAGAAAATTAAAGAAAAATAAAGATATTTCATTTGAAATAATGATAAACTAGATGTATTCAGATAATTTGATTGAATTTTCAGAAAAATCAGCATAGTAAAAAAAAGATAAAATGTTATAATTATACTGTAAATATGAAAATATAAAAGTTATCTGAATATTTCTATTTGTTTAGAAAGAGGGATTAATTTGAAATTTTCACAAAGACAAGAGGAAATAATAAAGTTAGTCAAAGAGGGACAGCCTATAACTAGTGAAAATTTAGCCGAAAAACTAGGTGTTACTAGGGCAGCTTTAAGAGCAGATTTGGCTATACTTACAATGACAGGGACTTTAGATGCAAGACCTAAAGTAGGATATGTTTATTTAGGACGAAAAACAAATGGAGATGTTTTAGAAAATCTACTAAAAATAAGAGCAGATGACGTAATGTCAAAGCCTGTAACCGTTAACGAAAATACTATGGTTTATGATGCAATAGTATATTTATTTTTAAACGATGTAGGGACTTTATTTGTAGAAAATAATGATGTTTTAGTTGGAGCAGTGTCTAGAAAGGATTTCTTAAAAATTGCCATTGGAGGCACTGATATTCATAAGGTACCTGTAGGTGTAATTATGACAAGAATGCCCAACATAATATGTGGTAGCAGGGATGATAGTGCAATAATTCTAGCTAAGAAAATAATAGAACATGAAATAGATAGTATACCAATTGTTGAAAAGGTAAAAATTGATGACGGTTCTAGGGAAGTAATTAAGATAGTTGGTAAGATGTCAAAGACAAATATTACAAAACTATTTGCAGGATTAGGGGAAGAGAACTAAGGTTAATTAAAATTAACTGCAAAAGAAAAGGGTTTATATCATACGTAAGATAAGAGCTGCTTAATAGTGGCTTTTAACTAATTTAAATACTTATAAATAGATTATTTATAAGTATTTATTATTACTCTCAAATAAAGGCTTATGAAAGCTTTTATGCTTAAGTGCACTACGGAGCTAAGCTTCGATAGTATATACATTCATAGATTGAAATGATCGGAGGAGTATTGAGATGAATAATAAAAAGTATGTTTACCTTTTCAAAGAGGGGAATGAGACAATGAGGAACCTCCTTGGAGGTAAAGGAGCAAATTTGGCAGAAATGACCATATTAGGAATTCCTGTTCCACAAGGATTCATTGTTACAACTGAGGCTTGCAATAAATATTACAATGACGGAAAAGTAATTTCAGAAGAAGTTCTTGAACAAATTCAAAATAATATTGCAAAATTAGAAGAAATAACAGGCAAAAAATTTGGAAGCTTAGAAAATCCACTACTAGTATCTGTAAGATCAGGTGCAAGAGTTTCTATGCCAGGAATGATGGATACTATTTTAAATCTTGGCTTGAATGATGAAGCGGTGGAAGTAGTAGCAAAGCAAACAAATAACCCAAGGTTTGCTTATGACTCATATAGGCGTTTTGTGCAAATGTTTTCAGATGTTGTAATGGGTGTTGAAAAAAGACTATTTGAAAATATTATTGATGAAATGAAAGAGGCTAGGGGTGTTCATTATGACACTGAATTAACAGCAGATGATTTGAAAGAATTGGTAGTTAAATTTAAGGATTTATATAAAAAGGAAATGAAAAAGGATTTTCCACAAGATCCTAAGGAACAGTTAGTTGAAGCTATAACTGCTGTATTTAGATCATGGGATAATCCAAGAGCAATAGTTTATAGAAGACTTAATGATATTCCAGGGGAATGGGGAACAGCAGTTAATGTTCAAGAAATGGTATTTGGTAATAAGGGAGATACTTCTGGAACAGGTGTTGCTTTTTCAAGAAACCCATCTACAGGTGAAAAAGGAATATATGGTGAATATTTAATGAATGCACAAGGTGAAGATGTTGTTGCAGGTATTAGAACACCACTTCCAATCACTAAATTAAATGAGCAAAATCCAGCTTTGTATAAACAATTTATTAATATAGTTAATAAGCTTGAAAATCATTATAAAGATATGCAAGATATGGAATTTACCATTGAAGAAGGAAAGTTATTCTTCTTACAAACTAGAAATGGTAAGAGAACAGCTCAAGCAGCCTTGAAAATAGCTGTTGATTTAGTTTCAGAAGGTATGTTAAGTAAAGAAGAAGCTATTTTAAAGGTTGAACCAAAACAATTAGATTCACTTCTACATCCAACATTTGAAGCTACATCACTTAAAAACACTAAGGCAATAGCCAAAGGATTACCAGCTTCACCAGGTGCTGCTTGTGGAAAAGTAGCTTTCACAGCAGAAGAAGCTAAAGAAAGAGCTGAAAAAGGTGAAAAGGTTGTTTTAGTAAGGCTTGAAACTTCACCAGAAGATATCGAAGGTATGATAGCAGCTCAAGGTATTTTAACAGTTCGTGGAGGAATGACTTCACATGCTGCTGTTGTTGCAAGAGGTATGGGGACTTGTTGTGTAGCTGGATGTGGAGAATTAAAAGTAGATGAAGAAAAGAGAACCTTAGAAGTTGGTGGAAAGGTATACACTGATAAAGATTATATTTCTATTGATGGTTCAACTGGTAATATTTATGGGGAAGCAATTAAGACTGTTACTCCAGAAATATCAGGATATTTTGCAACATTTATGTCATGGGCTGATGAAATAAGAAAACTTCAAGTTAGAACTAATGCTGATACTCCAAGAGATACAAAACAAGCCGTTGAATTTGGGGCAGAAGGTATTGGATTATGTAGAACTGAGCATATGTTCTTTGATGAAGATAGAATTATGCCAATGAGAGAAATGATTGTTGCTAAAACTGAGGAAGAAAGAAGAAAAGCACTTTCAAAACTTCTTCCAATGCAAAAAGGAGATTTCAAGGCAATGTATGAGGCTTTGGAAGGAAGACCAGCAACTATAAGATTCTTGGATCCACCACTACATGAATTTGTTCCTCATAGCGATGAAGAAATAAGAGAGCTTGCAGGACAGATGTCATTAGATTTTGAAGAATTAAAGGCTACTGTAGAAGGATTACACGAATTCAATCCAATGCTTGGTCATAGAGGATGCAGATTGGCTGTAACTTATCCAGAAATAGCAGAAATGCAAACTAGAGCGATAATAGAAGCTGCTATAGAAGTTAAGAATGAAAAAGGTTATGATATCGTACCTGAAATAATGATTCCATTAGTTGGTGAAGTTAAAGAGTTGAAGTTTGTTAAAGATATTGTTGACAGCACTGCAAAGGCTGTAATGAATGAAAAAGGCATTACCATAGAATATCATGTAGGTACAATGATTGAAATACCTAGAGCTGCATTAACAGCTGATGAAATTGCTAAAGAAGCAGAGTTCTTCTCATTTGGTACTAATGATTTGACTCAAATGACTTTTGGTTTCTCAAGAGATGATGCAGGTAAGTTCTTAAATGATTATTATGAAAGAAAGATTTACGAACAAGATCCATTTGCTAAATTAGATCAAGTTGGTGTAGGTCAACTTGTTAAGATGGCAGCAGAAAAAGGAAGAGCTACAAGACCAAATATTAAATTAGGTATTTGCGGTGAACACGGAGGAGATCCATCTTCAATTGAATTCTGCCATAATGTTGGTTTAAATTATGTATCATGTTCACCATTTAGAGTGCCTCTAGCAAGACTTGCTGCTGCACAAGCTCAAGTTAAAAATCCTAGATAATTAATAAAGAGACTATATCATTTCTGATATAGTCTCTTATTGATTTTATAAAATAGTTATGGAATATTTATCTTCTATAATTCTAATAAGTCTATAGATAAAATCTAACTGATTTTCACTTCTTTCCAATCCTTTCTCAAGTAATGTGCAAAAAGAAATGGGATTACATTTTTTTATATTATTGTAGTAATCTCTTGATATCTTCCAAAACTTTTGTGGAAAAGCAAGATACGCTAAAATATATTTAAAATCAGATTCATTTAAGGTGTTATTTTCTAAATATGAGTCAATAACTTCTAAAGTAAGATAAGTGCTCCAGTTAGATGATGGACGTTTTAATAATCTTCTTAAGAAATATGCAATATCATGTGAACAGTAGTCATAAGAACATTTATCAAAATCTATTATCCATATACAATCTTTATTAATTAGTATATTTTTATTTACATAGTCACCATGACAAAGTGAGGTGGATAAATCATTTTTATCCATAGATGAAGTAAGAGAAAGGGAAAGTTTGGCAAGTTCTAGATTGTAGTCTAAGCTTTTTAAGAATATTTTGGAAAATTTATCTTGATAATTATTAGCCAAATTAGCACATTTCAAAATTGAATTTAAATGTTTAGTCAGTGTAAGATGGTAATCATCTAAAGATTGCCTTTTGGCACTTCCTAAAATAGGAGTGAAGTTCTTACTTGTTTTATGTAATTTACCAAGAGTTTTAGATGATAAATAAAGATGATTAATATTATCAAAATCACACTTGTCTCCTTCCACCCAATAAGTTAAAATAAATAACATGTTATTATATATAACAAACCTATTACCATTATTTGCAGGAAGAAGTTTGGGAACTTTTATACCGTTTCTATAAAGCCATTCCATAGCAGAATATACAAAGAGAAGATTGGCTTCATCATAATAAACCTTTTTTATACAATAGGAATTATTATTATAATTTATCTTAAACACTGCTCGCTGTTTAGTGGTATCTTTGATTTTAACAATATTTATATCAGCATTATATATAGAATACTTTGGTAAAATATTATTTTTGATAGTATCAATTGTAAAAAGTTCATCTATTGAAGAATTTTCTGAATTTATCATATTAAAACTCCTCCATCAATATTCATTATAATAATATTAGAATTATATTGGAAATATACATATACATTCATAAGGATGTATATATTATTTATATAATAATAGAGGAATTTTGAGATACTTATAGAATAAATAACTTTGAGGTGAGTTATATGATAATACGTGAAAAAATAGAAAAGTTTGAGCATTTGACATTAATAAAAAAAGCATCTTTCAGTAAGTATAGCTCTGGAAGGAAGATAAAAGAAGAACTAGATAATGTTAGAACTTGTTTTATGGTTGATCGTGATAGAATAATTCACTCAAAGTCTTTTAGAAGGCTAAAGCATAAAACTCAAGTATACATAAAGACCTTTGGAGATCATTATAGAACAAGGCTTACACATACATTAGAAGTTTCACAAGTTGCAAGGACTATAGGAGTAGGTATCGGTCTTAATGAAAACTTGATAGAAGCAATTGCTTTAGGACATGATTTAGGTCATGTAGCATTTGCTCATAATGGAGAAGAAGTGTTGGATTCTTTTTTAGATGAAGGATTTAGACACAATGAGCAAAGTGTAAGAGTAGTAGAGAAATTAGAGAATGATGGAAAAGGACTTAATTTGACAGAAGAAGTTATTGATGGCATACTTCATCACAGTGGGCTTGGAGAAAGTACAACAGAATCAAAAACCTTAGAAGGACGTATAGTTAGATATAGTGATAAGATAGCCTATTTAAATCATGATATTGATGACTCTATTAGAGCAGGATTTTTAACTGAGGAAGCTTTGCCAAAAGAAATAATACGGGTACTGGGAAAAAGTCGTTCAGAGAGAATAGATACCTTAGTAAATGATATTATCAGGGAGACAATTAACAATATTAATGATGGTAAATATGGAGTAGCTCAAAGCAAAGAAGTTAAAGAAGCTATGATTGAATTAAGAAAATTTATGTTTAAAAATATATATTTAGGTACACATTTAAAAGAAGAGAGAATTAAAGCTAAATTTGTATTAGAGCAGTTAGTTAATTATTATTTTAAGAACTCCAATGAATTGCCTGACGTATATAAAAAAATAGAAGAGAGTGAAGGTACTAAAAGAGCTGTAGCAGATTATATTGCAGGAATGAGTGATGATTATTGCTTAGCTACTTTTAACAAAATTTATGTACCTAAGTTTGTAATTTTTTAGAAAAAGCAGTTTAAAATAGAGTTTTAGGGCAGAATATATGTTATAAAATATAAAATTCTATAAGAATTTATAATAAAAAATCATAATAATAAATTTTAAATAAATTAAGAAGGAATTTATTAAAATATGTCGAATTATATAATGTGCATTAATTAAATAAAAGTAGGGAGGGGAATCTCCTTGCAGATTTCAGAAGAAATTATCCAAAAAATTAAAGAACAAAATGATATAGTAGATATTATTTCAGAAACTGTTAAGTTAAAAAGAACAGGAAGAAACTTCAGTGGATTATGCCCATTTCATAATGAAAAAAGCCCATCCTTTTTTGTATCACAGGAAAAGCAGATTTATAAATGTTTTGGATGTGGTGAAGCGGGTAATGTAATTTCATTTGTCATGAAGACAAAGAATATGCAGTTTTTAGAAGCTTTAAGGTATCTTGCAGATAGGGCGAATATTCATTTGGATTTTGGAAATAAAGAAAATAATAAGACTGCACAAAAAAAAGATTTGTTATATAAGATAAATGTAGAGGCAGCAAGATTTTTCTTTTCAAATTTAATGAATAATCAAAAATCTAAAGAATATTTCTTAAATAGAGGAATAAGGATTGAAACCATAAAAAGGTTTGGTTTAGGTTATGCAAATGATAGCTGGAATAATCTTATTTATCATTTAAGAAAAAGAGGTTTTTCTGAGGAACTTATGGCTGAAGCAGGATTAATATCTATTAACAAAGAAAAAGGAACAAAATATGATAGGTTCAGAAATCGTGTAATGTTTCCAGTGTTTGATTATCGAGGAAAAGTTATAGGATTTGGTGGAAGAGTTTTAGATGATTCAAAACCTAAATATTTGAATTCACCAGAAACTTTAGTTTTTCAAAAAGGAACTAATTTGTATGGTTTGAATTTTGCTTTAAAAAGCAATATGCAAGAAAGATATTTTATTATAGTTGAAGGTTATATGGATTTAATTGCTTTACATCAAAGTGGAATTACTAATGTAGTAGCCTCTTTAGGAACAGCACTAACCATAAATCAGGCTAGGTTATTAAAGCGATATGCTGATAAGGTAGTAATATCATATGACGCTGATATGGCAGGACAAATGGCAACTATGAGAGGACTTGAGATACTTAGAAATGCAGGTTTTGATGTACGAGTTTTATCCATACCAAAAGGTAAAGATCCAGATGAATTCATAAAAAGTAATGGTAAGGAAGCATTTTTAAAATTAGTAAATACCGCAGAGCCTTTGATAGATTACAGGCTTAGAAAAGCTGAAGAAGGTATTAATTTTAGAGATACTGAAGCAATAATTAAATACTCACAAAATGTTATGGAAATTATTGCAGATCTAAACCCTTTAGAGAAAGATGTATACATAAAAAAGGCATCTGAAAATACAGGAATTAAAGAGCAAGCTTTATATGATATTTTAGGTAAAAAGCTAAATGGTGCTATGGACAATAATAAAAACAGATTTATTAGTGAAAATGAAAAAAAAATACATGCCGAAGCAGGATATATAAAGGCAGAAAGATCATTACTTAAGTTTATGATTACAGAAGCAGAGTATTTATTCTACATTATGGAGAGAATATCTAAAAAAGACTTTATTTTGGAAGAACATAAACAAATTTTCACTGTTATTATTGAGGGTAAAGGGGAAAATATTAATAATATTATATCTTACTTAGAGTCCAAATTGAATTCTGCAGAAACAATTGCAGAATTGGTAAAAATTAAAGAATGCAAAATATTCTTAGATGGTGATGTTAATAAGCAAATTGATGATTTTATTCATGAAATAAAAACTCAAAATTTAAAAATAGAAATTGAAAATCTAAAAAGACAGCAAAAGGTATTAGAAGGTAAAGGCGAAGTAGAAGAGTCCATTAAATTAGCTATTAAATTATCACAATTAATGCAACAGTTAAATAATGGAAAAAGAGGGTAAGTGGTCATGAAGGAGGTAATTGATTAGTGGAAGGAAAAACAAAAGCAAACGCAGCTAAGGAAAAAGAAAATAAAGATAGAAGCAGTAAAATGGTTATTGTTAAGAATTTAATTGAAAAAGGTAAAAAGAATGGTACACTAACATATAAAGAAATAATGGATGAAATAGATCATATAGATTTAGGGCCTGAACAAATTGAAAAGATTTATGAAGTTCTTGAATCAATGGGAATTGAAGTTCAAGGAGATATGAATGAAGTTAGTGGTGTTGAGGAAGAAGAATTAGATTTAGATTTATCAATACCAGAAGGTGTTGCAATTGATGATCCTGTAAGAATGTATCTTAAGGAAATTGGTAAAGTGCCACTACTTTCTTCAGAAGAAGAAATAGAATTAGCTCAGAAAATAGAAGAAGGAAGCCAATACGCAAAGAAAAAACTTGCAGAAGCTAACCTTAGACTTGTTGTTAGTATTGCAAAAAGATATGTTGGTAGAGGAATGTTATTCTTAGATTTAATTCAAGAAGGAAATTTAGGTTTAATTAAAGCTGTAGAGAAATTTGATTACAGAAAAGGATATAAATTCTCTACTTATGCAACATGGTGGATTAGACAGGCGATAACAAGAGCTATAGCTGACCAAGCTAGAACTATTAGAATACCTGTACACATGGTAGAAACTATAAATAAGCTTATAAGAGTACAAAGACAATTACTTCAAGAGTTAGGAAGAGATCCATTCCCAGAAGAAATTTCAAAAGTTATGGATTTACCTGTAGAAAAGGTAAGAGAAATTCAAAAGATAGCTCAAGAGCCTGTTTCATTAGAAACACCTATAGGTGAGGAAGAAGATTCACACTTAGGAGACTTTATACCTGATGATGATGCACCGGCACCAGCTGAAGCTGCAGCCTTTACAATGTTAAAGGAACAATTAATCAATGTTTTAGATACATTAACACCTAGAGAAGAAAAAGTACTTAGATTAAGATTCGGATTAGATGATGGAAGAGCAAGAACATTAGAAGAAGTAGGAAAAGAATTTAATGTTACTAGAGAAAGAATTAGACAAATTGAAGCAAAAGCTTTAAGAAAGCTAAGACATCCATCTAGAAGTAAGAAATTAAAAGACTATTTAGATTAAGAATTAGCACCTTTAGGTGCTAATTTTTATGTTTTATGATTAGTGGAAAATAATGAGAGAATAAAAAGTATTAAAAGACACATTAATAAATAAAATAGGTTAAACAGTTCAAACACTTAGAAATGGGGATAGTAAAGGAACTTTAAAACCACATCATGCAACAGAAGGGAGAACAAGATATTATTCCCAAGAACAACTTAATAATTTTTTAGGGTTAAAACAAGGTAAACAACTAAATATAAAGACTATTGGATATTGTAGAGTTATCTTACATAAACAAAAAGATGATCTTGAAAGACAGGTCGAAAATGTAAATATATATATATGTTTGCGTATTTAGTTGTGGCCTTCAGGGCAAAATAGCCAATAAAGCTAAGAAAATTATTAAGGAGTTTTTGAAAGATGATATTGGCGAAGAAAGTTAGGCTATATCCAAGTGAAATACAAGAGCAAAAATTGTGGCAATCAGTAGGAACTGCAAGGTTTATATATAATTGGACATTATCAAGACAAGAAGAAAATTATAAAAATGGTGGTAAATTTATTTCAGATAATGAATTAAGAAAAGAGATTAC
Organism: Clostridium sp. CAG:221; assembly: GCA_000435835.1. Classification (GTDB taxonomy): domain Bacteria; phylum Bacillota; class Clostridia; order Clostridiales; family Clostridiaceae; genus Clostridium. Next base: position 73,807 of record FR883384.1, read on the forward strand.
TCAACTTAAAAAAGATGAATTATCATGGCTTAATAAAGTATCTAATAACGTAGCGAAACAAGCCGTTAAAGATGGTTGTGATGCGTATAAAAGATTTTTTAAAGGGCTATCAGATAAACCTCGATTTAAGAGTAGAAGAAAAAGTAGAAAATCCTTCTACAACGATAACTGGAAGCTAAAAGTTAAAGAAGGAAAGCTTGTTAATATTGAAAAAGTTGGCTGGATAAAAACTAATGAACAAATACCTATTGGTGTTAAATACAGTAACCCAAGAATAAGCTATGATAATAAATATTGGTATATTTCAATAGGTATAGAACAAGAAGAAATTCAAGAAGAGCTAACAGATGTATCACTAGGTATTGATTTAGGATTAAAAGAACTTGCTATATGCTCCAATGGAAAAGTATATAAAAATATTAATAAAAGTTATGTAGTTAGAAAAATTGAAAAAAGATTAAAAAGACTACAAAAACAAGTAAGTAGAAAGTACGAACAAAATAAAAAAGGAAAGGAGTATGTCAAAACTAAAAATATTATAAAACTTGAAAAACAGATACAACAAGTATACAGAAGATTGGCTAACATTAGAAGTAATTATCTTCATAAAACTACAACAAGTATAGTGAAAACCAAACCATACAGAGTTGTAATAGAAGATTTAAATGTTAAAGGAATGATGAAAAATAAACATTTATCTGATGCTATAAGAAAGCAAGGTTTCTATGAGTTCAAAAGGCAACTGGAGTACAAGTGTAAATTTAGAGGAATTCAGTTGGTAGTAGCAGATAGATTTTATCCGTCATCAAAGACTTGTAGTCAATGTGGAGAGATTAAGAAGGATTTAAAACTTAAAGATAGAGTTTATAAATGTAGTTGTGGTCTATCTATTGATAGAGATTTAAATGCAAGTATTAATCTTTCAAGATATAAATTAGCATAATATCATTAACAAGATAATGCTGATATGTAGGATGCGTTGTATCCGAATTTACGCCCTTGGAGAGTTATATCAAACGAAAGTAGATTGCTATATATAGTTTTCAAAATCGCACTCGTGGAACAGGGAATTAAACAAGATTTATAGATATTTATAAAGTTTTGGCAACGGTACAAAAAATGGATGTAAGTAAAAGAATAGATTTTATAGTTGATAACTTAGATAAAGTTGAATGTTTAGCTGATATAGGAACTGATCATGGATATGTTCCCCTTTTAGCTTTAGAAAGAGAAAAGGCCAATAAAGTAATTGCATGTGATATAAATAAGGATCCTTTAGATAAGGCTAAATTAAATGCTATTCTTGAAGGTATAGTTGGAAATGAAATAGATTTTAGGTTAGGTTCTGGACTAAAGCCATTGGAAATGAAAGAGGCTAATTCAGTGGTTATTGCTGGAATGGGCGGAAATTTAATAAGAGATATTCTTGAAGCTGATATGGAAAAGGTCAATTCATTAGAATCATTAATATTAGTTCCAGCACAAAATCCAGAGGTTTTAAGAGAATACTTATATGAAAATAATTATGAAATAATTAAAGAAGATTTATGCTTTGATGAAGGCGTTTATTATGAATTATTTAAAGTTAGAAGAGCAGAAGGTCATGCAACTGAACTAGATAGCATCTATTATGAAATAAGTCCAATGTTATTAAGACAAAAACATCCTTTAATGAGAGAATATTTAGAAAGTAAAATAAAAAACTATTCTAAAATATTAGGATTCATATCTGAAGATAGCGAAAGTGCTATTTTAAGAAAGAAAGAAGTAGAAGAAAAAATAAGTATCATAAATTCCATGATGAATTATTTATAAAATAAGGTGATATAATTATGATGTTATTAAGTGATATTATAAAATCAATAGAAGATTTTGCACCTAAATATATCAAAGAAGATTTTGATAATGTAGGATTAATGGTAGGAGATAAGAAGAGAGGTATTTCTAAAATATTACTTGCTCTTGATTGTACAAATGAAGTCATAGAAGAAGCTAAAATAAATGGTGTTGATTTAATTATTACTCATCATCCATTAATTTTTAGAAAACCAAGTAGCATAACAACAGATACTTTGCAAGGAAGTAAGATTATGGAGCTTATAAAACATGATATAGCATTATACTCTGCTCATACTAACTTGGATAGTGCTGAAAATGGGATGAATGAAACTATAGCAAAATTAGTAGGTTTAAAAGAAAGTAAGCTTATAGAAGTAAACTTTAAAGATAATAAAGCTGGAATAGGAAGAATAGGCTTATTGGAAGAAGAAGTTTCTATAGAAAGATATGCTAAAAAAGTGATGTCATCATTAGGTATTAATCATGGAAGACTTGTAAAAGGTAATGAAACTGCTAAAAAGATTGCAATAATCAATGGGAGCGGACAAGATTTCATAGGTAAAGCAGTAGCCATGGGAGCAGATACTATAGTGACAGGCGATACTACATATCATTTTGCTTCGGATTATAAAGAAATGGGAATAAACATTATAGATATAGGGCATTTTGGATCAGAATGGACTGTATTCCTAAAGGTTATGGAAAACATATATAAAGACTTTAAAGATGTAGAAGTTATGGAAAGTAAAAAATGTCAAGATCCATACACATTTATATAAATAGTTATTAAATAGAGCGAATTACGCTCTATTTTTGCATATAAATAAGTATAAGCAAGATTTTATATGGAGGAACATATGTCTAAGAAAACAGATTGGGGCAAAGTGGTTAGAGACACAGTTAATGATGTAATTTGTGCAATTAAAAACAGCCCTAAAGTACCAAGTACTCCAAATCCAAGAGCACGTATTTGTGTATTGGTTTTAATGATATTGACTCTTTTGTTATCTGGCATAAGTTTTTACAGTTGGTTAATAATAATAATGCTTTTTATAATTTTACAATTTATCTAAAAAAACATTTGTTTTATTATTGAATTTATGATAATATAAATCTTGCGAGTGATACATGCAATCGCTGCTAGCTTTAAGCTAGGAGAGGAAAGTCGGAGCTCCAAAGGGCAGGGTGCTGGCTAACGGCCAGTCAAGGCGACTTGAAGGATAGTGCAACAGAGATATACCGCCAGAAAATCTTAGGATTTGAGTTTGCTTAAAGCAACTGGTAAGGGTGGAAAGGTGATGGTAAGAGCTCACCAGCGGTATGGAGACATATCGGCTATGTAAACCCCACCTGGAGCAAGACCGAGTAATGGCTTTATGGGGTGGCCCGTCCCGCCATGTGGTGTGTCGCTTGAGCTTGCTGGTAACAGTAAGCCTAGATAGATGATTGCTTAATACAGAACTCCGCTTATGGATTATCTCGCAACATGAAAAGCATTAGGGAATACCTAATGCTTTTCTTTTTGCTTTAAACTATAAAAGTTAATAAAATAGGAATGTAAAAATGTTTGAAAATCAAAATAATTTTTCGTATAATCTTATAATCTTGAAAAAGTTAATATATAATAATGTTATGATAATATTTTCCATATATGGAGTAAAGGAGGGGGTTTTGTGATAATAGAATTATACAATCATAAAGCACAATATTATGAAACCGATCAAATGGGAATAATTCATCATTCAAATTATTTAAGATGGTTTGAAGAGGCAAGGGCGGATTTGATGGAACAGGTTGGATTAGGTTATAATAAGCTAGAAGAACTAGGGATTATATGTCCAGTATTATCAGCTTCTTGTGAATATAAAGGAATGGTAAGATACAACGATGATGTAATAATTATTCCAAAAGTGGAAAAATTCAATGGTGTGAAGATTACCTTATCATATAAGGTAGTAGACGCTAAGACAAGAGAGATTAAGACTACAGGAGAAACAAAACATTGTTTCTTAGGCAGGGATCATAGACCAATATCACTAGCAAAAGAATGTCCAGAAATATATAAACTTTTCAAAAGTTATGAAGGTGTAGATATTGAAAAAAATATAGAAGAAAAAGAAGATATAGTCTAAAAGTATACATTTGAAAAAATAAAAAAATATTGTAATATAAATATATATTAGGATAAAATATGTATTTTTAATAACATACTTAAAAAAACTTAATATAAGGCGATAATAAAATAAGAAACTTCTAAGGAGAAACAAATATGTATAAAATAATTGATTATATAGAATCTAATGATTTTGGAGAGCTTGAATCATCAATTAAGCATTTTAATGGTAAACCTAGAGTTACTTTGAATTATATTTTAAAAAGTAATAGTAAAAGGCAAAGAAAGCTTAAGGTTATCACTATCGAAAAGGAAGACCAATGGTTTAAATTAAGTAGTATATTAAAGATATCTAAAAGAAGATATCAAAAAGTTATAGAAATACATGAAGATGAGTTTGAGGTAGTGACTGCCAATATTCAATATATTATTAAAATGTTTTTTGAAATAAAAAGATGGTTTAATTCAATTGTAGAATTTCATTTCATAAAATTCCCTAATAATATTAAGGTATTTAATGACTTAGACTTTATTTATGGCAATGAAGACATTAGTTATAGGTTTTCGTTAAATCCTGGAGGACTTTTAGTTAGAGTGAAATTATTAAATTATTCTAAGGATGCTATAGAACTGTTACAATATATATCGGAAAACTGTAATATGTATGGTGGGACATGCATTATTGAAAATACCAATGAAAATAAGAAAGATATATTTGCAAGGACAGAAGGATATATAGAACCTAAGAAAAAAAGAATAGAATTTAGTGATGAAGAAATTAAAATTACAACTTAAAAAGAATTTTTAAATAAAGCTTTTTAGATTATTTCGTTGACTTTTGCCAAAACTACATATACTATACATAAAGAAGCATTGGTATTAATATGCCAATTAAAAGTTATATGTATGGAGGCAGTAATGGCAATAAATAGAAGTACACCAGAAAACTTTGTTTATGATAATACAAGTAAAATTAATAAAAATTTTGTATATAAAAATTTAAAAAGAAGCAAATGCTATAATTGTGATTTTTCAGGATCAAATTTTGATTTTACTAGCTTAAGGGGAGCTCATTTCAAAAAGTGTAATTTTTACAGATGTAGTTTTAAAGAAGCTGAATTTATAGGATCAAATTTAAAGGGATGTAAATTTAGAGAAGCTATGTTTGAAGATGCAATTTTTGAAGGTGCAAGTCTTGCAAATGTAGATTTTAGAGATGCTAAATTTATCAATACAATTTTTGTAGGTTGCGATTTAAGTACAGTAAAGAACTTTGATATAAACAGTCCTAAAATTAGAGTTTATGATGAAATGCCAAAATTAGATATTAGTAATGAATTAGAAAAGGCAATTCTTTCTGCAATGGAAAATCAATATATTAAGAAATCTAGAGTGCTAGATACAAAAGAGGGTTCAATAAACGGATTATCAATACTGATATTAAAGGAAAGATTTTCAGAAGAAACGTTAATTAAAGGTATGAAACATATAAAAGAAAATATTGATAGAGATTTCCATACTTTAAGTTATATTTCAAGAATTATTAAAAGTATAGATAAATAGAAAATTATAAAAGCTATCTTAATTTAAATAGAAGATAGCTTTTTTTATTATTTTTTAATTAAAGAATTAGTATTAATATCACTTAATGCTTCAAAAAATAATTCAGGTTCATCCATCATGGTCATGTGACCAGCATTAGGAATAACATATAGTTTTTTATATGGAGCATCAATTTTATTAAAGTATTTACTAGCTATATTATATGAAGTTTGCCAGTCATTATCTCCTAAGATATAAAAAATAGGTACTTCATATTTTAATGGTTTTGAATAAAGAGTAAAGTTTTCTAAAAATTTATAAATAGATTTATTAGCGTTGTAAGAGTTTAAGTAAGCTTTAACGTCACTTAATTGAAAAATAGGACTTTTTATAAAGTTTTTAATAAGTGAAAAATTAATATTTATTGCTAAATTATATTTGGCCTGTATCTTTCTAAACTTGCGTATGGTTTTAGTAGAAGTCAAATCTAATTTTTCACCAGGATATTCACCTAATGAATTAAGTTTTTTTAAGTCATGTTTGTTATTAGCTTTTAAGATAGCTTCTTTAGTTTTATCATAAGCTACTTTTTCATTTTCCAACATATCTACAACTTGTCCTACTCCTATATAATACTCTATATCTTCAGGGTGAGATTGTATATATAAGCTTCCTAAAATACTACCCCAAGAGTGGCCTAATAAAATAATTTTCTTTTTATTATATTTTTTCTTTAAATAATCACATATTTCTTTTAAATCATTAAGTAAAATTTCTGTGGTTGGAAATGTATCTTCATCAGGATTTTCAGTAAGGGTTTTTCCAGCACCACGTTGATCCCAATGAACAACTGTGAAGATATTTTCCCATTTTTCTTGAAAAGTATATGAAAATATTGATTCAGCAGAACCAGGACCACCATGCAAAATTAACAATACTGGATTTTTGTAGTCTGTACCACAATGGAATAAATATTGTGATATTCCGTTAATAGGTATATATTCTTCAAAATAAATTAATTTATTGGTGTTATTTTTCATTATAAACCTCCTAATGAAAAAAATAATCTACAAAGATAATATTACCATAAAAATACAAAAATGGAATAATAAAACATTATTCCCTTTTGAAACATGTTATTTTTCAGTTAATTTATCCATTAAATTTCTAATTTTCCATTCGTCTTTAAGATCTGTCATAGTAAGAATTTCATCACCAGCTTTAATTATTGTATTACCATTTGGCGTGATAGATATTTCACCACGATTTATGGATACAACTAATGTGTTTTCAGGAAGATTAAGATCTTTTATAGCCATTTTTTCTATTGTTGAGCCATAGTGAACCATATTTGTGATTATTGTTTTTTTCTTGCTATTTTTATGATATTCATTAATGTTATTTTTAAGTAGTAGATTTTCCATTAATGAATCATAAATAGGAGCACTATCTAATAAATCAGCAATGATATAAGCAATGATTGATACTATTGATAATGGAAGTAGGTGGTTAAAAGAACCTGTCATTTCAATAATTAAGATTATACCTGTTATAGGAGCTCTTACAATAGCAGTAAAGTATCCAGCCATGGATAATATGATAAAAGTTGTAAAATTGGTTTCATTGATACCAAAAGAATTTATGCATATATATCCAAAAATTGAACCTATTGAGCCACCAATAATTAGTAGAGGAAAGAATATTCCACCAGGAGCACCTGAACCAAAACTAATTATTGAAAATAATAATTTACCAATAAAAACTAAAAATAAAAGCAATAATGTATTACTTAGTGAAAATTCTTCAAGAGCTGCATGGCCACCACAAAGTAATACTGGAAATATCAATCCTAATATACCAGCTAAAGCAAATGGAATTAATAATTTGGTAGAAGTAGATACCTTAAGTTTACCATATAGCTTTTGAGTAAGTAATGTTGCCCAGTTGTAAAAGGCACCAAGCACTCCAAGGAGTACACCAAGAAAAAGTAAAAGCCAATAGTTTTTTAATGGTAATGCAGTAGTTGAAGTAAAATTAAACACAGGATTTAAACCAAAAAAGTGTTTAGATATAAAATCGGCAGCTACAGCAGCTACTGTTGTAGATAATAAAACAACAGGAGAAAAATATTTATATATTTCTTCTAAGCAAAAAAGCACTCCAGATAAGGGAGCATTAAAAGCTGCTGATAGCCCAGCACTAGCACCACTGCTTATTAAAAGGCGCCTTTGTAGCCTTGAACTATTAAAAAATTTGCTTATTAGGTCACCTGTACAAGCACCAAGCTGTACAGAAGGGCCCTCACGACCTAAAGAAAGACCACTTAGGATTGAAAGAGTTCCACCAATAAATTTATTTATTATGGTACTTAGTGGTCTGTTTTTTATATATCCGCCTATGATAGCTTTTATTTGGGGAATACCACTGCCGCTGATGTAGGGTTCTTTATCAATTAATTTACCTACTATGTATGCAATGATAAATAATACTAAAAACCACAGAGGAATAGCCCATTTATTTTCTGAGATATATTCATAAATATTAAAGGCTATTTTTTCTGCATATGATAATGAAAATCGATATAATATAACAACTAATGATGTAATAATACCAACTATCAATGATTTTAGCACTAAGGCTATTTTTTCATGTCCAGAATCAGTAATGATATCTAAATTGTTATTCATAATAAAATCACCTCTAAAGATAGTATACATTAAAATATCTTTAATATCATAATTTATAGAATAGTCTGAAACATTTATTTTTAGTTAAAAAATATTTCTTAATTAAAAATAACTTTTACAAATTTGTAAATATAATAAAAAAATAAATTTTATAAGAAATAGGCTCTTTTTAGCTTGATACAGAAAAAATTAAAATTAATTAATAAAAAGTTAATAAAAATTAGTACTACTAATTAAAAACAAAGATATAAGCTGTTTAATAAAGAATTACAGTGATAATCAAGCAAAATAAAAGTTGGATAGATTAAATGTAAAAAAATACCATAAAATTCCTTTTGCTTAAACTAACTAGTCAGTTTAAAATGTATCACAACGGATAGTGTAAAGTTTCGTATGAAAAAATAGCATAGGGCTAATTTGGCATAATAATGGAAAAATAACTTTGCAATATCAATTAAAATTCGAAAATTGAATATGACAAAAAGACCTTCGGTATCGGAGGCAAAAATTAAATCAATATTTAATTTTATAGTTTATCAAGAAGTTTTAGATTCTTGCATATTTAATATGGTTTGTTGACCGAGATTGATAAGAATTTGCCATTTTGCTGGCATGTTATCAGCGATATTTAAAGCATCCAATTCATTTAAAGGACGATGATAGTTATATGGGTGAGGTCTTAAAAAGTTATAATAAGCAACCCAAAGAGAGAATCCATAAAGAGCACCTTCATCACTTCCATAGCCACAAGTAACTCTATAGGAAGATTTGAAGGTACGATTTAGACGCTCTACTACTTGCTTAACCCAACGGAATTCTTCAGATACTGGATCTTCATTAGTAAGGTCAATAACTTGAGTTAGATTAAATTCTTTATTTTCTTCTAATTCAAATTGTTGCTTCGCTAACGGGTAAGCGCTATAAGCATCGGCAACGAAGTTCAAAGCTTTTCCTGGAAATTTTTTGAACTTATCAAAAGCCATACGCATTGCTAATATACAAGGACCTGTAGCTCTTGTATCAGATACTTGATAACCTAGAATAGACTTTTTACAAGCATCCATTACAATCCAAACATAATGCTTAATTCCTTTAACTTTTATATAAGTTTCATCGGCAGAAAGTATTTTAGATGGTTTGTAATTAAATGTATCAACAAATGGTTTAATGACAGCGGCTGCTGTTAAAGCATAATTAGCAACAGTTCTATGTGATATTTTTATTCCATGAACTTCTTCTAAAACATGTGCAGTTTGTCTTGTAGACATTTTACAATTAACGTGATAAGTAAGGCATAATCCCATTATATGAGGATTAAACTTTTTAAAACTAAATCCTGCAGCATGTTTTGAAATTGGATATAAATCCATCTTAAAGAAGTTAATATTGAATTCACGGTATATATAGTGAAGCTTGTATTTATATTTATGGGCAGGATCAAGATCCTTAGGAAGTTTCTTAATGTTTCTTTGATAATATGAGCATTTAGAATTATTACATTTATGTATTTTAAACTGCTTACGCTGCTTTTGCTCAGTAAGGGTAGCACCACAGTAAGGACAAATAAATACTAATGGTTTAGTAGCATAATTAGCTTCTTTAAATGTAAGTTGACAAACTTTACACTTAAACTGACCTTTATTGCCATTGTTATCGTAAATATATTCATGAGGTGCACCACATTTAGGACATTTAGTTTTTTTAGGAATAGACTTACCGTTCCGTCTTTGGACGGGTTTTAAGGTCTTGTTATATTTATGTTTGTAATAAGCTAAAAGTAATTTATAATCTACCTTTTCAAATTTAAGTATTGTAGGTAGTCTATCTACTTTGAACTTTTGATATTCAGGGCTATTTGAATCATCAAATATCATTTGTTTTAGTGGTATGTGTTGTGAAATAAATAAAAGTAATTCACCGATAATGGTAATTAAATATTAATTATATATAAGTAAATAAGTTATAATTGAATCCATGATAACGACAACCTTTCATTGTTGATTTTGTTTGGTCAGAGATTCAATTTTAACATGAAATTAGGGGGTCGTTGTTTTTTTTATGCAAAAAACTTTCGAAACCTTGATATATAAAGATTTTAAAATAAAAATAGTGTAAAAAACTTTACACTAACTCACAACGAGAGGGGGAATAGAGATGAATAAAGTATCAAAGGCCATAGCCCAAAGTAGGATGCTTATATTAGTAATAGCATTTCTTTTATTAATACCATCAGTATTGGGATATTTAAAGACAGATGTTAATTATGATATTTTAGGATATTTACCAGATGAATTAGATACGAGGATTGCACAATCCATTTTAAAAGATGATTTTGATTGTGGATCATTAGGAATGCTTATAGTAGAAAATATGGAAGACAAAGAGGTAAGCAAATTAAAAGAAGAAGTTAAGAAGGTAGAAGGGGTTAATGATGTTATCTGGATTGATGATGCAATAGATTTATCTGTACCAAAAGAAATTTTACCAGAAGATATCAGAGATATTTTCTATTCAGAAAACTCCACATTAATGATAATTAAATTTGCTGGCACAGATGCCAGTACTGAAACAGAAAAGGCTTTAAGTGATGTCCGTAAGATTGCTGGGAAACAAGCTTTTCTTAGTGGCGTAGCAGGGGTGATAAAGGATACAAAAGATTTGGCCAATAAAGAAACTCCTATTTATGTACTGATAGCAGTAATATTATCAATTATAATCCTATCAATTACCATGGAATCATATGTAATACCAATTGTTTTTTTATCAAGTATAGGAATAGCAATTATTTATAATATGGGATCAAATGTGATCTTTGAAAATATATCTTATGTAACTAAAGCTTTATCAGCAGTACTTCAGCTTGGAGTTACCATGGATTATTCAATATTCTTGCTTCATAGGTATGATGAGGAGAGGGAAAGTAGAGAGAATAAGGTTGAAGCCATGGCTAATGCTATTGAAGCTACCATAGAATCTGTTGTGGGGAGTGCTTTGACAACAGTAGCAGGTTTTTTAGCACTATGTGTTATGGATTTAGCTTTAGGAAAAGATATAGGATTAGTAATGGCAAAAGGCGTTGTTATAGGAGTTGTTTGTACAATTACCATATTGCCAGCTTTAGTTTTAACTTTCGATAAAGTAATTCATAAGTACAAACATAAAAATATATTACCTACTTTTCAAAAAAGCAGTAGTTTTATTATTAAACATCATAAAGTAATAGTTTTAATTTCTCTATTGATATTAATTCCAGCAGCTATAGGTAAGGAAAAGGTTAGTGTTTATTATAATCTTGATGAGTCACTGCCAGATAATTTACCTTCAATAGTTGCTAATGATAAGTTGAAGAATGAGTTTAATATGGTATCAACCAATATTATCTTGGTGAGTGATGATTTAGATAGATATAAGGTTAAAGAAATGGTTAAAGAATTAAATAATGTAGATGGTGTTACCATGGCGGCAGCATTAGAATCTGTATTAGGATCTAGAATACCAGAAAACTTTTTGCCTAATGAGTTATTAGAACAGGTAAAGAAAGGTGGCTATGAAGGAATTATTGTCAATTCAAAATATAAATCAGCTACCAATGAAGTGGCAGTGCAGTTAGATGAAATTAATGAGATTGTGAAGAAATATGATCCAGAAGGATTAGTTGGAGGGGAAGCACCACTTACCAATGACCTTGTAACAATAGCCGATAGTGATTTTAAAAAGGTGAGTATATTTTCAATAGTAGCAATATTTTTAATAATTATGGTCATATTTAAATCTATATCAGTACCAGTTCTATTAGTGCTAGCCATAGAACTAGCTATTTTTATAAATCTTGGAATACCGTATTACACAGGTACCACAATTCCATTTATTTCATCAATCGTAATAGGAACAATACAATTAGGAGCTACAGTAGATTATGCAATACTTCTTACTTCAAGATTTAAAGAAGAGTTATCAAACACTAATGATAAGAAGGAAGCAATGATAAAAGCATTACAAAGTTCATCAAGATCAATAATAACTAGTGCATTGACATTCTTTGGAGCTACAGCAGGAGTAGGGATTATTTCAGAATTGGAAATGATAAGTTCACTATGTGTGTTGATGGCCAGAGGAGCAATAATAAGTATGCTAGTTATACTATTTGTATTACCAGGAGTTTTATTAATGTTTGAAGGTATAATTGTAAAAACAAGTAAATATTTTATAATGTGTAAGAAGGAGGAAAAGTAAATGAAAAGAAAGTCATTATCTAAAAAATTAGTATTTTTAGTTGTTATGGCAACAACAATGAGTAATTTTACTGCTTATGCAGGGGAAATGCATAAGGATGAAACTGTATATGTAATTTTAGATGAAAATGGAAAACCAACAAGTAATATTGTATCAGATAAAATAAGTAGTGATGAGGTATTAGGTGAATTTGAAGATAAATCATCTTTGAGTAATATAAAAAATGTTAAAAGTGATGAGAAAGCGAAGATAAATGGTGAGACTTTAAAATGGAATGTTAATTCTAATGAATTATATTATGAAGGCAATAGTGAAAAAGAGCTTCCTTTAAATATAGAAATAAAATATGAATTTAATAATAAAGAAGTGGATCCTAAAGATGTTTTAGGCAAAGAAGGATCATTTAAGATAAGTATTAATGTAAAGAATAATAAATATGAAACAAAGAAGATTAAAGGAGAAGATAGAAAGATATATCTTCCAATATTGACAGCCACAGAATGTATATTGCCTAATGATGTTTTCTCTAATATTAAGGTAAGTGCAGGGAAGATTATAGATGATGGAAGCAATTCAATGATAACTTTAATTTCCATACCAGGGTTAGAGGAGTCTTTGAATTTAAATGAATTAACCAAGGGTATTAAGAAAAAGGAAAATATTTTTGATATTCAGTTAAAGGATAGTATAGAGATAGAAGGAAATACTACAGATTTTCAAGTACCTTATATAGCATTAGTGGGTACAGTTATTAATGAAGAACTTGATGGATTAGATGAAGTAGAATCTTTTTCAGATATAAAAGATAAATTAAATCAATTAGAAGAAGGTGGAGAGGAACTACTAAATGGACAAAAAGAGTTACAAGAAAATTACATTTTATTCGATGAAGGGGTAGACAAGGCTGCTTCAGGCAGTGAAGATTTAAATAGTGGATTATCACAGTTAAATGATAAGATTCCTACAATAAAAGCTGGAATGATAGAATTAAGGGATGGAATAAATCAATTGTATGGAAAGTCTCCTGAATTAGTTCAGGGTATTAAGGATATGAGTGATGGAGCAAGAGAATTAAATGATGGTATTAGTCAAATAAATAATAAAGCACCGGAATTATATAATGGAACAACAGAACTAAATAGTGGATTAAATGAATTGCAAAGTAAGATTCCAGGACTTGAAGGAGGAATAACTGCAGTAGATAATGGAATAAATACTGTCAATGATAATATGCAAACATTAGCTGCTGGCGCTACTTCATTAAATGAAGGGTTAGCAAGTTTAAATGATTCAGAAAGTATATTTACAGAAGGGGTAAATGGATTTACATCTAGTATAAAGAGTTTAAGAGATGGATATAATCAAATAGATTTTGGTATTAAGGCAGCAAAAGATGGCAGTTCCCAACTTAAGATTGGACTAAGTGAAGGAATAAATGATATAGGACGTCTAAGAGATTCTACTGATACTATAGATGGTTTAAATCTTCAAATAAATCAGGTATATGAAGCTATAAAAGAATCAAATCCAGAGGCAGCAGAACAATTACTTAATATAAGTAATTCTTTAAGTTATGTATCAACAGCACAGAGAGAAGGAATAGATGAAGTTATAAGTAAATCTAATGAAGCATTATTAGCAGCAGGTCAGCTTGAGGGAGGGCTAAGTGAAGTGTCAGAGGGCTCTAACTCTTTTATGGAAAATTTTGATGCTCTTGTTAATGGAGCAGATAATATAAATACAAGTGCTTTGCAAATTAAAGAAGGAGTTACTAATTTATATGCTGGAAGTAATGATTTGGTAAATGGAGCTAATGAATTATATGTAGGAACAAGTAATTTAGCAGAAGGAAGCTCAAGTTTAAAAAGTGCTTCTGGTGAATTGGAATCAGGAGTAAATAGGTTAGCGGAAGGAAGTAGTAAGTTAGTTGAAGGAACTAGTACTTTCAAAGATGGAGTAAGTAGGCTGGCAGAAGGAAGCAATAGCTTGTCAGAAGGAGGAAAGACATTAGAGTCTGCTTCAAGCGAATTAAGTACAGGCGTTGAAGCCTTGGCAAAAGGAGGAAATGAACTTGCTGATGGAGGATCAGTGTTAAGTGATGCAGTAGGAAAGCTTGCTGAAGGTAGTAGTGAATTAGCAGGTGGTACTAGCACACTGAGAGATAAATCAAAACAGGTGTTAGAAGCCACAGGTAAGCTTGTGGATGGAACAAAGCAGATAAAAGAAGAGGGGCTAGATCAAATTTGTAATTTGGGAAATGAGGCAGTAGATTCTATAGAGGAATTGAAAGATGTAAAAAATGAGTTAGTGAAAATGGCAGATGACTATGGATTATACTCAGGAATAAATGAAAATATGACTGGCAATATTAAATTTATTATGAGGACAGAAGCCATAAAAGCAGAAAATAAAAAGAGTAGTAAAGTAGAGAATAAAAAAACAGTTAAAACAGATGATGAAGGATTTTTTAGTAAATTATTAGCTAAATTTAAAAATCTATAGATAATTTAAAGGAGCTGAGCACTAATTATTTAGTGCTACAGTTCTTTTTTCTAAAAAAGGAATAAAAAAAATAATTGGAAAATAATATAAAATATGGTAATATAAACTATAGAAAGTGAATCTATATTAAAAAATAAAAGTTGGTTTAAAGGGGATGAAGGTATTTAAAGCAGGCTTAATTTTAATTTGTGGGAGGAATAAGAATGAAAAGAAAATTAATTTTAATGGCAATAATTGCTTTTAGCGGATTTTCAATAGAAGCCAATGCAGCAGTAAATGATGAAGCCTTATCTAATGTGCAAAATAAGATGATAGAGTATATTAATAATTACTCATTTACTAATAATGCCGATGAAAGTGCAACAGAAGGTACAACTAATAATACAGTTGATTTTAATTGGAGCGATTATGTAAATAATGCAGGTAATGTTTATAAAGATGCAGTAGAGCAAATTGTAAGTGAACTTCCTGAAATAACTGTTCCTGAAACATCAGTACAGTCCCCAGAAACTTCAGAAGCACCAGATATTTCTGTTACACCAGACATTACAGAAGATTCAGGTAGTATAAATGAAGATGTATTAATACAACCTTTTGTAATTGATAATATATTAAGGATTGTTCATGTAGGAGAAAGCTATACAATCAATGTATTACATTCACCTGGTGAAGTAGTATTTACCAGTAGTAATCCAGAAGTAGCTACAGTTGATGGAAATGGAAATGTAGTTGCTATAGCACCTGGTAAAGCATATATTACAGTTTCTACAGCTGATAGTTGTAGAACTAGAAAAGCAGTTGTAAGGGTTTTAGGAGAAAATGAACTTCCAGATGTTGATTTACCAGATACTGATAACGATATTAATATTGATACTGACATTAATATTGGTAATGATAATAACATTAATATAGATATAAGTATAAATAAACCATCAGGTAATTGGCCATCAATTAATTGGCCAACAGGCGGAACAATAGGCGGAACAACAGGTGGAACAATTGGAAGCTTAGGAAGTGCTAATAAGATATCAACTACACCTACAACATTAAGTAGTACTAAGGGAACATCAACTTCAACATTGCCTAATACTGGTGCACCAATACCAGTGGAAGCAATTGGGGTACTATCATTATTAGGTGGTTTAGGAATTTATAAGAAGAGAAAATAATATTTAAAAGAAGGATCTAGTTTAGGTCCTTTTTTTACGTAAAAAAACTTTAACTTTAATGTTTTTTATAGTAATAAATAAAAATTAATTAATAAAAGAAAAAGTTGTAATATTATGGTACAATAAATGTGTATAATATAAAATTTAGTGAGGTATTTAGATGAGTTTATTTAATAAAATATTAGGGAAAAAAGAACAGGGTACAAAAACTAATGAAGAAATTAAAAAAAAAGATGTAAATGATTTAAATGTGAAGAAGATTAATAGCTCCACTGATAGTGGAGAAAGTAAGATAACAAATATTTCAATAGATAAATCTTCTAAAGAAAATGTAAAGATGATGAATATTATTGACCAAAATGGAAAAAGAATACAGATTACTATGGATGAGTGGAGAGAAAAAGTTCTACCAATTGCCTTAAAAAATCATTGGGATAATGCTAATTTGTTATATAACGATGTACTAAAGGCAATTCAAAACAATTTTATAAGTGATGTGGAAGATGCAGCAATGCATTTGAAAGAAATAGATACAATAAAGGAAAGAGGTTATAATACATTAGCAATAATTTATTTAAAAAATAAAGAGTTTAATAAAGCTAATGAATTATTATTAGAATATCTAGAAAGTAATCCAAAGACAGGAACAATACTTACTAATTTAGCTAAGAGTTATTATGGAAAAGATGAAAAAGAAAAGGCAATGGAAGTTTTATGGGAAGGACTTACTATTAATCCAAATCAAAACAACGGTCTTCCATGGTATGCATCTATATGTAAAGATAAAGATGGAATGGAAGGATATATAGATGCTTTAAGAAGAGCAAGTGAAATAAAGGGAAGTTGGCTTCCACAATTTCTTTTAGCAAGACATGAGTTAAATGAAAAAAATATTGAAAGTGCAAAAGAATTTCTAAAAATTGCTTTAAGTCAAGGTCATGTGACACAAGAAGCGTTACTTGTGATTTCAGGAGAGTTAGGAGCTAAAGGTTATAGTAAAGAATTAATAGAATTAGTGGAACCAGTATACGATTTTAATAAAAATGATATTAGAGTAGGTTTAAACTTATTACAGGCATATCTTCAAAATAAAGAAATTGAAAAAGGGGAAAACCTGTTAAATAAGTTAATGATGCTAGAGAGACCAGATTTAAAAAATGCACTACTTAAAATATCTAATAAGTTTGATAAGCTTAAGATTGAAGAAAAAGCATCTACACCAAAAAAAGATGTACAGATAAATATGATGGTACTAGATAATCCAGTTTGGGGGCATGGTCTTAAAACAAGTAAATGGTTTATTAATAATAAAGAAGTAAAGGGTAATATAGCAGTTCTTCCTTACGCAGATGAAACTATAAGGGAAAAAGAAATAAAAGGTTATCAAAAAGATAATGAAACAAGTATGTTATCAAGGGGGATTCCTCTATATGTAAGTGAAATGATAAATTATTATACAGATTATAATAATAAGGTAGTAATGCCATTTGTAAGAGATTTTGGACCGGTTATAACAAATAAGCAATATAATGAAGCTGCTCTTGAAGATATAGGTAATAAAATAAATGCTGATATAGTTATTACAGGAAGTGTAATGAATGCAGAAATAGGATACTTAATAAAAAATACTATTTATAATATGAATGATAAATCATCAAAGAAAATAGAGATGTTCATTCAAAAAGAGAACTTTGGTAATAGATTTAATGAGATGATAAAAGAGTTAAGAAGTGAATTAGGTGGATATGATCAAAGTAATAATAAATTCTATAAGCTTGCTGAAGATAAGGAAGTGCTACATTATTTAGCATCATTAGGACATTCATTAACTCAAACTTTAATTCAAGGAAAGTTTGTAGATAAAGATTTACTTTTAGGTGAAAGAAATATACTTAATTGGTATTTAAATATGGTTATGGCTTATCCAGAAAATGAAGCAATTAAGATGATGCTTGTTTCAGGAATTGAAAAAAGCAAGGAATACGGATCAAAGGTATATTTAGAATTTAAAAAGCAAACTTTAACAGTGATGATGAAGAGTAAGAATGAAGAAATTAAGAAGAGATTAATACCGGAAATTTACAAAATATATGGTATGGATAATGAGCTGAAGGCATTAAAAGAAAAGCTAACAAATGAAAGCAGTGATAAAGAATATATAAAATGGCTAAATAATATTTAATACTGTATATAGTAGTAAAATTGACTGACAATTCTGAAAGGTTAGAATAATGAATTATTTTTAATTTCTAAAAATTTATAGTACAATAATAGCTGAGTACAACATAGTTATTAGATTAAAAGTGAGATGAAAAAGGAGTAAGAGAGTTGAAGACATTAGTTATTAATTGTGGAAGTTCTTCATTAAAATATCAATTAATCGATATGAGTAATGAAGAATCAATGGTTCAAGGTTTAGTTGAAAGAATAGGGATTGAAGGTTCTGCTTTAACACAAAAGACACCAGGAAAAGGTAAACATGTTATTAATACAGAAATAAAAGATCATAAAGATGCAATAAAATTAGTATTAGAAGCATTAGTAAATGAAGAATATGGTGTTATTAAATCAATGGATGAGATTTCAGCAGTTGGACACAGAGTAGTTCATGGTGGGGAAAAATATTCAGAATCAGTATTAATTACTGATGAAGTTTTAGATTCAATAAGAGATTGTATTGCTTTAGCACCTTTACACAATCCACCAAATATAATAGGAATTGAATCTTGTAGAGAATTAATGCCAAATATTCCAATGGTAGCAGTGTTTGATACAGCATTCCATCAAACAATGCCAAAGAATGCTTATATTTGTCCATTACCATATGAGTTATATGAAAAATATGGTGTAAGAAAATATGGATTCCACGGAACATCACATAAATATGTTTCAAATAAGGTTGCTGAAGTAATGGGAAAATATATTAAAGATTTAAAGATAGTTACATGCCACTTAGGAAATGGTTGTTCTTTAGCAGCAGTTAAAGGTGGAAAATCAATAGATACTTCTATGGGATTCACACCATTAGCAGGAATAATGATGGGAACAAGAGCAGGAAGCATAGATCCATCTGTTATATCTTTCTTAATTGAAGAAAAAGGATATACAATAGAACAAGTTGATGAAATGTTAAATAAGAAATCAGGAGTTTTAGGAGTTTCAGGAGTTTCATCAGATTTTAGAGATGTAAGAGCAGCGGCACAAGAGGGAAATGAAAGAGCACAGCTTGCTTTAGATATATTCCATTATAAAATTAGAACTCAAATTGCAGCATATGCAGGTGCAATGGGAGGAATTGATGTTATAGTGTTTACAGCAGGAATTGGTGAAAATGCAGCTTTAGTTAGAAGTGAAAGCTTAAAAGGATTAGAGTTCTTAGGATTCAATTTAGATGCTAAGAAAAATGAAATAGCAGGAGAAATTGGTGAAATATCAACTGACGATTCAAGAGTTAAAGTATATGTTATACCAACTAATGAAGAGTTAATGATAGCAAGAGATACTGCAAGATTAGCACAATAATTTAAAGCATCAAGATAACTTAGATTATCTTGATGCTTTTTATGTTATTATATTATAAGAGGTGTAAATTATGTATAAAAATATTAACGGTAGTTTTTTATATTTCATTAATTATCAGGATAATGAAAGAGAACTATGCAAAATGGAAATGAGATGCCTTTTTAATAGAGAGATTAATGAAAAATACTTTTTTTCGGATATAGATATAAATGCGTCTAAAAGCCCATTTATTAAAAGTAAAATTAAAATAATCTATAGTGATGAATCCTTAGATAGAATGGTAAGAAAAATTAAAGAAGATAATTTATCTTATGACGACTTTAAAGTAAGCTATGTAAAGTCTGAGCAAGGCGATGTTCAGTATGAGGATAGGTTAGAAGCTACTAGAAAAATAGGCTTTGTAGTTAATGGATATCCAGATATGCACAAACCACGAAATCCACTAGCAGTTACTAAAATCAATGGTTTGTGGATTTTTGGAGAATATGAAAGAAATGATTTTAAGTGGCAAAAACATAATGATAAACCATATTCATATTCAAATGCA
Source organism: Clostridium sp. CAG:221 (assembly GCA_000435835.1). Classification (GTDB taxonomy): domain Bacteria; phylum Bacillota; class Clostridia; order Clostridiales; family Clostridiaceae; genus Clostridium. Next base: position 93,961 of record FR883384.1, read on the forward strand.
TTGGGATTAAGGATGGCCAGAGCATTAGTAAATATAGCAATGAAAGATAATGAAGAAGGAACACTTATAGATCCGTGCTGTGGTGTAGGTACAGTAGTTATTGAAGCTTTAGATTTAGGTATAAAGGTTAAGGGGTGCGAAATAAGTAAGCAAATTGCATATAATGCTAGAGAAAATGTAGAGTTTTTAGGATATCTTAGAGATACGATAGTCTGTTATGATATGCATAAGATAAAAGATAAATATGACTCAGCAATTATTGATATTCCTTATGGATTATTTTCTCCAGTAACATTAGAGGAACAGAAAGCAATAATACATACAGCAAGAAATATATGTGAAAAAATGGTTATAGTAACTTTTGAAGATATGGAAAAATTTATTGTTGAAGCGGGATTTTCCGTTATAGATAAGTGTGTTGTACCAAAAGGAAATTTTAAAAGACATATACTTGTATGTGTATAAATAAAAAAATTAACCAGTATTATAACTGGTTAATTTTTTTTTCATACCATAAATTAAATAATATCCTAAAAGATGCAGCTAAAGGAACAGCTATAAGCATTCCTATAAGACCAAAAGCATTTCCACCAATTATTATGGCAAGCATCGTAAAGACTGCATGTAAGCCTACGCTTTCACCAACAATCTTAGGAGCTAGCAGATTATTATCAATTTGCTGCACTATAAGCATTGCAATAATAGCATATATTATCTTAATAGGACGACCGCTAAGAAGTCCCATAATAGCTGCTAAAACTGTACCAACAATAGGGCCCACATACGGAATCATATTGCATATTCCAGCAATTACACCAATTACAATAGCATAGTCAATACCTACAATAGTAAGAGCAATAGATGATAATATACCTACAAATACTGCTTCTAATAATTGTCCACGGATAAATTTTGAAAATACATCATGAATTATTAAGAATATTTTCTTGGTATATATGCCAGCTTTACTTTTTCTGAATACTAAATAATAAAGTTTATTCCATAAGCCAATGAAGTATTCAGAATCTTTAAGAAGATAGATGCTTAGAACAATAGCAATTAAAAAGGAAGCAATACTGCTACCTATAGACATTATGCTGGCAGTCATATTTCCAAGGTTAGTAATTAAGTAATTTTGAATAGAAGCCAGTATATCCACTATATATGGTTCCAAAGTATCTAGCAAAGGTATATTAAGTGATTTAATAGCCTGTGGAATAGTAGTGCTAGAAAGGGAATTACTGTTAATATAATTATTAATATCTGAGATTATATTTACAATGGTAGTGTTTTTAGATAGTTGACCTCCTATCATAAAGTATATACCGCATATTAAAGCAAAAAATAATCCAATCACTAATACGTAAGATAAAACTATAGAAAGTACTCTTCTATTAGATTCTTTCTTTATTTTATATAGCTTATTATTTCTAAATACTTTTTCTAAATACTTAGTTATTGGATATAATAAATAAGAAATAACTAAGGCAATTAATAGTGGTTTAATTAGCGAAAGAAAGCTCGCTAATAAAGATATAGCAGTTTTAAATATTAGCCCCAAATTGGACATTAATTTAATGGCAATAAATATGGCTATAACAGTAAATATCACATATATAGAGTAAGTCAGTAGTTTTTTATCATAATCTATCTTCATTTTATCCTCCTAATTAAAATAAATATATAAATAACTTTAACATAATTAATAAGACTAATAAAAGAAGAAATGATAAATTAATATAAATTTAAGGAATAGTAAAATTAAAGAATGTTTAACAATAGTTAAAAAAGTGAAAAATGCTTATTTTAAAATCTATTTAAAAATATGCATAAATAGTATATAATTACTAAAGGGTAATAGAATGGAATAACAAGGGGTGTAGAAAATGAACGAAATAAATCATGAATTAGGAATAATTGCTTTAGAAAGTTGTAGAGAACTAGGTCAGCAGGTAAATAAAATTATACAGCAAAAGAGAAATACTGAAGAATCTTTCTTAATACCAACAAATGAAATACGTTTTTCAAATGGAGAAGGTAAGGTTAAGCTTCCAGAAACAGTTAGAGGAAAAGATATATATATATTATGCGATGTAGGAAATTATAGTTGTACATATAAGATGTTTGGATTTACTAATCATAAAGGTCCCGATGAACATTTTCAAGATATTAAGAGAACAGTATCAGCAATAAGAGGAAAGGCTGCAAGAATTACTGTTATAATGCCACTTTTATATCAATCAAGACAACATAGAAGAAAAGGAAGAGAATCTTTAGATTGTGCTTTAGCATTACAAGAGTTAGAAAGATTAGGTGTAGATGAAATATTAACATTTGATGTTCATGATCCTAATGTGCAAAATGCAATTCCATTATTATCGTTTGAAAATTTATATCCAACTTACGATATAGTAAAATCATTAATATCTAATGAAGATACTTTAGAATTAGATAAAGAAAAACTATTAGTCATAAGTCCAGATACAGGGGCTATGGATAGAGCTATATACTATTCTAGCGTACTAGGTGTAGATGTAGGGCTATTTTATAAGAGAAGAGATCATTCTACAGTTGTTAACGGAAAAAACCCAATTGTAGACCATGAGTATATGGGAAGAGAAGTTGAAGGTAAGGATGTATTGATTGTTGATGATATGATAGCTTCTGGGGAATCAGTGCTTGATATAGCATTAGAATTAAAGAAGAGAAATGCAAAAAATGTTTACGTTGCAACAACATTTGCTTTCTTTACGGAAGGACTTGAAAAGTTTAATAAATATTATAGTGATGGAATAATTTCTAAAGTATATTCAACTAATTTAACATATATTTCACCAGAACTTAGAGAAACAAAATGGTTTAATGCTGTTGACATGTCTGAATTCTTATCAAGAGTAATAAATAGATTAAATTATGGTAAGTCAATAGCAAAATATATGGATGCTACAAGAATAATTAGAAGTTTATTAAAATAGCATTACTATCTTTATAGGAGAATATAATTTATGAATAATAAGTTAAGGTATCCAATAAGACTAGATGATGAAAAGATTATATATACAATAAAAGAACAAAAAAAGATATTTATAATGAGAGAAGAAAATACAAGAAAGAAACTTTATTCTACAAGTGAAGTAAAAAAAGAAGGTTCCAAAGTAGAGTCTTCTTACTGTTGCTATGGAGTAGAGCTGATATAAGAGGGTAATTTAATTAATGAAGGCATTTCATTCAAATTGGACAGCACCATATTTAATAAATAGTAGCCTTTATGAAATGAAGGATTATGAAATATTGACGACCATATTATCCGCATTGAAATGGCGAGAAAAAAATGGCAGTATAAAGATGATTACTGATAGGGTAGGAGAAAGTTATTATAAAAAAATAGGTATAGAATCTATATGGGATTTAGGAATAGAATGTAAATTGGATAGTATAAATCATTTAGTAAATAACGAAATATTCTGGGCAGCAGGGAAAATTTATGCTTTATCCATGGAAAAAGGTCCTATAGCAATGATTGATACAGATTTTATTATATGGCAGTCGCTAGATACCTGTATAAAAGAAAGTAGCTTAGCTGTTATTCATAGAGAAGGAATAGATCCTTTTGTCTACCCAGATAAGGATTATTTTAATCTTAAGGATGGATATAATTTTGATAATCAGTGGAACTGGGAAGTAGAACCATGCAACACAGCATTTGCTTATTTTAATGATGAAAAGTTTATCAAAGAATATACCAAGGCATCTATAGAATTTATGGAGAATGCAAAGGTGGATGATAATAGGATAACTAATATGGTTTTTGCTGAGCAAAGAATAATATCTATGGTTGCAGATAAAATGAATTTGAAGATTTATGAAATGGAAACATTAGATAGATTATTAAGTGGAAAGCAAAAGAATTATACCCATTTATGGGGATATAAACGGATTTTAAATATTGATGATACTTTAAGAAGGCAATTTTGCCAAAAGATTATAAAGAGAATTATCAAGGATTTTCCAGAATATAAAAGCATGTTAAGAAATATTCAGCAGATAAGTACAAAATATAATATTTAGTAATATTTAAAAAAGCAAATGAGCCTAATAATACTCATTTGCTTTTTGCTTTTAATTTTTTATTACATATTGCTGAATTGCTGGCCAGCTGAAAAATGAATTTATGAAAGCAGTTAGGCTAAAACTTAAAGTGAGAATTGCAAAAATTGTAAATGGGAATAAAAATATACTTACTGAAAAGATTATAATAGTAAAGACAATAGCTATTAAAGTGTTTTTTAAAGAAATTATACTTAAAAGGAATGAGTTTTTTAAAGTATCTTTTAAGGATAATTTTACAGTTGTTAACAAGGGAAAACTATATATAAATGAAAAAAGTAATAGTAAATTAATAAAAATACAAATAAATAAAGGTACGTACAAGAAGTTATTATTGGGTAATGCATTAGAATAAAAAATCAATGAAATTGTTACTAATGAAAATAATAATAAAAAAAATATGCCTAAAAGTGAAGATTGTTTCCAATTCTTTTTAAATGATTCCTTAAAATCGGAAAATACAAATACATGTTGTTGGCGAGCAATTTTCATAGATACATTTGTTAAAGCAGCAAAAGAAGCTGGTATAGTTATAATTGGAATTGAAAATAACAAAAATAGAAAATTTAGTTTTATTAAACTCCCCAATTCTCTTATCAATGTTTCTAGAAACAAAGCAAAACCTGTCTTTTCAGGTGTATCTTTGGAAATGCCTTTACCTTCCTTTTGAAAATTAGCCTTTAAAAATCCCATATCACGCACCTCCTGGTAAAAAGTGTATATAAATAAGTCTAACATTAATAAAAAATGTATTCAATTAATTAGATTTAAAAAAAGAATTGACATGTTAAAAGAAAGATGCTACAATAATCAATGTCAAGTAGAAACCAGCCGTTTCTCACCTTACGGCAGAGCTTAGTAAGGTATAGAGCTATTGAATTATGTCTAGAAAGAGATGTTCTAGTGTTTATAAATAGTAGAGGCGGCTTCATGCTGCCTCTATTTTTTTCATAAAGAGGTTTGCATATAATAGACAAGCCAAAAAACAAAAGTAGAGGGGAGTTACTATCATGCCAAAAATGAAGACACATAAAGGTGCAGCAAAGAGATTTAGAAAGACAGGTACAGGTAAACTTAAAAGAGCTAAAGCTTTTAAGAGCCATATCTTAACTAAGAAAAGCGCTAAGAGAAAGAGAAACTTAAGAAAAGGTACTTATGTTTCAACTACTCAAGAAAAAGCAATGAAGAAATTATTACCATACCTATAATATTATTACCTAGGAGGAACTAAGAATGGCTAGAGTTAAAAGAGCGGTTAATTCACGTAAAAATCATAAAAAAGTATTAAAACTTGCTAAAGGTTACTACGGTGGAAAGAGCAGATTATTCAAAACTGCTAACGAAACTGTAATAAGAGCATTAAGAAATGCATATGTTGGAAGAAGATTAAAGAAGAGAGATTTCAGAAGATTATGGATTGCTAGAATCAATGCTGCTTCAAGAATGAATGGATTATCATATTCAAAATTCATGAACGGAATGAAATTAGCTGGAATCGACATGAACAGAAAAATGTTATCTGAAATAGCTATAAACGATCCAAAAGCATTTGCTGATTTAGTAGAAGTTGCTAAAGCTCAATTAAGCAAATAATTAAGAAAATAATATAAAAAATAACCATAAGATTTCTCTTATGGTTATTTTTTTTATTTAAAAATTATTTATTATTGGGTAAAAATTTTACCATGAACCTGAAGAACCTCCACCATTGGAAGAGCCACCACCGAATCCGCCGTTTCCACCACTGTTTCCACCACCAAATCCGCTGCTGCCACCACCAAATCCGCCACCACCGCCTCTAGGGCCACGATGATGACTAGAGATAATTATCATTTGTAAAAAAGTACGGCATACTCTTCCTCTATTTAAAATGATATCTAAAAAGATAAGTAGTATAATAATTCCAGGAATAACCTTATTGGAAGTATTAGATGAAGAGTTATTATTGTTGTAATCTTTAGAAGAAACATTTATATTTTCTAGGGAAGTTAAGGAAACTCCATATTCTTCAGCAATTTTATTAGAAAATTCATAATAACAATTCAAGAGACCGTCATTATAATTTCCATCACGAAAATAAGGCTTTCCATAAGAAGTCATAATTTTGTTGCTAAGTACATCTGGTACAGCACCTTCAAGACCTTTACCTACTTCAACTCTCCAATTTCTATCATCCATAGCTAATAATATTAAAAGACCATTATTTTTTTCAGAGGTACCGATACCCCATGAGCGAAATAATTCATTTGCATATTTCTCTATAGGTACATTATTAGTGGAGTTTATTACTACAATAACACATTGTGCAGTTGTTTTTTCTTCAAGTTCCTTACCAATTGATATAATTTTTTCAGTATAATTTTTTGAAATTGTTCCAGTATAATCATTAATATACTTATTGGTTGTAACTGAAGGGAATTTGGTATTTGCCGCAAAGGTAATAGAATAAATACATACTAATAAAAGAGAAGAAATTAATAATACCTTTTTAAAAAGCTTCATTATATATTAACTTGAAAAATCTACAGAAGGAGCAGTTTGAGCACCTTCGCTAGCTTTATATAATGGCTTTTGTTCAAAATTAAAAATAGAAGCAATTATATTGCTTGGAAACCTTCTCCTCTTAGTATTATATTCAGTAACAGCATCATTATAATCCTGACGGGCTATAGTAATTCGATTTTCTGTGCCTTCAAGTTCAATAGCTAAGTCTTGGAAATTTGAACTTGATTTTAAATCAGGATAGTTTTCTACAACCACAAGAAGTCTTGATAAAGCACTAGTTAACTCCTGGTCAGCAGCAGCTTCTTCTTGGATGGTAGAAGCACCTGCTAATTTACTTCTTGCATCAGCGATATTTGTATAAATTTCGCTTTCTAAGTTAGCATATCCCTTTACTGTGCTCACTAGATTTGGAATTAAATCTGATCTTCTTTGAAGTTGAGTATCAATATTAGATTGAGCAGTATCAACTTTTTGCTCTAAAGCTACTAAGTTATTGTAGCCACTAACTACTGGTATAGCTATGATTATTATTACTACCAGTATACCTATAAGTACTTTTGATAAATTTTTCATATTTTTACACCTCTTTATATATTATAACAGATGAAATACGGTATAATACAACATATAATAAAAAATTAAGTAGTGAGGAAAAGAAAATGGCAGTATTTAGATTAAATAATGAAATAGTATTTCCAAATCCTGAATTATCAGAAGAAGATGGATTATTAGCTATAGGCGGTGATTTATCTGTAGAAAGATTAATACTAGCATATTGTAATGGAATATTTCCTTGGTATAATCCAGGAGAGGAAATATTATGGTGGTGCCCTAAACCAAGGTTTATTATTTACCCAAGTAAAATTAAAATATCAAATTCCATGAAGAAAATTTTAAAGAAGAATCAGTTTAAAATAACTTTTGATAATGATTTTGCTGCCGTGATTTCAAATTGCAAGGAGATTAGGGAGTGTCAAGAAGGTACATGGATAACAGACCATATGAAAGAAGCATATATAAAATTACATAACTTAGGATTAGCATCTAGTGTTGAAGTATATGAAGATGAGCAGTTAGTAGGTGGTCTTTATGGAGTTAAAATAGGGAAATGTTTCTTTGGAGAAAGTATGTTTTCAAAGGTAAGCAATGCTTCAAAAGCTGCACTGATATCTTTAGCTAAGAAGCTAGAAGAAGAAGGGTTTTTATTTATAGATTGTCAAATGCATACCAATCATCTTGAGAGTATGGGGGGAGAGTTTGTAGAGTGGAACAAATTCAAAGAGATGCTTAAAGAAGGAACGAAATTTAATTAAGAATGAAAAATTGAGGAGGGAACTCCATTGGAGTTCCTAAAGGTTGCATTTTACATCATCTACGTGGCCGGCAACTTTTACTTTTCTATAAATCTTAGTGATTATTCCTTCTTCGTTAATGATAAAAGTACTACGTTCTACACCAATTCCTGTACGACCACACATAGTTTTTTCTTTAAGGACATCATATAATTTACAAACTTCTTCATTTCTATCTGATAAAAGTACAAAAGGTAAATCATATTTAGCTATAAATTTATTATGTGAAGCTATAGTGTCTCTGCTAACACCAAGTATTACAGCGTTATTTTTATTAAATTCTTCAGCATTATCTCTAAATGCTTCTGCTTCTCTTGAACATCCAGGTGTATTGTCTCTTGGATAGAAATATAAAACAACTTTTTTCCCTAAGTAATCACTTAATTTATGATCTTTTTCATCTGAACCAGGAAGTATGAAATCCGGTGCTTTCATTCCTTCTTCTAAAATGATATTTTCCATAAGTCCTCCTTAAAATATAGAATTATATAATAATAATTATTATATAAAAAGACATATTTGTAAAGTGTAAAAGAAAAACATATGAAAATATAATAATTATTATTATACTATGTGTGCAGAAAACTTATATTAAGCATATACATATAATAAAATAAAAATTAAAGATTTTTAAAAATTAAAAATAATTAATAAGGAGAAAATCATTATGAACATAGACTTTCATGTTCATGGTTTGCTAAGTAAAAGAAAAGATTTTAATGAAAAATTCTTTTTGAATGAAATAAAATATGCCAAGAGAAATAGTATAGATGGCATAATCTTATGTGAACATTTCAATGCTATTTCTTTCAAGATAATTTATAATTATTTAGAAGAAAACTATATCTATGAAGGTAATAGATATATGATTGATGGAGTGTCTGTATTCCCAGCATTAGAGGTTAATGTAAAAGGAAAAGGACACGTTATAATAGCAGGAGATAGAGATGACATAATGGATATCCATAAGATTTTAGAACAATACATGGAAAAAGAAAATTTCATTGAGTTTGATGAATTACTAGATATGGCGGATCTTTATAACTGTTTGAAGATTGGAGCTCATCCTTGTAGGAAGGGACACAAGCTTTTTAAGCATTCAGAAGAAAGTTTAAAAAGACTAGATGCCATTGATTTAAATGCTAAAGATATATTTAGAAAAGGGGAAATAAAAGCTAAAAGTGAACTTATAGAGCTATCGCAAAAGCTTGGTGTTAATATAGTTACAGGAAGCGATAGTCATACACCTTTACAGATAGGTGCCATATTTACTACCTTAAATAAAGAATGTATTACTGTGGAAGAAATAAGAAAAGTTATAAAGTCAGAAGAATATTCTATTAATATAAGTGACTTACTTCCCTTTAAAGTGTATTCTTCTAAAGTATTAAAAAGATATCTTATGTCAACTGGTCAATATAATGCCAATATGAATTTTGATTTATAGAAATAAATATTGGTTGAATTGGAAAAAAATAAATGATAATATATAAACCGGTAATTCCATTAAATTGGTAAACTGGTTTTTTAATTTAATAATAACTGATGAAATAAGAGTAGGTAAATAATTCAGGAGGAAATATGGTTAATTTAGATAAATGTATATCATATGAAGAATATATAAGCACAGCTAAAGAAGAAGAAATATTATTTATAGATGAATTATATAAACAAGGAAGGTTAGTTTCACATGGGGTAGAGGATATAAAAAATATAAAATCAAATATAAATATATTAGTGATAACTGATACTTTTTGTAAGGATTCAGCTACCACTATGCCATTTTTAATGAAACTTTCAGAATTAAATTCTAAGATACATGTGAACTTTTTAAAAAAAGAAGGTAAAGAAGAATTATTACAAGAATTATCAGGTGAATGTAGAATTCCTACCATTATAAAACTGGATGAGAAAAAGCAAATGAAAGGAAAATATATAGAATTTCCTCAAGTTGTAAGAGAAAAAATTAATGGCAAAAATGAAGAAGAGAGAAAGGCCATAGTAGAAGAAGTTAGATCAGGAAAATATAATGATGAAATACAAAAAGAGATAATAAAATTAATACTAAAATAGGAGCTAATTAAAGCTCCTATTTTAATTTAAAGTATCAAATTTATAACCCTGTTCTTTAAAATATTGGATTATTTTCGGTAATGCTTCCACAGTTGTTGTTTTAGTCATACAATCATGCATAAGGACGATAGCTGGTGATTTTAACTCACCATTTTTATCTCTTGATTCCTTAACAACATTGTTATAAATAGTTGCAGCAGGAATATTGTTTCCTTTGGCATCACCAGAATCAACATTCCAATCGTAGCAATTTATACCTTGTTCATTTAACTTTAATATGATATTTTCTGTAAAAGAACTTCCATGAGCATTTCTAACTAAAGTGTTATGAGATCCACCAGGAAATCTGAATATTGTACAATCTTTCCCAGTTACTTCCTTAAGGAAGTTTTGATGTTTATTAAAGTTATCCCAAAAAGCTTCTTCAGATATATATATATATTTAAATTCATGATTATGAGTGTGATTGCCAATGGCATTGCCTTCATCATAAGCACGTTTTATTAAAGCATTATGAGCTTCTATGTAAGGACAAATTACAAAAAAAGTTGCATGTACATCATTTTCCTTAAGGATATCTAAAATCTTAGGAGTATTTTTACTAGGCCCATCATCAAAGGTCAAATACACAACTTTTTTAGAGTTGATTTCATCATCAGCATTGGTGTATACGCAATTAAAGCATGAAAGCAATAAGGAAAATAAACAAAAGTATAAAAAACATTTAATAAATAAAGACTTCAAATTTACACCTTCTTAAAATTAATAAGTGATAATTTAATATTAGTTTGTTTTATAAATTATTAAATATTCACAAAGAAAATATATTATTAATAAAAACAATAGAATAAGATATTAGTAAGAGATTTAAGGTGGAGGTGAAAAGAATGAAAGTTACTGTTTTAGTTGATGATTTAGCTAGAGAGTGTAAGTATGAGAAAAGGCACGGATTATGTTTGTATATTGAAACTGAAAGTAAAAAAATACTTTTTGATTTAGGTCCCAATGATACATTTATAAGAAATGCAAAAAGGATGGATATTGATTTAAAAGAGGTAGATACTGTTGTTATATCACATGGGCATAGAGATCATGGCGGAGGATTGGAAAGTTTTCTTAATATAAATAATAAGGCAAAGATATATGTAAATAGATTTGCTTTTAATGATTACTATTTAAGAATGTTTGGTAATATTAAACATAATATAGGTCTAAATAAAGATTATAAATGGAATGATAGAGTGGTTTTAGTTAATGGATTATATAAAGTAGATGACGGAGTTTTGCTTTTTAATAAAATACGAGGAAAGGAATTTGTACCTCTTTCAAATAAAAAATTACTGAAAAAGAGGAGAAACGCTTATGTAGAAGATGATTTTTCACATGAGCAGAATTTATTATTAAATGAAGGCAATAAAAGCGTTTTATTTGTTGGATGTGGACATAGAGGCATTATTAATATATTAAAGGAAGCAGAGAGAATAAGTAGATCACCAATAGATTACTTTTTTGGGGGCTTACATCTATATAATTATGCTAATAAGAAATATGAAGACGATAATTTAATTGAGAATATTTCAAAGGCATTAAAAGATAAAGAAACACTTCTTTATTGTTGCCATTGTACTGGTGAGGATGCATATAGCAAGATTAAGAAAAATTTGAAAGATAAAATTAAGCTTATTAAAGTTGGGGATTGTATAAATACATGATAATATTAAAAGGGGCTGTATGGAAAGTTATTTTGATGCAGCTCCTTATTTTAATAAATACATTGAAAATTGATTTTATGTTATGTTATTATTACAAAGTAAACCCTTTTTTGTAATAAATTAACACATTGGATATTATTACAAAAAACAATATGTTAATTTGTGACAATTACATATGGATGAAAACAATTTCAAGGATTACAATATAAATATATTAAGAGTTTAAAAAGGTTTTATGGAGGTAATATATATGGCAAGTTTATCATTAAGACATATTTATAAAATTTACCAAGGAGATGTAACAGCAGTTAAAGATTTCAACTTAGAAATAGAAGATAAAGAATTTATAGTTTTCGTTGGACCATCTGGTTGTGGTAAGTCAACTACCTTAAGAATGATTGCAGGATTAGAAGATATTTCAAAAGGTGAATTATATATAGGTGATACATTAGTAAATGATGTTGAACCAAAAGAAAGAGATATAGCAATGGTTTTTCAAAACTACGCTTTATATCCTCATATGTCTGTATATGACAATATGGCTTTTGCATTAAAATTAAGAAAAATGCCAAAGGATGAAATAGAGAAGAAAGTTACAGAAGCAGCAAAAATTCTTGACATTGAACATTTATTAAAGAGAAAACCAAAGGCTCTATCAGGAGGTCAAAGACAAAGGGTTGCTTTAGGAAGAGCTATTGTAAGAAATCCTAAGGTGTTCTTAATGGACGAGCCATTATCTAACCTTGATGCCAAGTTAAGAGTTCAAATGAGAACTGAAATTAGTAAATTATATAGAAAATTACAAACAACATTTATTTATGTTACACATGACCAAGTGGAAGCTATGACAATGGGTACAAGAATTGTTGTTATGAAGGATGGCATAATTCAACAAGTTGATACTCCACAAAATATTTATAATTATCCAACAAATCTATTTGTTGCAGGATTTATGGGAAGCCCACAAATGAACTTTATAGATGGTGTTGTTGAAAAATCAGGAAATGATTTATTTGCATCTTTCAATGGAAATAAGATTAAATTCCCAGCAAATAAATATGATGCATTAAAATCTTATATAGGAAAAGAAGTTACTTTTGGTATAAGACCTCAAAGCTTAAGTGATGATAAAGAACTTATAGCAAATAATCCACATTCAACTATTGTTGGAGATATCGAAGTTGTAGAACATATGGGAGCTGAAAGTTATGTTTATACTAAGTGTGGAAATGCTTCAGTAACTATAAGAATAGAGGGAACTACAAACTTAAAAGTAGGAGAAAAAGCTAAGATATACTTAAATGTTGATAAATTACATGTATTTGATAAGGACACAACTTTAAGAGTGATATAAGCTAAAGCTACAGATAAATACTTAAGAGGTGATATTGTGGAATGTATTGAGAACATGGTTAAAGATATTTATGAATGTTGTAAGATACCTTTCCAATTGTCAATTGAAAGCTTAGGAGCTTATGAAACTTCAGAATATGATGATAGTGATCAAATAATAAGTAAAAATATTAAATTTAATGGAACCAAATGCTGCTTAAAAACAAAAGCAGCATTTGGTAATATATTAAATTTATTAGCATATTCTTTAGAAAATAAGCTAAAAGATATTTTGATTCACAAGGAAAGTATAATTACATCATTATTGGCAGGGAAAAATATAGAAAAAGATGTAATTTTGGCAGTATGGCCTACTCTTTTAGGCAGGTTTTATTTAATAGATATATACATAGAAAGTAAATCATATGATGCTTATCTATATATAAAAGAACTATATGATGATAGTGATGTAGAAGTTATTCTAAGTAATGATAAGTTACTTTTAATAGCTAAAGTAAAAGAAATATATGATCATATTATAGGAATAAAAGATGCTTTACTTAATAATTTTACAGGTAGATATTATATAAGTTATTGTCAGGTAGAAAATTATGAAGGCTTAAAAAAATCTTTTGAAGAGTGTGAATATAGACTTATGTTAGCTAATAAATACAAAGTAAGTGAAAGTATTATTGACGAAAAAAAAATGATTTTAGAAGGAATTATAGATTCAGTATCAGAAGAAAAAAAGGAAAAGATATATAAGTTATTTAATGAGGGATTTTCTAAGCTTGATAATGAAATGATAAGAACTATAGAAGTGTTTTTTAGTTGCGGTTTGAACTTAAGTGATGCAGCTAAGGAGTTATACATTCATAGGAATACACTTATATATAGACTTGATAAGATAGAAAAATATACTGCTTATGATATACGCAATTTTAATAATGCAGTGTTATTTAAAGTTGTATTTTTTATTTGGAAAGAAAAAAATAAATAAATTTACTCTTTAAAACAGTTACAAATGGTAATATAATATAAATATAGAAATAAATGTAAATAATTTTACAAATTATATTTTTCTAAGTTGTTGTTAAAATTATTTTTTAATAAATTTTGGTATCGTTACCAGTATGGGTTTCAAAGATAATAAAACTTAAATAGTTTTATATATAATATTTATTGTGTATTTATAAAGGAGAGGTTTTATATGGTTAAACGTTCAAAATTACTTTCAGTTTTGTTGAGTGGAGCAATGCTTACAAGTGTATTGGTAGGCTGTGGTTCAAGTAATGAAACTTCAGATGGTAGTGATAATTCATCTTCTGATGGAAAAGATACATTAGTAGTATGGTCACATTTCCAACAAAATGAAGTTGATGCACTACAAGATGTTGTTAAACAATGGGGAGAAGAAAATAACGTAAAGGTTGATTTGAAATATGATGGCAGTGAGTTTGATGCTATGAGCCAAGCTTTACAATCTGGAAAAGGTCCAGACGTGGTATTAGGGTATCCACATGATAATTTAGGAAAATTATATAAGGCTGGACTTTTAGCTACATGTCCAGATGATTTAATTGATGAAAGTCTTTATTCTTCAGAGAATTTATTTGATTCAGTTACAGTAAATGGAGACAGAATAGGTGTTCCAGTATGCCAAGAATCAATAGCATTATATTACAATAAGGATTTAGTTTCATCAGTACCAGAAACTTTTGAAGAGTTAATTAAAATAGGAAAAGAAAAAGGATTTGAATTTGACCTTACTAATTTTTACTATGCAGCAGGATTCTTGTTAAATGGAGATTCATATATATTCAAAAACAATAATGGAACACTAGATGTTAATGATATTGGTTTAGATAGTTCTGATGCAATAAAAGGTTTAGAATTCTTAAAAGAATTAGTAGATGAAGGATTAATGGCATCAGATATTACTGATGATATAGCAAAATCAGATTTCCAAGCAGGTAAAACAGCATTCTATATTTCAGGTCCTTGGAATGTAGATTCTACAAAGGATGCAAATGTTAATTTTGATATAGCTGAGCTTCCAACATTAAATGGAAATAAGTTAAGTAACTTAACAACTATTCAATCAGCTTTTGTTCCTTCAAAATCAAAAAATCAAGATTTAGCATGGGAATTAATTAAATATTTAAGCGAAAATACTTCACAAGTATTATTTGAAGAAGGAAGCAGACTTCCTGTATTAACATCAGCAATGGAAAGCGATTGGTTTAAATCAGCAGACTATGTTCAAGGATTCTTAGATCAAGCTGAAAATGGTACACCAACACCTAATATAGCTGAAATGAGTACAGTATGGAATCCATGTGCAAATAATATTAAATCTGTATTAAATGGAGAATTAACTGCAGAAGAAGCAGGAAAAAATATGGTTACTCAAATAAAGAGTGCTATTGCTGAAATGGAATAATATTTAACATGAAGGCTAGAAAGTCTTCTAGCCTTCGATATTGATCCGAATGGGGGGTAAAAATGGAAGTAGCTAGGGAAAAGAAGAAAAGTGAAGCATTGGCATATTTGACACCAGCATTGGTGACTATTTCAATATTAACCATAGCACCAATAATTTTTACAATAATAATATCATTTACTGATTACTCATTATATTCTAAGGGAAATATAAATTTTGTTGGGCTTGAAAACTTCACAAGTGTTTTAACAGGTAATTTAAGACCGATATTCCTACCTGTATTTGGATGGACAATAATATTTGCCGTAGCATCTACCGCAGGTTGTTTTTTAGTAGGATTATTTTTAGCTCTACTAGTTGAAAATCCAAATATAAAAGAAAGAGCTATATATAAAGCAATACTTATATTACCATGGGCTTTACCAGTAACAATTGCAATCTTATCTTTCCAAGGATTATTAAATGGAAATTATGGACAAATTAATACGTTATTATTAAATCTTCATATAATAAAAGAGCCTATTATGTGGCTTACTTATCCTAATATGGCTAGATTTGCTCTTATTATGGTAAATATATGGCTTGGATTCCCATATATGATGAATATATGTATTGGAGCAATAAATGCTATACCAACAGAATATTATGAAGCCGCTGATGTTGATGGAGCTAGTAAGTTAGTACAATTCTTTAAGATTACTTTACCTTCAATAGCTCAAACAGCATGGCCATTAATAATTTCATCATTTGCTTTTAATTTTAATAACTTTGGATCAGCATACTTAATAACTAATGGTAATCCAGCAAGAACAACTACTCAGTTTGCAGGATATACAGACATTTTAGCTTCAGTTAATTATAAGTTAATAACTGTATCCGGAAAATATTCTACAGCATCAGCCATAAGTATATTAATATTTATATTACTTGCTGCAATATCTTTCTTCCAATTAAAGAAATCAGGACAATTTTCGGAGGTAGATTAATATGGATAATAGTTTAGTAAGAGAAGAAGTTATTAAAACTAAAGCAACTGAAAATTTAAAATATAAGAAAAAACTAAGAACAGCCCAAAAGGTAAATGCATGGGCCGCTAGAGCAGTTTTAATCTTTGTATGTTTAATAACTTTATTTCCTATAATAGCAATAGTTACAGCGTCTTTTTCAGAAGGGACTAATTTTGTACAAAGTACTTTGCTTCCAGAAAGCTGGACATTTGATAACTATAAAAAGGTAATTGAAAATACAGATTTTCTAATTTGGATGAAAAACTCACTTATAATATGTTTTTCAGTATCAATAATACAACTATTAATTACAATACCAGCAGCATTTGCTTTTTCAAAATTAAAGTTTAAATTTAAGAGCAAAGGTCTTCTTATGCTTATAATACTTCAAATGTTCCCAGCAACAATGGCTTTACCTGCAATACTTGCAGTGGCATATAAGATAGAGGGTATGGATAGCTTTTTAGTTCTTATATTAATACAATGTGCAGGAAGTGCATATAACATATGGTTAATGAAAGGATATATAGATGGAATTCCTAATGAACTAATTGAAGCATCATATGTTGATGGAGCAACTACTTTCCAAGCGTTCATAAAAGTGATCCTTCCTCTTATGAAGAGCATGATTGCAGTAATATTCTTATTATCATTTATTAATGCATATAGTGAATTTATGTTTACTTCAGCACTTATGAAAGATACTGCTAATCAAACATTAGCTACAGGACTTAGAACATTTATAAGAGATAAATTCTCAGCAAACTGGACTCAATATTCTGCAGCAGCAGTAATGTCTTCAGTACCAATAGTAGCTTTATTCTTAGCTAATCAAAAATTTATGGCTAAAGGTTTAACAGCTGGAGCTGTAAAAGGTTAAAATTTTTTTGGACATTTATGGAAAAGTATGGTAAAATTTCGATAGAATAACAACCACTATAAAAAATTAGAATTATAATTTTATGAGTAGTGGTTTTGTTTATGAAAATTAACGGAACCGTTACCGGTATCAGTTCCAAAAGAAGGGTCAAAAATGAATATAAGAGATATAGCTAAGTTAGCGGGGGTAGGAGTAAGTACAGTTTCAAGAGTGCTTAATAATCATCCAGATGTAAAAGAAAGTACAAGAGAAAAAGTTTTAGAGATTATTAAAGATAGCAATTATATACCTAATAACAGTGCTAGAATACTAAAGCAAAATAATACTAAAAATATTGGCGTTTTAGCAAAAGGGGTTTTTAACCCATTCTTTTCTGAAATGATCAGTGTAATAGGAAACAAAATAGAGGAATCTAAATATACAATGATATTACAACAAAATGATTATGCATTGGCAGAAGATGTTGATATGCTTATATCTTTTGTGAAGGAAAAAAGATTACAAGGGATAATATGCCTAGGAGGAAACTTTATTGATGTAACTGAAAATAGTTTTGAAAACTTAGGCATACCTATAGTAATCACATCGGTAAGTACCATAAGTAAGGTAGGAAAGGGAAGTTATTCTTCAGTGGGTATTGATGATGTTAAGGCAGCATACGATGCCACTCAATATATAATCAAAAAAGGACATAAGAAAATAGCCATGATGATTGGTGAAAAAAATGACTTTGGAATAAGTTGGTGGAGATATAGTGGCTTTGTAGAAGCATTAAAAGAAAACAATTTAGAAGAAAATATAGATAACTTGTTAATAGGTAACTATGATACAAGGATAGCTTATGAAGAAACAAAAAAATATTTAAAGGAAAATCCAGATATTACAGCCATATTTGCCATATCAGATTTTATGGCAACAGGGGTAGCAAAAGCTATATGTGATTTAGGATTAAAAATAGGAAAAGATATATCTGTAGTAGGATTCGATGGAATGGATATAAGTGAATTTTATAATCCAGGAATAACTACAGTGAAACAGCCAAAGAGGGAAATAGCACTAAAGAGTATTGAATTATTATTTGATTTATTAAAAGGAGAATGTGAAAATAAACATTTAGTCTTAGAAACAGAGCTCATTGAACGAGAATCTTGTGGCAATATAATAAAATAAGAGCTTCTCTTACTATAGATTATTTGTTCTTAAGGGAGGATAATCATGAATAGAAGTGCAGGAGTTATAATGCATATTTCTTCTCTGCCAGGTAAGTTTGGTATAGGTACATTTGGCAAGGAAGCATATAAATTTGTTGATTTTTTAAGTAGGACAGGATTAACTTATTGGCAGATACTTCCTCTTGGACCTACTGGATATGGAGATTCACCATATCAATCATTTTCAGCCTTTGCAGGAAATCCGTATTTTATAGATTTTGATATGTTAAATGAAGAAGGAATTTTAGCAAAGTCAGATTATGAAAATGAAGATTTTGGCCAAGATAAAGAAAGTATTGATTATGGATTATTATTTAAAACTAAATATAAAATTTTAAAGAAAGCCTTTGTAAATTATAAAGAAAGCGGCAATCTTAGAATTAGAAATGAAGTTGAAGCATTTAAAAAAGCTAATAAAAAATGGTTGAAAGATTATTCATTGTATATGGCTATAAAAGAATACTTTGGTTTAACATCATGGCTTAGCTGGGATGATGATATTAAAAGAAGAGATCCAAAAGCTTTAGAAAAATATGAGCTAGCTCTAAAAGATGAAATTGAATATTGGAGCTTTATACAGTATTTATTTTTTAAGCAATGGCACAAACTTAAAGGATATGCCAATATGCAAGGAATTAAGATAATAGGTGATATGCCTATATATGTGGCTATAGATAGTGCTGATGTATGGAGTAATCCAAAGAATTATTTAGTGGATGAAGATACATTAGAACCTAAAGCTGTAGCAGGATGCCCACCAGATGCTTTCTCAAAAACAGGACAATTATGGGGAAATCCCTTATATAATTGGAAGGCAATGGAGGAAGATGGATTTACTTGGTGGATAAGAAGAGTTGAAGAAAGCTTAAAGTTATATGATGTTCTTAGAATAGATCATTTTAGAGGCTTTGAAAGTTATTGGAGTGTGCCATATGGAGAAAAAACAGCAATAAATGGCAAGTGGGTCAAAGGACCTGCAATGAAGCTTTTTGAAGCCATAAAGAATAAATTAGGTAAAGTAGATATAATAGCAGAGGATTTAGGATATCTCACTGAGGAAGTTATAGAATTCTTAAAAGAATCAGATTTCCCAGGTATGAAAGTTCTTCAATTTGCTTTTGATGCAAGAGAAGAAAGTGATTATTTACCACATAATTATATAAACAAATGCATAGTGTATACAGGTACTCACGATAATGATACCTTCAGAGGATGGTATGAAAAAACAGGAGCTAAGGAAGATATTGAATACTGTAAGGAGTATTTAGTCCTGAATAGCAATGAAGGATATAATTGGGGCTTTATAAGAGGAGCATGGTCTAGTGTTGGAATTTTGGCCATAGCACCTATGCAAGATTTCTTGAATTTAGGAAATGAATCAAGAATGAATTTACCATCAACTTTAGGTGAAAATTGGAAATGGAGAGTTAAAGAGGATATTTTAAACTGTGATTTAGCAGATAAAATATATAAATATACAAAAATGTATGGAAGGTGTGAATAAAAGTGGTAAGAGAAGAAATAAGAAAAGGAATAGAAAGATATTTAAAGGTAAAATACGCAAAAAAAATTGAAGATGCAGAGGAATTTGAAATATTCAATGCAGTATCCCTTACAATAATGGAAGAAATAATTGATCAATGGAATGATACAAAAGAATTATATGGTGATGGAAAGCAAGCATTTTATATGTCTGCTGAGTATTTAATGGGAAGAGCATTAGGTAATAACTTAATATCAACTGGATTATATGATGATGTAAAAGCAGTTTTAGAAGAGCTTAATATTGATATAAATAAAATAGAAGAAATTGAAGAAGATGCAGGACTTGGTAATGGTGGATTAGGAAGACTTGCAGCATGCTTTATGGATTCAGCTGCTACAATGGAAATACCTCTTACAGGTTATGGAATTAGATATAGCAATGGATTATTTTCTCAATATATTGAAGATGGTGAGCAAAAGGAAACAGGAGACTTCTGGCTTAAATATGGAGATCCTTGGAGCATTAGAAAAGACTGCGATACAGTTATTGTAAATTTTAAAGATATGAAAGTTAAAGCAGTGCCTTATGACACTCCAATCATTGGTTATGGAAATAAAAATATAAATACATTAAGATTATGGAAGTGCGAACCAGTAGAAGATTTTAACTTTACATTATTTAATGATCAAAAATATGATGCAGCATTAGAAGATAAAAATAGAGCAGAAGATATTTCAAGAGTGTTATATCCAAATGACTCTAATAAAGAAGGTAAGATGCTTAGACTTAGACAACAATATTTCTTCTCAAGTGCATCACTTCAAGATATAGTAAGAAGCTATAAAAAGAAACATGGTAAGGTAACAGAAGCTATAGGAGATATGGTTGCAGTACAATTAAATGATACTCACCCTACAATTGCAATCCCTGAGCTTATAAGAATATTAATAAAAGAAGAGGGATTCGAATTTGATGAAGCTTTAAGCGTTGCAAATAAAGTATTTGCATATACTAACCATACAATTTTAGCAGAAGCTTTAGAAAAATGGAATGGAGATTTATTTAAAGAATTATTTCCAGAAATATTAGATATCATAAAAGAAATTGATAAGAGATTTGTAGAAGAATTAAAAGATAAAGGATGTACTGGTGCAGAAATTCAAGAATTTAGAATAATCAATAACAACACAGTTAGAATGGCTAATTTAGCTATTCATGTTGGACATGCAGTAAATGGAGTAGCACAACTTCACACTGATATTTTAAAAGACACAGAATTAAATAATTGGTATAAATTATATCCAGAAAAATTCCAAAATAAAACTAATGGAATAACTCCAAGAAGATGGCTAAGATTATGTAATAAGGAATTATCAGAATTAATTACAGAATTATTAGGTAATGAAGATTGGGTAAGAGATTTATCATTATTAAAGAACCTTGAAAAATATGCAGATGATGAAAAAGTTCTAACAAGATTTATGGAGATAAAACATACAAAGAAGGAACAATTAGCAAAATATATTAAGGATACTGAAGGGGTAGAAATAGATCCAGATTCAATGTTTGATATTCAAATTAAGAGAATGCATGAATATAAGAGACAACTTCTTAATGCATTTTATATCTTAGATTTATACTTTAGAATTAAAGAAAATCCTGAAATGGATATACCAAAAACAACTTTCATATTTGGAGCTAAAGCTTTCCCAGGATATAGAAGAGCAAAGTCAATAGTTAAATTCATCAATGAAATAGCAAGACTTATTGATGAAGATGAAGAAGTAAGCAAGAAAATCAAGGTTCATTTTGTAGAAAACTATAGAGTTTCATATGCAGAAAAACTATTCCCAGCAGCTGACCTTTCAAAACAAATTTCAACTGCAGGAAAAGAGGCATCAGGAACAGGAAATATGAAGTTTATGCTTAATGGTGCACCTACTTTTGGAACATTAGATGGAGCTAATGTAGAAATAGTAAGAGAAAGTGGAGAAGAAAATAACTTTATCTTTGGATTAAAGGTTGAGGATATTCAAGAAATTCAAGGAAAATATAAAGCAAAATCATATTATGAAAGTGATGCTTCCATAAGAAGAGTAATGGATACTCTAGTGGATGGAACTTTAAGTGATGGAGGAACAGGAGATTTTGATGATTTATTTGATTCATTAATGAAAGAAGGAGATCAATATTTCTTATTAGCTGATTTTGAAAGCTTCAAAAAGACAGAAGATGAAGTGTTTAATGCTTATAAAGATAAAATGGCTTGGGCAAAGAAATGTTTCTTAAATGTATGTAATGCAGGAATATTCTCTAGTGATAGAACAATACTTCAATATGCAGATGAAATATGGGATGTAAAGAGAACAGAAAATAAATAGAATCAAAAAGGTGCTGTGTTTTTAATACGGCACCTTTTTCTAATTATGAATGATGAATGAGAAGATGTTAGAAGTAATAATTACATATGCTTGGGGTAGAATATAATAAATATTTTTAAAACATAGAAACTATATATAGAATTATAATTATGTAGATTACATATAAATTAATATATTATCTTTTATAAAGTGAGAAGATGCATATGAATAGAAAGAGCGTATATGATTATTTTATAGGATTGTTAGCATTGATGTTAAGCTTAATCATTGTTATAGATATATTTGTAAGCATTCCCCAAGAAGTGCGGCTATCCTTTTATTATATAGAAAATATTATTAGGCTTATATTTATAGGTGATTACATTGGGAGATTAGCATTAAGTAAAGATAAAAAGGATTTTTTTAAGGAAAACATTATTGACCTTTTATCAATTATCTCCATAAGGATGTATTTAAAATGTTTTAAAGTAATAAGAGTTACAAGAATTATTCCTGCATATATGATAATTAAGATATGCAAGGTATTTATAGTCATAGTAAATATTATAAAATTTAAAATTAAGGTAAGAGATGAAATAAGAAAAAACAAATTCAACTTTTTGCTGGTTATATCAGTGATAATAATTGTTATTGGTGCAGTAATTATTTCTACCATAGAAGGGATAAGTCTTGAAGATGCACTTTGGTGGAGTTTTGTTACCTTTACTACTGTTGGTTATGGAGATGTACTTTTAAAAACACAGTTAGGACGAATTTTTGCCGTTATACTTATGATAATTGGTATTGGGGTAATTGGAGTAATAACCACTACAATAACATTGTATATAGTAAATTCAGGAAGACATAATAGTGCAGATAATTACAAAAATCATATTATTGAAGATATAAAAGAAAAGTTAGATAATTATGAAGAACTTAGTGATGAAGATATAGATACTATCATAAGAGTATTGTCATCATTAAAAAAGAATGAGAAATAAAAAATATAGTGATATAATGTTAAGTATTGGAGAAATATTTAAATTTAACATAAAGGAGAATAAAATGAATAAGAATATTGTTATATTAGATGGTAAAAGCTTAGGTGATATATCTTATGAAAAACTAAATAAGTATGGGAACTATACTTATTATGATACAACTTCTTATGAAGAAGTAAGCACAAGGATTAAGGATGCACATATAATATTTACTAATAAAGTTGTACTTGATAAAGTAAATTTAGCAGCAGCAGAAAATTTAGAGTTAATTTGTGAAGTTGCTACTGGTTTTAATAATATAGATATAGAATATGCAAAGGAAAGAGGTATAGCTGTAACAAATGTTGCAGGTTATTCTACTAGTACTGTAGTTCAACATACCTTTGCCACAGCTTTGGCTTTAATGGATGAAGTACTTTATTATGATAAATTTGTAAAGAGTGGTGAATATTCTAAGTGTGGATTCTTTACATGTTTAGATAAACCTTTTAATGAAATAGAAGGAAAAACATGGGGAATAATAGGTTTAGGAAACATAGGAAGAAGAGTTGCTAAGATAGCAGAAGCTTTTGGTGCAAAGGTTGTTTACTATTCTACATCAGGTAAAAATTCATCTAAGGACTTTGAAAGGGTTTCATTTGATGAATTATTAAAAGAAAGTGATATAATATCTATTCATGCACCATTAAATGAAAACACTAATAAATTAATAAATTATGATGCATTATGTCAAATGAAGAAAAGTGCTATTTTAATAAATATGGGTAGAGGACCTATAGTATGTGAAGAAGATCTTGCTAAGGCTTTAAATGAAGGAAAAATAAAAGGCGCAGCTCTTGATGTATTTGAAATTGAGCCAATAAAGGAAGATAGCCCAATATTAAAAGTTAAAGATAAAGAAAAACTTATTTTATCACCTCATATTGCATGGGCAAGTGTTGAAGCTAGAGGAAGATTATTTGAGGAGGTACTAAGTAATATAGAGGCTTTTTATAATGGGGAAGAAAGAAATAGAGTAGAAAAGTAGAGAGTAAAATATTGACAAAAATGTATTAATAAGATAATATAATAAAAAAGAATACTTAAAAGTAATGATTGAGAGTATTAGAAAGATTAAGATTTCTCAGAGAGTAGGGATGCTGTGAACCTATAAATCAATATCTTTTGAACTAGTTCATGAACTGTAAAGGTGAACTATAGTAGCTTTTACCGGAAAACCGTTATATTAATTAAGTATAAATTTTGGATGGTACCGCGCAAAACGCTCCAATATAGGGGCTTTTTGCGCTTTTTTTCGTAAAATTCATTTTGGGGCATGTTATTAATAAATAAAATATATAAACATTTCTAAGGGGGCTATTAAATGTTAAATTATAAAAAATACAAAAGATTTGAAACTATAGAATTGAAGGATAGAAAATGGCCAAATAATACCATTAATAAGGCACCTATATGGTGTAGTGTAGATTTGAGAGATGGAAATCAGGCATTAATAAATCCAATGACTGTAGATGAAAAAGTAGAGTTTTTTAAGTTATTAGTAAAGCTTGGTTTTAAAGAAATAGAAGTGGGATTTCCTTCTGCATCAAAAATAGAATATGACTTTTTAAGAAGGTTAATTGAAGAGGATATAATTCCTGATGATGTGCTTGTGCAGGTACTTACTCAAGCTAGGCCACATTTAATAAAAAAGACTTTTGAAGCTTTAAAAGGAGCAAAGCAAGCTATAGTTCATATATATAATTCAACTTCCATACTACAAAGAGATGTTGTTTTCAATATGAGTAAGAATGAAGTAAAAGAAATAGCCATAGAGGGAACAAAACTTGTAAAGGAATATGTTAAATCATTTCCTGGGAAAATATATTTAGAATATTCTCCAGAAAGTTTTACAGGAACAGAAATGGATTATGCTCTTGATGTATGTAATGCTGTTGTAGAAACTTGGGGAGCAGATAAGGATAATAAAGTTATAATAAATTTGCCATCAACTGTACAGATGGATACACCTAATATATTTGCAGACCAAATTGAGTATATTTGCAGAGGGATAAAATCTAGAGAAAATGTTATTATAAGCGTACATCCACATAATGATAGAGGAACAGGTGTAGCTGATGCAGAAATGGCACTTTTAGCAGGTGCTGATAGAGTTGAAGGAACTTTATTTGGTAATGGTGAAAGGACAGGTAATGTAGATATACTTACAGTAGCTTATAATATGTTTTCACATGGAGTAAATCCAGAACTTAATATTGAAAATATAAATGAAATAATTGAAGTATATGAGAGATGTGTAAAGATTCCTGTGCATGTAAGACATCCATATGCAGGAAACTTAGTTTTTACAGCCTTTTCAGGTTCACATCAAGATGCAATAAATAAGGGTATGAAGAAATATAATGAAAGGCATAATAACATATGGCAAGTACCTTATTTGCCTGTAGATCCAACTGATTTAGGAAGGGAATATGAACCTTTAGTAAGGATAAATAGCCAATCAGGAAAAGGGGGAGTAGCCTTTATTATGGATCATTGTTTTGGATATAAGCTTCCAAAATCAATGCAACAAGAATTTGCAGAAGTGGTGCAGAAAATTTCTGAATTTAAGGGAGAAGTACAGCCTAATGAAATAATGGATGCTTTTAGAAAACAATACTTAGATATAAAAGAACCAATGAATCTTAATAATCTTATTATTGAAGATATTGTAGATGGAAATGAAAATGCAAATACAAGAGTAAAGGCAGAAATAACTTTTAATGATGAAGAATATACCATTGAGGGTATTGGAAATGGACCTATTGATTCTTTTTTAAATGGGCTGTCAAAAAGTAAATTAATTAATGTTAAAATATTAGATTATAAAGAACATGCCTTAAGTATGGGTTCAGAAGCAGAAGCAGCTTCTTATGTATATATGGAAAGAAGAGATAGTTTTAGAAAAACTTTTGGTGTAGGTGTAGATAGCAATATTACCAAATCATCTATCAAGGCTATGATAAGTGCCATAAATAGATTGTACAAATAAATATTGAAATAATTTACATTAAAGTATATAATTATTACTAACAAAATAATATGTTCGGTTGATGGTAGTGGGAGAGTGATTTTATAATCCACCGAAGAAGTAAATCTTTCAGGTTCATAGGACCGCTACTGGACGAGCCCTTGGAGAGACTCAAAACTTTTGAGCACCGAAGGAGCAAGACAGAAATGTTGAAACTCTCAGGTAAAAGGACAGGGGATTAAATAAAGAGTATCTTTATTAATCTCCTCCTAAAAATAATAGGAGGTTTTTTTATGAAATTTTTAGAAACAATAACAAACATTTTGAATTTAGTGAATGATTTAGTATGGGGACCACCACTACTAATTCTCTTAGTAGGAACAGGAATATACTTTACAGTAAAGTTAAGATTTTTACAGATAACCAAGCTTCCACTTGCTTTTAAATATTTATTTTCAAAGGATGAAGATGAAGTTAAAGGAGAAGGAGATATATCTAGCTTTGCAGCTCTATGTACAGCTTTATCAGCAACCATAGGAACAGGAAACATTGTAGGGGTTGCAACGGCTGTGGGAACAGGAGGACCAGGAGCAATACTTTGGATGTGGATTGCAGCTTTTGCAGGAATGGCAACAAAATATGCAGAAGGGCTTTTAGCAATAAAGTATAGAGAATGTGATGAAAAGGGTCAGATGTGTGGTGGACCTATGTATTATATAGAGAAGGGAACAGGAAATAAGCTTTTGGCAAAATTATTTGCTTTTTTTGGAGTTGCAGTAGCTCTTTTAGGAATAGGAACATTTGGGCAGGTAAAATCTATAGCTGATGCAGTTACCATAAGTTTTAATATTCCTCCCCAGATTACAGCAGCTATAATTACAGTTTTAGTTGCTGCTGTTACTTTAGGAGGAATTCAAAGAATATCTAAAGTAGCTGAAAAAATAGTTCCCTTTATGGCATCACTTTATATTATAGGAGCTTTACTAGTACTTGTATGTTATTTTAAACAGATACCAGAGGCTATTGCATTAATAGTGAGAAGTGCATTTAATCCTCAGGCAGCACTGGGAGGAGCAGCAGGAATTACCATTCAGACAGTGATTCAAAGAGGTGTAGGTAGAGGAGTATTTTCAAATGAAGCAGGTCTTGGAAGTGCACCTATAGCAGCAGCTGCTGCAAAAACAAAGTCACCAGTTAAGCAAGGACTTATTTCAATGACAGGAACATTTATTGATACAATATTAATATGTACAATGACTGGGCTTGCACTTGTATTAACAGAAGCATTTAATAGTGGCCTTGAAGGTGCTGCTATGACAACAGCTGCTTTTGAAGCAGCACTTCCTATAGCTGGTCTTGGAAAGTTTATTGTAAATATAGGACTTATATTCTTTGCTTTTACTACAATTATAGGATGGAATTATTATGGAGAAAAGTGTCTTCAATACTTGGCAGGTATAAGAATTATAAAACTATATAAGATAATATTTATAGCGTTTGTTGCTATTGGATCTTTTTTATCATTAGATATGGTTTTTGTTATAGCAGATATAGTTAATGGTTTAATGGCTTTACCAAATTTAGTTGGGCTTATTGCTCTTAGAAAAATAGTGATTAAAGAAACAGAAGAATTCTTTGAAAAAGAAGAGTTTAAGTTAGAAATAGCTTAAAATAGTGTAAATACAAAAGGTGTTAGCAAAGTATGGAATACATATCTTATGCTAATACCTTTTATTATATATTTAATGTTTTTGTAATAGTAATGTAATAAATAATGATAAGAATATATATATAATTAAGAGGGAGGTGGAAAGCTTGCAAAATAAGAGTGTTTATAATGGAATTGAAAAATATAGGATTGGAAAAAATAAAACAACTTCAGTAACAGTATTTGTAATATTGTTTATCAGTGTTTTTTTAATTACATTTTCTATAGTGATAAATATGTTTAATATAAATATCTTAAGAAAGGAAATATTTACTGTAGAACAAATGGAAGATTACATAAATATAGCTGATTCCGTAAGTTATGGAAAAGCTCAAGTTAATTGGCAAGAGGTTATGACCATTGCCATGGTATTGTATGATGGAAATTCAAATTTGATTCAAGATGATGATTTAAAAATGATTGCAGAGCGATTTTTAGAAAAGTCAGATTCATCATATAAGATTAAGGAATTTCAAACTGTATTAGAAGAGTTGGGATTTCAAGAAGAACAAATTGTTGAAGCTAATGAGTATTTAGAGAAAATAAAATATTGTTCATTATATGAAGGTTTATATTATGACTATGATAAAATGGAATTTATTGAATCAATAGAGCAACAAGCATATGAAAATTATAAAAAATATGGAATATTACCTTCAATAACTATAGGACAGGCTATTTTAGAGTCAGGATGGGGGAAATCACAGTTAGCACTAGACCATAATAATTTATTTGGCATTAAAGCTGATAATAGGTGGAGTGGTGATATAGCAACAATGGTTACAAAAGAAAACTATTCCGATGTAATTGAAGCTAGTTTTAGGAAGTATGCTAGCAAAGCAGAGTCAATAGAAGATCATGGACTGTTCTTATATGAAAATGAAAGATATACAGTTAATGGTGTATTTGCAGCAAAAGATTATCGAAGTCAAGCTTTAGCACTTCAAAGTGCAGGATATAGCACTGCTAAAAATGAAGATGGAGAGCTTATATATGCAGAGAAGCTTATTAATATAATTAAGAATTATAATTTAATGCTTTACGACACCAAAGCGGAAAGAAAATGATGAATTATGAATTATGAATTAATGATGAAACTCGAAGAGTTTCTGAGATAATAATTTTTAAACTCTCCTAAAGGGAGTTTATTCCTTAATTTATCATTCATCACTCATCATTAAGAAAAGGACTGCTTTAGCAGTCCTTTTTTCTTTATCTTATAACAAACTTCTTTTCAGAAGGTTGTAAATCTATTTTCTTTTGGCTTAAGTTATTTACTTTTATGAAGAAATTACCTTTTTTTATGTTATGAATAAACATATTTATCTTTTCTTCAGAGCCTTGAACTTCAATTTCTACCATGCCGTTATTAAGATTATGGGCATAACCAGTTAAATCAAGTTCTGTAGCATTCATTTGACAGAAAAATCTAAAGCCAACTCCTTGTACTCTACCCTCACATATTATATAGTATCTTACCATAGTTTAAATTTCCTTAATTTGAAAGTACATCAGTAAATGCTGATTCATATAGTTTTAATGTTTCTGAATTTAAGTTAGTGAATATTTTACATCTTGCTAATGTTTCCTCAGAAGGGTAAGCAGCAGGATTATTTTTTGTTTCTTCATCTAACATTTCAAAAGCAGCTGTATTTGGTGTTGAGTATTCAATATATTCAACGTTTTTTAATGCATTATCAGGATCACATAGGAAGTTTATGAAAGCTTCTGCACCTGATTTGTTTGGAGCACCTTTTGGTATTACTAAACCATCAAACCATTTATTAGAACCTTCTTCAGGAATAGCATATTCTAAATCAGGATTTTCATTCATGATATAAATTGCATCACCAGACCATACTGTAGCTAATGCTTTTTCTCCAGCTATCATGTTATCTTTAACTTCATCAACAACATACACTGGATTAGTTGCATCTCTTTGTGCTATTAAAGCATCTTTAGCAGCTTCAATTTCTGATGCAGCAGTTGAGTTGATAGATGAACCAGTTTTAATTAAGCCAATAGCCATTGTATCTCTAATTGAGTTAAACATATAAACATTATCTTTATATTGCTTATCCCATAATATATCCCAACTTGTTACAGGTTCAGTAACAACTGTAGGATCATATATTATACCTATAGTTCCCCACATATATGGTACAGAATATTCATTATTAGGATCGTAAGAAAGGTTCTTATATTCTTCACCTATATATTCATAGTTGGGAATATTTGAAAAATCTATAGCTTCTACCATATCTTCTGCAATCATTTTTTCAATCATATAATCAGAAGGAACTACAATATCATATGTTCCAGGATTAGTTTTAACTTTTTGATACATTATTTCATTTGTATCATAAGTATCATAATTTACTTTAATACCTGTTTCTTTTTCGAATTGTTTGATTAATGAAGGATCAATATAATCACCACAGTTAAATACGTTAATAGTTCCATTTTCTCCAGCAGAGCTTCCAGAGCATCCTACAAAAGCAGAAGATGCTAATAATGCAGCTGAAACACAAGTAATTGATTTTTTTATTTTCATTTACTTTTCAACACCTTTCGTACTAAAATCTTTTCTATTTACTATTAATAATAGTATAAGCACTATTATAAACATTAATGTAGATAATGCATTAATTGATGGGTTTATTCCTTTTCTAGCCATTGAGTAAATCTCAATAGAAAGATTAGTAACACCAGGACCAGTAGTAAAGAAACTTATTACAAAGTCGTCAATAGACATTGTAAAGGCCATTAGCATACCAGCAAAAATTCCTGGCTTTATTTGTGGAAGTACTATCTTTCTAAGAGTATACCAAGGCGTTGCACCTAAATCTAAAGCAGCTTCTTCTATGTTAGTTGGCATTTGTTTTAATTTTGGCAGTACTGATAATACTACGTAAGGAATATTAAAAGTAATATGAGCCAACAGCATAGTAGTAAAACCAAATTCAATGTTTAAATATGGAGTTACAAAGATAAATAAGCTCATAAGTGAAATACCAGTAACAATATCAGGATTTAATACAGGAAGATAATTAATATTAAGCAATGCTTTCTTTTTAAATCCTCTCATTTTATGTATTCCTATAGCAGCAAAAGTTCCAATTATAGTAGCAACAACTGAAGCAATTACGGCAATCAGCAATGTAGTCTTAAGAGCAAGAAGAATTCTATCATTTTGCATAAGTTCTTGATACCATCTTAAGGTGAAGCCTTTCCATTGCCCCATAGATTTAGAGTCATTGAAGGAGAAAACCATTAATGTTACTATAGGAGTATATAGAAATACAAAGATTATTAATAGGTAAAACCTTTTTATAAAACTAGATATCTTATTTAACATTTACTTTCCTCCTTCCATACTTTCTGTACCTTCAAATTTATTCATAATAGCCATTGAAATTAAAATTATGATCATCATAAATATGGCTAAGGCTGAACCAAAATTCCAATCTCCCATGGTTGTAAATTGAGTTTCTATTAAATTTCCTAACAGCATGTACTGTCCGCCGCCAAGAAGTCTTGAAATAACAAATGTTGAAACGGCAGGCATAAATACCATTGTTATTCCTGTAATAACTCCAGGCATACTTAGTGGAAATATAACTTTAGTAAATATTTGTCTTTTATTTGCACCTAAATCTGCAGCAGCATCAATAAGGCTATTATCCATTTTAATTAATACTGTATATATAGGCAGTATCATAAAAGGTAAAAAGTTATAAACCATTCCTAGAAGAACAGCTGCATCAGTATAAAGTATATTTATAGTATTTAAACCTATAGCAGATAAAAAGTTATTTATTACACCGTTCTTTCCCAATATAGGAAGCCATGCATATGTTCTAAGAAGGAAATTCATCCACATTGGAACAATGAATAGCATTATTAATATATTTCTTTTATTTGATTTCATTTTTGATATGAAATATGCTACAGGGTATCCAAGAATCAGACATAACACTGTAGATTCAAAAGCCAATATAAGGCTTCTTTTAAATACAGAAATATATTGTGAATTTAATACTCTTTTAAAGTTTTCTAAAGTAAAAGAATAGCCAGAAGCTGTTTCTTGTGTAAAGCTGAAGAAAACAATTATGATAAGTGGAATTACAATAAATAATGTGCTCCATACTATATAAGGTGAAGCAGGAAGCGTACTTGAACCATTATTCTTCTTCATTTTAGATCATTACCTTTCTCATGATATGAATAGACTCTGGAGAAATATTTAATCCCACCATAGCTCCAATTTCTGCATTTTTTATATTATGTACAATCCACTTATGTTCATGTTCTAATACTTCTATTTCATAATGAACCCCTTTAAATTTAACAGAATTCACCTTTCCAGTGATCATTCCATTTTCTGGTGAAGTAATTTCTATATCTTCAGGTCTTATTACCACATCTACTGCTTCATTAGTATTAAATCCTTTATCAACACATGTGAAAACGTGATCACAGAATTCAACTTTTAAATCTTCAAGCATTGTTCCATTAACTATATTACTTTCGCCAATAAAATCAGCAACAAAAGCATTGGCAGGTTCGTTATATATATCTTCTGGAGAGCCCATTTGCTGAATTACCCCTTTATTCATAACAACGATAGTATCTGACATTGTTAGTGCTTCTTCTTGGTCATGGGTTACAAAAATAAATGTTATTCCAAGTCTTTGTTGAATTCTTTTAAGTTCACTTTGCATTTCTTTTCTAAGTTTTAAGTCTAAAGCCCCTAAAGGTTCATCTAGTAGTAATACTTTAGGTTCATTGACTAAAGCTCTAGCAATAGCAACTCTTTGTTGTTGCCCACCACTTAGAGAATCTATAGCTCTTTTTTCAAAACCTTCAAGAGCAACAAGCTTTAGCATTTCGCTAACTTTTTTATCTATTTCATTTTTAGATACTTTCTTAATTTTTAATCCAAAAGCTATATTTTCATATACATTCATATGAGGGAATAGAGCATATTTTTGGAATACAGTATTTAATTGTCTCTTATATGGAGGTAAATTTGAAATGTCTTCACCGTTAAATAAAACTTTACCACTGTCACCACTTTCAAATCCAGCTAATATTTTTAGAGTTGTTGTCTTACCACAACCACTTGGTCCTAATAAAGTAAGAAACTCATTTTTTCTTATATTAAGAGATAGGTTCTTTAAAACAGTATTATCACCATAAGTTTTAGATACATTTTTTATCTCAATTATATTTTGACTCAATATAAACACCTCTTTCTGTATGTTAAAAATTATCATATATTATTAATATTTATATTAATTAAAATGATGGAGGAGTACTAATCCAAATAACTTTTGCTACAGTTTTTCCATTGTTTGAAATATAATGGTTAGCTTTAGGCTTAAAATAGAAGCTTTCGCCTTTTTTTACCTTATGTTTAGTATCGCCAAGATGTAGCGTTATATTACCGGAAAGTACAAAGCCAAATTCCTCACCTTCATGAGGATCTTCTTCTAGGTATTGTCCACCAGGTTTTAATGTGATCATAATTGGTTCCATCATGTTTTTTTGTGCATTAGGCACTAGCCACATAAGGGAATACTTTAATTCTTCATTTTCAGTTTCAAACATATCTTCATAAGTATATGTAATCTTTTCATCTCTATCATCGCTAAAAAATTCTTTTAAATTTGTACCAAGTATTTCTAGTATATCTATTAAGGTTGCAATAGAAGGAGATGTTAAGTCATTTTCAAGTTGTGAAATGAATCCCTTGGATAATTCACATCTATTGGCAAGCTCTTCCTGGGTAAGACCTTTTTCAATACGCATTCTTTTGATTTTATCACCAATTTCCAAACTATTCACCTCCAAAGATAACTCTCAGTTTGTAGAACTATTACTAAACTTAGGGTTTAAAATTACTAAACAAACAAAGCATATTATATATATAAAAGTAGAAAAAATCAATATTTTTAAGGAAAAAAATGCTTTGAAGAGCCAATACTTCTTATTATATTACATATATGAGCAGTAATGTTAAAAAAAGTATTAAACCCTATAGAAAGGTGATTGTTAAAAAAATAACTAAAACAGCAAGGTCAAAGATGATGAAAATCAATATTGATTAAAAAATATAGAAAAAAATATATATTTTGAAATGAAAAAACTTTCTGAAAATTTTGAAAAGAATAAAAATAAATTTAAAATATAGAAAAAATAATAAAAAAAGGAATTGACGTAAGAAACTTTATTCAAAAGAATTATAAAGAATACAAAGGTGACGCTTCATTCTTAGCTCCAGTATCAGAAAAAACTGAGAAAGTATGGTCTGAATGTAAAGAATTAATAATTGAAGAAATTAAAAAGGGAATCATAGATGTGGCTACTGATAGAGTATCAGGAATAGATAACTATGAAGCTGGATATATAGATAAAGACAACGAAGTTATCGTTGGTCTACAAACTGATGCACCATTAAAGAGAATTGTAAATCCATTTGGTGGAGTGAGAATGGTTCATCAATCATTAGAAGAATATGGATTTAAATTAGACGAAAGTATAGATAATCATTTTAGTGCATATAGAAAAACACATAATCAAGGTGTATTTGATTGTTACACTAAGGAAATAAGAGCTGCAAGATCAAATGGTTTATTAACTGGTCTTCCAGATGCATATGGTAGAGGAAGAATCATAGGGGATTACAGAAGAATAGCTCTTTATGGTATAGATTATTTAATAGAAGAAAAGAATGCTGATTTAGATGGTTTACAAGGTGATATGCTTGATGAATTAGTAAGAGAAAGAGAAGAAGTAAGTGAACAAATCAGAGCTTTAAAAGCAATGAAGTCAATGGCAGCTAGATACGGATGTGATATCTCTAAGCCAGCAGCAAACTTTAAAGAAGCAGTTCAATGGTTATACTTTGGATATTTAGCAGCTGTTAAAGAAAATAATGGTGCTGCAATGTCACTTGGAAGAACTTCAACATTCTTAGATATTTATGCAGAAAGAGATTTAGAAGCAGGAGTATTAACTGAAGCAGAAGTTCAAGAAATAATGGATCAATTCATTATCAAATTAAGATTAGTAAGACATTTAAGAACTCCAGAATACAATGACTTATTTGCTGGAGATCCTACATGGGTAACTGAAGCTATCGGCGGTATGGGGATCAATGGTAAATCACTTGTAACTAAGAACTCATTTAGATTCTTACACACATTAACTAACTTAGGAGCTGCACCAGAACCAAACATGACAGTTTTATGGTCAGATAAATTACCAGAAAACTTCAAAAAATACTGTGCAAAAATGTCAATAGATACAGATGCAATCCAATATGAAAATGATGAAGTTATGAGACCAATTTATGGTGATGATTATGCTATAGCTTGTTGTGTTTCTCCAATGAAAGTTGGTAAGCAAATGCAATTCTTCGGAGCAAGAGCAAACTTAGCTAAAACTTTATTATATGCTATTAACGGTGGTGTTGATGAAAGAACTGGAAAGCTTGCTGTAAAAGGATTAAAACCAATAACTGATGAAGTTCTTGATTTTGAAACAGTTAAAAAAGCATACTATGATGCAATGGCAATAGTTGCTAAGCTATATGTTGATGCAATGAATATAATTCATGTTAACCATGATAAATATGCTTATGAAGCAGGACAAATGGCTTTACATGATACAAAGGTAGGAAGAATAATGGCCTTTGGTATTGCTGGATTATCAGTTGCTGCTGACTCATTATCTGCAATTAAGTATGCAAAAGTTAAACCAATAAGAAATGAACAAGGAATAGCTGTTGATTTTGAAATAGAAGGAGATTTCCCTAAGTATGGAAATGACGATGACAGAGTTGATGATTTAGCTGTAGATTTAACAAATAAATTTATGGATGAGTTAAAGAAACACCCATTATACAGAGGAGCTATGCATTCATTATCAGTATTAACTATAACTTCAAATGTAGTATACGGTAAGAAAACTGGTTCAACTCCAGATGGAAGAAAAATAGGAGAACCTTTAGCACCAGGAGCTAACCCAATGCATGGTAGAGATGAAAATGGAGCTTTAGCATCATTAAACTCAGTTGCTAAGATACCATTCTCAGGAGTATGTCAAGATGGTGTATCAAATACATTCTCAATAGTTCCAGATGCTTTAGGAAAAACTGAAGAATCAAGAATAGACAACTTATCTAACATTTTAGATGGATATTTTGCACAAGGTGCACATCACTTAAATGTTAATGTATTAAGAAGAGAAACTTTAATAGATGCTATGGAAAACCCAGATAATTATCCAACATTAACTATTAGAGTTTCTGGATATGCTGTAAACTTTACAAGATTAACAAGAAATCAACAATTAGAAGTTATAAGTAGAACATTCCATCAATCAATGTAATGTGATATTATATAATTGTGGATTGTAATAGCAAATTAATAAAAAAGTAATTTATTGCTAGCAGACTACGGTTTGCTAGCAATATTTATGATTCATATGAATATGACTTGTTGGAGGATGGCAAATGATTAAAGGGAAAATTCATTCAGTGGAAAGTATGGGGCTAGTAGATGGGCCTGGTATCAGAGTTGTAGTATTTATGCAAGGATGTGCGCTAAGATGTCTTTATTGTCATAACCCAGATACTTGGACTTTAGATGGAAATAAAGATGCATTAGATTTCACTCCAGAAGAATTAGTAAAGAAGATATCTAGATTTAGAAGTTACTTTGAAAAATCAGGTGGTGGAGTTACTTTTTCAGGAGGAGATCCATTGAAACAGCCTGAATTCCTTAAAGAAACATTAAAGCTATGTAAGGAAGCTGGAATTCATACTACTTTAGATACTGCAGGTGTAGGATTTGGAGATTATGAAGAAATATTAAAATATACTGATTTAGTTCTATATGATGTGAAGCATTTAACTAGAGAAGGTTATAAAGATATGACTGGAATAGAAATAGATGAAACACAAAAGTTCTTAGAAGTATGTAAAAAAATGGGTACTAAAATGTGGATAAGACAAGTAGTAGTTCCAGGAAAAACTGATAGTGAAGAATATATAAGAGAGCTAGGAAAGTTTATTAAGACACTTAATAATGTTGAAAAGGTTGAATTACTTCCATATCACTTACTTGGTGTAAATAAGTATGAGACTTTAGGTATTAAGTATAGACTTGAAGGATTAGAAGCTATGGATAAGGAAGCCTGTAAGGGACTTTATAAATTCTTAGAATTAGAAGAATAGATTTATTTTTACTATGTTTAAGTATTAAAGGTTTTGAATATTAATTAAAGAAATAGCATCCCATTAATATAGGATGCTATTTCTTTAATTGTTCTGAGAAAAATCCAGGTTTGATATATTTTTGCTTGATACCTTCTATAACTAATAAATATGCAGCAGCAGTATCAAATCTTGCATCGTGGTAGTTTCCACTTCCTTGGAATAGTTCATTAGCTTTGGTAGCTATTTTATCTTGAGATATGTTTAAGAAATCAATAACTTCTGAAAGTTTAGGATTTTTAATGCCGTTACCTCTTGGAGCAGGAATATTACAAATGTTTTTATAATATGCCATAGTACAAAATGAGTTTTTAGGTTCCCATGTTTCATCAATCATACCAACTTCATAAAGAGAGTTTAATTCATGCTTTAAGAATTTAATATCAAATTGCACATTGTGTCCAATAACAAAATCAGCATCAAAGAAATCTTTCATAAAATCTTGTAGTTGATCTAAAAATTCCATTCCTTCAGAAAGCTCATATAATTTTTCAAGAGAAAATCCATGAACTTCTTCAGCACCTGGATCCATTTCATCTACAGTGAAAAAGAAGTTTTTTCCAATGGTTGTTTGAGGTTTAGTAGTTGTATCTACTGTAATATAACTTAACTGACATATATGGCCAGGCTTTACGCTTGTTGTTTCAGTATCAAAAAAAAGTAATTTCATTTTTTCCTCCAAATGTATTTAATTAT
Source organism: Clostridium sp. CAG:221 (assembly GCA_000435835.1). Classification (GTDB taxonomy): domain Bacteria; phylum Bacillota; class Clostridia; order Clostridiales; family Clostridiaceae; genus Clostridium. The sequence continues at coordinate 132,127 of FR883384.1, forward strand.
GATTTTATAATATCACAATGTGCTTTAATTAACAAATTACTTGTGATTATTAGAAAAACTCCATAAATATGGAGTTTTTAATGAAGTTCTTTAGACATTAAGCTAATAAGCTGTATACAGGTTTCTTTAGTTTTGTTATCTTTATCCAAAGTAGGGTTATATTCAACAAAATCAATACATTTTACATGGCTTGTACTAAATATACCATGAAGAAGTACCTGACTTTCTTCAAATGTTAATCCATTATTTACTGGTGTGCCAGTACCAGGAACATAAGAAGGGTCTAGACAATCAATATCGTAAGAAAGATGTATATTATTTAAATGTCTGTTATTCATTCTTTCAAGAAGTTCCTCAATTGTAGCTTTAGCTCCTTTATTTTTAATATCTTCAATTGTCCACATATTTATTTCTAAATCATTAATTAATTTAATTTCACCACTATCTAAATCTCTACATCCTAATAAAAAAATATTTTCTGGATTTACTTTTCGTTTCTTAAATAAAATTGATGTAAGGGATTCATATCCAAATCCTATGGAAGCTGCCAAAGGCATTCCATGGATATTTCCACTAGGTGAGGTTTCATGAGTATTCAAATCGCCGTGGGCATCTATCCATACAACAGCAAGATCATCATTAAAATATTTGCTAGCTCCTGCTAAAGAACCTAAAGCCAGTGAGTGATCTCCACCTAAAATAAAAGGTATAGTGCCATTGTTAAGAGCTAGATATACTTTTTCTGCTAAAGAGGTATTGCATTCAATAACTTCATTTAGATATTTCATTTTAGGATTAGTGAAAAATTTTTCCTTAGCATCTAAAAAAGGCACGCTTATATCACCTAAATCAATAACATTATGTTTTTTTGCAAATATATCTATAACATTATTTTCTCTAAGTATTTTTGGTCCTTGCTCAACACCGGGTTTATCACAACCATAAAAAAGAGGCATACCAATAATGCTTATATTCATATAAAGACCTCCAATCATAATTACCTTATTA
>FR883385.1 GCA_000435835.1 Clostridium sp. CAG:221
CATGCTAACTTAACAGATAATCAAGTTACTTTTATTAAAGTATCTCAAGATTATGATGATGGTATACATATATATGAAGTAGAATTTCACTATAATAATAGAGAATATAATTATGATATAAATGCTATTAACGGCACTATATTATCGTATGAGCAAGACTAAAATACTAATATTAAATTTTTTAAGTTACTTAATATCTCCTATAAATTTTTATTTTTCTTGATTTTATGATAAAATTAAGTTTTTAGGAGGTATTCTTCATGTCTATAAGTAAAGATTTTTCAAAAGGAAGTGTATCTAAAAATATTTTAAAATTAGCAGTTCCTATGACTTTAGCTCAGCTCATTAATATTCTTTATAATATTGTTGACAGGATGTATATTGGAAGAATTCCTAATGCATCAAGTTTAGCTCTCACAGGTGTTGGAATAACTTTTCCTATTATAACCATAATAATGGCTTTTGCTAATTTATACGGAATGGGTGGTGCTCCACTTTGTTCCATTGAACGTGGAAAAGGAAATAATGAAAAAGCAGAAGAAATTATGGGTAATTCTTTTACTTTATTACTGATTACTGGATTAATACTTACTATTGTTATATTAATTTTTAAAAAGCCCCTACTATATCTTCTTGGTGCAAGTGATAATACCTTTTCTTACGCTAATGATTATATAACAATTTATCTGTTAGGTAGCGTTTTTGTAATGATCAGCTTAGGTATGAATAGCTTTATTAATTCCCAAGGTTTTGGTCGCATTGGTATGATGACTATTTTGGTAGGTGCCATAACTAATATAATCTTAGACCCAATTTTCATCTTCCTACTACATATGGGCGTAAAAGGAGCTGCCTTAGCTACTATAATTTCGCAGTTTCTTTCTGCACTTTGGGTATTACACTTTTTAAGTAGTAATGATGCTATACTTAAATTAAAAAAGAAATATTTTAAAATTAATATTATTCACTTAAAAAATATAATTTCCTTAGGTTTATCAGGCTTTATTATGGCAATAACCAATAGTATTGTTCAAATGGTCTGCAATGTTGCTCTCCAAAGTTACGGTGGTGATTTATATGTAGGAGTTATGACTGTGCTTAATTCCATAAGGGAAATAGTAATGATGCCTGTCCATGGTATTACCAGCGCATCACAGCCTGTACTTGGTTTTAACTTTGGTGCTAAAAAATATAAAAGAGTTAAAAGTGCCATAAAATTCAGCTCTATTTCATGTATAGCTTATACTACATCCATTTGGCTTTTACTAATGATCTTCCCTAAGTTTTTTATTAAATTATTTAATAATGAAGCCGATTTAATTACCTTAGGTACTCATTGCATGAATATTTATTTCTTTGGCTTCTTTATGATGTCACTACAAATGTCAGCTCAATCTATTTATGTAGCTCTTGGTGAATCTAAGAAAGCAATCTTCTTTTCACTGCTTCGTAAAATAATAATTGTGGTTCCACTTACTATATTACTTCCTAGATTATTTAATTTAGGTACAAATGGGGTATTTTTAGCAGAACCTATTTCCAACTTCATTGGAGGACTAGCTACTTATTCAACAATGATTTTAACAGTATGGAAAAATCTTAGTATTGAAATTAAAAAAGAAAATGAGTACATAATGCCTTAACATCATGTACTCATATTTTTATTTTCTTTCTTCTAAAATTTCTTCAAGAATTTCTGCTGCATCTTCTACACATCCTCTGCATGGACGTAATACTTTCCCAGTTCCTATACCTTTTAACTCCCTGCACATTACAGTAGAATTTTTTTCTTTAAATCTCTTTTCTATTTCCTGCAACAGCTCAATGTCATCTTCATTCCACTTAGCTGGTTCCTCCATATTTCTATTGCCTTTTATAAAATTAGCTATAACATATGCTCCCATTACAGCTCCACATACCTTATAAGCTCCACCACTATATTTTCTTACTATGGCTTTCATTGTTTCTTCATCAACATCAACTACATCACAAAATGCACAAGCAACAGCTTGCGAACATGTATATCTATTGCTATGTAGCTCTGCAGCTTTTGCTTTTCTATCTATCATATGCAATACCTCTTCTTTCCTCCATAAATAATACCTATATTTAAATTATACTTAAAATTATTATAGTTGTCATCTTTATAAAAAGTGCCTATTTTCAAAAATTTTCAATACTTTTTAATAAGTCAATTTTATTTTAAAATTTCTCTTATACGATTCGTATTTTCTTCTACCCATCTACATAAGCGTCTACCTTTAATTAGCTGCTCTCTTAATACTTTATCAGCAGTGATATAGCTATTATTAATTCCTTCATTATATCTAACTAAAAAATGAATAATCACATCTAGCCTACGTAACATAATCAAATATGGCATTACTTTTATTTCATCATCAGTTAAAGAGATAAACTTCTTATATCCTGTCATAAAGTTTGTTATATTATCAAATTTAACTTTATCATCTTCATCATTGGCAATAGCTTCTGATAAGCATATGGCTAAATCCATACATCTTAAATCTCTAGCAGTAAACTCAAAATCAAGAATTGCACAAATATTTCTTTTTTCATCTTCTAGCACATTAGAACTATTAATATCACCATGAATAAACTGATGAGGAAGCTCTCTTAATATTGGTATTATGTCTTTAAATTCAATAAAATATTTTTTCAATCCCCCTAAAATACCTCTTTCACTCTTAAAATCCTCAGGAGGATTATCACAAAAATCTATTACATCTTTTAAGGGGCATGTAGGATACGATTTTTCTAATTCATAGCAAGGCTGGTAGCTAGATTGTATTTCTATCTTTACTTGAGATAATTCTCTAGTTATTTCTCCTACAGCCTTACCAAGACTATAAAATTGTTTTTTATCTTTCAAATAAGGATTATTTCCTTTAATGGCTTTGGAAAGAGATGCTAATTTACCATCAATACTTAAAGCTACTGTATCGCCCTTAAAATTAACTTTAGGATTAGGTATAACAAAAGAAAGATTTCTTCTATTTAATTCCTCTAATATCTTATGCTCAAAACCTACTTTTTTCTTATCATTATGACTTTCATATATCCTCAAGACATATTCTTCTTCATTTATAACTAAAAACTTGGTGGTATTATTCATACCACTATTTCCATCCTTTACACTATAATTTATATCATTAAAATACTGTTTTAAAATATACTCAATATATTGCTCCTCCAAAACACTTCCTCCCTTTCTTTCATATTAATTATAAACTAAGAGATTACTTCTTGAAAATTTATTCTATACCTTATGAATTAATCCTATCACTTGAAGTTAACTCCATAGCAAGTATTTTTATAAATTTAAAACATTTTACATACTTTGTCGATTGTTGTATAATTAGCAAGGAAAACAATTACAATTTCAGAAAATTCTAAAGCTTAGATTTTTATTTATAATAAATATTAAATTTTTACACAAGAAAGGATAAACACTATGGCTAACATTGGAATATTTGACGTTTTAGGCCCAATTATGATTGGTCCATCATCTTCACATACAGCTGGTGCTGCTAGATTAGGTAAAATAGCAAGAACTATTGTTAACAAACCTATTAAAGATGTAACATTCTTACTTCATGGTTCTTTTAAAGAAACTTATAAAGGACATGGGACAGACCGTGCATTAGTTGCTGGTATCTTAGGAATGATGCCTGATGATGAAAGATTAAGAGATGCTCTTTTAATTGCTGAGAAAGAAGGATTAGAAGTACACTTCTTACCAGCAGATTTAGGACAAGTTCATCCTAATACAGTAAAAATCCTTATGACAGATTGTGATGATATTAATTGGGAAGTGCTTGGCTCATCTATCGGTGGTGGACTAGTTGAAATATACGAAATAAACGGAAATAAAGTTAAAATAACTGGAGAATATCCAACAATCATCACATGCCACGATGATATTCCTGGTACTGTATCAAAAGTTTCAACATTATTCTACGATAACGATATTAACATAGCTCATATGACTCTTGTAAGAAGTCAAAAAGGTAAAGATGCTACAATGACTTTCGAAGTAGATAACAATGTATCAGAAGAATTAATAGCTGCAATCAAAGCAGTTGAAGGTGTAAACCGTGTTATTTTAATAAATTCTTTAGGAGGTAATTAATAATGAAAATTGCTAGATCAGGTAAAGAACTTTTAGAAATCTGTGCTGCTGAACAAATTTCATTAAGTGAATATGCTATTCGTCAAGAAATGGAACTTAAAAATGTTTCTCGTGAAGATCTTTTTGCTCAAATGAAAATAACTCTTGATGCAATGAAAGAATCAGCTACTGCTGGTAGAGAAAAGAAGGTTTACTCTTTAAGCGGGCTTATAGGGGGAGATGCTTACCGTCTTCAACAATACTGCAATACTGGAAACTCATTAATGGGTAACGGAATTGTTATGGCTATGGCTATGGCTATTTCTTCTTCAGAAGTAAATGGTGCTATGGGTAAAATAGTTGCTTGTCCAACAGCTGGATCTTGTGGGATTCTTCCTGCAGTAATTCTAACAACTGGGCACTTATTAAACAAAACTGATGATGAATTAATTCAAGGTTTATTTGCCGCTTCTGCCATTGGAATGATTATCGGAATGAACGCTACATTCTCAGGTGCTGAAGGTGGATGTCAAGCTGAATGTGGTTCTGCTGCTGCTATGGCTTCAGGTGCTGTAGTTGAACTTATGGGTGGAACACCAAAGATGAGTTTAGATGCCGCTGCTATCATCTTTAAAAATGTATTAGGATTAGTTTGTGACCCTGTTGCAGGTCTTGTTGAAATACCTTGTGCAAAGAGAAATGTCTCTGGTGCAATAAATGCTTTATGTACTGCTGATATGGTTATGGCAGGTGTTAATTCAAAGATACCTTTTGATGATGCTGTTGCTGCTATGTACAAAGTTGGTACAGGCTTACCTGAAGAATTAAGAGAAACTGCTTTAGGTGGATGTGCTATTACACCAACTGGTAAAGCTCTCCAAGAAAAAGTTTTTGGTAAAAAGGAAAATTAGTAATAATTTTATATATATTCTTTAGAAAACAAAACTCTATTTAAATATTGAAAAGAAGCTTCCTTTCCACGGAAGCTTCTTTTCAATAAATATTATGCTAACAGTTCTTCTTTTCCTTTATAAATATTTACAAATTCAGATACTCCTTCTAATACCAGTTCTAAACCTAATATCACTATATGTTCTGCTATCTTAGAAAATGGATCAAATATTAATATACTAGATAAAACAAATTCAATTATAGCTTTACTCATTGGAAAAATAAACTTTTCTTTCCTAGTAAAATAATATAATCCTTCGTTTAAATAATTAGTTGCCTTATTTAAGCCTTCTAATCCCCAAAATACACCAACAATAAATAATGCATCACTTTGTCTTATAATTATTCCTATACCTATAGCAATAATAACTATTGCCCTTTCAAATTTTTTTCCTTCTAAAGTGGCATAATCCTTTGCTCTTATACCTTCTATGAGCATTATTATTCCTTTTATCAATAATATAGCTCCACAAAGGCTTGGAATCCATTTATAAATTTGCTGATGATTAACAATACATATAACTCCATTTAATATAATTAATATTGCTGATATGTATGCCCCAATTCCTCTTTTCATAGCTCTCACCTTTCCTTCTTCTTTTATCATTTAATATTTGCTATATATAATTCAATTATTTTATTAGAGAAAATCCTCTTTCATTATCTCCTGCAATATCAAGTTCATTAAATAGGCTCACTATTATCCCTTCATATTCTGCCGCACTTTTAGACTTTCTTATACGCTTAGCATACTTTTCACTGTCTTCAAAGCTATGAATCATATAAAACCAAAACTCTTTCATTTTATATAAAGCATTTTTATCACCAGAAAGAACTTCTTTGTATCTAGCATATATTTCATCATGAAAAGCTCTTAGAGTATCCTTATGTACTATAGATTTTTCTTTTATTTCTCCTATAAGTCCTGGATTAGCCATAAGTCCTCTTCCTAGCATAACTGTATCAATACTTGGACATTCAGACTTAAATTTCTTAAAATCTTCCACTGAAAAAATATCACCATTATAAACTAAAGGGTTCTTGCTTAATTTTATTGCATCCTTAAAAACCTCCATATTAGGAGTATTTTTATAAAAGTCTTGTCTTATTCTTGGATGAATTATTAGCTCTTCTAACGGATACTTATTAAATATTTTAATAAGCTCATAAAATTCATTTGGTGAATCTTTACCTATTCTTGTTTTTAACGATATTTTGCAATTTGCTCTTGAAAATATCTCTTCTAAAAACATATCTAATTCTTCTCTTTTTGCTAAAAATCCTGACCCCTTAAACTTAGAAACCACAGTTCCTGATGGACATCCTAAGTTTAAATTTATTTCATCATAGCCAAATTCATTTAGCTTTTCTGTTGTACTTAAAAAATATTCTACATTATTAGTAAGTATTTGTGGAATTACCTTCATATTTTTATTATGTTCAGGTTTTATATCATTTAATTCCTTTGATGTAAAACAATAATTCATTGTTGGTACTATAAAAGGCGTAAAATATTTATCTATTTCTTGTCCAAAAAACTTATTATATGCATTTCTATATATGTATCCTGTAACACCCTCTAGCGGTGCAAAATAAAATTTCATCCTATAACTCCTCATTTCAAGTATTTTACTAACTTTTTCACTTCATTTGTTTAAATATATTTTATACATTAAACATATTTTTGTATAGTAATTTAAAGATTATCTTATCATTAATGAAAATAAAAAATGACACAAATTATAGTGTCATTTTAAAAAACTACTCAATGCTTATCGAAGCAAAATATATTTTTCCATTTCTCTGATATACTTTCCTAAATCACTAGGATTATGAGCATCGGAAGCTGTATAAATTACCACACCTTCTTTCCTCATAGCTTCTAGCATATCATAATTCATTCCTAATGGCATATTTCCATAATTAATGGCAAGTCCACTACTTTCTTCTATATACATATTACTAGCATTAATCTGCTTTGCTAATTCAACATACATTGGATAAAATCCTCCTGGTGGAAAAGCCCCAAAACATTGCAATGCATTTGGATGTGCCAATCCATCAAACAACTTAGATTTTGCTAAATCAGTCAACAATTCAAAGTAACGTGTATATACCTTATTCATATCATAATCTTCACATTTCCATCTTTGCATTTTATCACCAAAGGACCATCCATCAATAAAATGAACTGCACCTACCATAAAATCCAATGGAAGCCTTTCCTTCCATACTTTTATTTGTTCTTCATGCTCTGGTGAATAACATACTTCAAGACCAAATTTCATTTTTATTGGAAACTTATATTTTTTCATTTCTTCTACAAATTTAAGATATGATTTAATACTACGTGCTTTTTTAACTTTATTTCCATACCAATTATTTTGACATGCATTATAATTCTTCATTTCATCATATAAAAAATAGAATTCCTTAAAAACATAGGTATGCTCTAAAAAATATACCTCTTTTATCTTTCTTTCAATGGCCTTTTTGACAAATTCATCTAGCCACTCCTTTGTATATGGCCCTTTTTCTAAATGTACATGAACATCGATCACCTTTTTCTCCCCCTTAAAATTATTAAGCCTATACTAAATTTTATAATTTTTAAGTATTTTTATTACTTTCCTTATTGCTTTAGAATTATAGCTAACTATTATCATATTACTTGCTCTTTTTTCTATGAATATTTATTAATTCAAACTTTCCTTATAATGTAAGTTCAAATATTATTATATGCTCTATTATCTTAAAAAATGAATGAAATATTAATATAATAGTCTGTAATATTATCATCATCAAAAAAACATCTACCTAATTTAGATAAATGTTTTCACTGATTAACTAGTATTTAAGATATGTTGTATTATCTGGTACTCCTGACACTGATACACTATCACTTTCATTAAGAGAATTGATAATTTTCATATCTTCATTGGAAATTTCAAAGTCAAATATATTTAAGTTTTCTTTTATTCTTTCCTTATTTGATGATTTTGGTATTGGAATAACTCCTCTTTGTACATGCCATCTTAAAATTATTTGAGCTATTGTTTTCTTATATTTCTCTGACAGGCCTATAATTAACTCATTGGAAAATACTCTTCCTCTCATTATAGGACTCCAAGCTACTAGCTGTATATTATTCTTTTGACAATACTGAAGCATTTCTTCTTTAGCACTTAATGGATGTATTTCTATCTGATTTACCATCGGCATTATTTGTGCAGTTTTCTTAAGCTCCTCTAAGTGGTGTTAGTATAAAGTAGTGGACACATTAAGTCGAACTAAGTAAAATAATATTTAGTTAAGAAAGGATG
>FR883386.1 GCA_000435835.1 Clostridium sp. CAG:221
GTTCGATTTAATGTGTCCACTACTTTATACTAACACCAGTATTCAGGAGCTAAGAGAAAGAGAATTTAAACAGATGCTGGAACATTTAAAAGCATACTTAAAAGTTAGTAGAAAAGGATTTTTGTTATTTATAAGAAACTACGTAATTGTAGATGAAGTTTTATTATATGACTTAATAAATTATATTAGTACCACACCACAACAAGCTTACAAAAAACGAGTTCAATGGCAAAGGTTAAAAGAGGAAATGACAATAACAAGAGCTAATCTATTTCAAGAGTTGGAGCAAATAACACCAAGACAGAAAGACCATATTAAGCAGATGTATGAATATAACCAAAAAATATATAAATAATGTAAAAAATATTCATATAGTATATAAATATATCCCTATGTGTATAGCTAGTCATCCATATATTAATGTAGGGGGTATTACTCCTATATTAGGAATGACCAAACATAAAGATAAAGGCTCTAGTGTTCATACTGCTAGAGCTTGACCATTTTAAAAGAAAGGAGAAGTTAACATATGAAAAAAGATAAACATCAATTACTATTGAATATGACAAAAGAAGAAAAAGAAAAATTTAAGACAAATGCTGATAGTAATTTCATGAGCTTAAGTCAATATATTCGTTGGTGTGTCCATGAGATGATAAAGAAGAATAAGTGATATTTACTCTAAGGCTATATTTCATAATGAAAACCACTAAGGCGATTCTGATAGTAATTCTAAATTCCATATTTAATGTAGCCTTCGAGTAGCTATCATTCCCTTCAATAGTGATAGCTATTGATTCTAAAAATTCCGTAAATAATATAAAAACAACTCCTACTAGTAAGCAAGTAAGAGAATAACCTCTCTCTATTACTATACTTCCTAGTTCTTTGAGCTAGAGTACATGGATTAGGAACGGTAATATTCTAGCTCAAAGATTGTATTTAAGTGCATGCGTTAAATGTGTGTAGATAAATGCAATCTTCAAAGGGATTGTAAATATAAGTATGTTTTTATCTTTGTGTAAATTCAAAAACTTATTGAATTCTTTTATTGGTTTTATTGTAAGTGGCAAAGGTAATAGTCAAAGGAAATTACGTTGGATAAAGAGCGATTAAGGACAGCTAGGCTATTACCTATACCAAATTAAATATCAGTAGCAACAACCATATGAAAACCATTTAAGAATAACTATGCAATAAGCAACAACAAGCATAGATAAGATGATTAAATGATAATATGTTAGTAAGTCACAATAAGATATGAGTAAGTTGTAGAGGATTAAAAAAGTAGATTGATAATAAGATATTGAAAGAAATAACTACAATGAGATGAATAAGTAAGTGTATGATATTAATTGATGCAGTAGAAGAAGATTTAGGTGAGAGAGATAAAGTATAATCAAGTATTGACTATGATTAGATTGGGAATATTGAATATGATTATAAAATAATGTTTGATGATGTGAAGAAATAAAAAAATAGAAGTAAGAGGATAAAGTCTATGTTAACTAAATCAACAATAGGAATGATGACCTTCTTTTTTTATCTAGAGTGCTATAGGGTTTCCAGCCACTCTTAGAAAATACATAATCAAATTTTGCTAACTTTTTAATTAGCACATGAAATACAAATAAAAAATAATAAAACGTAACACGAAAAAGCCTTGTAAGATAGTTAATTCAATAGCTTAAAGGCTTTTTGTTGTTTATGAAATTATCTTAGCATGGCGATAAAAATTTTGTCAAGCATAGATTTAAAATTAATTTTGAGGAAAGGAGAGAGAAAGTTGTTTTGAGAAACAATAAGAGTACAACAATTTCAATTAGATTCACAGAAGAAGAAAAAGATATGCTTAATCATGTTTCCTTTATAAAGTGTATACCGATATCTGACGTAATTCGTGAAGGGCTTAAACTGTATTTTAATGATTCAACAGTTTTTGAAACTAGTTCAGAAAAGAGGTCTAGAGTATGGAAGATATAATTTTCAATGATTATTGTAACGTAACAAAAGAGGAACAGTTACAGAACTTCTTTAGTGCTTTTGATTCAGATAGGGTTGAAGAATTAGTGGAACAAGTTCATGGACATAAACAAAAGGCGATAGCAAGAGCAATTTTAGTTGATTATCCTAACTTGGTAAACACTGATTTATTTTCATTAAAGATATTGGTGGAGCTACTAGATGATGCTGATTACTTAAACACTCAATGCAGAGAGTGCAAAAGAGAAGGAAACTTGATGCTATACAGTAAGTTATTAAAGAGTAAGCTAGATGTATATTCTAAGATAAATACTATATTGGTTGAGTTTGGAATGACTCCGAAAAGTAGGAAATCCATTTTAGTCTTAGATATGGAGGAAGAATGATAAAGAAAGTTAAGACCAAAAAGAAAAGAAATTCTAGTATGAATGATGAATTTATGAAATGGTTTATCAAAGCTAGATTTGAAGCAATGAAGCCTAAGCTACCTCATGAATATATTTTTACTGGTAAATTATATCAGATTATATTAAATTATGATAAATGGCATAAACAAAAGTATGGTAAGACCATAAAGGAATATCTTATGCAAGATTACTTCCAACATCTAAAGGAGTCACAAAAAGAAAATGAGATACTGGAGCTTATTAAGTTGGAAAATTATACAGATGAAGAACTATTAGAGTATGCAAGAGCAGAAAAAATTAAAAGATTAAAAGAAAATAACTAGAAAAAGGAGAATTTAATTTTATGGTAAGAAGTAAGAGTACAACAAATAAAGGTATAAACGCAAAGAGGATTCAAGAGATTGTGAATTATGATTTATCACTAGGTATGCTAGTGAATCCAAACATTAAACAACAATTAGTTTTAAATCCTATTGGTGTGCAAGTGGCATTAAAAACATTAAAAGAACTTAGAGAAGAGTTAGACGTTTATGATATAAAATTAGATGAAATTGATTGTAATCGAATTTTTGATAATATAGAATCTTTAACTGAAACGGAAGTATTTATCAGAAGTATTAATAGCTATCTAAACTATAGAAATGACTACAACAAAGTTATACAAACTAAAGAGTTAGATAAGGATTTTAGTAGAGAGCAAAGGCAGAAACTTGCTGATGATTTAGAGGAAGAAATAAAAAAAGAATACAGAAAGATTGAAACTATTGGAAAAATCAATAAAACCCTTAGAAGAGCTTCAGAAGCTAAGATAAGCGAATTAAGTAGCGAACTGAGAGATATTCTAAGCACCCTTGAAGTACCAACTGAAGAATATATAAACAATAGATTATATGCAATAGCAGAATTTAAATTAAGAGAAATTAAAAATAGATTAGATTCAAAAATTACTTATCTTGAGAATGTTATGGAGGAAATAGCATAAATGTTAGAAACAAGAATTTTACAAAATGAAACAAGAAGCCTTAGAGCATCTAACATTGAGGTCAGATGTACAAATAGCCACATTTTTATCGGTGGCTCTTTGCCACTTAGAACCCTTTCCTCACCAATTACAGATAAAAAGACTGGTAAGAAGTTTAGAGAACAAGTTTCACCGAGAGCGTTTAAAATAGCACTGATGACTAATAAAGCTCATAATTATAAAACTAGGCTTTTAAAAAATCATAGTTATGACCATGAGTTTGAATATAATAAACTAGAATTTGATGAAATTGACAATAGAGAATTAAGATTTTTATTCACATTACCAAAAACAGAAAGAAATCTTGAATTGCTTGAAGATGTATCAGAAGATAATTCTTCATTCAGTTTTGGTTTTGTGTGTGGAATTGAAAGAAAGCAAACTTCAAGGGAAAAAGGAATAGACTATATAAGAATTATTGATTCATTCCAAGAGCTTAGAGAGATAAGTATCTTAGATAAATTTACTGCTGGAGCATATCCAAAAGCTAAAGGATTTAAAGCTAATGATTATCAAAGTGGTGAAAAGAAGGCTCAGAAGTTTGTTACTAAAAAGAATAGGGAAGCTTTATGTGAGAAACATGATATAAAATTAAAAGAGCTTAAGAGATATATAGAAAAACAGAAAATAAATAGTTTGTTTTCTTATGGCTCAGAATTTAAGATACCATTATAGAGAGTGTTGGGAATAGTTGTTAAGTTAACTATTCTTAACACTTTTTTATTAAAAAAGCTTATAAATAAAATATTGAATTTATTGGTAGTTCATGAAATTAAGTTATTTTTTAATAAAAAAATAAGAACGAATTTTAATTACTAAACATATGATGAAACAAGTACTAAAAAGGGGTTTTAAAAATAGATATAAAAATATTTGATTATATTGAAATTGGGAAGCTTGAATATTATAAAAAGAGTTTAAAAACTAATGAGATTAAAGATATATACAAAGATGATAATATAAGAATTTCTTTGTGGAAAAAAGGGAGAAAAGTTTTTACTTTTATTGATGAATTTGGAGATAAAAAACTTAACAATGCTTTAAATGAAATGTGTAACTTAGTATAATAATATTACTAAGTTATCTTTTTTACTCAAAGGAGGAATAAAGATAATGTTAAAAGTAGCAACATTTAGTAGAACATCAACTGATAATATAAGTCAATCTAAGTCTATAGAAAATCAAGAGGATGTTTATAAAAGTTGGATAGAGAAAAATAATTGTGTATTATACAAAAACTACATAGATGAAGGAATTTCAGGCACTAAGGGAAAGTATCGAGTTGAATGGAAAGAGTTAATTCAAGATGGCAAAGAAAAAAAATATGATATTTTATTAAGCAAATCATATAGTCGGTTTGGTAGAAATATGGTTGAAACTTTATCAGCTATTAAGGAACTTAGAGAAGCAGGTATAAGAATTATTTTTATAGAGGATAATTTGGATAGTACAAAAGATACAACTAATTTTGGTTTATTTAGTTGGTTAGCTGAAATGGAATCAAAAAAAACAAGTGAAAGAATTAAGACGGTTTTTGATAACTTTAAGGAAAAAGGTAAGATATATAATTGCATAGCACCTTGGGGATATGATTATGATATAGAGAAAAAGAATTTTGTAATTAATGAGGTAGAAGCATCTATAATAAGAAGGATATTCAAACTATATGTACAAGGTAATGGGACAACTAGAATTGCTAATATACTAACATCAGAAGGGATAAAAGGCAAAAATGGAGGAGTAATAAGGGGTAATACTATTAAAAATACTATATTAAATGAGGTATATGTAGGAACATTGGTTCAAGGGAAGTCAGAAGGCATTGATGTTACTATATCAAAGAGAAATAAGATAGAACAAGAAAAATGGGTTAAGCATTTAAACAATCATGAAGCTATTATTACTTATGAAACTTTTATAGAAGCAAATAAAAGATTTAAAGTGAATTCTGAAAAAGCTAAAAAGCATAGATATAGTATAAAAGGAATTGAAAGGTCATCTAATGCAAGTTTATTTAGCAATTTATTAATATGTAGTAATTGTGGAGCAAGTATTACTATTAGAAGAAAGAAAGGTAAAAAGATACACTATAATTGTAGTGAATATGAAAAAGTCGGGGTTTCAGTTGGACATACTAGCAATAGAATAGATGAAGATTTTTTAGTAGAATATATCTTATTTAGACTTAACGAACTTATAGAACGTGATTTTGATATTATAAATATAAATGCTAACATTGATATAAAAAAAGAATTAGAAAGTCAATTACAAGCAGTTGAAAAGTCAATTAATGAGCAGATGAAAAAGACTAGAAATTTAATCAACTTATATGATGAAAAAGTAATATCAATGAATCAGTTTAAATTAGAAAATGAAACTATTAGCAATACATTAGATAGTTTAATGAAAAATAAAGAAGTTTTAGAAGATAAGATAAAAAATATACCTCAAGAAACTGGAAGTTTTAAAAAAGATATTGAATCAGTTTTAAAGATACCAGTTGAACAATGGAATAATTCAATGTTAAAAACCATAATAAAAAAAATTTATATTAATAATGATGGAACTATAAATATACAATGGATTATAGAAGGATAAAGTAGATGTATATATAAACCTAAAAGGGTATATTTAGCAACTGCTACATGTATTGGTTTATCAGCAGTGAAATTATTGAAGAAGGATAATGATGCAGTAATGGTGGTGTTACCTTCGGATCATCATATAAAGGGTGAAAAGGAGTATATAGACACTTTATTAGAGGCTATTGAATTAGCCAATAGACGTAGGGGGATAGTAACTATAGGAATTACACCTACAAGACCTGAAACTGGATATGGTTATATAGAAATGGGTGATAAACTTCAGACATCAGCTGGTGCTTATAAGATATCTAGATTTACAGAAAAACCTAATATTGAAGTAGCTAAGGATTTCTTGCTTAAGGAAACTTATCTTTGGAATTCAGGCATATTTGTTTTTAGAGCTGATGTTATCTTAAGGGAGATGGAAAAGTATCTACCTAAGATATATAAATCATTAATGGAAATATATGCACACATAGGAGAAGATGATGAAGAAGAAGTCATTAGGGAACAATATAATTTAATTGATGGAATATCCATTGATTTTGGTATTATGCAAAAAACAAGAAGAGCATATGTCATTAAAGGTAATTTTTATTGGGATGATATCGGTACTTTTAATGCCTTAAGTAGATATTTAAATAAGTGTAGTGGAAATGAAATAAGTAAAAATGTATATGTACAGGAATGTGAAAATTGCTCTATCTTTGGTGATAAAAATTTAATCATAGGTTTTGGCGTCAAGGATCTGGTGATAGTTGATGCTGGTGATGTTATTTTGGTAATGGATAAAAACAAGGATCAAGAAATTAAACATTTATTAAATGATTTAAATGAAAATGTTGATTACGGAAGCTATATTTAGCTTCCGTTTTTTATGGTAATATAAAATTCGAAATTATTTTATTGATGATAGCAATGATTTTGTTAATTAAAGAATTAAAAATAGCATTAATATTAAATTATTAACTATAATTATTAGAAAATATAGCAACAATAATTCTAAGAAAAATTAGTTTTATGAAAAGAACTTACATTAACTGATATTGCATGGTTAGAATTTACTCCATTAATGGATAGTAAAATTAGTAAAGATAAAGTAATAGAGTTAAGTACAGATATTAGTGATAAAGATGTGAAAAACCAATGTCAAACTATTTTATTATCATTGGCATTAAAATTTAATATTGAAATTAGTGATGAATTAGGAAGGAAGATACGTATGTCACCATTAGGGCAAAAGATATTTAATGAAGGAATTGAAGAAGGAAAAATTGAAAAACAAAGAGAAATAGCAAGAAATTTACTAGATGTATTAAATGACCAAATGATTGCAAAAAAATGTGATTTATCATTAGAAGAAGTAAAGCAGCTTAGAAAAGAATATGAGAATAAGAAATAGGATATGGACATAGATTTTTCTATGACCATATCTTATTTTATTTATTAAGCTGATAATTCTCCAGAATAACCTTGAGATAAAAATCTAGGTGAAGTAAGTTTTATTCCAATGGCGCCTATAGGAGCTGTAATTAATACGCTTAATATGGCTAAAGCTTGCATTATTTCTCCACCAGCTATACCCATTTGTAGTGGAATACCAGCTTTGGCAGATTGAACAGTTGCTTTAGGAAGATAAGCTACTACACAAAAGATTCTTTCTTTTACATTTAAATTTGTACCTATCAATGAAATAAGAACACCTATGGAGCGAATGCTCAAGGAAATCATAAGCATAATAACTCCAATCCAGATATATTTACCTACTAAAGTAGGGTTTATGGCCATTCCAACAAAAGCAAATAGATATAGTTTGCCATACTTCCATACAACATTAATTTTATCTTGTATATTCTTAG
>FR883387.1 GCA_000435835.1 Clostridium sp. CAG:221
TTATCAATTACTAAGGAAATTATAGAGAGAAATAATGGTAGCATAAGTGTAAAAAGCAATGATTCTTTTACAGAATTTAAAATAAAGATTCCTAAAATATCAAATAAGTTGGCAATTATATAAGCATAATAAAGGAGGTATGAAAAATACCTCCTTTATTATGCTTATATTAATTTTAAAAGGAATATGCTGTGGATATTTGTAGTTTTTTTTACTTTTTATAAAAATAAAAAAAAAAAATTAAAATATATGGTATTATTTATCAATATATGATATAGTTACTAGGTAAATATGTAATAAATGAGTCAATATGGTCTATTATGGTAAAAAAAATAACGAAATTAGTTGTAAATGATTTATCCAAATATGCAAATTACAATACTGATCAGAAAGAACAAATAGAGTATAGTTTAGCTATAATTATCTATGAGTTAATAAAATTTATTTTTCTATTGTTAAGTTTATATTTTTTAGGATTTTTCAAAGAAGGATTAGTAGTATTAATTTCAATGATAATATCCAAGCCTTTTATAGGAGGATATCATGAAGATAGTCAAATAAAATGTTTTTTTGCAACATTTCTAATAGTATTTAGTTTAATTTTATTAGAGAGAAATATGGAATTAAATATTATGGCTATTTTAATATTAAATTTATTTAGTATATTTTGTGTATATCATAAAGCTCCTATAATTAATGATAAAATGCCATTAACTAAAGAAAAGCTTATAAAGAGAAATAGAAGAATTGGTTTAATAAGTATATCATTATTAGGATTGATATCAATTGTTATTTGTAATAGTACAAAATATGGAGAGCTTATATGCTTAACCAATGTTGTACAAACTATGTTAATGTTCAATAAACGTAAATGAAAGAGGTGGAGTTAGAATGAAAAAAATGTTAGCAGGTTGTTTATTATGCCTTTCAGCAGTGTTTGTAAATTTAGGAACAGCATCTGCATTAATGATAGGGGCAGAAGAAATGCCAGAATCAATGAAGAAATTAAGATAATTAGGAGAAAAAGTGATCATCAATATATCAGACTCAATTAATAGCATATTACAAAGCATTATGTTTATTTATGTTTCAAATTACTGTAGTAAAACTAAAAGAAGCATAATAAGTATGGTAACTTGGATAGTAATTTTGTGGGGAGTAATACAGGGAATTACACTAATTGTAGGTAATTCAAGTTTAGGCTCTATATTTATCCATTTAATAATATTAATTTCTGGAGCCATAATATTTAAAGAAGAACCTTTAGATGCTATGATAGGATTTAGTATAGTCTATTTATTAATTGGAATAGTTATGATATTAAGTTCAAATATTTATTTAGGATATATGGTAAGTAAAATTTCAGAAAAATATATGGAAATAGGAATGCTTATATTTATGTATTTTCCACAATACATACTATTTACTATTATATTATACAATATGAATTTTATAAATTCTACGTATAAAGTTATTAAAAGTAAAAGTGTATCAATAGTATCATTAATTATAGTTACTGTGTTAATTGATTTTATAGTATCATTTAATGGATTAGCATATGATATGGATAATCCTTTATTTAAAGAATTCTTATTTATATTTTTAGGATTTTTTATGATAGGAATAACTATATATTTTTCAAATATTGAAAAAAAATCTAATCAAGTTTTAATTGCCAATAGTTTTTTAGAAAAAAAGAATGAAGAACTTAAAAAAATTAAGCATGATTATGGTTCACAAATATCATATTTATATGGATTACATTTAATGAAGAAATATGATAAATTAGGAGATGCACTTAAAAATATTATAAATGATAATAGTGCTATTTCTTCAGAAGTAGATGTAATAAATAAACCAAATTCTAGTATAGCAGATATTGTTTATGGAATAGAACATAAGGGAATAAATATTATTATAAATGATGAAATAAATTTTGATGATGTAAATATTTCTGAAATTGATTATCAAAGAGTTATTTCTAATATATTAAGAAATGCAGTTACAGCACTAGATGGCAAAGGTATAATAGAAATAACAACATATTATGCTATAAGATCTGTTATAGTAAAAATAAAAAATAATGGACCTAAAATTGATGAATCTATAATAGATAAAATTTTTGATACTGGATTTACTACAAAAGAAAATCAAAATAAAGAAAATGGATTTGGATTATCAATTACTAAGGAAATTATAGAGAGAAATAATGGCAACATAAGTGTAAAGAGCAATGATTCCTTTACAGAATTTAAAATAAAGTTTCCTAAGAGAGAAATTTGAAGCAATATAAATAAATTTTTACGAAAAGAGGTGTTTAAGACATCTCTTTTTTTCTTGAACTTTTAATAAATAATTAATTTATAATTTGGAGATAAATAAAAAAGAAGTAATTTTGTAATATAAAGTTGATATTCATAAGAAAAAAATGTAAAATAATCATAAGAAGCTAATTACGAAAGGAAATGTTAAAATGGATTATACAAATGCAAAAATAGATGTAATAACAGCTAGGATAAATGAATTATATAAAAAAAGCAAGGAAGAAGGATTAAATGAAGCTGAAAAAGAAGAACAAGCTCATTTAAGAAGAATTTATATAGACAGAGTTAAGGCAAACTTTAGAAGTCAACTTGCAGGAATAGAACCAAAAAATAAGCAAAAAAAATAAAGGGTGATAAATATTGTCAGTTACAGTAGAAACATTAATTAAAGATTTTGATTTGGAAGTACTAGTTGAAGGTGAAAAAGGTGTAGAGATTACTGTTAATGATATAAATAGGCCAGGGCTTCAATTGGCTGGATTCTATAACTACTTTGCTCCTGAAAGATTACAAGTTGTTGGTAAGGCTGAGTGGAGTTTTATTGGGGATATGAGTAGAGAGTTAAGAAGAAAAAGAGTGGATAAATACTTTAGTTTTAATTCTAAATGTGTTGTAATAACAAGAGGATTAGAGCCACATGAAGAATTTATAAAGGCTGCCAAGAAAAATAAAACTTGGTTATTAAGAACAACATCAGTTACTACCAGCTTTATAAGTAAGATGACTATATATTTATCAGATAAATTTGCACCACAAACTAGATTACATGGTGTTCTTGTAGATGTATACGGCATAGGTATACTAATTACAGGTGAAAGTGGCATTGGTAAAAGTGAGACAGCTTTAGAACTAATTAAAAGAGGACATAGACTTGTAACTGATGATGCTGTTGATATTAAAGAAATTGATGGAGAACTTATTGGGACATCTCCGAAAATTACTATTGGAATGCTTGAAGTGAGAGGAATTGGAATAATTGACATCACTGCACTATATGGATTGAGTTCAGTGCAAGAGTCTAAGGGTATAAATCTTGTTATGCATTTTGAGCATTGGAAGGATAATGGTGATTATGATAGACTTGGAATTAATCAAGATACTCAAGAAATATTAGGCGTTAATGTTAGAAAGCTTAGAGTACCAGTAAGACCTGGTAGAAATATTGCAGTAATTATTGAGGCAGCAGCAGTAAATTATAGACATTCTTTAATGTCAGATATAAGTGCTGTTGATATTATAGAAAGAAGGATGGAAAATCTGACTTCAGAAGATAATTAGGAGGATGAGAATATGGGCAGTAAAAAAAATGCGTGGTTAAAATTTGATGATGCTAAAAAACAAGAAATTTTTCATTTTTGTGAAGGATATAAGAAATATATATCAGATTGTAAAACAGAAAGAGAATCAATTAAAGAAGCTATTTCTTTAGCAGAAGCAAAAGGATATAGAGATTTAAAGAATGTTATATCTACTGGAGAATCTCTAAAAGCAGGAGATAAAGTATATTATAACAACATGGATAAATCTTTAGCTTTATTCTTAATAGGAAGCGAAAGCATTGAAAGTGGTATGAGAATTATAGGTTCCCACGTAGATTCACCTAGATTGGATTTAAAACCAAATCCATTATATGAAGATAGTGAATTATCTTTAATGGAAACTCACTACTACGGTGGAGTTAAGAAATATCAATGGGTAACAATACCTTTAGCTTTACACGGTGTAGTAGTTAAAAAAGATGGTACAAAAATAGACGTGGTAGTTGGAGAAGAAGAAACTGATCCAGTTGTTATGGTTTCTGATTTGTTAGTACATTTAGCATCAGAGCAACAGCAAAAGAAAGCTACAGAAGTTATTGCTGGAGAAGATTTAAATATCTTAGTTGGTAGCATGCCTTTAGAAGGTGAAGAAAAAGAAGCTGTTAAGGCAAATATATTAAAATTATTAAAAGAAAAATATGATTTCGAAGAAGAAGATTTCATGTCAGCTGAAATAGAAATTGTTCCAGCAGGAAAAGCAAGAGATTTAGGATTAGATAGAAGCATGGTTGCTGGATATGGACATGATGATAGAATTTGTGCATATACTTCTCTATTAGCTTTATTAGAAACTGAAAGTGTTAAAAAGACTTCAGTGGTATTATTAGTAGATAAAGAAGAAGTAGGAAGCATAGGAGCTACAGGAATGCAATCAAGATTCTTTGAAAATGCAGTAGCAGAATTAATGGACAGAGTAGGAGAGTATTCTGAACTTAAATTAAGAAGAGCATTAGCTAATTCTAAAATGCTTTCTTCAGATGTTACAGCAGCTTTTGATCCCAATTATGCAGGAGCATATGAAAAGAAAAACTCTGCATTCTTTGGTAAGGGATTAGCTTTTGCTAAATATACTGGAGCAAGAGGAAAAAGTGGATGTAATGATGCCAATGCAGAATTTGTTGCATGGCTTAGAAATGTAATGGATGAAAGTGATGTTTCATATCAAATGGCTGAATTAGGTAAGGTTGACCAAGGAGGCGGCGGTACTATTGCTTATATATTAGCTGAGTACGGTATGGAAGTAATTGATTGTGGTGTTGCTCTTCAAAATATGCATGCACCATGGGAAGTTGCAAGCAAAGTAGACATCTATGAAACAATGAGAGGATACAAAGCCTTCCTTATAGCAGAATAATATAAAAAAAGAAATAGCAAATGCTATTTCTTTTTTTATTATGAATGATGAATTAAGGATGAAACACAAAGTGTTTCTAAAAATATTTTTTAAACTCCCTTAAGGAGTTTATTCCACAATTCATCATTCAACAATTCATAATTCATAATTAACTAAGCTTTAAGCTTAGTTAAAAACTTAGTAAGCCATTCTTCATCCATTTCCATTGAGCCTAATGAACCATGTTTAAGGTCGTCTTCTCCACCGTGAGAGTCTGAGCCGCAGCTAGTGATAAGGTTATGTTCTTTAGCATAGCTTAAGAATTTTTCTGTATCCTCTTCAGAGTTCATAGGATATATTCCTTCAAGACCATCAAAGCCAAGGGCTAATACATCTTGGAAAGAGCTTTTCTTTAGTAGTACAGGGTGAGCTAAAACTACTATAGCACCATGTTTCTTTAAAAGTTCTACACCTTCTTTAGTATCTATTTGCACACTAGGAATGTAAGCAGGACAATCATTTCCAATGAAATGCTCAAAGATATATTCCTTATCATAGTTGTACCCTGCATCCATTATAGCTTTTGCTATATGAGGTCTTGCTATGGTATCTTTACCATTTTTCATAATAGATTCAAGAGTTATATGAATATCATGGAATTTTGCCAGGTTTTCTACTATCTTTTTAGCTCTTTCAATTCTCTTTGTCTTTATTGAGTTTAAGAAATCATTTAAATCCTTATCTTTATATCCATCGCCTTTAAAGAAGCCTAAAACGTGAACAGATTCCTTGTTAAAATAAGTAGATAACTCAATACCAGGAATGAAGGTTATTTCAAGGCCTTTAGCAGCGTCTAAGGCTTCTTCTATACCAGAAACAGTATCATGGTCAGTAAGTGCTAAGTATTTTACATTAGCGGCCTTAGCTCTTTTAACAACTTCTGTAGGTGAAGATGTTCCATCAGAAGCAGTAGAATGTGTATGTAAATCGCATATTGTCATAATTATTTCTTTCTCCTTTCAACTAATAGTTTTTATTAAACAAGAACATATGATATAATTAATCAATAAATATTGTAGCACAATTTGTAAAACGATGCATAAAAAAGGAGGAAAAAATGTTATTAATGATAGATAACTATGACTCTTTTGTATATAATCTGGTAAGGTATTTTAAGGAGTTAGAGGAAGAAATAATAATTTATAGAAATGATAAAATTACTATTCATGATATAGAGAATATGGATATAACAGGAATTGTCATTTCGCCAGGGCCAAAGGATCCTAAGCAAGCAGGAATTAGTCTTGAGATTTTAGAAAGATTTAAAGGGAAATTACCTATCTTAGGCATATGCCTTGGGCATCAATGTATTGGACATTATTTTGGTGGTAAAATTGTTAAAGGAAAGGTTCCTATGCATGGCAAGATAAGTGAAGTTGTCCATAATAATCAACATATATTTAAGGATGTTAAAAATCCATTAAAGGTTACAAGATATCATTCTTTAGAAATAGAAAATAGTAGCATACCAGCAGAATTAGAAGTAATATGCCAAACAGAGGATCAGGTAATAATGGCAGTAAAGCATAAGGATTATCCTATATATGGAGTACAATTCCATCCTGAAGCAGAACTGACAGAAGATGGACATAAAATATTAAAGAATTTTATTGATATAGTAAATAATTATAAATAGGAGCTAAAAAATGAACATACACTTAAAAGAAATAAAGCTAAGTTTAAATCCATGTGAAGTTTATGAAGCTTTTAGATATGAAAGAGATACTATTATTTTAGATAGTTCTAAAGAAGATGAAAAGTTATCAAAATATTCATTTATAGGCTTAAATCCATATATGACTTTTTGTAGTTTCCAAAATGATGGATATATAGATGGAGTAAAAGTAAAAGGAAATCCTTTTAAAATACTAGAGGAATTATTAAAGAGAGATAAGATAGTAGAAAAAAGCAATATTCCTTTAATAGGGGGATGCATGGGATACATATCTTATGATACAGGAAGAATAATTGAAGAGCTGCCAGATAGCAGTAGTGAAGATTTTAAAATTCCTGATATGAAGTTTGTTTTTTATAGAAATATCATTATATTTGATTTAATTGAGAATAAGCAATATATATCATATTTTGCAGATGAAGAAAAAGCTGTACAAAATATCATTGAAAGAATAGAGCAAATAGAAGTAAGAGATGAAGAATTCAGTTATAATAAAGAAGAAAAATTTATTTCTAATTTTACAAAAGAAGCATATAAAAAATCTATTACAAGGCTTAAGGACTATATAATAAGTGGAGATGTCTATATTGCCAATATGACACAAAGATTTTATTGTCATAATGAAGAAGACAGCTTTACCATTTATAAAAAGTTGAGAAAGATTAATAAGGCTCCTTTTTCAGCGTATTTAAATTTTAATGATTTTCAAATTATAAGTTCATCGCCAGAAAGATTCATTCAGATAAAAGAAAGAATTGCTCATACTAGGCCTATAAAGGGTACAAGGCCTAGAGGTAGTAGTGCAGGGGAAGATGAAAGAAATAAGCTTGAACTAATTAATAGCGAAAAGGATAAAGCAGAGTTATTAATGATTGTAGATTTGGAACGTAATGACTTTAGCAAGGTATGTAAGGCAGGTACAGTAAAGGTGAAAGAGCTATTTGCATTGGAAGAGTATGCAACAGTATTTCATCTTGTATCCACCATTGAAGGGGAACTAGAAGATAATATTTCAGCAGTAAAGGTAATGGAGGAATGCTTCCCTGGAGGATCTATCACAGGAGCACCAAAAATAAGGGCTATGGAGATAATTGAGGAGCTAGAAGGTTTAAAAAGAAACATATATACAGGAGCCATAGGATACTTTGATTTTAGGGGCAATAGTGATTTTAATATAGCTATAAGGACAATATTAAAGAAAGATAATAAGGCATATTTTGGTGTTGGTGGAGGAATAACTTATGAATCCATTGAGGAAGACGAATATCTAGAAACATTGGATAAAGCAAAAGCATTAATGAAGGTGTTATAATGAGAGAAATAAGTTATAATAAAGACTATGTAAAGCTTGATGGCGGCTTTTATTTTGCACAGGGAGTTTTTGAAACAATTTTAATAAAAGAGGAAGCAGTATTTTTAGAAGAACATATAAATAGGCTAAATAAGTCCATAGATATAATGGGTTTAGGAGAGCATATTGATATTGAATTTATTAAGAATTTTATAAAGCAAGAAAAACTTAAAAATATAGTATTAAAAATTGTGGTAACAGAAAAGAATATAGTTTTTTCCACAAGAAAAATAAAGTATTCTAAGAAAGATTATAAAAATGGATTTAAGCTAAAGCTATCATCTGTTTTAAGAAATCCTACCTCTATGATGACTTATCTTAAGGCATTAAGTTATAATGAAAATCTTTATGAGTATAACAAAGCAAATAAAGAAGGATTTAATGAGGTTGTATTTTTAAATATTTATGGAAATATAGCTGAAGGAGCCACTAGCAACATATTTATTATCAAGGATAAAAAAATTTATACACCAAAGATAAGCGACGGAATATTACCAGGAGTGGTAAGAAATTGGGTAATAAAAAATTTTAAAGTTTGTGAAAAACATTTAGATAAAAAAGATTTATACAGTGCAGATGAAGTTTTTATAACTAATTCAATTTTAGGGATAATGAAGATTGTACAATTTGAAGAAAGAAGCTACAGCACAAGTATGGTAGAAAGAATCAGAAGTGAATATGAGCAATTTATAATTTAGGAGGAAATAACGATATGGATAAGGAAAAGATAATAGCTGGAGCAAAGCTTATACTTGAAGGAATTGGAGAAGATTTAGAAAGAGAAGGGTTAATAGAAACACCTGAAAGAATTGCTAGAATGTATGAAGAAATATTTTCAGGATTAGGTAAGGATGCAGAAGAAATTCTATCAAAAACTTTTGAAGTGGAAAATAATGATTTAGTTATCGAAAAAGATATTACATATTTCTCAATGTGCGAGCATCATATAATACCTTTTTATGGAAAAGCCCATATAGCATATATACCTAGAGGAAGAGTTGCAGGACTTTCAAAGCTAGCAAGAACAGTAGAATTATATGCAAAAAAACCACAATTGCAAGAAAGATTAAGCAGTGAGGTAGCAGATGCTATAATGAAATACTTAGATGCAGAAGGCGTAATGGTAGTAGTTGAAGGAGAGCATATGTGCATGACTATGAGAGGTGTTAAAAAGCCAGGTACAAAAACTGTAACCACATCATATAGAGGTATTTTCAAGGAAGATGCTACATTAAGAAGAGAAGTTATGATGCTGCTTCAAAAGTAGGTAGATGTATGGAAAGAGTTAATAAGATATTTAATAGTACCATTTATAAGGATTATTTAAATAGGTTAGAAGCATATGAAGAAAAAAGAGAGTTTTGTAGACATAACCTAGAACATTTCTTAGATATGTCCAGAATAGCTTATATGATGGTTTTAGAAAAAAATTTACAATATTCAAAGGAAGTTATTTATGTCATTGGCCTTTTACATGATATTGGTAGGGTAGAGCAGTATGAAAAAGGAATTGGTCATCATATTGCAAGTTTTAATATAGCTAAAGAAATACTTAAGGATATAGATTTTAAAGAAGAAGAAAAAACAATGATTTTAGAAGCAATTATAAATCATAGAAATTGTGAAAGTAATGATTTAAATGCTATTATTTATAAAAGCGATAAGCTTTCAAGGGCATGCTATAAATGTAAAGCCGCTAAGGAGTGTAATTGGCCTCTAGAAAAAAGAAATTTAGAGATAAAGTACTAAGGTTTAGGGGGAAAAGTTTTGAAAATTAGAAATACTGAATTTAACTTTGGTGAAAGAACATATATTATGGGGATACTTAATGTTACTCCAGATTCATTTTCTGATGGAGGAAAATTCAATGAAATAGAAGCTGCATTAATGCAAGTGAGAAAACTTGTTGCTGATGGAGCAGATATAATTGATATCGGTGGAGAATCTACTAGACCAGGTGCAAAAGCTGTTTCTATTGAAGAGGAAATAAGTAGAGTTGTTCCAGTTATTGAAGCTATAAGAAAAGAAATGGATGTAGTTATTTCTATTGATACTTATAATAGTGATACAGCAGAAGCAGCCATAAAAGCTGGTGCAGATATAATTAATGATGTATGGGGCTTTAAAAAGGATGAAGCTATGGCAAAGATAGCAGCCAAGTATAATGTACCATGCATATTAATGCACAACAGAATAGCTAAACCATATGTAGATTTAGAAAAAGAGTTTATTAGCGATTTAAAAGAAAGTATAGATATTGCTTTAGAGGCAGGGGTAAAGAAAGAAAATATAATATTAGATCCAGGTATAGGTTTTGCTAAGACATATGAAGAAAATCTTATGGTGATGAATAACTTAAAATGGATTAAGGATATGGGATATCCAGTACTTCTTGCAACTTCAAGAAAATCAATGATAGGCATAGCATTAGATTTACCAGTGGATCAAAGACTAGAAGGAACCCTTGCCACAACAGTAATAGGAATAATGGCTGGCTGTGAAATCATTAGAGTTCATGATGTTTTAGAAAATAAGAGGGTATGTATAATGACAGATACAATCCTTAGAGCAAAGTAAGGAGAATAGATGGATAAGATATATTTAAAAAACATAGAGATTTTTGCTAACCATGGAGTGTTTCAAGAAGAAAAAACTTTAGGTCAGAAATTTATATTATCACTAGAATTATCTTTAGATTTTAGTAAAGCTGCTAAAAATGGTGATTTAAGTGCTTCAGTGCATTACGGAGAGTTATGTCACAATGTTGAAAAAGTATTTAATGGAGAGGTTTGTGACTTATTAGAAACTTTAGTATATAAAATAGGAGCATATGTCCTTGATACTTATGAAGTGGTAAAGAAAGTTAAGGTATCATTAAAGAAGCCATGGGCGCCAATAGGAAGACATTTAGATTATGCAGCAGTGGAAACTACCATTGCTCGTCATAAGGCTTATATAGCATTAGGCAGCAATATGGGCAATAAAGAGAAATATATTAGAAAAGCCATAGAAAAGATTAGTGAGCTAGAAGGAACAAAAGTTACAAAGGAATCGGAGCTTTTAGTAACTAAGCCTTGGGGTAAGGAAGATCAAGAAGACTTCTTAAATGCCGTAATAGAAGTGGAAACATATCTAAAGCCAAATGAATTAATGGCTGAACTTCTAAATATAGAAAGCTTATTAGAGAGAAAGAGAGAAATCAAGTGGGGACCAAGAACCATAGATTTAGATATAATACTATTTGATGATTTAGTAAGCAATGATGAGTTTGTCATATTGCCTCATCCGCTGATGCATTTAAGAGAATTTGTTCTACAGCCTCTTTGTGAGATAGCTCCATATGCAATTCATCCTTTAAAAAATAAGAGAGCTTTTGAACTACTAGAAAAAATTAAAAATTAAAAATGAAAAGTTAAAGTTGAAGTTCTTAGAGTGAGCTTCAACTTTAATTTTGTAATTTACATTTTTCATTTGCAACGTATACGCAAAAATCATAAATATTATTACGTGCATCAACATTCTTTGTACTGTCAATAATATCTTCTTGAAAGGAACCATCGTAAGGATGAATTGTATCTAACTCTGTAGAATAGGCATTAATAATATATTTTGAGCTACCTAAGGAAATAATAAGCCTATATTGTGGTTTGCTTTTCTTATATTTATCAGGAAGTTCAGTTAAATAATTTTCTGTACGTAAAGAAGTAAGGAAGGATTCAGCAATGTCATAATCTTCTTTAGGTACATCATAATATTTATATAAAACACAATCAAATACTTGCAATGTAAATGAAGGATTTTCCTTAAGTTTGCTATATAGTTCATCTGAATAATAGTATGTAGTAGGCTTGGTTTCGAAAGTTATATATTTAGGATCATCTAAAAAGCAACCACATAAAATAAAACAAATGAAAATTGTAAATACTAATTTTATATATTTCATTATATCCTCCATAATAAAAGTTCTATTTATATTTATTAGATATTAAGTATATTTAGAACAGATTTATTTCAGTTAAATAAAGAGGAGCTATACTTAATACAAGGTATAGTTCCTTTTTATACGATTTTTTCAGATGTTATTCATCAACTTGTTTAACCATGCATATAAGGAAACCTACTGTGGTTAATAGAAGATTTCTTATATCAGCTGTTGCTGGTGTGTTTTGATTAATAGGAAGCCAAGTCATTAAAATTATTGCTCCTAAAGTTATAAAAGATATAAAACCTGCAAAGTATATCTGGCTATTATAATTAACTATATTAAAGTGATTTTTACACTGATGACCAAAAAAATATCCGAAAATTGATGACATTGCTGAGCGAATGGTTACTTCAGAAGGGGAGGAACCCTCTAAATTAAATAACATTACGCAGATAGTCTGAATTAAACAAACAGTAGCTAATACTAATAAAATTTTTGCTGAGTTATTTAATTTAGATAATGTGATTAAGACTTTTACTGTGAATTTTTTCATGGTACTACATCCTAAATTAAATATATATAAATAACATAAGAAAATTATGTTATTTGTTAATATAATATGTTGAGAGTATATAAAATGTGAATATAAAAGGAATAAAAAAAAATAAAAGTAATAAAATTAAATAGAATAATAGCATAAAGAGGTTATGATGAAAATTATAGCTACTATAGGGCCAAGCTCCATGAAGAGTCAGGTCTTAAGACAGTTAATTACCTCAGGATTAGAAAGCATTAGATTGAATTTTTCACATTTTCATGATGAAGAATTTGATAAGATAGTAGCAGAAGTACGAAATAGTAACAAGAAGGTTGAAATAATAGGAGATTTACGGGGACGTAAAGTAAGAGTAAGTGAAATAGTCTTTTCAACCTATAAGATACATATGGAAGATATAGTATATTTTTGTGGAGAAGATATGTATAATTATTTATTAAAAGATAAAAGAATTTTAAAGAACTTAATTCCTCTTAATATTAATAGTAAGAATATAAATAAATATAAAGTAAATAAAATATCTATGAAAGATGATACCATGAATTTTGAGGTATTAGACCAAAGTAAAGGTATAATTAAAGCACGAGTATTAAATGAAGGAATAATCAGAGGTGGAAAAGGATGCAATATTCCTTCACTAGCTATGGATGGAGGGAAATTAAGTACATTAGATAAAGAAAGTATAATATGGGCATTGAATCATGACATCCATAGCTTTTGTCAATCTTATGTGGAAAGCAAAAAAGATATTATAGAGCTAAAAGAGTTTGTGGAAAAAAATAATAAAAGTAGCAAAGATATACTGTATTATGGTAAGGTTGAAACAAAAAAAGGAATTAATAATATAGAAGAAATTTGTGAAAATGTAGATGGAATTATAATTGCAAGAGGAGATTTAATGCCGGAATGTGGAATTAAGGATGCCGTAAAAAATCAACACATAGCTATAAATAAGCTAAAAGAAAAAGGTTATGAAGACAAAATAATTATGGCAACTCATTTATTAGATAGCATGATTAAAGGTAATAGAGCAAGATATACAGAAGTAGAGAGTATATTTAGTTTTATAGTAAATGGAATCAATGGTTTTTTATTAGCAGGGGAGACATCTATAGGGAAACACCCAGTGGAGACCTTTTTATTTTTAAAAAGTCTTATAGAATATTATAATTAAGTAAATTTTGTTATATTTATAATAACACCATCTTAAATGATATAAAAAACCATTTTTAAAAATAATTAATAACTTATATTGCAAAGTGTGGACTAAGGTAGTATAATATATTCAACAGATAAGAAAAAATGGAGAGTTGAGGTTGTTTTAATGAATGGAAGTTTAAGAAGTATATTATCTTTGGCAATAATGATAGCCATATTAGTTATAATAATTAGATTTGTAAGTTTTATGTTACCATATGTATTAGTAGCAGCTTTAGTAATTTTTATATATAGAAAGATTAAAGTGATATTGGCACATAAGAAAGAAGGTAATGAAAAGGCAAGCGTATATACAACAAAACCATCAGAGGAAGAAAACCCATTTGATTCAGAAAATGGAGAAGTAATAGATGTAGATTATAAAGATGTAAAATAGTAAAATCAGCTGAAAAGCTGATTTTTTTATTTTAGAGCAAATTTAAAAGATTTTGCAAGAAATAAAAAACAAATTGCAAAAAATATCTTAAAAACATTAATAAGGTAATAAAAAATAAAAAATATGAAGGAAATCTTTGCTAATGCTACAAAATAAATGTATAATAAATACATAATTGTATAATAAAGAAAATAAGGGGGCGTATTTATGAGCAAGATAAAAATGATTAATCCATTGGTGGAAATGGATGGAGATGAAATGACTAGAATAATATGGGGCATCATTAAAGAAGAGTTATTAAATCCTTTTATAGAATTAAAAACAGAATATTATGATTTAGGATTAAAATATAGAAATGAAACAGATGACAGGGTTACTGTAGAAGCGGCTAATGCTATTAAAAAATATGGTGTAGGTGTCAAATGTGCAACAATAACTCCAAATAAAGATAGGGTAAAAGAATATAACTTAAAAGAAATGTGGAAGAGTCCTAATGGGACAATAAGGGCTATTCTAGACGGAACAGT
This sequence comes from Clostridium sp. CAG:221, assembly GCA_000435835.1. Lineage (GTDB taxonomy): Bacteria > Bacillota > Clostridia > Clostridiales > Clostridiaceae > Clostridium. The sequence continues at coordinate 14,665 of FR883387.1, forward strand.
ATTTAGAAGTCCTATAACTATAGATTCTATCAAGCCATATGTTAGAACATGGCAAGAGCCAATAACCATTGCAAGACATGCGTATGGCGATATATATAAAGATGTAGAGATGAAAATTTCAGGTTCAGGGAAGGCGAAACTTGTATTTGAAGATAGCAATGGAGAAGTAAGTGAAGAACTTATCCATGATTTTCATGAAGAAGGAATTGTTATGGCAATGCATAATAAGAAAAATTCTATAGAAAGCTTTGCTAGGAGTTGCTTTAATTATGCTATAGATACTAAGCAAGATTTATGGTTTTCTGCCAAGGATACAATTTCTAAAAAATATGACCATACTTTTAAAGATATATTTGCTGAAATTTATGAAAAGGAATATAAAGAAAGATTTGATAGCCTTGGAATAGAGTATTTTTATACTTTAATTGATGATGCAGTTGCAAGAGTTATAAAGTCAAAAGGTGGATTCATATGGGCACTTAAAAATTATGATGGTGATGTAATGAGTGATATGATAGCAACAGCTTTTGGATCATTAGCTATGATGACTTCCGTTCTTGTTTCACCAGAAGGGTATTATGAATATGAAGCAGCTCACGGTACTGTACAAAGACATTATTACAATTATTTAAAGGGCATAAGCACTTCAACTAACTCCATAGCTACAATTTTTGCTTGGAGCGGTGCCTTAAGAAAAAGAGGAGAAATGGACGGACTAAGAGACCTTGTTACTTTTGCTGATAATTTAGAAAAAGCATCTATTGATACCATAAATGAAGGTGTCATGACTAAAGACTTGGCACTTCTTACAGAGTTAAAAGATGTACAAATTACTGATACAGAAGGCTTTATTAAGGCTATAAGAGAAAGATTGGAAAGATTACTATAAATCCTTATGTGTAAAATAGCTTCTCCTTACACAAAATAATTTATGTAAGAGGAGGGATTATCATGGCACATAAGAATAATAAAAATTCAAAAAATAATAAAAAATCTGGTCAAAAGACTAGAGCAGAATTAAGAAAGATGAAAACAGAAACAGCAAATGAAGTAGGATTTTCCAAAGAATCAAGAAAGCTAGGCAAGGATAAGCCAAGAGATGAAAATAAACAAGCTTAGATAATGATGAATGATGAGTGATGAATTTAGGAAAAAACTCCCATAGAGGGAGTTTTAAATAATATAAGTTTTAGAAACTCTTTGAGTTTCAACCTTAATTCATCATTCTTAATTCATAATTCATAATTAAAAAAAGTGCTGCAGTTAAGCAGCATTTTTTTTGTTGTTTTTATACCAGTTATATGCAAAATTTAGTCCTTCATTTAGTGTTACCATTGGTGAGTGGAAACCATTTTCTCTCATATCCATAATGCTTACATTAAAGTTGAACTTCCTAAATGGGAAAAATTCAATTTCTTCACGAGGGACTTTATTAATTATAGCATCTTTTCCCACAGCCTCAGCACATGCCATAACAAGTTCTTCAAAAGTATATCTTACAGGATGTGTAAGGTTATAAATTCTGCCATCAAATTTATTGTACATAGCACATTCAAAGTTCTTAACCAAATCTTCTATATGGATAAATTGAACCTTTGTATCTTCATCAGGAATTTGAATTACTTCATCATTAATGATTTTATCAAAGAAGTAAGATTCTCTCTTTAATGTGTTACCTTCGCCATAGATATATGTTGGTCTGAAGATAGTTGCTTTTAAGTCTCCTTCCTTAACTTTTGCCATAATGAATTCTTCACATTCAATTTTATTTAAGCTGTAATCACCCCAAATTGAATTTCTATCAACAGGAGACTCTTCTGTTACAAGATCATGGTGATCGCCATAAACAGAAGCAGAAGAGCAAAAAACATACTTTTCAAGTGATTTTAAATCAACTAAAGCATTAAACAATATTTCTATATCATTTTTTGTGTAGCCAGATATATCAAATACATAAGAATATTTTTTATCCTTTAAAGCTTCTTTCATGGCTGCTTTATCATGTCTATCACAAAGGATATGGTTTTCGTAGCCATCAAAAGATATTTTCTTTTTTCCTCTTGTTAGTATATCAATTGAATATCCTCTTCTAATTAAATATTTTGATAAGGCTTCACTTACAAATCCGCTACCACCTAAAACTAATATATTTGCCATAATACCCCTCCTAAATGTGCTATTAATTAAAATACCCAATTACCATTTTTAAATACAGAAACCTCTGTTCCATCATTAGTATAACCTGTTACTTCTAAATCAGCTGTTCCAATCATAAAATCTACATGGATTAATGAATCGTTAACACCAAGTTCTTTCAGTTGTTCTTCGCTTAAATTTTCAGAACCTTTTATACATGGATAAGCTCTACCAAAAGCAAGGTGACAAGCTGCATTTTCATCAAATAGAGTATTGTAGAATATTAAGTTAGAATTTGATATTGGTGAATCAAAAGGAACTAAGGCTATTTCACCTAGGTATCTTGCACCTTCATCAGTATCAAGAAGCTGAGATAACACTTCTTTTCCTTCCTTTGCATCAAAATCAATAGCTTTTCCATCCTTGAAAGTTATTGAAAAATCATTTATTAAATTACCATTATAGCTAAGTGGTTTTGAAGAAAATACTATACCATTAACGCCAGTTCTCTTAGGTAAAGTAAATACTTCTTCAGTAGGCATATTGGCATTGAATAAAATACCTTTAGTATCAGCTTCACTTCCACCAGCCCAATAATGGTTTTCAGGAAGTTCTACAGTTAAATCAGTACCATTGCTGCTTTTTAAATGTAAAGATTTAAAGTTATTCTTGTTCATGAAATCAAGACTCTTTGCAATGGCAGCATTATGGTTATTCCATGCTTCAACTGGGTCAGCAGTATCTACTCTTACTGCACTAATTATTGCACCGCCAAGCTTAGTTAAAGCCTCAGCATCGGTAGCATCAGGGAAGACTTTCTTAGCCCAGGCAAGAGTTGGATAAGATAGTACACACCATCTAACCTTATTAGCTGTTGCTGCTTCAGAATATTCCTTTAAAGCTATACTTCTTGCTTTGGAGTATGCAGCTATATTTTCCATAGGTACTCCGCTAAATGCATCAGGATCAGATGCAGAGATAGAAATAAAACATGCACCATTTCTAGCGTAATAGTTATAATTTTCACCAAACCATTCAGGTAAAGTAGATAATGTATCTACAGAGCTATTTAATAGTCTTATTTTGTTAAGTTTAGCATCGCTATAGTTTACAATAACATCTTTAGCACCTACTGCATAGGCAGCTTCAGCAATAAATCTTGCAAACTCAGCAGTTTCAATTGGAGTATTAATACAAAGAGTATCATTTTCCTTTAAGTTAACACCCATTTCCACTGCTAGTCTAGCATATTTTTTTAATAATTCATCATTCATTTTAAACACCTCTAAGCTTATTTTAAATAAAATATAAATAAGTATACCATAATATGTATATATAATGTTGTAGATTTTTGCCGAATTAATAAATATTAAAAAGAATAAATAGATAGTATCATTGATAAAAAATTAAATAACAACTATAATTAAATAAAACAAAAGATAGGAAAGGAAAGACAAATGAAAAAGTTATTAGAAAGTTTGGTAGAAAAGAATAAAGTTTATGCGAAAGAAGGAAAGTTAGCTTCATATATACCTGCGCTTATGGAAGCAGATCCAGAAGCTTTAGGTGTATGTGTTGTAGATTTAAAGGATAACTATGAGTTTTGGGCTGGTGATAGTGATGTTAAATTTACTATACAAAGTATCTCTAAGGTAGTAAGCCTGATAATTGCTTTAAATGATAATGGAAGAACTAATGTTTTTAGCAAAGTAAATGTAGAACCTACAGGAATGGGCTTTAACAGTATAGTTAATTTAGAGGCAGCCATGGAAAATAGACCTTATAACCCAATGATCAATGCAGGAGCTATTGTTACTACATCATTGATATTTGGAGAAACTCAAGAAAAGAAATTAGAAAGAATCTTAAATTTTTTAAGAAGGGCTACAAATAATCCTAATATAGGTATAAATGAAGAGATATATTTAAATGAAAAAGCTACAGGAGATAGAAATAGGGCTTTAGCATATTATATGAAGAGTACAGGAGCTCTAGAAGGAGATGTGGAAGAAGTACTTGATTTATACTTTAAACAATGCTCCATTGAAGCAACAGCAAGGGATTTGGCTAGATTTGGTGCTGTAATTGCTAATGATGGGGTAACTCCATGGAGTAATGAAGTGTTAATGTCTAGGGATATATGTAGAATAGTAAAGACTATCATGGTGACTTGTGGAATGTACGATGCATCAGGAGAATTTGCTATACATGTAGGGGTTCCAGCTAAGTCAGGTGTAGGTGGAGGAGTACTTGCAACTGTTCCAAGAAGATATGGTATAGGAATATATGGACCAGCCTTAGATAAAAAAGGAAACAGTGTGTGTGGTCTTCATATATTAAAGGACTTATCTGAAGAGTTTGATTTAAGTATATTTTAATAGTATTATTTTTCAAATAGATGGATAGTTATATAAATGAAAGAATAGTATAATAAACATAGATAATTATTAAAAAGATGGAGGAGAGTATGGATAAATTATTGATTATAGATGCTGAAAGTTTAATTGAGAGAGCATTTTATGCAATACCTAATATGAGCAATGATGAAAGTTTATATACAAATGCCATATATGGGTTTACTAAGATGTTTTTTGCCATAAAAAATGAAATACAGCCAGATCTTATAGCAGCAGTTCTAGAAGGTAGCATGAAGACATGGAGACATTCTGAATGTAATGGATTTAAGGTTACAAGAGAAAATGCTCCTAAGGCTTTTTATGAACAAAAACCATATATAAAAGAAATTCTAGAAAATTTTTCAGCTGTTATTTATGAAAGGGATGGAATAGATGCATCTGACCTACTTGCAACCATTGTAAATGAAGGGCAAAAAAAATCAATGGAAATATACATAGCAACAGCAGATAAGACATTATTACAATTAAGTGATGATAATATAAAGGTAATATATGTTCAGTCAGGGATAAATAATATAAAGAGCTATAATAAAACAGTATTTATAGAAGAGTATGGTATAGAGCCAGTACAATACATTGATGTGGCATCTCTTGTAGGTAGCAATTGTCATTCTATAGATGGAGTAAATACTATTGGTGAGAAAACTGCATTAAGCTTAGTGAAAACTTATTGTTCATTGGAAGATATAATAGAAAACAGTGAAAAAATCAATTCTAGTAGAATAAGAAAAGCAATAGAGGATAATAAAGAAAAGGCACTTTTAAATAAAAAGCTTATTACTGTAAATAAAAATGAAGAAGGAATTACTTTAGTTACTAATGGCAAAAACTACAATCCAGAAGAACTAATGAAAATATTTAAAGATCTTAAATTAAACAGTCTTTTAGAAGTTTTAGGACTTGAAGATGTAGATGGTAAAACTTCTGCTGAAGAAGTAATTAAAGTAATTGATAACATTGAAGATTTTAAAGAGTTTATGAAAACTCTTAAGGAAAGAGTATATATTGGGTATGAGTCCTCAAATTCTAATGTTTATTCAAAAATAAAAATAGAAACTATCTATATCTATAGTGGAGAACAATGTGCAGAAATAAATTTAGCTAACTTATATGAAGAACATAAGGAAGAAACCGTCTTTATATTAAAGCAATTTATGGATAATAGTGACATAAAGAAAGTTATTCATGATGGTAAGAATTTATTAACAGCATTAAGTAAAGACGGTATACAAGTTAATGGATTTGATTTTGATACAGCTATTGCTGCTTATTTAATAGATTCAGCAAGGGCTGACTACAATTTAAAAGTTCTTATTAATGAATACCTGGAAAAAAGCATTGATGAAAAAATGTCATCAGCAATTAAATATTTAGGTGATTTATACCTTTATTTAAAGGAGAGAATAGAAAAGGAAGGGATGGAAGAACTTTATTATAAGGTTGAACATCCACTTATTAACGTATTATCAAGCATGGAAGCAGTAGGCTTTAATGTAAATGGTGAAATACTTGAGAAGTTAGCAGTGAAGTTCAAAGAAGAAATAAAGAATACTGAAAAGGAAATTTACCATCTTTGTGAAGAGGAGTTTAATATATCATCACCAAAACAGCTTGGAAAGATATTATTTGAAAAGTTAGACCTTCCAGTTATAAAGAAAACTAAGACAGGTTATTCAACTAATGCTGATGTATTAGAAAAGTTAAAGGATAAGCATCCTGTCATTGAAAAAATAATTTATTATAGACAAATAACAAAATTAAATTCAACTTATGTTGAAGGTTTAAAGAATGTTATTGATATTGATGGAAGAATACATTCAAGCTTTAATCAGACGGTAACAACTACAGGAAGATTATCCAGTACAGAACCAAATCTTCAAAATATACCTGTAAAATACGAAATGGGAAGAGAAATAAGAAAGGTATTTATACCTAAGGAAAAAGGCGATATATTACTTTCTTGTGACTACTCACAGATAGAACTAAGAGTACTAGCACATATGTCAAATGATGCCAATATGATAGATGCTTTTAAGCATCATAGTGATATTCATACAAAGACAGCAGCTGAGGTATTTAAGGTTCCAGTGGAAGAAGTAACTTCTCTTATGAGAAGTAGAGCTAAGGCTGTAAACTTTGGTATAGTATATGGAATAAGTGATTTTAGTCTTTCTCAAGATTTAAAAATAACTAGAAAAGAAGCTGCTGAATATATGGCAATATACTTTGATAGATATCCAAAAATTAAAGATTTCTTACAAGGTGCCATAGATAGTGCTAAAGAAGATGGATATGTATTGACACTTTTAAATAGAAGAAGATTTATTCCAGAAATAAAATCATCTAATAAAATAGTAATGGCTTTAGGTGAAAGGCTTGCCATGAATGCACCAATACAAGGAAGTGCAGCAGACATAATAAAGCTTGCCATGGTGAAGGTGTACGAAAGATTAAGAAAAGAAGGATTAAATAGTGAAATAATACTTCAGGTACACGATGAACTTATATTAAATGTTAAGCCAAATGAATTAGAGAAGGTAAAGAGCTTAGTTATAGAAGAAATGGAAAACGTATTTGAATTATCCGTACCACTAGATGTTGATGTAAACTTAGGGGAAAACTGGTATGAAGCAAAATAGGGGGTAAAGTATGATAACAATAGGGTTAACTGGAGGAATTGGATCAGGAAAGAGTACAGTATCACTTATGCTAAAAACTGCAGGATTTGAAATTATTGATGCAGATATTATTGCAAGAGATGTTTTAAAAAAATATCCTGAAATTTTAGAAAAAGTTAAAATAGAGTTTGGTGCTGGCTTCTTTGATTGGAGAGGTGATTTTAGAAGAAAAGAATTTGGTAATCACATATTTAGATTTCCAAAACAAAGAAAAAAATATGAAGAAATAATAATACCTTATATAAAGCGTGAAATCTTTGAAAGTATGGATAAGCATAAGAAGAATGGAACAAAAATATTAGTTTTAGATGCACCTACTTTAATAGAAAATGATTTGCATAAGGAAGTAGATTATGTTATCTTAGTTTGGGTAGATCAAAATACCCAAATTCAAAGAGTAAGGGCTAGAGATGGCATAAGTAGAGAAGATGCTATAAATAGGATTAACTCTCAAATGCCATTGGAAAGAAAAAAGGATTTTGCTAATATCATTATTGAAAATAATGATGTATTGCCTAAAACTAAGGAACAGGTTGATCTACTTATTGAGTTTTTAAATAGCAATTTGAAGTAGGGAGAGACAATGAATTTAAAAAAAATTATAGCACTTTTACTTTTAGTTTTGCTTGCTTTTTTAGGAGTTCAACAAGGAATGAAGAAATACTTTTATCCCTATAATTATAAGGAATATGTTGAAAAGTATAGCAATGAATATAATTTAGATCCTTTACTTGTTTTATCAGTAATAAAAGCTGAAAGCAAATTTAAGGAAAATTCAACATCAAGTAAAGGTGCTAAGGGATTAATGCAGATTATGGACAGCACAGGACAGTGGATATCATCTAATATAGAAATAAGCTATTTTCTTCCTCATATGCTGTATGATCCAGAAATAAACATAAAAATGGGCTGTTGGTATTTAAATAATTTGATAGAACAGTTTGGTAATGTAGATACAGCATTAGCAGCTTATAATGCAGGAAGTGGAAATGTGAGTCAATGGCTACAGGATAGCGAATATTCAAAGGATGGAGAAACACTATATAATATACCATTTGCAGAAACTAAAAAGTATGTTGATAAGATAAAAGTTAATTATAAAATGTATCAATACTTATATGGAGAAGAATAAAATATATAAAAGAGGTGTGGCTTGTAAACTAGGCCACATCTTTTTTAGCCCTTAGGATTTATCCTAAGGGCTCTTATTACATTCTTTAATTATCTTTTTTTAAAGGTAGCAGTACACCATTCATTAGTTTGATACTTTTCAATAAATTCAAAGCCATATTTTTCAACATTAGCTTTTACTTCATCAAAGCTCCATTCAACAAGACCAGAAACTAAAAGATCACCATTTTCATTTAGATGTTTATTGATAAACTCCATAAACATCTTAGTTTCTTCACCGCCAATATTAATAAATATCCAGTCATAGAATTCATCAATTTGACTTTCATCTTCTAAAATATTTCCAACAATAGCTTTTATATTATTAATGTTATTTAATGAGGCATTTAGTTCAAGTTCATCGGTAATATCTCTAATGTCTACAGCATCAACTTTTTTAGCTCCAGTAAATGAAGCAGCAATGGAAAGTATACCAGAACCAGTACCTATATCTAAAACAGTTTTATCATTTAGCTCTAATTTATTTAAAATAAGTCTAAGAATATCTTGTGTTGTTTCGTGGAGACCAGTTCCAAATGCACCTTGGGATATGAAATTTATTTTATTTTTATTTGGATATTCTTCTTCAGGAGAGGCAATAACCCAAGTATCATCAATATGAATGGCTGGGAATTCAAAGGTAGTATAATCATTAGTATTTTCCTCTAATCCAATATGCTTAACACCAAGGATTGAATCTACAAGCTCTATAAATTCATTTAATTCTCCTTCAGTATCCTCCATTGCAACTTTTAAAGTGATATCTTCATCATCTTTTTCTATATAGCCATAACCATAATCATCAGTAGTAATTTCTAAAGGTGCTTCGTAAAAGGCGTTATATATATTATGTATTTGTAATTTTTCCATAGCCATATCTAAATCTTTATATGGAATGGTATATGAAAGTATATACATTAATTATCTTCCTTTCTTATTAAAAGATTTTTTAACTTTGCTCGAATTTGATTTAGCTTTAGTCTTATCTTTACTCTTAGCTTTACTATGAGTTTTTTTTCTAGTTTTAGGTTTATCTTTGCTAGTTTTATCATTAACTGATTTACTTTCTAAAGCTTTCTTCTTTTTTGCTACAGAATAACCAAAGGAACCTAGTGGATTAGTATCCATCTTAAAATATTCTCCATGGCAGTAGGTAATTAAATCAGCTTTTTCTAGATGAATCTTACCTTTTTCATCAAATAGTTCTTTGTTTACATGTGAGCCAACTACATCAGCAATAAAGCAATCATGAGTACCAAGCTGAAGTACTGTCTTTACTTTACATTCAATGGATACAGGACATTCATCGATATAAGGTGAGCTTACATTAGTTCCTTCTTTCATGGTAAAGTTCATTTCCTTTATTTTATCAACGGTTTTTCCTGAACGTACACCAACATAATCTACAGCTTTTGTAAGCTTAGAAGTAGGCATATTAACAGTAAACTCCATGGTTTCAGATATGTATTTATGTGAAAGACGTTCAGGTCTAACAGAAATAGAAAGCATTGGTGGTTTAGTACATACTGTTCCAACCCAGCCTACGGTAAATACATTGTCTTTACCATCCTTACCTCTAGAAGTAACCATTACTACAGGAACAGGGTTTAAAATTACGCTTCCCTTTAAGTCAACTTTTTCATTCATCATTTATTAAATCACCTCGTGTAAATTTCCTTTAGATTATAGCACACTTTCACTTAATTATGAATTATCAATGATGAATGATGAATTTATAAAAAAAGAAATCCCACCTAAGTGGGATTTCTTACCTTAATTATCAATTAATAATTATCTATAATATCTATTTCTTCTGTTTCTTCTTTTATTCATGCTGATGATTCTAATAAGAACTACGATTAATACAATAACTATAACTGTAAATAATAAAGCAGCTCCATATAGAGGAAGATTAGCCTTTAATAAATCACCAGTTGTAAGAGCAATAGTTCCTTCAACAGTTTCTTCAAATTGTCCTACCTTTAATGTTAAATTAACAGTTTTGTTTCCTGTAAGTTTCCAAGCATTAGTTTCTTCACCTTTATATAATATTTCAGCATGGTCATTATTAAAATCATTATTATATAAGTTAATATCTTTAGAAAGAACTATTGGAGCTGTTACTTCTTTAGTAGGCCCAAAGAATCTAAATAATTTATAGTTTAAAGTTACAGTACCAACTTCACTACCAGCTTCTTTATAAAGACTTTCCTTAGCAGTATAACCGTAATTAGCTATTGATAAAGTATCATTAAATACGTTAGTTCCATCAACACCATATTCAGATCCTAAAACAACAGTAACTAAATTTCTACCATCTTTTTGGAAGAATCCTACGAAGCAGTGTCCAGCTTGATCTTCAGTACCAGTCTTACCACCAACGTTTCCATCTTTACCTAAGATTTTATTTCTTGTATCAATTAATATAGTAGTACCATCTAAAGATACGCTTGTTGACTTTTCAGCCATAACATCTTTTATCCAGTCAGATTTGAAAGCTTCCGTTGCAATAAGAGCTAAGTCATAAGCTGTAGTTACATTATGAGTAGTACTATTAATTTCTAATCCATTTGGATTAATAAAGTTAGAGTGAGTAGCACCTAATTCTTTAGCTTTTTCATTCATCATATTAGAAAAAGCATCAACACTTCCAGCTACAGATTCAGCCATCATAACAGAAGCATCATTAGCTGAAAAAATCATAACAGCTTTCATTACATCATCAGCAGAAATTGTATCACCAGCTTTAACACCACCACTAATAAAACCATTAAGAGAGGTTTCAGTAAGGTTTGCTGAATTATTAGTATAAGCTATTAAGTCACTTTTCTTTTTGTTTTCAGCAAAGATTAAAGAAGTAAGTAGTTTTGTTGTACTTGCAGGAGAACGTTCATCATCTGCATTTTTAGAGTAGATTACTTCTCCAGTGTCCATATCCATAACTAAAGCAGAAACTCCTAATATATCTGGTTCAGCTGCTTTTGCATTAACTGAAAATGGTAAAGTAACAGCTACAAGAAGCGACAGTGCAATTGATTTAATAAATTTTTTTCTCATTTTTAAAATCCCCGTTCTATATAAGTAATTTATTTATTATTAAGCCTATTAATCATGTACTCTTTAGCTTTAATTTCAAAGCTATCATCTAAAGGTTCAAGAGTTATTTCTTTACCATATTTTAATGATAGAGCAGTAGAAATGAATCTATCTGCAAGCTCAGGATTTTTTGCTAAAAGAGAACCATGAAAGTAAGTACAGTAAGTATTCTTATAAATACAACCTTCATATCCATCACTTCCATTGTTTCCATATCCATGGACACATTTTCCTAAAGGCTTTAAATCATTTATTTGAGTACGGCCTGAGTGATTTTCAAAACCAACATAATACTCGTTAAAATCTTCATTATATATAACTGTATTGCCGATAAAACGCGTGTCTCCACTTTCAGTGTAGATATCTAAGATACCTAAACCATTTATTTTTTCTCCACTTGGAGCAGTGTAATACTGACCAAGCAATTGATATCCACCACAAATTGCAATAAGTACTTTTCCAGCTTCAATATATTTTTCTAACGCATCTTTTTTAGCACCACTTAAATCATTTGATACTATTGATTGTTCAAAATCCTGTCCGCCTCCAAATAGTACTATATCATAATTGTCAACATCAAAAGCATCATTTAAGGAATTATTAAGAATATTTACTTTAATTCCTCTAAGCTCGGCACGATGCTTTAAAATTAATATGTTTCCTACATCACCATATACATTTAATAAATCAGGATAAAGGTGACAAATATTTAAATCCATAGCTAGTCCTCCCAATTACCAAAGATTTTTTATATAGCCTTTAGAGTGTAGATATTTTCTGTAATTAATCATAGCAGTATAGGTAGCTAGAATATATAGCTTGTCACAGCTGCCATTTTTTATTGCTTCAGTTAAAGCTTCGTATTGTTCCTCTATGACAAATTTATTAGGATCTAAACCAGCTGTTTTTAATCTAACGGCCATATCGTAAGCTCTTAAACCTGAAATATAGACTTCATCAATGTTTGTTTCAGTAAGCTTTTCAAAATCAACATCCCATATCCAAGAAACGTCCTGTCCATCAGCATAATTGTCATTTAATAAGAAAGCAGCTGCAAATCTTTCTTTATTTAAGCAAATTGTATCCAATGACTGATTATAACCTGCAGGATTTTTAACTAGAAATATTTTCACGTCTTTACCTTCAATATTGATAGTTTCTTGTCTTCCAAAGCTTGAAGATTGATTTTCTAGAGAATTCTTAATTACGGAATCATCTATACCCAATTCCTTAGCAATAGAGTATGCACACAATCCATTATAAATGTTATAAGTACCAGATTGATTTATAGATACTTCTAAATCATTAAATTTAATAGTTGAGCTATCGGCATTGATATCAATGATATCTGTAACAGCATACATTAAATCTGAACGTTTATAACCACAATTTGGACAATAAAAATCTCCTAAATGATTGTATGTAACAAAATTGTATTCGTATGGTGTTTTACAGAATTTGCAGAACTTGGCATCTGCGTTAATTTCAATGGTTTTATTATCATTAACAGCTTTGTCAAATCCATAGAAATGAACAGGGTTTTTTAAATCTAATTTTCCAAGTAAAGATTCATCACCATTTAAAACAAGAGTAGTTTCAGGAACATTATAAATTCCTTCAAGAATCTTATTTAAGGTAGTATATACTTCGCCATATCTGTCTAACTGATCTCTAAATAAATTAGTAACAGTGATAACTTCAGGAGTTATATATTCTGTTATATATTTTAAATTAGCTTCGTCAACTTCAATAACAGCGTAATTATCTTTTACTTTGCTACCAAACTTATAGTTATCTACAAAGGTAGTAACAATACCAGGAAAAAGGTTAGCTCCAGTGTTATTTGTAATAACTGGATGTCCGCTTTCCTTTATAATGTTGTAAATCATGCTTGTGGTTGTTGTTTTACCATTTGTACCTGTTACTAAAATTACTTTATATCCTTTTGAAACTTTAGATAAAATATTTTTATCTATTTTTAGGGCAACTCTACCAGGAAAAGTAGTTCCACCTTTTAAAATAGTTTTCGTTAAGAAAAGTGTAAATTTTGCCGATAATATACTGATAATTGTTTTAATACTAATTTTCCTCACCACCTAAATATTATATTTACATTATTAACAAGTTGTTAACTTTATAATTAACTTGTTGAATTCCTTTAATAGTATAACATAAACTTGATTAGAAACAAATTTATCTTTAACTTAAATTATAAAAATATTATAGAATTTAATAAAAAAGGGGATGTAGTTAATAAATGAAGCAATATTCATTTATAGATAAAGAAGAAATAGAAATTAACTGTTATAAATGGGAAAGTAAAGAAAAAAATATTAAAGGAGTAGTACAAATTGTTCATGGAATGACAGAACATGCACTAAGATATGATTTCTTTGCAAGAAAGCTTACAGAAGAAGGATATATAGTATATGCTCATGATCATAGAGGACACGGAAAAACTGCTTTAAGTAAAGAACTTTTTGGATATATAGCAGATGATGACGGATTTAACTGGATGGTTTCTGATGTAAAAGAACATTTAGATTTAATTAAAAAAGAAAATGAAGGATTACCGGTTTTTGTATTTTCTCATAGTATGGGATCATTTATAACACAAAGATTTATACAAAAGCATGGTAGTGAGATAGACGGCGTAATTTTATGTGGTACAGACGGAAAACCGGAATTTTACAAAAAAGCCGGTATAGTTGTTTCCAAAGTAGAAATGGCTTTAAGAGGAAGAAAAGCAAAAAGTAAATTAATGGATAAGTTATCCTTTGGACATTTTAATTCTTATTTTAAGCCCAACAGAACAAATGTAGATTGGCTTTGTTCTGTAGATGATGAAGTAGATAAATATTTAAATGATGAATATTGTGGATTTATATGTACTACTTCATTTTATCATGATTTGATAAAGGGATTATTTTATATACATAAGGTAGAAAATATGGAGAGTATACCAAAAGAACTTCCAATATATATAATTGCAGGAGATAGAGACCCAGTAGGTAGACAAGGAAAAGGAATACTAGACTTATATGATAGATATAAGAAACTTAATATAAAGGATGTTAATTATAAGCTATATGAAAATGGAAGACATGAAATTCTTAATGAGAGAAATAAAGATGAAGTAATTGATGATATATTAATTTGGATGAATGGTATACTGTAATTCATTATTTAAGAAAAATCTCATATATTTTTATTAAAAGAAATATTTATATGAGGTAAGCATGAGTAAAAAAGAAAGTATTACTACATTATCAAAAGTCAAAAAAGATTTTGATTTTATTGGATTATTAAAAAATATAGCCCTGACTTTAGGTGGAGGGATAATAGTTGGATTACTAACTAAGGGAACAATGGATACATATGATAAGTTAAAGAAGCCAATATTTGCGCCACCTAATATAGTTTTTCCTATTGTATGGATAATACTATATATTTTAATTGGTGTAGCTGCGTATAGGATTTATGAAAAAAATAAAAAAGGATTTAATGATAACGGAGCATATTTTTATTATCTTGTTCAGTTATTAATTAATTTTTTATGGCCTTTTATATTTTTTTCATTTAGATTATATGGAATAGCACTTGTTATAATTATAATACTATTAATATTAGCTATAATAACAGCAATTAAATTTTATAAAAGTGATAAAATTGCTGGAATTTTATTAATGCCATATATAATTTGGATTTCTTATGCAACTATATTAAATTATTATATATGGATTTTGAACGAGGCTTAAATTTCATAAAAATATAAATTTAATATAATTGGATTATTAAGGAGGGTATAATAAAAATTAAAAAATAATGAAAAAGTATAGAAAAAATAATTTAAAAATGATAGAATGTTGTAATAAATACTGTATTTAATCTTATTTAATATTGTTACAGTGATAAATACAATTTGAAAAAGATTAAGTTAGGAGAAAAAAATGAGAGTTGCAATATGTGAAGATAGTAAATTACAATACGAAGTACTTAAGAAGCAGGTGCTTAAGTGGGCAGATGAAAGAGAAGAAACTATTGATATAGAAGGTTTTGAAAGTGGAGAGGAATTTCTATTTAAATGGCCAGAAGATTGTGATTTTGATTTAGTGTTATTAGATATAAATATGAAAGGAATGTCAGGAGTACAATTAGCAAAAGAAATAAGAAAGCAAGATAAAGATATTCTAATTATATTTATAACAGCAGAAGTAGAACATGCATTAGAGGGGTATAACGTAAGTGCTCTTAATTATTTATTAAAGCCTGTGGAAGAAGATGCTTTATTTAGATGTTTAGACATTTGTTTAGAAAAGGTTAAAGAAAATTCAACTAACGCTAAATATTTAGTTTTTTCAAAAGGAAGAGAACAAATAAAAGTTAATATAGATAAGATAATTTTCATTTCAGCCTTTGACCATTATGTAGATATTCATTATGATAATGAAGTCATTACTATTAAAAGTAAAATTGGCGATATGGAAAAAGTGTTAGAATTCAGAGAAGAATTTGTAAGATGTCATAGATCGTACATAGTTAATATAAATAATATAGTAACTTTAACTAAGAAAAGTGCTATATTAAAAAATAAAATAGAGCTTCCAGTGAGCAAAAGTAAATTTGAAGCTGTAAGTGAAAAATTCAAATTAATATAAAACTACATATCATTACAATTCCCGAAAGAATATAATTACAAGCGTGAATGATTATATTCTTTCGGGAATTATTTTGAGTAAAAGTGATAAAACACAAAAAACGACATAAAAATATAATTTACGAATAATTTTTAAAATTTAACGAATGTTTTAATAAAACTAAAAAAAAGATTATATAATTAAGTCAACAGGTGAGAGAAAACAAAGGAAAAGAAAAACTCACCCAAAAAAATATTAAAAATAATGAATAAATTAAATCATTTAGGGGGATTTTAAATTATGAAAAAGAAATTTTTATCATTAATGATGGCAGCAGCAGTTGTTGCTACAACTTCAGTAAGTGCATTTGCAGCAGAAGTTAAAACAGATGGGGATTCTGTTGATGTTAAAATAACAGGAGCTGTTAATGGCCCAGGTGACACAGCTCCAGAAGGAACTATAAGTGTTACAATACCAACAACTCTAGCTTTTACAGTTAATAATAAAGGGGAAGTTAAAGGTACAAGTTTAGATGTTAAAAACAATGGTACAGCAGATGTAGAAATATATGCATATCAGTTTGTTGATGGAAATGGTGCAACTGGTATAGAAGTGATTAAAGATA
>FR883388.1 GCA_000435835.1 Clostridium sp. CAG:221
ATTGATGTATTTGTTCCCTTGAAAATGCTGATAGATACTGTGTTTTAGCGGATAATCAGATTTTTATTGTGTTTTTAAAAAAAAAATATAAGTAATTATTATTGGTATATTCTAAATAACTGCATAGTTATATATTTATGTGGAAATAATTATATAAAAAGGGGAAAGGAGTGAATATATATAGAAAAGTATCTTGTAATTCTTAAAATTATTGCTCAATTTTATGGAATTGATGATAAAGAAATGTACTTAATTATGAAAAGAAGAGAGTGTAAATACTTACTACTTTTGTTAATGAGGAAATTTAACTGTTTGGATAAAGAAATTATAAAGGAGCAACTGAAGTTAAAATCTGATAGAACAATAAATAATAATATAGCAAAAGCAGAAGAAAAACTGTTAATGAACAGGGAATTTAGGGACGATTTCTTTTGTTTAGAGGAAAGAATAGAAAAAAAAATTTAAAAAAGACAAAAAAACACTAGATAAAATATAACTAATGTGATATGATTTTATTTATGAATTAGGAATTACCACGCTTATGTAATTGGTGGGGTAATTTATATTATATCAAAGATAAAATCAAGTGTCAACATTAAATTTATAAATTAGGAGGAAAAATAATGGCTACTAAATATGTTTTTGTAACTGGTGGTGTTGCATCAGCTTTAGGAAAAGGAATAACAGCAGCATCATTAGGGAGATTATTAAAAAATAGAGGATTAAAGGTATCAATTCAAAAGTTTGATCCGTATTTAAACGTGGATCCAGGTACAATGAGCCCATATCAACATGGAGAAGTTTTTGTTACGGATGATGGTGCAGAGACAGATTTAGATTTAGGACATTATGAAAGATTCATCGATGAAAGCTTAAGCAAAAACAATAATGTTACAACAGGAAAGATATATGGAGATGTAATTGCTAAGGAGAGAAGAGGAGAATATCTTGGAGGAACAGTTCAAGTAATACCTCATATAACTAATGAAATAAAGGATAGAGTTTATGCAGTTAGTAAAGAAAAAGATGTTGATGTAGTTATAACTGAAATAGGAGGAACTGTAGGAGATATTGAATCCCTTCCATTTTTAGAATCAATTAGACAAGTGCAATATGAAGTAGGAAGAGATAATGTATGCTTTATTCATGTAACTTTAGTTCCTTATTTAGGAAAGGCTGGAGAGTTAAAGACTAAACCAACACAACACTCAGTAAAGGAATTAAGAAGCATTGGTATTCAGCCAGATATAATAGTATGTAGATCAGAAAAGCCATTAAATGAAGGATTAAGAAGCAAGATAGGTTTATTCTGTAATTTAGAAGCTAAAAATGTTATCCAGAACTTAGATGCAGAATCTTTATATGAAGTTCCATTAATGTTACATAGAGAAGGATTAGATAGGTTAGTTGTTGAAAAATTACAATTAGGATGCATAGATATCAATAATAATGAATGGATTGATATGGTTGATAGAATGAAAAATCTTAAGAAGGAAGTTACTATAGCTTTAGTAGGTAAATATGTAGAATTACATGATGCATATATTTCAGTAGTTGAAGCTTTAAATCATGGTGGACTTGCCAATGATGCAAATGTTAAGATAGAGTGGATAAATGCTGTAGATGTTACTGCTGAAAATGCTAAGAAAATATTCAAGAAAGTTGATGGTATCTTAGTTCCAGGTGGATTTGGTGATAGAGGAGTAGAAGGAAAGATTGAAGCAATCAAATATGCAAGGGAAAATAATATACCTTTCTTAGGAATATGCTTAGGAATGCAAACAGCGGTAATTGAATTTGCTAGAAATGTTTTAGGATATGAAGGAGCTAACAGTTCAGAAATAGATCCAGAAACAAAATATCCAGTAATAGATTTAATGAATGACCAAAAGTATATACAGGATTTAGGTGGTACTATGAGATTAGGAGCTTATCCATGTATATTAGATAGAGAATCTAAGTCATTTGAAGTTTATGGAGAAGAAAATATTTCTGAAAGACATAGACATAGATATGAATTTAATAATGAATTTAGACAACAAATAAGTGAAGCAGGGATGAAAATAGTAGGAACAAGTCCAGATGGAAGATTAGTTGAAATTGTAGAAATTCCAAATCATAAGTGGTTTGTGGCAGCTCAATTCCATCCAGAGTTGAAATCTAGACCAAATAGACCACATCCTTTATTTACAGGGTTAATAAAGGCTGCTTTAGAAAAATAATTATGGAAGCACTGTAATAGAAAATTGCAGTGTTTTTTTAACGCTTAGGAAATTATAAAATTTTTAGCATAGGGAATACTAATAAATTAGCCATTTCTTATATACAGTGTTACTAATGCGTTAAAAAGAAAATTATAGTGCCCAAAAAGAACCGTAAAAGAAAAATAAATTAATTAAATTTTTGTAAGGACTTATTTTTCTTTTAGAACCTTTTGGTTGGCTAACAAAAGTTGCTTTCTTCGCTGAAGCGTGGCGTCAGCCACTTTTGTACTATAATTATATGATAAAATAAGAAAAATTATTGTTATAATGTTATGGTGATTATATTTTAGTATAATAAATTAAAAAAAAGGATAATCTTATAATATAACTTTTTATTGAAATATGTATATTATTGATGGATAATTATATATGCGAATACTAATATTTTATTTCAATTCGTTTTTTCAAGTCTAAAAGTGCAATCTTAAATAAATCCCAAAAAAGAAAGTATTATGGAGGTATAAATTTGGCAACAGAAAACTATAATGAAATGACCTTAGTTAATTTAAAAGAAATAGCTAAGGAAAAAGGTATAAAAAATATTAGCAAATTAAAGAAAAGTGAATTAATTGAAGAGTTAGTTAAAATAACTCCTAATAAAATAGAAAAGAATGGGGTAATTTTAACAGAAAAAATTGCACCTAAGAATAGAAACATAGAAGCTAGTATACATATAGAGGAAAATGTAAATAATGAAGCTTATGTAAGCAATTCAAGAGATAGATATAACGTAACAGAAGAAGATAAGGAAGAAAAGAAAGAAAGATTAAAGGTTATGATTAATGAATCTAACTCTTCTAAAGGAGTTTTAGAGATTCAAGAAAATAATAGCTTTGGTTTTTTAAGATGTAATAATTATCTTACTGGAGAAAATGATATATATGTTTCACCTTCACAAATAAGAAGATTTAACTTAAGAACTGGCGATGAAGTTGAAGGAAAAGTAAGAGAAGCAAAAGATGGTGAAAAGTTTAAAGCACTATTATTTGTAGAAAAGGTAAATGGTGAATCACCAGATAAGGCCATAGGAAGAAAGAATTTTGAAAATTTGACTCCTATATATCCTAATGAAAGATTACATTTAGAAACTGATAATGGTAGGGATTTATCTTCAAGATTAATGGATTTTATGTGTCCAATAGGAAAAGGGCAAAGAGGAATAATAGTTGCACCACCTAAAGCTGGTAAAACTACTTTATTAAAAAGAATAGCACAAAATATTTCAAAGAATTATCCAGATATAAAGCTTATTGTCTTACTAATAGATGAGAGACCAGAAGAAGTTACAGATATGAAGAGATCTATTAATGGTGATGTAATTTATTCTACCTTTGATGAAGAACCACAAAATCATGCTAAAGTATCACAAATGGTCCTTGAAAGAGCTAAGAGAATGGTTGAACAAGGTAAAGATGTAGTTATACTTATGGATAGTATAACTAGACTTTCAAGAGCATATAACTTAACCATAACACCAACAGGAAGAACTTTATCAGGTGGACTTGATCCTGGAGCATTATTAATGCCAAAGAAATTCTTTGGAGCTGCAAGAAATGTAGAAGAAGGCGGAAGTTTAACAATATTAGCTACAGCTTTAGTGGAAACAGGTTCAAGAATGGATGATATGATTTTTGAAGAATTTAAAGGGACAGGAAATATGGAAGTCCATTTAGATAGAAGACTACAAGAAAGAAGAATCTTCCCAGCTATAGATATTTATAAGTCAGGCACTAGAAAAGAAGACTTATTATTATCAGATGAGGAAAAAGAAGTTGCTTTTGCTATAAGAAGAAATATGAATAGAGATGGAAACATTGAAAGTATTACTGAAACATTAATTAATATGTTATCAAAAACTAAAAATAATAAAGAATTTATGGAATTATTCATAAAAAATGAAGTTATGAAGAAATAAAAAAAGCGGGAAAGATATCTTTCCCGTTTTTTTAAAAACAATCTTATTTGTTAAGACCGAATTTTTTGTTAAATTTATCAACTCTACCGCCGATATCAACGATTTTTTGCTTACCAGTGAAGAATGGGTGGCATTTTGAACATATATCAATCTTTAATTCTGATTTAACTGAACCAGTTGTAAAAGTATTTCCACATGCACACTTAACCACTGCATCATGATGGTATTCTGGATGTATGCCTTCTCTCATCTTTTTCACCTCTTTCAATAAAAGTATATCATTAAAGTAAAATCTTCAACGACTTTAAAAAGTATAACACACAATTTGATAAGCAGTCAATAAAATTGCAGTAATAAAACATTAGGAGAACAAAGTGAATTATAGGAAATAAAAACATCTTTATTAAATAAGAGTTAAAATGATATAATCGGAATAGATATTACAGAAGAGGGAGATATATTATGAGTAAATTATATTTTAGATACGGAGCAATGAATTCAGGAAAGTCTACTCATTTGATGCAGGTAGCACATAATTATGAAGAAAGAGGCATGAGGGTTATTTTAATTAAGCCTTCAACTGACAAAAAAGGTGGAGATAAATTAGTTTCAAGATTAGGTGTAGAAAGAAAAGTAGATATACTTTGTGAAAAAAAGATGGACATCTACGAAGAAATAAAAAAATGGCAAGAAGTTAAATTCAAGATTGATTGCATATTAGTTGATGAAGTTCAATTTATGACTAAGGAGCAAGTAGATCAGTTATTTAAAATAGCTGTAGTTCTTGATATCCCAGTTATATGTTATGGATTAAGAACCGACTTTATGATGGAAGGTTTTGAAGGGAGTACAAGACTTTTATTATTAGCTCATAGTATAGAAGAAATGAAAACTATCTGTAAATGTGGCAGAAAGGCAATATTAAATGGTAGAAAGATAAATGATGAATTTGTTTTTGAAGGTGAACAGGTAGCTATAGATAATATTGATAATGTCCAATATGAATCTTTATGTGGACATTGTTACTTTAAATATAAAAATAATAAATAATGAAAGTGTGATGATATGAGAAAGTGTGATGTGGGAGGTCAGGCTGTAATTGAAGGTGTTATGATGCGAGGCTCAAAAGGAATAGCCACAGCAATAAGGACATCAAAAGGCAATATAAAGGTTAGTGTGAAAAAAACAGTTCCATTAACTAAAAAATATAAAATTTTATCATTGCCATTTATCAGAGGAATAACAGCCTTGTTAGATTCGTTAATTATTGGCATAAAGACATTAAACTATTCAGCATCGTTTTTTGAACAGGAAGAAGAGGAAAGTGCATTTGAAAAATGGATAAAAAATAAATTTGGTGAAAAATTAGCTGGTGATTTAATCATTACATTGACCATGATAATATCCTTTGCAGTTTCTATTGGAATATTTATAGGTATTCCAACTTCTATAGCTTCTATATTTAAGAACTTTGGCTTTTCTAGCATTATTTTAAATTTAATAGAAGCATCCATTAGAATTGCTATACTTATATTATATATGTTTCTTATAAGTAAGATGGAAGATATTTATAGAGTATTTCAATATCATGGTGCAGAGCATAAAACAATTTTTTGTTATGAAAATGAACAGCGACTTACTGTTGAAAATGTAAAAAAACAAAGTAGACTCCATCCTAGATGTGGAACAAATTTTATCTTCCTTACTATGTTTGTCAGTATATTATTATATACTTTTACAGGATGGGGAAATTTTATAGAACGTATAATAATAAGAATAGTATTATTGCCAGTGGTAGCTGGAATAAGCTATGAAATAATTAAATGGCTAGGAAGGTCAGAAAGTAAGTTTAGTAAGATAATTGCTTACCCAGGGCTTATGCTACAAAAACTAACAACAAAAGAGCCAGATGATATGCAAATAGAAGTTGCAATTAAATCATTGATGGCTGCAGAGGGGATAAAAGATATGAAGACTATTGGAGAACTTCTTATATATGGTAACCAGCAGTTAAAGGAAGCAGAAATTGATACTTATATCTTAGACTGCCAGTTATTATTAACAAAGGTATTAAATAAGGATAAAATATATCTAATATTAAATAAGGATGAAGAAGTAAGTAAGCTTAATGAAAATAAATTCAAACAGCTTATTAAAAAGAGAAAAGAAAAAATGCCTATGGCATATATACTAAAAGATGTTGAATTTATGGGATTAGATTTTTATGTAGAAGAGGGAGTCTTAATTCCAAGAGGAGATACAGAAGTCTTAGTTGAAGAAGTGTTAAAACATATAGGAGAAAATGATGATACAAGCATATGTGATTTATGTTGTGGAAGCGGCGCTATTGGCATATCATTAGCAGCCTTAAGAAATAATATAAAAGTAGATTTAGTTGATCTTTATCCTATACCTGAAAAAGTAACTAAGAAAAATATAGCAAAACATAATCTAGAAGAAAGAACAGAATTTATTAAAAGTGATTTATTGAATAAAATTATAGAAGATGGCAAGAAATATGATATATTAGTATCTAATCCTCCATATATAGCTGACGAAGTAATCAATGATTTGATGGAAGATGTAAGAGATTATGAACCTCATACAGCATTAGCAGGTGGGGAAGAAGGAATGGATTTCTATAATATAATAGTTTCAGAGAGCCATAATGTATTAAAGAAAAATGGTATACTTGCCTTTGAAATAGGATATGATCAAGGTGAGAAAGTTAAGGTCTTAATGGAAGAAAAGGGTTTTAAGAATGTTAAAGTTATTCAAGATTTAGCAGGATTAGACAGGGTAGTAATAGGAAATTTCTAAAATCTTGATATAATTAGATTAAATATGATATAATATTTCAATATGAAAAAAAACAGTACGGAGTGATACTATGTTATTAGATAAATTAGCATTTACAGAAAATAAATATGAAGAGCTTTCAGTAAAAATATCAGATCCTTCTATAATGGCTAACCAAAAAGAATGGAGAAAGCTTTGTAAAGAACATGCTGACTTAGAGATAATCGTTACAGCATACAGAGAATACAAAAAGGTTTTAGAAGACCTTGAAGCAAATAAGGAAATGTTAGAAGAAGAATCAGATAAAGAAATGAGAGAAATGTTATCTGAAGAAATTTCTATGTTAAAAGAACAAGAAGCAGAATTAGAAAATAAAATACAAATATTATTATTACCAAAAGATCCAAATGATGATAAGAACGTATTTGTTGAAATCAGAGGTGGAGCTGGTGGAGATGAAGCAGCTCTATTTGCAGCTAATCTATTCAGAATGTATACAAGATATGCTGAAAACAATAGATGGTCAGTAGAACTTATGAGTTCAAATGAAAATGACCTTGGTGGATTTAAAGAAGTTGTTTTCATGATAAAAGGTTCTGGTGCATACTCTAAATTGAAGTATGAAAGTGGAGTGCATAGAGTTCAAAGAGTTCCTGATACAGAAAGTTCAGGAAGAATTCATACATCAACAGCTACAGTAGCAGTACTTCCAGAAGTTGATGATGTTGATATAGAAATCCATGAAAAAGACTTAAGAATTGACGTTTATAGATCATCTGGTAACGGTGGACAATGCGTTAATACTACAGATTCAGCAGTAAGAATTACTCACTTACCTACAGGAACAGTAGTAGCTTGCCAAGATGAAAAGTCACAGCTTAAGAATAAAGAAAAAGCTATGAAAGTTTTAAGAGCTAGATTATATGAAGTTGCAGAAGCAGAAAGATTAGCTGGAATAGCTGAAGATAGAAAGAGCCAAGTAGGAACAGGGGATAGAAGTGAAAGAATAAGAACTTACAACTATCCACAAGGAAGAGTAACAGATCACAGAATTGGATTAACATTATATAAATTAGATTCATTCTTAAATGGAGATATAGATGAAGTAATCAATGCTTTAATTACTGCAGATCAAGCAGAAAAAATGAAAGCAATGGGAAATACTGATTCAATGTAATTAAAAAAGCCTTGCATTAATTTGTAAGGCTTTTTCAATAAGTAAAAAGAACCATGGAAATAAATAGAGCTTTAAAAAGAATAAGAAAAAAAGAAAATATATTTTTTATTATAATGGGTATCTTGGCTGTATTAATACCAACTTTGGCTTATTTAGCAAATTTAAAAAATACATTTATCTATGTATATATAATGATTATTGAAATTTTAATTTTAATAGCAATATTGTCAAGGATAAACACATGCACCTTGAAATTTAAATATTATAATAGCAGGTTTAAAATAAGGCAAGGATTATTTTTAAGAGAAAGCATAATACTTTGTGAAAATGTAGCTATAGTACATACAAGTAAAGAGCGAGAAGATGTTGAAATAATTATTGTAACATCAAGTAAATTTAGAAATAAGAAAGCTAGGCCTGTAACAAAAGGATTTTTAAAAAAATATCCTGAAGTTGAGCGTGAATACAAAAGATTAAAAAAAATTAATGAAGAACAAACTTATTATTTTCAAATAATACGAAATGGTAGTTTAAGAAAGTACATTTTTTTAGAAAACATATATACTACTTGTGTTAAATCAGCATATACTCCAGCTGCGATAGAAAGTATAAAGATAGCTAGAGGGCAAATTAATTTTAATGAAAGAGGGTAAAGGCTAATGAAAACAAAAGTAGCCATAATTAAAAATTTAAATGAAGATAAAGATTTTATTAATGAAGCAGGAAACATAATAAAATCAGGTGGAACAGTAGCTTTTCCAACAGAAACAGTTTATGGACTAGGAGCTGATGCATTAAATGGAGAAGCAGTAAAGAAAATATTTTTAGCAAAGGGTAGACCTCAGGATAATCCTCTTATTATCCATGTATCCTCTAAAAAAATTGAAAAGTTTGTTAAGGATGTACCGCCTGTGGCTGAAAAATTAATGGATAAGTTCTGGCCAGGTCCAATGACCATAATATTAAATAAGAAAGATATAGTACCAGATGAAACAAGTGCAGGGCTTTCTACAATAGGTGTAAGAATGCCTAATTCAGAAATAGCACTAAAGCTTATAGAAGCAGCTGGAGTACCTATAGCAGCACCATCAGCAAATATATCTGGTAGACCTAGTCCTACAGATGTGGAAAGATGTATAGAAGATTTAGATGGAAAGATTGATTATATTTTAGGTGGAGAAAGAAGCGATATAGGTGTAGAATCTACCATAGTTGATTGTACAGTAAACCCTCCAATGGTACTTAGACCAGGTGGAATTACTCTGGAAATGTTAAGAACTGTAGATGAAAATATAGTTATTGATGAAGCATTGAAGAAAAAACCATCAGCAGATTTAAAGCCAAAGGCACCAGGAATGAAGTATAGGCATTATGCACCAAAAGCAAAATTGAAAATTATTAGTGGAAAAAATGAAAAAACTGTTGAAAAAATGTGCAAAATGTTAGAAAATTATATTAAAAATAATAGTAAAGTAGCAATTATTACTACAGATGAAAATATAGATAGATTTAAAAATTGCGAAGTTTTATCATTAGGAAGAAAATATGATTTAAATGAAATAGCAAAAAATCTTTTTGAAACTTTAAGAAAATGTGATGATTTAGGTGTAGAATATATTTTATGTCAAGGGTTTGAAGAAGATGGAGTTGGGCTTGCAATTATGAATAGGCTTAATAAAGCTGCAGGTTATGACATTATTAAAGTATAATAAGGGGAGGGTGGGTTACCATTCTCCTTTTTTTATAAAAATTTAACTTGAGAGTATATCTATTAAAGGAGGAGCAGAGTATGAAGATAGCTTTAGGCTGTGACCATGGCGGTTTGAATTTAAAAAATGAAATTTTAAATTATTTAAAAGAAGAAGGTATGGAAGTTAAAGATTTTGGAACTTATACAGAAGAAGCTTGTGATTATGCAGATATTTCATTACCAGTTGCTGAAGCAGTAGCTGCTAAGGAATTTGATTTCGGTATATTAATATGTGGTACAGGAATTGGTATAGGAATAGCAGCAAACAAAGTTCCAGGAATAAGAGCAGCCTTATGTTCAGATACTTTTAGTGCACATGCTACTAGAGAACATAATGATGCCAATATATTAACAATGGGAGAAAGAGTAGTAGGGAAAGGCCTTGCTATAGATATAGTAAAAACGTTCCTAAGTGCAGAATTCCAAGGTGGAAGACATGCTACAAGAATTGCTAAAATAACAGACATAGAAAAAAAATATAGTAAATAATAATTATTAAGATTATTTTTTATTTGGAGGTAACATATGAGTAAAGTAAC
This sequence comes from Clostridium sp. CAG:221, assembly GCA_000435835.1. GTDB lineage: Bacteria > Bacillota > Clostridia > Clostridiales > Clostridiaceae > Clostridium. Next base: position 10,445 of record FR883388.1, read on the forward strand.
ACAAATTAATCATCCTTTAATATTACACAAATTAGCGTTTATCAGAAGTAAAGATACAGGTTCTAAGTATTTTAGAGAACTAGTAGAAGAAGTATCTATGTTAATGGCTTATGAAGCAACTAGGGATTTAAGTACAGAGGAAGTTGAAATAGAAACACCTATTTGTACAACAAAATGTCAAATGTTAGCAGGTAAGAAATTAGCTGTAGTACCTATATTAAGAGCTGGGCTTGGAATGGTTGACGGTATATTAAACTTAGTACCTGCAGCAAAAGTAGGTCATATAGGATTATACAGAGACGAAGAAACTCTTCAACCAGTAGAATATTTCTGTAAGCTTCCACAAGATATAGCAGAAAGAGATGTTTTTGTAGTTGATCCAATGTTAGCAACTGGAGGATCAGCAGCAGATGCTATAACTTTATTAAAGCAAAGGGGAGCAAAGAAAATTAGATTAATGTGTTTAATCTCTTCTCCAAATGGAATTGAGTTAGTGCAAGAGCAACATCCAGATGTAGATATCTATGTTGCTGCCATAGATGAAAAGTTAAATGAAAAAGGATATATTGTTCCAGGTCTTGGAGACGCTGGAGACAGACTGTTCGGAACTAAATAAAAAACGAAGCTTAGGCTTCGTTTTTTATAACTTGTAAGCAAGTTATAAAATTATGAATTATGAATTGTGGAATAAACTCCTTAAGGGAGTTTAGAAATATTTTTTAGAAACTCTTTGAGTTTCATCCTTAATTCATCATTCAGCACTCATCATTCATCATTAACACCTAGTTTTTCTGTAAAGTTTTTTAACTTTATAGAAAAACTAGGTGTTAAGTAGTATAATTTAAAAAAACAAAGGAGGGTATAGGATGAAAAGACAAGAATACTTATCGTGGGATGATTATTTTATGGCTGTTGCACTTTTATCGGGGAAAAGAAGTAAAGATCCAAGTACTCAAGTTGGTGCATGTATAGTAAATAAAAATAATATAATAGAAAGCATAGGATACAATGGTTTTCCTAAAGGATGTTCTGACGATGAATTTCCATGGGAAAGAGAAGGTGACACTTTAAATACAAAATATGCATATGTAGTTCATGGAGAATTAAATGCAATATTAAATTGTAAAGGTAAAGACTTAACTGGATGTAGAATATATGTAGGATTATTCCCATGCAATGAATGTGCGAAAGCCATAATACAATCAGGAATAAAAGAAGTTGTATATTTAAGTGATAAATATGCTGATACAGATATAGTAAAGGCATCAAAAAGAATGTTAAATGCTGCAGGAGTTAAATTAACTCAATTAGAACCAGAACATTTTAAAATTGAATTATCATTAGATAAATCATTAATATAATTATGTTTATAGATAATAGTATTATATAAACTTATAAATAAATAGATTAAAGGGATAGTTAAAATTTAGTTTATGTTATTTACAGGTTTAAATAGTACTATTTTGTTTTATTTATAGAAAAGAATAAAAAATATCCTTTAAAATACAGAAATTTTTTAAAAAACACAAATAGTATAAAATGCAGGCAATTAGAAAATATTTTAAAAAATGGTTGAATATGGAAAATGCAAGAGGTATAATTGAATTGTTAAATGTTTAACATTTATTGCATTAAAGTGTAAATTTTGGAGGGTAAATTTATGAGAGAAGTTGTAATAGCAAGTGCTGTAAGAACAGCTATAGGAACTTTTGGAGGAGCATTAAAAGATGTTCCAGCTGCAGACTTAGGAGCAATAGTAATTAAAGAAGCTGTAAATAGAGCTGGTATAAAGCCAGAATTAGTTAATGAAGTTGTAATGGGAAATGTTATACAAGCTGGTTTAGGACAAAATGTTGCAAGACAAGCTGCCGTAAAAGCTGGTCTTCCAATAGAAATTCCAGCAATGACTTTAAATATGGTATGTGGATCAGGACTTAGAAGTGTTGCTTTAGCAGCTCAAATGATTAAAGCAGGGGACTGTGATGTAGTAGTAGCTGGTGGTATGGAAAATATGTCAAGAGCACCATATGCATTAGAAACTACTAGATGGGGTCAAAGAATGGGTGATGGAAAGCTTGTTGACACTATGATAAAAGATGCATTAAGTGACGCATTCAATAATTATCATATGGGTGTAACTGCTGAAAATATAGTAAAGGAATGGGGATTAACTAGAGAAGAATTAGATGAATTCTCACTTAATTCTCAATTAAAGGCTGAAAAGGCTATTAAAGAAGGAAAATTCAAAGATGAAATAGTTCCAGTTATGGTTCCACAAAGAAAAGGTGAACCTAAAGTTTTTGATACTGATGAAGGACCAAGATTTGGTTCAACTATGGAAGGTTTAGCAAGATTAAAGCCATGTTTCATTAAGGATGGAAAAGTTACTGCAGGTAATTCATCAGGAATTAATGATGGAGCAGCAGCTTTCGTAGTAATGAGTGCAGAAAAAGCAACTGAACTTGGAGTTACTCCTTTAGCTACAATAGTATCTTATGGACATAAAGGATTAGATCCAGCAATAATGGGATATGGACCATTCCATGCAACAAAAGCAGCTATGGAAAATGCAAACCTAACTGTGGAAGATATGGATCTTATTGAAGCAAATGAAGCATTTGCAGCTCAAAGTATTGCTGTTGCAAAAGATTTACACTTTGATATGTCAAAAGTAAATGTAAATGGAGGAGCTGTTGCATTAGGACATCCAGTTGGAGCATCTGGTGCAAGAATATTGGTAACTTTATTACATGAAATGCAAAGAAGAGATGCTAAGAAGGGATTAGCAACACTTTGTATAGGTGGCGGTATGGGAACTGCCATGATAGTTGAAAGAAAATAACACACAATTCATTATGTTTAGTATAAAAATGAGGAGTATTCAGTGGTGGATACTTCTTATTTTTTGGATTAAAGCAAGTGTAATAAAGCTATATAAGAAGTTAATGGTCATTATAAATAATTTTTATATAAATAATTTACAAAATAAAATGAATAATTTTAATTTAAATTATTCATAATATGTTTACAATATAATATAAAATACCTTATACAAATAAGAGAAAAGCAGTAAATACTAAAAAAACACTTGGAAAATTAATAAAATGCAAATATGAAAATGATATCATAATTAATATATTAGAATTAAATAAAAGAAAATTCTGACAATTGCATAAAGTGAAAATATCCTTCAATTTTTATATGAAAAACGGTGGAAAATGTAGATTAAGTAAGAAAAATTAATTAAATAACCGATTTTTTTAATGGGAAATGAATAAATGATATTAAATTGGCAAATATGAGGTTTTAATAAATTATTTAACGGGAATATAATACAAAGAGTTACTGGAGGAGATTTATATGACTATAGAAATGAAGGCTCTTTTAAAGCTTGTCATAAAAGAGGACATATTATTTGGGTCAATTATTGCATTAATTATTTTCTTTATAAATCCTAAAGGTGCACTTATATTTTTATTAGGAATAATAATAGCTATGCTAAACTTTGTGATTAGAGGTATTATTCTTGACAAAAGTCTAAATGCAGGAAAAGGAAATGTATTTTCCGTAGTAAGTACATTTATTAGAATTTCAACAGTAATAATAATTGCATTAATTTTTGCAAATAATAAATATCATCTTCTTTTATATTTAGCAGGGTTTATAACACATTTTCCAATTATAATTTTTGGTTGGATTAAGAGCCAGAAAGGAAGTGATTAAATGGATGTTAGCGAAGCCATTTATACCTTTTACATCGGAGGTCTTGCTTTAGATATAAAACCAGAAGCAATAATTCAGTTAATAGTAATATTATTAGTTGGAGTATTAGCTTGGTGGTCAACAAAAGATTTAAAACGAAGACCAGAAGGTAAAAAACAAATTGTTGTAGAATATATTTACACATCATTAATGAATTTGGTAGATGCTAATATGGGAGAAAAATATAGGGATGTAATTCCTTTTATAGGAACTATAGCAGCATTTATCTTACCTATGAACCTTTTAGGACTTATAGGTATAGCTCCAACAACAAAGAATTATAGTGTAGCCCTTACTTTAGGATTAATTTCATTCTTTGCAATACAAGGATATGCAATTAAGAAAGTAGGACTAGGACATTATTTTTTAGGTTACGGAGAGCCAATGTTATTCATGTTGCCACTTAATATAATTGAGAGAATAATGCTTCCAGTTTCATTGTCTTTAAGATTATTTGGTAACATACTAGCAGCGTCATTTATCGTTGAGCTAGTGTATGAATCACTTGAAAAAGTTGCATGGATAGCTCAGATAGGGCTTCCAGTACCATTACATGCATATTTTGATGTATTTGATGGAACAATTCAAATGGTTATCTTTGTTATGTTAACAATGATAAATATGAAAGTCGTAGCAGAACATTAATTTTTAGGAGGTATTTAGTAATGAGCGATTTAGGAGTAAAAGCAATAGCAGCAGCAATAGCGGTATTAGTAGGTATAGGAGCAGGTATCGGAATAGGTATAGCAACAGGGAAAGCAGTTGAAGGTATAGCAAGACAGCCTGAAGCAAGTGGTAAAATTACAACAACTTTACTTATAGGTGCTGGGTTTGCAGAAGCAACAGCTATTTATGGATTACTAATTTCAATCTTATTAATTTTCGTATTCTAATAAAAACATAATTAGGTATTTAATAAATACTCCCAAAAAAGGAGGCGAATTTTTGTTATGGAAATAAACCTAGGGCTTATATTAGCAAGTTTGATTAACTTCTTTATTTTATTTGCAATACTTAAGCATTTCTTCTTTGGAAAAGTAAAGGCAATTATTGACGAAAGAGAAGAATACATAAATGAGCAGATGGATGATGCAGAAGAAGCTACTAACAAGGCTAGACTTCTTGCTATTGAAAATGAAAGAATATTAAAGCAAGCTAGAGAAGAAGGTAAAAAGATAACAGAAGAAAAGAAAAGAAAAGCAGAAGAGATTTATGATGAAATTGTGTTAGAAGCTAAAAATGAGGCTAATACAATCATCGAAAGAGCTAAAGTTGAAATCAATAGAGAAAGAGAAAAGGTTGAATATCAATTAAAGAAAGAAGCTATTGATTTAGCTTTAGAGTTATCTACTAAGGTTATCGAAAAAAATATTGATAAAGAAAAAAATAAAGAGCTTATTGATGAGTTTATTACTGAGGTAGGAAATTAAATATGTTTGAGTATTTAGACCGAAGATATGCCCTTGCCCTTTATGAAGTTGCTGAAGAGAAAGGTAAAGTGCAAGAGTATTTAAATGATTTAAGAGAAATTTGTGACCTTATAGATAATAATAAAGATTTTTACGAGGTAGTTAAGCATCCTCAAATAAGTACAAAGCAAAAAAAGAAAACTTTTATAAATATTTTTAAAGGTAATATTGATGAAGAGCTTTTATCATTTTTATTAATATTAATAGAAAAGGATAGAATACTATTCTTAAGAGAAAAGCTTAATGAAATGGAAAAAATCGACCTTGAAAGAAAGAATACTTATAGAGGAATAGTAAAGACTACAGAACCTTTAAGTGAAGAGCAGTATAATAATTTAATTACAAAGCTTGAAAAGAAATATAATAAGAAAATTATTTTACAACAAGTTATTGATTCAAGCATTCTAGGTGGAATATATGTAAGAGTTAATAATGAAGTAATGGATGGCACTGTAAAATTAAGATTAGAAGAATTAAAGAAATTAATGGTTAGTGCAGAATAGAGGTGATGGTATGAATATTAAACCAGAAGAAATTACATCAATTATAAAAAAAGAAATTCAAAGATATGGTGCACAGATTCAAACCATAGACTCTGGTACAATAATTCAGATCGGTGATGGTATAGCAAGAGTATACGGTTTGGATGATTGTATGCAAGGTGAACTTTTAGAGTTCCCTAATGGCGTATTTGGTATGGCATTAAATCTTGAACAAGATAATGTAGGATGTGTACTTCTTGGATCAGAAGAAGGAATAAAAGAAGGGGATATAGTAAAAAGAACTAATAAAATAGTTGAAGTCCCTGTTGGTGAAGGAATGCTTGGAAGAGTAGTTAATTCATTAGGTGAAGAAATAGATGGTAAAGGGCCAATAATAACTAATAAAACTAGACCAATAGAAGTTCCAGCACCAAGTATAATCGATAGACAATCTGTTAAAGAACCATTACAAACAGGTATCAAGGCTATTGACTCAATGATTCCAATTGGAAAAGGTCAAAGAGAGTTAATCATAGGTGATAGACAGACTGGTAAGACAGCAATTGCTATCGATACTATATTAAATCAAAAGGGAAAAGATGTTATTTGCATATATGTTGCTATAGGGCAAAAACAATCAACAGTTGCTCATATTGTTAACACATTAGAAACTATGGGAGCTTTAGATTATTCAATAGTAGTAGCAGCCACTGCTTCTGAAAGTGCGCCACTACAATATTTAGCACCATATGCTGGATGTAGTATTGGAGAATACTTTATGCATCAAGGGAAAGATGTTCTTATAATATATGATGATTTATCTAAGCATGCAGTAGCATATAGAACAATGTCACTATTACTTAGAAGACCACCAGGAAGAGAAGCATATCCAGGAGATGTTTTCTATATTCATTCAAGATTATTAGAAAGAGCTGCAAGGCTTTCAGATGAATTAGGTGGAGGTTCATTAACTGCACTTCCAATAATAGAAACATTAGCTGGAGATGTTACCGCATATATTCCAACAAATGTTATTTCTATAACTGATGGACAGATATTCCTTGAAACTGGCTTATTCTTAGCAGGGCAGAGACCAGCTGTTAATGCAGGTATTTCAGTATCAAGAGTTGGTGGTAATGCTCAAATAAAAGCAATGAAACAAGTTTCAGGTACTTTAAGATTAGAGCTTGCACAGTTTAGAGAATTAGAAGCTTTTACTCAATTTGGATCAGATTTAGATTCTGACTCAAAGAGAAGACTTGAAAAAGGTAAGAGAATTGTAGAAGTATTAAAACAAGATCAATACAATCCAATGGATGTAGAAAAAGAGATACTTATTCTTTATGCAGTAGTTAATGATTTCTTATCTGATATAGATGTTTCAGATATAAGAAAGTTTGAAGCTGAATTCTTAGAATATGCTGATACTCATTATAGAGATTTATTAAAAGAAATAGTAGAAGTGGGAGCATTGACTGATGAAATAAAAGTCAAAATGGAAAACTCTATTTTAGAATTTAAAAAAATATTTTTACAAAATGCATAGCTTTAAATAGCTATGCAATTCTTTAGGAGGTAGAACTGTGGGAGCAGCGGGACTTATAGAAATAAAAAGAAGATTAAAGTCTGTTGAAAGTACTAGAAAAATTACCAAAGCTATGGGACTTGTTGCCACTTCTAAACTAAGAAAAGTAAGAAATGAGCTTGCAAATAATGAAAAATACAACGAGCTATGCAAAGATATAGTTGATGTTGTAGTTTCAAATCTTCCAGAAGGATATGAATCAATATATTGCACAGAAAGAAAAGGCGATAAATTGTATATTGTATTAACTTCAGATACAGGGCTATGTGGAGGATATAATAATAATGTTATAGCATATCTTAAGGAAGTTTTAGATAATGAAAGTGGAACTGAAAAAATAGTACTAGTTGGAAGTAAAGGGTTATCATATATGAGTAAATATGGTTTAAGTACTTTTAATCAGTATGTATCTATTCCAGATATTCCAACTATAGCAGAAATAAATAAAATATATAATGAAGCCATATATCTATATAAGCAAGGTGATATATCTGAGGTTAATATAGTATATACAAAATTCATATCGCCAATGAAACAAGAACCTATATTAATTAAGATGCTACCTTTTGAAACAGATAGTAGTAAAAAGGAAGACTACTTAATAGAACCAAATTTTGAAGAGGTTTTAAATAATTCAATTGACACTTATTTAAAGAGTCAATTACAAAATTGTATGCTTCATGCTAAAGCTAGTGAACAAAGTGCCAGAATGACAGCAATGGATGGAGCTACAGAAAATGCTAGTGACATAATTAATAATTTAAATATTAAGTATAACAGAATAAGGCAATCAGTTATTACACAAGAAATTAGTGAAATAGTTGGTGGGGCTGAAGCTCAAAAGTAACAGGGAGGTAGACAAATGGCTGAAGAAAAAGTAGGAAAAGTTGTTCAGGTAATAGGGCCTGTGGTAGATATAAAATTTGATTCAGATTCATTGCCTAATATATATAATGAAATAAAAATAGATATGGGTGATCATGTTTTAGCTGTTGAAGTTGAACAGCATATGGGAGATGACATAGTTAGAACTATAGCCATGGAATCTACAGATGGATTAAAGAGAGGCGTTAAAGCTGTTGATACAGGAAAACCTATTTCAGTACCAGTAGGAAAAAATGTATTAGGAAGATTATTTAATGTATTAGGAAATCCAATTGATAATTGTGGACCAGTAGAAAGTGAAGAGTATTATCCAATACATAGACCAGCTCCAAGCTTTAAAGAACAATCTTTAGAGCCGGAAATGTTTGAAACAGGTATTAAAGTTATAGACTTAATTGCTCCATATCAAAAAGGTGGAAAAATAGGTTTATTTGGTGGAGCTGGTGTTGGTAAGACAGTATTAATCCAAGAGCTTATTAATAATATAGCAAAAGAACATGGTGGATTATCAGTATTTACTGGTGTTGGAGAAAGATCAAGAGAAGGTAATGATTTATATCATGAAATGATGGATTCAGGAGTTATCAATAAAACTGCTCTTGTATTTGGTCAAATGAATGAATCACCTGGTGCCAGAATGAGAGTTTCTTTAACAGGACTTACAATGGCGGAGTATTTTAGAGATCAAGGTCAGGACGTATTATTATTTATTGATAATATATTTAGATTTACACAAGCTGGATCAGAAGTTTCTGCACTTCTTGGAAGAATTCCATCTGCCGTTGGTTATCAACCAACATTAGCAACTGAAATGGGAGCACTTGAAGAAAGAATTACTTCAACTAAGGATGGATCAATTACATCTGTGCAAGCAGTATATGTACCTGCAGATGACTTAACAGACCCAGCTCCAGCTACAACATTTACTCATTTAGATGCTACTACAGTATTATCAAGATCTATATCTGAGCTTGGTATATATCCAGCAGTTGATCCTCTTGAATCTTCTTCAAGAATATTAGATCCAAGAATTGTTGGAAAAGAGCATTATGATGTAGCTATACAAGTAAAACATATATTAGAAAGATATAAGGAGCTTCAAGATATAATTGCCATATTAGGTATTGATGAATTATCTGATGAAGATAAGGCTATTGTTAATAGAGCAAGAAAAGTCCAAAGATTTTTATCACAACCATTTACAGTTGGTGAACAGTTTACAGGTATGCCAGGTAAATATGTACCTATAAAGGAAACTATTAGAGGATTCAAGGAAATATTAGAAGGAAAGCATGACGACTTACCTGAATCAGCATTCTTATTTGCTGGAACTATTGAAGATGTTATACAAAAAGCGAATAAGATTAAATAGGAGATATAAATATGAGTAATTTAATTAAATTAAATATTATAGCTCCAGGAAGAGGTCCAATTACTGAGGAAATTATTTCTTTAATTACAGAAAATTCATCAGGGCAAATAGAATTTATGAGAGGGCATACACCAATTATAAGTAGCACTATACCAACTATAAGTAGAATTAAAACTGCTAATGGTGAAGAAAAGAAAATCTTCACTGCTACAGGAATAGTAAGAGTTAAAAATAATATAATTGATTTTATTGTGGATTCAATGAATTATCAAGAAGAAATAGACTTAAGGCGTGCTGAAGAATCAAAAGAAAGAGCGGAAAAACGACTTAAACAAAAAGATAATATTGATGTTTTGAGAGCAGAAAAATCTTTAGCAAGAGCTATTGCAAGAATAAGATTAGCCCAAGGTTAAAAAAAGACTACCTATTATATTTAGGTAGTCTTTTTTTGTTATTAAATCCTTGCTTTTGTAGAATAGTAACAATTTTAGAGTTTTTTTAATATATTATAATATATTAAATTTGTATAAAAAAATAATATATGGACAATAATTTTAGAGGAAAGGTGGGAGAAAATATATGAAAAAAATCCTTATTATATTTCTTGGAATCTTTTCTCTATTAATTATTAATGGAGGATATTGTTTAGCAAAACAAGATGTAGAAAGTTTTTCTGTTATTGAAAATAAAATGTCTGAAGAGTTTGACATAGTAGAAAATGGTGTAAAGTTTCAATATTTCACCAATTCATCAGAAAATCAAGAAAACGAAAGAATAGAAAATTGCATAATTAATAAATATGGAGTAGATGTAGTAAAGAAGGGAAATAATATTAAAGCAGAGAATGAAAATGTTAATATAGACATAAGCATATACAATATAGATAATAAAACAAAGGTAGAAATAATACTAATAAATAAGGATAGTTCAGTAAAAACAGAAAGTTTATTAGACATTGCAAAAGAGATAAGAAGCAATGAGTATACTGGAACAAGAATTTTTCAATTTGTTAAATACAGAACAGAATATAGTGCTGAAAGTATTCCTAAAAGTATAATTGAAAATAGTAAACAAGATACCATAAGATCCTTAGAAATTAATAATGGAAAAGTAAGTAACATTGTTATGAATGATGATAAAAGTATTAATGTTGCACAAGTTAATTATAATTCAGGATCATATTTAATTATTGGTACTCCAACAATTTTCATAACATACTAACAATAAATATGGAGGATAATATGGAAAAGATTATAGTTAAAGGTGGGAAGAAGCTTCAAGGGGAAGTTGATATAAGTGTTGCTAAAAATTCAGTTTTACCTATAATAGTAGCAACAATACTAAATCCAACTCCAATAGTAATAAAAAATGTGCCAATGTTAGAAGATGTAACTGTATTAATAAATTTATTGAGAGAATTGGAATGTGAAGTAAATTTTTCACAGATAACAGGTGATTTAATTATAGATACATCTAATTTAAAGGAAGTGGATGCTAATAGTGAACTTATAAGAAAGATGAGAGCATCCTTTTTAATTATGGGTCCGATGCTTTCAAGATTTGGAAGATGTAAAATATCTATGCCTGGCGGATGTAATATTGGAAGTCGTCCAATAGATCTTCATCTAAAGGGATTTAAGTGCTTAGGAATAGAATCAGAGACAGGATATGGCTATGTAGAATCAAAAGCAAAAAGAATAATAGGAAACAGAGTTTATTTAGATTTTCCATCTGTAGGAGCTACAGAAAATATAATGATGAGTGCTGTTTTAGCTGAAGGAACAACAGTAATAGAAAATGCTGCAGAGGAGCCAGAAATATGGGATTTAGCACGGTTTTTAAATAGTATGGGCGCTAAAATAACAGGTGCTGGATTTGGAAGAATTACAATAGAAGGTGTTGAAAGTTTAAAGAAGCCAGAACCATTTACTCCTATTTTTGATAGAATTGAAGCAGGTACTTTTATGGTAGCTGCCGCTATAACCAATAGTAAGATTACTATTAATGGAGTTAATGAGCAGCATCTGATGCCAAATATAGAAAAGTTAAAAGAGTGTGGAGTAAATTGTATCGTGGAAGGAAATAGGATGATTGTTGATGGAACAGGTGAGAAAAAGCCTGTAGATATAAAAACAATGCCTTATCCAGGATTTCCAACAGATATGCAGCCACAAATGATGGTTTTATTATCTATGACGCCAGGTGTAAGTGTAATTACTGAGACTGTATTTGAAAATAGGTTTATGCATGTTGGTGAATTAGGAAGAATGGGTGCAAATATCAAGATAGATGGAAAAGTTGCTATAGTTGAAGGTGTTAGTCAGCTTACTGGATGTAATGTCAAGGCTACAGATTTAAGAGCTGGAGCAGCTATGATATTGGCTGGATTAGTTGCCAATGGGCAAACTGAAATTGGAGAAGTTTATCATATTGATAGAGGATATACTAATATAGAAGAAAAATTTGTTAAGCTTGGTGCTGACATTGAAAGAGTGACAATTTAATAAATAGCTTTCTTAAATTAGGATTTATATCAAAAATAACAGTATTTAAGTTTGATATAAATCCTAGTTTATTTTTTACTATAAAATTAATAAGTTATAGAGTTAGTGTAATATTTATCACTACTTAAAAGGTGTTATTTTCTATTTTTGTAACATATATTTATTTAGAGTAGGAGGATGGAAAATGGCAAATAGGACTGTTATGGCAAAACAATTAAAATGTATAGTATTTACTACTTTGGTTATTATAGTATTTATGATTGCTATGCCAATTTTTATTATGAAGCCTAAGGTAAGTGCTAACCAGGTGGAAGAAATAACTAATTCAAATGAATCAGTGGAGGCTAGCACAAAACAAAATAATAATATAATAATAAAAGGTAATGAAACAGTTAAGGTATATATAACTGAAACAGGAAAAATTGAAGAAGTGAATTTAGAAGATTATATATGTGGTGTTGTATCTAATGAAATGCCAGCTAATTTTGAAAAAGAAGCATTAAAAGCACAAGCTGTGGCTGCCAGGACCTATCTAGCAAGTAAGAAGCTTAATAGTTGTACACTTGATGAAGGGATTGATATTTGTGATTCAACCCATTGTCAAGTATACACATCAAAAGAGAAGCGGTTGGAAAAATGGGACGCAAGTTATGCAAATGAGTATTGGAATAAAATAAAGGAAGCAGTAGATGAAACTAGTGGACAAGTTTTGAGTTATAATGGGGAACTTGTATTATATCCACAGTTCTTTTCTACAAGTTCAGGACAGACTGAGAACTCAGAGGATGTGTATCTAGGAGAAATACCATATTTAAGATCTGTGTCTAGTACAGGAGAGGAATCAGCACCTAAATACACCAGTACTAAGAGTTTGAAGATAAGTGACTTTGTTTATTTGTTGAACTCGAATTTTAGTAATTTAAATGTAACAGTAGAAAATATTAAAAATAACTTTAAAATAAAGTCAAGTAGTGAAGCTGGAGGAGTAATAAAGCTGGATATTAATAATGTGGAAATAAGAGGTATAGATTTTAGGAAAGCTTTGTCACTAAATTCAACTAATTTCACTTACGAATTTAATGGTGATACTATAACATTTAATTGTAAAGGATATGGTCACGGGGTAGGCATGAGTCAATGGGGAGCAAATGCAATGGCTAAGAATGGAAGTAGTTATGATGAAATACTTAAGCATTATTATACAGGTATTGAAATAACTAATTTAGAATTAACAGAATAATGATAATGTATAAAAAGGTCTTTTGAGATATTTCAAAAGACCTTTTTGTTGTTTTAAGGGGAAATTTGTTATACGGAAATGTTATTTGAATTGAATTAATTCAATGAAAACGGTAAGACTACAAAAAGGAGGTGTTGATATGAACAGTAACAACAGTGATAAAGTTAAAAACTTTTTTAGAAAGGAGGGTTTTTACTTTGTTTTATTTATTTGTTTATGTGTTATAGCAACTGTTGCTGTATTTACCATAAATAGAAATAGTACAGCAAATAAGGATAATAGTGTTGAAGAGAATTTAAGTTTAAATGTTGAGGAGAATACTTCATTAGAGCCATCAGAAAGTGCAAATAATGAAAAGATTCAAAATGCAGAGAGAGTTGAGAACGCTTCAAGCAATGTTACTGATAATGAAGTAGCAGAGGGCGAGACTACAGATGTTTCAGAAGTTGCAGATGTAGCTGAATCAGAAGATGCTGCAGTAATGTCTGGAAGCGAAAATGGAATTATTTTTTCATTACCTTTAGAAGCAACTGTAAGTAGATCTTTCGGCGAAATGATTGAAGTAAAGAAGACTGATGAAGAACAAATAATAATGACTAGAAGAGGTGTAGATTTACAAGCACCTGTTGGAAGCGTTGTTAAATGTGCTGCAGAAGGTCAAGTTCAAGAAGTTGGAAGCAATAGTGAAGATGGAAATTATATAGTTGTTGCACATGCAAATGGATTAAAAACAAAATATGCTAACTTAGATCCAGAAGTATATGTTTCAGAAGGAGATATGGTAACTGAAGGACAAGAAATTGGAATAATAGGAAATAGTTCTTTAGTATTTACATCTGATATATGCGGTGATGTTTTAAATCTTCAAGTTGAAGATGCTAATGGAAAGTCAGTAGATCCATCAAGTTATTTTAATTTTTAAAGATAAATTGTTATAAATCTTCACTAGCCAAATTAATGGCTAGTGAAGGTATGGTTATCGTATTAAAAAGGGAGGTAGTATTTTGAAAGATTATATAGAAGAAAGAGTATTAGAAGTAGCTAAGTATATATTAGATTCAAAGGCTACAATTAGAAAGACCGCAAAGGTATTTGGAGTAAGTAAGAGTACAATTCATAAGGATATGACAGAAAGACTTCCTAAGATTAATCCAGCAATAGCAGAACAGACACATTCTGTATTGGAACTTAATAAATCAGAACGACACATAAGAGGTGGAAAAGCTACCAAAATGAAGTATAAAGCTATTGAATGATAACTTTATTATATATATAATGATGTATAAAGGTAATTTTTGTTGAAAAATGATTATTTTTAAATTGTTATGTATATAAATGGGAGTGAAATTCAATGTGGTTTTGGAGAAAAAGTGCAGATTTGGGAATTGATTTAGGTACTGCAACAGTATTGGTTTATGTTAAAGGTAAAGGGGTAATATTAAAGGAACCTTCAGTAGTTGCTATTAACAAAGTTAATAATAAGATTTTAGCAGTAGGTGAAGAAGCTCGCAAGATGATAGGAAGAACACCGGGAAATATTATAGCAGTAAGGCCTTTAAAAGATGGTGTTATATCCGATTATGACATAACTGAAAAAATGTTAAAAGAATTCATAAAAAAAGCATGTGGAGGAAAGAAAATTATAGCTCCTAAAGTAATGGTATGTATACCTTCGCAAGCTACAGAAGTTGAAAAGAGAGCGGTAATAGATGCTACTAAAAATTCAGGCGCTAAAGAAGTTCATTTAATAGAAGAACCATTATCTGCTGCTATTGGAGCTGGTATAGATATAACCAAGCCTGATGGTAATATGATAGTTGATATAGGTGGAGGAACTACTGATATAGCTGTTATTTCACTAGGTGGAGTTGTAATAAGAAAATCAATTAAGTCAGCTGGTGATAGATTTGATGAGGCCATAGTAAAATATGTTAGATTAAAGCATAGAATCATGATAGGTGAAAAAACTGCTGAAGATTTAAAAATTAATATAGGTTGTGCATATAAAGATGCAAGAGATTGTTCTTATGTAATGAAGGGAAGAAACCTAGTAACTGGCCTGCCTGATCAAGTCGAAATTACCTCTGAAGAAATAAGAGAAGCACTTGAAGAACCAGTTGGCTTAATAGTGGACGGGGTTAAATCTATATTAGAAAAAACACCACCAGAATTAGCGGCAGATATAATAGAAAAAGGAATAATAATGACTGGAGGAGGTTCATTATTATACGGATTAGATAAACTTATCGAAGTTAGTACTGGATTAAACGTAAAAATAGCTGAAAATTCAGTAGAAGCAGTAGTTGAAGGAACTGGTGAAGTTTTAAATTATATTAATAAGTTACAATTTGATGATAGTGGAAATGAAATATCGTTAATTGAGTAGTACAAAAGCTAGGATAACCTAGCTTTTCTTTATATATATAGTAATTATTTAGTTGGAATAGCACTGTATTAATCCATTAGATATTACCTTAGCCATTTCAAATATTAAATTTAAACGTATACTCCTAGAGGTGAAGAATTCAGAATTATCACTGGAATCTATGATACCGATAATGGATACATCACCAACATCAGGCAGCATTTTGCCAACACCTTTCCCTGGATGGATAGGAAAATCACGCACATGAATCTCGCCAATGGAATTAGTATCTCCTAGACAAGCATCTATACCAATAATTGTTGAACAAGGATATATTCTTTTAATTTCATATATACTTTTCTCCAGATTAAGTGCATGTATAGGATTAGCCAAAGTACCATATATGGGAATAGGGAAACTATTTTCCTTAAGCAATGTGCCAACAAGAGGGCCAAGACAATCTCCAATACATTTATCAGTACCAATACAAACAATAACGGTTTGTTGTTTAATATATTTTTTTAAAAATTCAGCAATTTCCATGGATGCTGAATTTGAATTATAATTTATTTTAAGCTTTTGCAAAAGAAACCCCCCTCTCACAATAAATATATATGAAGATTTTTTACTTAATATAATTCAATAATATAAATAACTTTTTAGCATTATCTGATAATTAAAATAAAAATAAATAAAGAACTTTAGGTAGTAATAGTGAGTAAATAAGAGAAAAATAGAATAAAAGCTTTGATAAATAGCTATAAATGTCTTAAATGACGAAATATGAAGTTGCATTATGTAACAAAAACGTATATACTAATCATTGTCAGTTTGGCAAGCAGTTGCTGAGAGACAAAAAATTAATAAAGAAATTTATTAAATGGGGGAGTTCCCGAGAGGCCAAAG
>FR883389.1 GCA_000435835.1 Clostridium sp. CAG:221
TCAGCAGGTTGTAGGTTCGATTCCTATTGCCAGCTCCAAAAACTCTAGTTTTTCTAGAGTTTTTTATTTTGCTAAATTTTATATAGTAAACACTTAAATTATACAGAAAAAATGGTCTAGTATCAAAAGTTATTTTGATACTAGACGAATAAGAAAGGGAGGATTTGAATTTGAATCCTCCTTTTTCTATATAAAATTTTAAGTAATTAAAAAGGAGCTGTATTCAGATTGAATTTATTAATTCAATTTGATACAGCCCCACCTTTTTTATATTAATATTTAGTTCTCATGATTAGTATTTTCTTTAATTCTAAGATCATCTCCATAGAAAGTAAAATTCGTGAAGTTACCAGCTAGCCTAGAGTAAAGTCTATCACTATATAATTTTGAAATCTGGTGTAAAGTTAAATTAGTAGAAATAAGCATTTTTTTGTTTTTTAATAACTTAGTATTTATTAAATTAAATAACTCATTATTAGTAAAGTCTGTAACTTGTTCAGCTCCTAAATCATCAATTATTAGTAAATCGCAGTTTATTAATAAGTCTTTTAGTGTAGAATTATTTTCTATGACTATATTTCTTAAATCGCTCATAATTTCAGCTGAAGTTTTATAAATTACTAAGTATCCTCTATCTAGCAATTCCTTAGCTATGCACCATGACAAAAATGTTTTACCAGTACCAGAAGGACCACATAGTAATAAATTAGCATTATGGTTACTAAAGTTAGGAATATATCTTTTGGTGATTTTATTACAAATTTGTTCCATGTTTTTTCTTTGAGACAATTTATGGTGTTTATCAAATTCATTTGAAAATAAGTTCATATTAAACTTTTTAAAATTACAATTACGCAAACTTGTTTGGAGTTCAAAAGCTTCATAATATAAAGTTATTAATTTTGATTTATAGCAACTACATTTAGTATTTCCTATGTACCCAGTATCTTTACATTTTTCGCATTGATAATGTAATGTTAGGTAATTCATATTGTACCCATTTGAAACAAGTAATTCATATTTTTCTTGTCTTAGAATAGTTATTTTTTCTTTTATTAGATTTAGTTCATTTTCAGAAATACCCCGTAATATTGATAGGGGTAAAGATAAAGATAATTTCTGAATTTGATTATCAATGGCAATTATTTTAGGAAGTTTTTTAGCTATTTCTTCCTTTCTGTTCTTTAGTGCTTTTTTTTCATTTTCTCGAATTTTTTCGTATTGTTCAGTGATTTTTTGTTCAAATCCTTTAATCATTATTGTACCATCCTAATAAGTTTTTATCTAAATTATTATAATCTTTATTTATATTTTTCGAGTTATTTAAACGCTTTCTATTATTATTGGTATAATTTCCAAATGAAATTTCTGAAGAGTTATTTGAATCATTTTTTTCGATATCTTGTAAAGTTTTTAAATTATTTTTATTCCAGTTAGATAAAATTCCATCAATATATTTAAAGTCAGCTCTATTTAATCTTTTAAAGCATATATTGCAGGCTTCTTCTATTACCGGAATAGGGAAGTTAAATTCCATAATCCATTTTTCTAGCATTTTTTCTTGTGGCTTCATGATTTCAGTATTATTAATTCCTAAGTATTTTAAGATATGGCGTATTTTTGCCCATTTATCTTCGTTCATAGTAATATAGTGCTGAGCTTGTTCTAGTGTTGTAATTTTCATTTCATACCATGATTGAGCTATTTTATTTAAATATCGATAATCAGTTTTACCACGTTGAATATAATATTCTAATAGAAGTAGAGTCAATTCTGTAGATAAATTATAATCTTCTTCCCAACTTAAATAATTTGTCATTTCAACAGGGGATAGAGGACGCCCTAAAAGTCTTTCAATATCTGCTAGCATATCTTTTCTTGAATTATTATTAAGGGCTTCTAGTAAATTTACTTCTTTATTTTGAGTCTTATCTTCTTTGGATAAATCTATAAATTCTATATTAAAATTCCCCATTTTATCTATTGGGACTAATTCAATTACACCTTCATCATTCCAATAATTAATAGCATTTATAACATCAGATTCTAAGATGTTAAGATTTGCACTTATAATAGATGAACTGACTCCCATTTCGCCTGCAACATTATATTTAAGAAGTAGCAGATATACCTTGACAAATTCACCACGGGCATTAGGCATATATTTCTCGATAAATATGTTACTTACAGGAGTAAAGTTTATATGTTTATTTTTTAGCATAAATGTGCTCATAATTTTTCGCTACCTTTCTTGGTGTAATAACTAGATTAATTATAGCAAAGCTAAATGAAAGCCTCAACTAAGCTTAAAAATATTAATTATGAATAATAACTTTTAAAATGGGAAAATTAATTGATGTGCTGAAAAGTTACAAAGGAGGATTAGTAATGGATTCAAAACAAAAAGATGATATAAAGTCAGTGCTCAAATACACTATAACTGTCATTTGTATTATTTTTGTAGTATTTGCAATAAAAGAAATAATTATTAAAGATATAGACATAAACTCTTTAGAAAGTGGTACAGCTGTAGAAGTTTTAAGTGGAAATATCATCAGTAGTAATGATCTGGACGATTTAAGCACCATAAAATGCATGGCTTCATCAGCAACTATAATTGCTGATAGTTTTAATGTGGAAGTTAATGGCTATAAGATACAAGTAGCAGATAGTGTCTTTGGTTATGTTAGTAATAAAGAAGAGCGTGATGAAATATTACAAAAGGTCTGTTTAAGCTATATAAATGAGTTAGGTATTGATAGTAAAAATGTATTAAAGGTATATGTGAATAATAATTTAAAAGCAATTCCTGAAAAAGTAAGTATAGCAAAACTAGAAAGTAGTGGGGAAATTGCTGAAGATTTATATGATGCAGTAGTAATAAATGAAAATCTTTTAAATATGGAAATGGAAGTTATCAATAATCACGAAGAAAGCATTGCGCCAGCAGTAGTAGAAGAGAAAAGTGATGAGTTATATATGGGTGAAAGTATTTTAGAAAAAGGGGAGAGTGGAAGGAAAGTTATATATACCAAAGAGTATTATAGCGGTATCAATAAGATTTCAGAAAATATTATTAATGAAGTAGTGATTAAGGAAGCAAAACCAAGTGTAGTAAAAAAGGGGATAAAAAATCCTTATTATGATGGAGTTAGATTTTTAAATAATCCTCTTAAAGATGCATCCGTTACTTCAGTGTTTGGTGAAGCAAGAACTGGAGGCTATCATAAAGGTATTGATTTAGCTAAAAATTTAGGTGAGGAAGTACATAATGCTTATGAAGGAACAGTAGTGTTTGCCGGATATAATAATGGTGGATATGGAAACTTAGTAATAGTTCAACATGAAAATGATATGCAGACATATTATGCTCATTTAAATGAAATATCTGTTTCAAATGGACAGTATGTAGGACAGGGAGAATTATTAGGAACTGTTGGTACAACAGGATATAGTACGGGACCTCACCTTCATTTTGAATTAAGAGTAGGGGGAAATCCTGTGGATCCGGCTCAATATATGTTATGAATTTAGTTCAATATTATTATAAATTATAGAATGAAAAAATTAAAAGCCTATATCTCAAAATTAATATTTTGAGATATAGGCTTTTAATTTAGAAGTTTACTTAAATTTATTTTACCACAGCCTTGTTTGTAGGTTTCAATATTCATAACATCGGCATTTAGTTTTAATGTGGAAATTATATCATCAAAAGTTAAATCAGGATTTTTTTCATATAAAAGAGCACATACACCTGAAATAAAAGCAGCAGAAAGTGAAGTTCCAGAAAAAGACTTATATGATGAATCAAGTTTAGGGGCATACATTTTTATATTATTTTTTTCAGGAACAAAAGATATATTGCTATTGAGAGAAACAATATCTACACAAGCAGCAGAAAAGTTAGGCTTAATATCCTTCTTCACATCTCCACAGGAAGAATAAGCATAGGATTTTATTTCACCAGAAGTATCAAGTCCAGAAACAGTTATGCAATGTGGACTTAATGCAGGACCAGTAATGGTGCTAGCTTCATTTCTATTGCTACCACTAGGAAGGACAGGAATAATTGAGGAATTAACAGCTTTTATAAAAATATTATCAAATAGAGTATAGATAAAATTATTAAAGGTTAATAATTCAAATGGAAGGCATAAGACACGAATATTATATTGCTCCTTTAAGAGAATAAGCTCTTCAATAGAAAATAGTACATCAGATATGAATCCTTTACCAAGCTTATCAAATGCTTTAAAAACATGAAGTTCAGAACTAGTTGCTATTCCTTTATAGATACCATTTGATGATTCACCATTTCCGGCAATTATTCCGCAGATACTAGTACCATGACCATTGTCATCATAAGGATTAGTAAAAGAATTAATTAAGTCAACAAAAGTATGAATTCGATTTTGAGGAAGGGTTAAATCTTTATGAGGATACACACCTGTATCTACAACGCCAATTCCTACACTTTTGCCACTTAAAGAAGTATTTGTGTGTAGCCGTATTTTATTGGCTGAAAGTACGCTCATTCCACAAAGAAATAAATATTGATCTAGACATATATATTGAATTTCAGGATATTCTAATAATCTTTCTATTGATTTTGAATTTAATTTTACACATATAATATTACAGCTTTCAATTTTTCTTACGATAATACCTTTATAAGATGAAACTTTTTTTACTATGAAATCTGGAAATTTAGCATATTTAATTAATATTCTATGATTCTTATTAGGATATAAAGCCATAATAGCCTTTAAATCAGGATCGATTTTCTTATTAAAAGAGAACATAAAATACCTCTGTAATTAATCTTAGTATTATATTATAAGAATATCACTAAATTTGTTAATAGATTAGAAGAATACCTGAAAGAATAAAGCTAATGCTTCCACTTAAGAATAATAATGCCTAATATCATCAACCCTAAACCTAAAAATTGAAAAAAGGAAAAAGATATTTTTTCGCTACCAAATAATCCAAAAGCATTAATTATTCCAGCAGCAGCAAGCTGAGCTATTAAAATAGTTCCTATTCCTATGGTAGTTCCCAATGATTTTATACTAAGCATAACTGTAAGTGTAATTATAATTCCTAGTGCTCCACCAAGAAGATAAAGTTTATTTACATCTTTAATGGATTTAAAATCACCTTTACCCCAAAATAGTACTAGGATAATAGCTATGACTAAGGCAGAACCAT
Organism: Clostridium sp. CAG:221; assembly: GCA_000435835.1. Classification (GTDB taxonomy): domain Bacteria; phylum Bacillota; class Clostridia; order Clostridiales; family Clostridiaceae; genus Clostridium. Next base: position 5,215 of record FR883389.1, read on the forward strand.
GAACAACTACGTTAGTTTCCATATCACCGATTTTTTCACTTAAACGAGTGTTAAATACGCCTTGAATGCTCATGGCAATGCCAGAAATAATGGCACTTATAAAACCTAACATATATATCACCTCAAAGATATTGTGCCAAATAATTTTATATTTAATGTATTTTAGATATTAAAAAAAGGCATTTGCAATAAGCAAACACCATATATTATTCAAAAGCCTTACTGATTTGTTCTTCATCGTATCCTAAAGTGACACCTAAGCTTAATACATCTTCTAAAAGTGTATTAAAGTGGTCCGTTGAAGGAGATATAATTAAATCATTTATATCAATAAATAAATTTAAAAATTGATCACTTAAGCAGTAATCGCTAGGTCTTAAATTTAATTCATAAGAATTTAAATAGTTCTTGTAAAGCCCTAAATTAATAACGTGGGCTAAAAAATCAATATATTTTTCAAATATGACATCATGATTTAATTCGGATTTATTATCAATCCAATATTTATAGCAGCTTGTTTCTTGAGCTAGAGAACTTAGCTTAACTTGTAATTCTAAATGCTTTCTGGCAGCAAGTTTATAGTCAGATAAGCTGTCATCTATTATTTTTTTAGCGTATTTATCTCTTTGATATTCTGCAAGTGATAAAATGTTCATAATTTATCCTCCTATAGGACTATATTAAAATAATATCATTAATCTAACTATATTTTACAAAAACATTTAGGGATTGAAAAGGTGAGTAAACGAATACAAAAAATAAAATTTTGAAAATTTTGAAAAAATAAAAAAATACCATGAAATATAAACCAATATAGATTTATAATATCTATATTGGTTTATATTTCATGGAAATTAAATTTATTAGAAATGTTTTAATGGATATGTTTGAATTAAAGTTTCCCTTCGATTATTAGAAATCTTCCAAAGCTCTAATCTATTTACTTTCAATGTTGATAAATTAGACTTTAATTCAGTTGGTCCATCAATTCTTTTAACTTCTTTATTAAAGTAGTTCATATTAGCTAGAGTTAGGTGAATATTTTCATTTGCACTTAAATTTTTAGTATTAAATCCATGCAGTTTAAGGTTATCAGATAATAATCTACTTAATCTTTTAATATAGCCTATATCATGTATTTGTAAATTTAAAGTTTTACTAGTATCAGACACACTAACTTTTGAAGATAATTCTACTTTAAAAAATTTATATGGTTTAAGAACTTTGTCTATAACAAGATTTAATTTATCTATGTTAGGGTTTTCTAATACCTCCAGAGGAATATAAGGTATAGGAGAATTCCTATTAGCTTTATATCTCTTAGAAAGATTTTTTTGAATTGGACTTAAATTTTTGTATGATTCATCATCAAACAAAGCTACTAAATAATATTTCATAAATATGACCTCACAAGCTAATTTTTATATGCAAACTTTGTAATAAATTATATCACATTACCAATGATATTACCAATTGCTATAAGTTTAAATCAAATGGCCATTACATTGGCTAAATAATCAATATATTGGAAGAAAAAAACCTATTAACACTGATAGACTTTATGTTATAATGGTTAGAGTTGATTTTATGAAAATAAATAAAATTGTCTTTTTAATGCAAATATGGATATATTTTACGAAGCAGGATAAATTAATTATATATATTTTTAGGTAAGGGTGAATAGGATGGAAACATTAATTATTAATGGAGGCGGAGCTTTAAGAGGATCTGTCGAAATAAATGGAGCAAAAAATGCAGCAGTAGCTATTTTACCTGCGGCTGTATTAGCAAGTAAAGGTAAATGTATTATAGATAACATACCAGACATAGAAGATGTACATTGTTTAGAAAGAATTTTATTGGATTTAGGCTGCAGTGTAAAAAAAACTTCTAAAAATGTTTTAGAAATTGATGCTACGGATATTAACACTGTTAATGCGTGTACAGAAGATGTAAGAAGAATGAGAGCTTCTTACTATTTCATTGGATCTTTGCTAGCCAGATTTGGAAAAGCTAAAGTTGAATTACCAGGAGGATGTCCAATAGGAGTAAGACCTATTGATCAACATATAAAAGGTTTTGAAGCTTTAGGAGCTAATGTTACAATTGAACATGGTGCTGTTTTAGTGGAAGCAGAAAGCTTAAAGGCAGCAAACATTTTCTTTGATGTTGTATCTGTTGGTGCAACAATAAACGTTATGATAGCAGCTACAATGGCTGAAGGAACAACTGTTTTAGAAAATGTAGCAAAAGAGCCTCATGTAGTTGATGTTGCTAACTTCTTAAACTCAATGGGTGCAGATATCAAAGGTGCAGGAACAGATGTAATAAGAATAAAAGGTGTTAATGAATTAGTTGGATGCAATTATAGCGTTATTCCAGATCAAATTGAAGCTGGAACATTTATGATTGCTGCGGCAGCAACAAAAGGTGATGTTACAATCACTAATATAATTCCTAAACATTTAGAATCAATTAGTGCTAAGCTTATTGAAATGGGAGCTATTGTTGAAGATGGTGATGATAGTGTTAGAGTTACAGTAGATAACGAATTAAGAGGTGTTAATGTAAAAACAGCACCATATCCAGGATTCCCTACAGATGTACAACAACCTATGTCAGTATTATTAAGCATAACAAAAGGAAGAAGCTTAGTTACAGAAAGTATCTGGGAAAATAGACATAAGCACACTGATGAATTAAAGAAGATGGGTGCTATGATAAAGGTTGAGGGAAGAACAGCTATAATAGATGGTGTAGAAAAGCTTGAAGGAGCAAAGGTAATTGCTACAGACTTAAGAGCTGGTGCTGCTATGGTTATTGCTGGTTTAATAGCTAATGGAGAAACAGAAATAGTTGATATTGAGCATATAGATAGAGGATATCCTCATATTGAAGAAAAATTCAGAAGCTTAGGAGCAGACATAAGAAGAGTAGTAAGATAATTCTGGGGGAATTAAGATGAAATTTTGCTCATTATATAGCGGAAGTAGTGGAAACAGTATATTTATAGCATCAGATAATACGAGAGTATTAATTGATGCTGGCTTAGCGGGCAAAAAGATCGATGAGGCCTTAAAGCATATTGGAGAAGAAGCAAGTAGTATAGATGGAATTTTTATAACACATGAACATATTGACCATATAAAAGGTGTAGGTGTTTTATCAAGAAAGTATGATATTCCTATATATGCTAATGATAATACATGGGCTGTTATGGAAAAAAACATAGGAAAGATAAAAGAACATAATATAAGGATAATGGATAGAAGATCGTCTATTGCAATTAAAGATTTAGAAATAAGGTCTTTTAACATACCTCATGATGCAATTGCACCGGTAGGATACACTGTATCTTCTGGTGGAAAAAATGCAAGCGTAGTTACGGATTTTGGAGTTTTCACTGAGGAAATAAGAGATAATATAATTGATTCTGATATTATATTATTAGAAAGCAATCATGATATTAATATGCTTAGAATGGGACCGTATCCTTATAATTTAAAGCTTAGAGTTTTAGGGGAAAATGGTCACTTATCTAATGAGGATTGCGGTAATGCTATTGTAAGTCTAATTAAAAGTGATAAAAAGAAGCAGATAATGCTAGGACATTTAAGTGGAACAAACAATCATCCTGATCTGGCTTATCAGACAGTGGTAGATGTACTTTCAGCAAATGGCATAAGACCAGGGGATGATGTCACTTTACAATTGGCTAGTAGACATAATCCAAGTGAAATAATATTGTTATAAAAATATTGAAAATAATATGTTACATAAAGTATAATCTTAGTAGCAAAATTAAAAAAAGAGGAGAAAATACTATGAGTTTATATAAACAATGGACAGAAATGGTTGTAGAATATGTAAAAACTAAAGGAGAAAAAGCTTTCTGGGCTGAATATACAAAAGTTGAAACAGCAATATACAGAGATTTATTAGCTAACCACAAAGAAGCTATAAAGATTACAATTGCTGATTTTGCAAAGAAGTATGAAACTTCAGTAGAATTCATCATGGGATTTGTTGATGGAATCAATGATAGTTTAAACAATTCATATGATTTAGAAACTATAGATGAAAACACAGAATTAACTTTAGATGTTAATTTAGAAAAGTTATATTTCAATATGTTAGAAGCTAAAGCTAACTACCTTTATACATTACCACAATGGGATGGAATATTCTCAATAGAAAAGAGAAAAGAAATTCAAAAAGCTTACAAGGCAACAAACATGGTTATCAATGATAACAAAGTTGGTAGAAATGATGCTTGTCCATGTGGAAGTGGTAAGAAATATAAGAAATGCTGTGGAAAGTAATATAAATTATAAAAGAGATTTGATGTATATCAAATCTCTTTTTGCTAGTATTTAAGAAAATTAATAATATGCATAAGAAATACGTAGGTTTTGCTGTCAACTTTAGTAACCCTTTTAAATAAATTATAATAAGAGTTTCAAAGACAGGAGAAAGAGATATGTTTAATATATTTCCATATGTATTTCAGACAACTTTTAATACTTTGATGAATAGTGATTTTATAGATAATATTATTGATAGTGTTTTAAACAATGAAACAGTTAATAATATGATAAATGAAATAGAAAATATGGTATCTTTAGATATAAATCTTAGTGAAAGGGAAAAAGAATATATAATAAGTGGAAGATTACCAGGGGTAAGGAAGTCAGATATTGATGTAGATTACAATAATAACTATGTAACAATAAAGGTTAAAAGAAATAAGTTTTTTTCTAATGGACAAAATTTTGCAGTGGCAATTATAGGGCCAGAAGATGAAGAAGTTAAGGATTTTTATGTGGGAAATGTTGATCCATATAGTATTAAAGCTGTATTTAAGGATAACTTGCTTACTGTACATGTTCCAAAGAAAAATAAGATTGATGATAAAGCTACCATAATTAATGTAGATTATACAGTTAAATAATATATAGCCTAAGGAGGAAAAGATTATGAACATAACGATAATTTCAGTAGGAAAGCTTAAGGAAAAATACTTAAAGCTAGCCATTGATGAATATGCTAAAAGATTAGGAAGATATTGCAAGCTTGATATAATAGAGCTACCAGATGAAAAGACGCCTGATAATGCATCAGAAAAAGAAGAACTTCAGATAAAGGATAAGGAAGGAGAATTAATCCTTTCTAAGATTAAAGACAATATGTTTGTGGTGGCTATGGATTTAAATGCAAAACAAATGACTTCTGAAGAGTTTTCTAAGTTTTTAGATACCCAAGGTGTAATAGGTAACTCCAATATAGCCTTTGTTATAGGGGGAAGCCTTGGGCTATCTCAAAATGTTATAAAGAGAGCTAATCATAAGATATGTTTCTCTAAAATGACATTTCCACACCAATTATTCAGAGTAATGCTTTTAGAGCAAATTTATAGAGCATTTAGAATAATGAAGAATGAACCGTATCACAAATAAATGAGGTTTTTACTGAAATTGGATAATTGTTTTTCAAGGTTATACTTAATAAGAAGTTTAAGTATAACCTTTTTTCAATTTAAAATAATAATTAATTAAATAGGTTGAATTTTTTAGATAACTATAGTAATATTATTATGGATGTCTAGGGATGTAAAAAGAAGGAGAGAAAAGATGCGATATATAGGAAGTAAAGTCTTATTGTTAGATAAAATAAAGGAAGTAATAGATGATAATGTTAATGATGAGTCTAATATTTTTTGCGATATATTTTCAGGAACAGGGACTGTAGCTAGATATTTTAAAGAATATTATCAAGTGTATTCTAACGATTTGATGTATTTTTCATATATATTACAAAAAGCAACGATAGAAAATAATAAAGTTCCTGAATTTAGTAAGTTGAAGTTGATAGGAATAAATGACCCTATTAATTATTTAGAGACATTTGATATTAGTTATATTAATTTTAGTGATAAATTATATTTTACAAGTAATAACTATGCTCCAAATGAGAAGTGCAATAGAATGTATGTAACACAAGAAAATGCAAATAGAATAGATTTTATAAGAATTAAACTTGATGAATGGAAGAGAGATAATCTTATAGATGAACAAGAGTATTCATATTTATTAGCATGTTTAATTGAAGGAATTCCATATGTATCTAATATATCAGGAACTTATGGGGCATATTTAAAAAAGTGGGATAAACGAGCACTAAATACTATTGAACTAAAGAGGTTAGACATAACAGATAATAATAAAAAGAATAAGTGTTTTAATAAAGATGCTAATGAATTAATAAAAGAAATTGAGGGTGATATTTTGTATTTAGACCCACCATATAATTCAAGGCAATATGTACCGAACTATCATGTGTTAGAAACTATAGCAAGGAATGATTATCCAGAAATATATGGAGTAACAGGGTTAAGAAATTATGATAAGCAAAAATCGAAGTATTGTAATAAAAGATATGTGAAAGAATCATTTGAAATGTTAATTAAGGAGGCAAACTTTAAACATATAGTTGTTAGTTATAGTACCGACGGATTAATGACAGTAGATGAAATAGAGAAAATACTTAAAAAATATGGTATAGATAGTACATTCAAGTTGTATAAAATACCATACAGAAAATATAAAAGTAAGCATGAACAAAAAACTATAGAATTATATGAATTAATATTTTATATTGAGAAAAAACAAAAGAGTAGACCAAGTGTTAATAACAAAAATAATAAAAAACATGAATGTAATATAAGCAAGTATAAAGGTAAAGAAAAAAAGAAATATATAAAAAGTCCATTAAATTACATTGGGGGTAAGTATAAATTGTTAGAGCAGATTATCCCTATGTTTCCAGACAAAATAGAAACATTTATTGACTTATTTGCTGGAGGATTTAATGTTGGTATAAATGTAGAAGCTAATAAAGTAATATGCAATGATTATAATAACTTTATTATTGATTTATTTAATGAATTTAATAATAATACAGAGGAAAAAATAATAAAACATATCGAGGGAAGAATAGATGAATTCAAATTATCAAAAGAAAATGAAGAGGGGTTTAAAGCGTTTAGAGAATACTATAATAACACTAAGCATCCATTAGATTTATATACATTAGTATGCTATTCTTTTAATTATCAATTTAGATTTAATAGAAATTTTGAATATAATAATCCATTTGGAAGAAATAGAAGTCAATTCTCATCTGTATTAAAAGGTAATTTAGTTAAGTTTCTAGAAAGTATGCATAGTAAGGATATAATATTTACATGTAAGGATTTTATTGATGTATCATTTGAAAATCTTGATGGAAATAGTTTTATATATTGTGACCCACCATATTTAATTACAACAGGTTCATATAATGATGGAAATAGAGGATTTAAAAATTGGACGGAAACAGAAGAAAAAATGTTACTAGATTATTTAGATAGAGTAAACCAAAGAGGAATAAAATTTGCATTATCTAATGTTTTTGAACATAAAGGCAAAAGTAATGAGATATTAAAAGAATGGAGTAAAAAATATAATGTAAAGTACTTAAATCATGATTATTCAAATTCAAGTTACAATACGAAAAAGGGGAATAGTGAAGAAGTATTAATAACTAATTATTAATACTGTAATAGATGTAAGAATATACTGGAATGTATATTCTTCTTTTTTTTCATATATATGATAAAATTAATATATATGGATTTATGGAGGCGTATATATGATTAACATAATTGACGTAAATAATAAAACTACTAGAACTTTTGGATGGGTTCAGAATCCAAGTAATTTTGAAAGCTTAAAAAAAGTTGTAGCAATATTTGATAATACATCAAAGACATATAATGAATTAAAAGATAAGAAAATAAAAAAGTTAGTAGAAGAAAGAGATGGGCAAAAAGAACTAATAAATGCTTTAAATGCTAATCCTTTAAAGATAAAGTATTGTAATTTAGTAGGGACATCTTTTACTCCACGAAGTTCTGCAAGATGTAATGGAATAGTACAAGCCACAGTAAAAGGACAAAGAAAAGAGTTCATAGATGATTGGTCATCTGATAACTTTGTAAGATGGGCACATGCTTTAGGCTTTATTAAATATAATTATGATACAGATACATTTGAGATAACCGATGCAGGAAGAAAGTATGTACAGAGTGAAGATGATAGCAATGAGGAAAGTACAATTTTAGAAGAAGCAATGTTATCATATCCACCAGTAGCAAGGGTTTTGACATTGCTTTCCAATGGAGAACATTTAACAAAATATGAAATAGGTAAGAAATTAGGATTTGTAGGGGAAGCTGGTTTTACTAGTTTGCCATTGAATGTATTAATTATGACATTAGCTACTACAGATGAGCCGAAGGAAAAAAATAAAATTAAAACAGACTGGGATGGGTCTTCTGATAAATATGCAAGAATGATTTCTGGTTGGTTAGTAAAATTAGGATTATTGGTACAAAGACCTAAATTGGTTACTGTAGATTTTGGTGGTGAATTATATAGCGAAACAATAGGACATGCTTATATGATTACGGATAGGGGATTAAAAGCCGTTAGAAGATTATTAGGAATAAATAAAGTTGAGAGGGTTTCAAAAAATGTTTTTTGGGAAATGTTTGCAACAAAAGGAATAGATAAAAATTATATAAGAACTCGAAGAGCATATATTTTAAAAATATTAATTGAATCTAATAAGGTATTAACTTTAGAGGATATAAAAGGAAAGTTGAAATTAGCGAGTATTAATGAATCTATTAATACTATTAAAGACGATATTAATGGATTAATTAATACAGGTATAAATATTAAGAGTGAAACAACTGGGTATAAAATATATGATTCAATTAATGATTTTATTATACCTAAAACAGGAGATACAGAGGGAATAAAGAGTAATATTAGCTTATTAAAAGATGAATTAAGAGGGCAAATAAGTCATATTTCACATGATTATTTATCATTAATAGATTTAGCATTTGATAGTAAGCAAAATAGGTTATTTGAAATGAAAGTTTTAGAGTTGCTAGTTAATGAGTATGGATTTAAAGGAAGGCATCTAGGTGGAAGTAGAAAACCTGATGGTATAGTTTATTCAACAACTTTAGAAGATAATTTTGGAATAATAGTAGATACTAAAGCTTATTCAGAAGGGTATAGCTTACCTATAAGTCAAGCTGATGAAATGGAGAGATATGTTAGAGAAAACTCTAATAGAGATGAGGAAGTAAACCCTAATAAGTGGTGGGAAAACTTTTCAGAAGAAGTCAAAAAGTATTATTTTGTATTCATATCAGGTTCTTTTAAGGGCAAATTTGAAGAACAATTAAGAAGATTGAGCATGACTACTGGGGTTAACGGTTCAGCTGTTAATGTAGTAAATTTATTACTAGGAGCTGAAAAAATAAGGTCTGGAGAAATGACTATTGAAGAATTAGAGAGAGCTATGTTTAATAACTCGGAATTTATATTGAAGTATTAATTAATAATATAAATATATATTATAAAGGTGATAAGGGTTCTTATATGTAAAAACATGTAAGAGCCTTTTACTATTATGAGGAGGGGATAATAAGTTGAAAAAGGTTTATCTAAAAGAACAATTTAAAAAATTAAATGAGTATCCCATAGAGGTTATTGAAAATATTAGAGGAACAATATCCATACTAAACAAAACATATGGAATTGATAGGGATATAGAATTTGACTTAGGTGGATATGTAGTTATAGCAGAAAATATAGTAGATATTGAAATACTGAAACAAGACAAGTTACAAGGTTTAATACCAGAATATACTGATATAATTGAATGTAGTGAAGGAGTTGATTGGACTTCTTCACTATTTTTGCTTTCAAATGATTTTGCAATAGTAGTGGTAACAACAGAAGAACTTTCTAAGTTCCTACTAGAATAAGATAAGGAGGTTGAATTAATGTGAGTAAGAAGAGTGAAGAAAAGATAATCAAGGAAACTAAGTACTGCAAGATAATAAATCAAGGAAAAGTTGGAGAAGGGGAGTACACATACTCAATAGAAAAAATCTACATCAAAGAACTCAAGAGAGATGAAGTAAGGTTCTGTGTCTACAAGGCAACTAGAAGAGGTGATGAGACATACATTCCAAGAAGTCTTGATGTAACAGAGCTAGAACTAATAGAGCTAATAAAAAAATCAATAAGAGAAAAAGTATTTTCAGAGGAATTCATTGAAATGCTAAAACAAGAAATAAGTAAAATCTAAAAATCTTAATTGCTATAAGGATAGTGATTAAGGCTTTTTACATTTAAATAAAAGTATAGAAAGAGGTAGTATAAATGTCTAATAAAGATAATGTGTTTATTGCAGTTAATGAAGAAGTTTCTTCATTAATTCAGCAATATATAATAATAGAAATTAAGAGGGTATTAGATAAATACAAGAGTAATAACAACAGAAGAAATAAGAAATGTAGAAAATTTAATGAATAGTGTAAGCAATGAAGAGCTAAAAGAGGAATTTCTAAATAATTGGAGCATGTCAGTAAAGATAGCAAAAAGTCTTAAAGAGGAAAAAGAACAACTTCTAGTTACATTTTCAGATGGTGTAAATGAAGAAATACCATATGAATTCATAAAGAGCATACTAGAGAATTTTAGTAAAGTTCTAACAGAGAGTGCAACTAGAGAGCAACAGAAGAAGTTGCTTCATATGATAATATCAGAAATAATTATAAATGAAGCGAGAGAAATAGATTCAATAAAACTAAAAATAAATGATAGCTTGGTCGATTATATAAGTAAAGAAGAAGTAGTATCTATAAATGGTATTGCTTCTTCATTTATGTTAAGAAATGTTGGAATAAACACACTAAACTTAAATATTGCAATATAATTTTAATAAAGTATATAGTATAATAAAAAAATATATAAGTGAAAAAGGAGAAAAAGAAGATGAAGCCTATATATATTTATACTATGTCAATATCATTACAAATAGCTGGAGCTTTAATATTATTATTATGGAGCTTAGGAAATACTAAGAAAAAGGTAATAAAATCATACTTTCCAGGAAGTAATATTGCAGAAAGAGATGATAATAATAGAGTGTGCTTAAGGAAAGAAAAATTACGAAAAAAAGCAAAAGATATTTATATGAATAGAATAGCATTTATATTTTTAATTATAGGTTATGGATTATCATTATTTGGAGAGTTAGCAGATTATAATGAATGGAAAGCATTAGTTATTATACAAATAGAATCTATTTGTATAATATTTATAGGATTAATAATAAGTAAATTAATAGCAATTATAAAGTTTAAAGAAGATATATACGTTGATTATAATAGTTTAAAGGAAGTAGATACTGTAATTACTAATAATGAAGTGGAAGATATGATTGAGGATATTTGTATCTAGAAATGATATGATAAATAAGTTAAATCAAAAAAACTCACTTACTACTGATATGGAGAACCATATCATAAATAAATGCTGTTTTTACTGAAATTGTAAATAGAATAATGTTATAAGATATTAAAACTCTTACTTGTATTAAAATATGCAGGTAAGAGTTTTTATTTATAATAAAAGAGTAAAGTTTATTAAATAATAAAATTATTGGAGAATAATGTAGATTATAAATATTTTGAAGCAACACATTCAGGACACGGACTTCAAAATGATGATAAAATTTATAAAGAATATATGGAAACAGTGGAAGAATACCTTGATAAGTATATACCTGTAGAAAAATAATTAAGGAGGAGTAGAGATGAAAAAGCTGTTAAATATAATTGGAATATCTATTGTATTATTTATTGCACTGTTAGTCATAATATTATTTATACCAATGACACCCAATAACTATACTAAGGAAGTAAAAACAGGTGGAGATATTGAAATTAAATATTTATCAATGGGAGATTATAAAGTTAAGAAAGTAAAAAAAGATGGCTCAGAAATAACGAAGAAATATTATATTTATTATCCTGAAGAATTAAGTAATATCAATAAAAAATATCCAGTAGTAGTTATATTAAATGGTACTGGAGTTTTGCCTAAAAAGTATAAAGCATTATTCAAACATTTAGCTTCTTGGGGATTTGTAGTTATTGGCAATGATGATGGTAGCACAGGATTTGGCAAGTCTGCTGATGAAACAATATATTTGATTATATCTGAAAATAGTAATAGTAACAGTATTTTTTATGGTAAATTAGATTTAGACAACATAGGTATAACAGGACATTCACAAGGTGGAGCAGGAGTGTTAACAGCAACTTCTATTATGGAATATAAGGACAAATACAAAACAGCAGTAGCTTTATCTCCAACACACGAAGAAATTTCACATCAGTTTGGGTGGAAATATGATTTAATTAAAATAAATATACCAATATTGATGATAGCAGGAACTAATGGATATTTTGAAACTCAATATGTAATACCAATTGAAAAAATGATTGAAATGTATAATAAGATACCATCATCAAAGGTAATGCTCAGAAGAATTGGAGCAGAACATGTACAAATGCTATATTCAGCAGATGGATATGTTACAGCATGGTTTATGTGGCAATTACAAGGAGATGAAGAAGCAGGAAAAGCATTTATTGGAGATAATCCAGAAATAAGAAATAACAAATTATATCAAGATATTCAATTATCAGTCGAATAGTAAAAGTAAAAATGCTCTTTGACTAATAGAAGTAGCAACAATAATAACTACAAAAGATATTAATTATAAAAAATGGGGCTGTTGAACTAAATAATTAGTGTTTATGGTAATTTATTTATATGTCAAAATGGTAAAAAGCTAGAAAGGGGGGGATGAAGTAATAGTATCCGCAAGTGAAAAGTTTAAAATTATAAAACTAATAATTAATATTTTAGAGGTTAATAGAATTTAAAAAAGATGACTCCTGTTAAATACAGAAATCATCTCTTAAATTAGTCTACTCTTTTTTAAACTGTCCTTGACAAAGGGTATAGTTTAAATATTCCAATCTTTATTTTTAAATATTAATAATTAAATTTATTTTTTACAGCTTCAAAAACAGGTTCAAAACTACTTTGATTTTCATTAAATAGTTTTATTAACTCTTCTTTTGCTTTAATATATTTAGGATCACATTCATCATATTTAATTATTGCATTACCTTCCTTATGAAACTTCATAAATATTATTGGATGTTTTTTTGCAAATAACTCTAATTCTTCAATATGACGTTCTGCTTTTGTTGCTTTTTTCATCCACCTAAAAATATTTTCATAATTATTCATTTTATTCATCCTCCTTGTTATAGCTTAAAATCAGTTGAATCATAAGTTTTTACTTTGGGTTCTCCAAAGTAAGCTTTTACACTTTTAACTTATGGATTATGATTTACATTTTTGTGTTGATGTTTAGTATTTTTCATTTTATTTGATAAAATAATATAACTTAAATTGGTCTTATGTCAATATATTGGACACAGAAACTCAAACTTTTTTATGTTGCACTTCTAGCTAATAATTAGCATTGTTCTGGTGTCATGTAATTAATAGAAGAGTGAAGCCTCGTTCTTATTGTAACCAACCCTCAATATATTTAAATATAGCTATATTAGCTTAATCATAAAAAAATAATTTGTAAATAAAATAGTTTGATTATCAAAATAAAATAATGTATAATATCTTTAGCAAAGATAACTTATTAAAAAATAGGAGAAAAGTATATGAAGAAAAAATTAAAGATAATAGGTATTAGTACATTAGCATTAATATTAGCATTAGTTATTGGAGTAGGAGGATTGTTTTTTGGAGAGATTCGTACATTAGTATCTTTTAAACAATTAAATGAGCATCCTTTTTATGAAATGACTTATCATGCAGATTATAATTTAGATGAATTTTTAGTAAACGGAGCTGCAACAGATGATGAACTTGTAAGCTTTGTAACTAAGCAAATATTAAAAGGAGTTTCTTTTGATGTTAATCCAGATGGAGCCTGCAGTACTTTTGTTGCCACTAATTTAGAAGATGAAAATCTTTTTGGAAGAAACTTTGATTATGTACATTCTATAGGACTTATTGTTCGTACTCAACCTAAGAATGGATATGAGTCAATTTCTTTAGTTAACTTAAATCATTTAGGATTAAGTTTAGAAAATATGCCTACTAAGAATTTTATAAATCGTGTTATTACTTTAGCAGCACCATATGCACCATTAGATGGTATGAATGAAAAAGGACTTGCTATTGGAGTTCTTGTTATTGAGGATGGAAAAGTTCATCAAAACACTGGGAAAGTTCCTATAACAACTACTTCTGCAATTCGTATGGTTTTAGATAAGGCAGCAACAGTTGATGAAGCTATTGAATTACTTAAAAATTATGATATGAATTCAAGTGGAGAAACAGGTTACCATTTCCAAATTGCAGATGCTACTGGAAATACAGCAGTTATTGAGTATATAAATAATGAAATGCATGTATTAACTAAAGAAGAAGGACATACAGCAGCAACAAATTTTGTTCTTTATAATGGTATGAATTCTGGGTATGGACAAGATCGTTATGAAAAGATTAAAGCTAAGCAAGAAGAGACAAACGGAATAATGAGTGAAGATGAAGCAATGGATCTTTTACTTAGTGTACCAGCACAAGGTATGAGAGAAGTTGAAGGTGGAGAAGGAATACCATCAGATACACAATGGTCATGTGTGTATAATTTAGATGATTTAACTTTACAAATTTGTACAACTAGAGATAAGTCTAGAACTTATAATTACTCATTAAAATAATTAAATAAATAATATAAGAAAACAACTATTTAGTAGAACTGTATATATCAATTAGACAGGATTATATTACTAAATAGGTGTTTTTTTATTTGTGATTAAAGCTTGAAGTTATTACAAATAAATCAAAATTAATACGACAAAATTTGCTAAAAACAAAAAAGTAGACATAATTTTTATTGATAAATATAATATAAATATATAAAATGTATAAAAATATAGCGTTTTTCAATATTAGTTAGAACATGCCACTATATAAAAGTTTCTAAAAAGATAGAGGGGAAGATCAAAAAGTGAAACAGAAAAAACAAAGGTGCAACAAATAGTTGCAATTGGGTCAGCGGTTATAATAGGTACAACAAGTACTGTATCTGCTATACCTACTACAGCATTTGCAAAATATAATATGGAAGTTAGTATAGAAGCATATGAACAGCAAGAAATATTAGATGTAGTAGATGAAGAATTAAATGAAGAAACACAGTATACAACAGATAATGAAAATGTTACTTCTGAAAATGGAGAAACTGTAGAAGAAAAAATAGATATAGAAAACAATGTAGAAGAAAATAATAATGATTTAGAATCAAACGATGAAAAAACAGAATCAAATGAAAAAGAAGAAGAGATTCAAGGTAAGTCATCTGTAGCAAAAGCTGTAGATGTAAATGAAGTTATTAAATTAACAAAAAATGAACTACTATCTGTGAATTATGCAACAGATTCCAAAATAGCTGATTTATTAGCACCTAGCTGGTTCTTATCAACTGATATACTAAATAAAAGGCTAGAAATTGCTAAACGTAATAATGTATCCATTAATAGTGTAACAGAAGAAGATGCAAAAAAAGAATTAAAACAAGAAAATGTTCATATTATGTCATTTGACACTTCTTTTGAAAGAGTACAAAAGGATATTGAAAATATCATTCCAAAGCTAGTAAAAAACTCTAAAGTTGCAGCTAATCATAATGGAGATGAAAATACATATTTTGCAGATAAAATTAAACAAAATAAAGAAAAGATACTGATTGGACTTGCTTATCTTGATCGTATGTATAATTTCAATATTGGAAATACAAATATTAAAGATATTATTCTTGATACACCAGGATATTTTGGAGGAACAGTAGATTTATTAGATTGGATTATTAGCATAGGAGGTTCTGGAGGAGATACACTGAAAATCTCTAATAATAAGGATGCATATATTAAACTTTTCAGAGGTAAGATTACAAACAGTAATTCAATTATAGACTTCTTGGAAACAAGTGTAAATAAATTAGCTCCAGGAACAACAATGGATGGTTTAAAAATGCCAGCAAAGCATTTATTGTGGAGACTCCATCTAAAGAAAATCCTAATGCAACAACAACTTTATATTCTAAATTAAAATCTGATGAAAAATTACAGGCTCATATACTTCTGCTGTTAAATTTATCAGAAAATAGTATTATGGAAAAGTATTATCAGATGAATATATTTTAAATAAAATATTTAAAGGCCAATATGCTTCTATGACTGATTTCAAAAAAGCTATGTTTGAAAAGCGTATTGAAAAACTTGATGAATTAAAACCTGTTTCTATTACATGGAAAGGTCAATCTGTTCAAATTGATAATTTTGAAAAAATTAATCAATTGATGTCTCAAGCAGTAGAAGATGATTTAAAAAATGTACAAGAAGTACCTGGTGGATGGAATAATATGCGTGCAGAAGCCACACAAGTTGAACAATTAAAGAAAGCAATATTTATAGCATATATTAATGACACTGATGATTTTAAAGAATCTATTTATAATGAAAAGGCTCAAGTTAAAAAGTATACTGTATCTTTTGATAAAAATGCAACAGATGCAACAGGAACTATGGCAGCTCAAGAATTTGAACATGGTAAAGAATAAGTTTTATCAAAAAATCAATTTGAGAGAATTGGATATGATTTTATAGGTTGGAAAGATATTAATGGAAATATATATACAGATCAGCAAATGGTAAATAACTTGCTTGCAGAAAATGATGGTCAAATCACATTGTTTGCACAGTGGAAGCCTATTGAATATCAAGTGAAATTCCATAAAAACCATTCAAATGCAGTAGGAACAATGGAAAATCAGAAGATGCTTTATGATCAAAGCTATCAATTAAATAAAAATGAATTTACTTTAGATGGATATGAGTTTAAGGGTTGGGCAACATCTCCAAATGGACAAGTAGTATATAAAGATGAAGAAATAGTGACAAAATTAACGGATAAATCAAATCATATAATTGATTTATATTCAATATGGGAAAAGAAACCTACACCTCAACCACCAGCTGTGAATAAAGCACCAGTGATTGTTGCAACAGATAAGGTATTAACTGTAGGTGATTCATTCGATCCATTAAAAGATGTAACAGCTGATGATCCTGAAGATGGTCAAATTATCATTAAGAGTGAGCATGTAATTAAAAATGAAGTTAATACAAAGGTGCCAGGAAAGTATGAGGTAATCTATAGAGTTGCAGATAAAGAAGGTCTTGCAACTGAAAAGACAATTATTGTTGTGGTGAATCCAAAAATAACAGGAATAAACCATGTACCAGTTATAAATGCTATAGATAAGGTACTTACAGTAGGAGATAAATTTGATCCATTAGATGGAGTAACAGCATTTGATGAAGAAGATAAAGATATTACATTAACACAAGCTAATATAATTGCAAATAATGTAGATACTAGTGTTGCTGGAACATACAATGTTACATACAAAGTAACAGATAAAGATGGAGCATCTACTGTAAAAACAATTACAGTTACTGTAAAGGCAAAAGATATTGTAGATAAACCAGATGATGATACTTCAAAACCAGATGTACCAAACTATGGTACTTCGAAACCAGATGTGCCAAGCAATGGTACTTCAAAACCTAATAAACCAAATATTAATCCACAAACTGGAGATGTAGCAAGTGTAGGTTTATTACAGTCTATTATTGTTGGTTCAACAAGTATATTGGCATTACTTCTAGGTAATAGAAATAAGAGAAAAAGATAATTAATTTATATAAGGCTAGATGAGGTAAAATACTTCATCTAGTTTATTTTCATTTAATAAGTAAAGTAATGAAGAAGCGTTGTAAAGCATTTAAGGTGAGTAGTACAATATAATAAAGAAAGTAGAATTAAAAAGATTAAAAAAATTTAATTTTATTCTCATTCTTATTTCATGAAAAGTATTAATTCATATTATATAATTCAATTACAGATTAACAAGAAGGAGAAAGTAATATGGATAAATATTTAGAACCAATAAGAGAGAAAATAAAAACAAATAAAAGAAAAATAATAAAAAGAGCGTCAATAGGAGTAGCCATAATAGCTGGATTAGGTATTGCAGCATTTACAACTGTATATAGTATAGCAAAATCTAATATTAATTATACTGTTGAAGAAGCAAAAGCAATAGTACTTCAATCAGTTCCAGGAGAAATAGTAAGAGTTAATAAAAGATTAGATTTTGATACTTTTACTTTTGAATATAAATTTAAAATAAAAGATAAAAATAATATGCTAATTAAGGCAGATGTAAATTCTAGCTTTGGTGTTATTACAGATTTAGATAGCTATTATGATTAAAATTCAAAAATGAATTAAATTATATAAGGAGTAATCACTGTGAAAAACATATTAATTGTTGAAGATGAAGCAAATATTTCTGATTTTGTAAAAGGAGAATTAGAATATGAAGGATATAATGTTTGTATTAAGGAAGATGGTAGAGAAGGGTTAGAAGAAGCTCTAAAAAACGAATATGATCTAATAATATTGGATGTTATGTTACCTTCTATGAATGGCTTTGAAATATGTAGAAGATTAAAAAGAGAAAAGCAGTCTCCTATAATAATGCTTAGTGCAAAGGATAGTGTAATGGATAAGGTTAATGGTCTTCAAATAGGAGCAGATGATTACATAGCAAAACCATTTGCAATAGAAGAATTACTTGCACGTATTGAAGTAGTTTTTAGAAGGCAAGATAATTTAGATAATTACATAATAAAATTTAAAGATATTACAATTAATAAAAGTTCAAGAGTTGTTAAAAGAAATGGTAATGAGATAAATTTAACCAACAAGGAATATGAGTTATTGATGATATTAATAGATAATAAGGATAAAGTAGTTACCAGAGAAGAACTATTAGAAAAAATATGGGGATATGGATATGAACCAGAAACTAATGTTACAGATGTATATATTAGATATTTAAGAGCAAAGTTAAATAATGAAAATAAAGAAGAATATATACAAACAGTTAGATCGGTTGGTTATATTATGAGGAGTTAATAATGAAAACTAAAAAGGTACCTATATTTTTAGAATTTATGAAAAAATCATTTTTCATAATTAGTTTAATCTTAATTATATATACAATTGGTCAGCTAATTGCATTTTGGATGTTTACAGATGAATATGAAAGAGATTTATTAAAAGATAGATATAAAGAGATAATTAGTTTATCTCAAGATATAAATGTACAAATATCAGAAAACAGTTTTTATCAATACTTACAACATTTATCAAATGATGATAATGATGAATATATTAGGATTTATTCATCAAATAGAATATACTATTCATCGCCAGCTGAAGTATGGGAAGATATTAAACTGGATTATGTAAATAAAAATATTTCAATTAAACCTAGATTTTTTGATTCTGATATATATATGATGCTAACAGCACCAATAAATATAGCAGGCTCTGAATATACATTACAGATAGTTAGAGAAAATGAGATGTTAAAGGATTTTACTGAAAACTCTTTTCCAATTTTAATTTTTACATTAATTTTAGGATTGGTTTTAAGTGGTATAGGAGCTATGTATGTTTCAAAGAATTTTATAAATAGACTTAGAAGGCTTACAACAACTATGAATGAAATAAAAGAAAATGGTATAAATAAAAGAGCGGAAATTTCGGAACTAAATGATGAGATAGATAAAGTAAATATTGTTTTTAATTCTATGATGGATGAATTAGAAGAGGCATTTCATGAGCAAAGTAGATTTGTATCAGATGCATCACATGAATTAAAAACACCATTAACAGCTCTTCATGGACATTTAAGTATGCTTAAAAGATGGGGAAAAAATGATAAAGATCGTTTAGAAAAATCATTGGATATATGTTTAAAAGAAGTAGAAAGATTAAAGAAGCTAGTAAATGATATGTTGTTACTATCTAGAGCAGAAAAATCAAAAATAAACTTAAATAAATTAGAAAAAATTAATCCTATAGCAGTAGTTGATGAAGTTATAGAACAATATAGGATTTTAAAACCAAATGCAAAATATATAGTTAATATTGATGAAGATATAAAAATGAAAATTGATCCTAATGATTTAAAACAATTATTAATTATATTTATTGATAACTCTATAAAATATAATAATAAGGATAATATAGAAATTGAAATAATACTAAAAAAACAGGCTAATAAATTTAAACTAGAAGTTAAGGATAATGGTATTGGAATTCCAAAAAATGAAATTAATAACGTAATTAAGAGATTTTATAAAGTTGATAAATCTAGAGTAAATAACAATTCTTTTGGAATTGGACTATCTATAGCAAATAGAATAGCAAATAATTACAATGCTAAAATTCAAATAGATAGTGAATTAGATAAATATACAAGAATAAGTGTATATTTCAATATAATATAAATTATATTTAACAAAGGAGAAGAAAATGAAAAAATTAAGTTTAGCAGCGATTATAGTAACAGTTAGTATTAGCTTATCAGGATGTACAAACTCAGGTACAGTAAGTAATGGTAATGAAAATAACATTGAATCGACTACACAAAACAGTACTGAATCTAATGTACAAAATAGCAGTGAAAGTAGTACAGAAAATAATAATGTAAATACTTCACAAGATAACAACACAAATAATGCACAAAACAATATTGTAAATAATACAGGTAATATTTCACTAGATAAAGCAAAAGAAATAGCATTATCACATGCAGGATTAAGTGCTGACCAAGTAACATTTGTTAAAGTAAATATGGATTTTGATGATGGAATTCAAAAATATGAAATAGAGTTCTATTATAATTATAGAGAATATAGTTATGAAATAGACGCTAATACTGGAAACATACTGTCTTATGAACAAGATTAATATGTTTTTTTGAAT
>FR883390.1 GCA_000435835.1 Clostridium sp. CAG:221
GAACTCCTGGCCCACGCCTTAGAAGGGCGTTGCTCTATCCAGCTGAGCTAAACACGCATGTGTCTGTCGACTACTTTTACTATTATATAGACAAGTTCGACACATGTCAACAGTTTTTTTAAAACTTTCCTCAAAGTTTTAAAAAGTTAACCAGTGAATATAGCTCCGCTAATTCACTTAATTAAGTCGTAACAAGTTACTAGTGAAACGCTTATATTGCTACGCTCATAAGCTAATTAAATTTTTATATACAAGTATATAAAAAATTAAGGAGAGAATTTCTACGAAATTCTTTTAAATATATATTTTAGAAATTCCCTAAGGAATCTCATCCTTAATTCATCATTCATAATTCATAATTCATAATAGTAAAAAGGAATTCCCTTAGGAGTTTCATCCTCAATTCTTCATTTTTCATTTTTAATTTTTCATTCTTAATTTTTTAACTAGCCGAAGGCGACTTAACTAATTAGCATTTTCAATTTCCTCTCCATTATGGTAATATATCTCCATAAAATAAATTCAATACACAGGAGGAAAAAATGAAAAATAAATCTTTAATTTTTATTTTGCTACTTACCCTATTTAGTTCATTAACTTTCAGTATGGCTCATCCAGTAACACCGATGCTTATAAAATCTTTAGGACTGCCATCATTTATGTTTGGTGTACTCTTTGCAGCAATGT
Source organism: Clostridium sp. CAG:221 (assembly GCA_000435835.1). GTDB lineage: Bacteria > Bacillota > Clostridia > Clostridiales > Clostridiaceae > Clostridium. Next base: position 688 of record FR883390.1, read on the forward strand.
CCATTGGAAACTTTATAGGATCTCCACTATGGGGAACATTATCTGACAACAAGGGAAGAATTAAATTTTTAATATTAGGTGCTTTAGGATATGGCTTAAGTCAATTGGGATTTGGATATGTAACTAATCCTTTAATAATTCTTCTTTTCAGATTTACAGGTGGATTCTTTGTGGTTAGTTATCTTACAACATCAATGGCTTATGTTAGCGATGTAACTACTAAAGAAACAAGAGTAAAATATGTAACTTATTACGCAGCATCTAACACTATCGGCTCTGCACTTGGCTCTCTTTTGGGAGGTATTATAGGAAATAATAATTACAAAACCACATTTCTTGTACAATTTATTTTCTGTATTATATTATCTGTTTTAGTTTACTTACTACTAAATGAAACTATAACTCCTTCTAAAGGAAAAATCCAATTTAAAAGAAAGAAAAACAATACTACTACAAACTTTATTAATAAAAGTTTAATCCCTGTATTTGCTGTAATAATATTATTCTTCTTTACTTCTACAAGTTATAATTCAACTATAAATTATTATATTGAAGATGTCTTACACTTATCTTCAACCTTTATCGGCGCTTTCCTGGCAGTAGCGGGAATAGTTGGCTTTACTGTAAATTTAATATTTACACCATTACTTACTAAATATTTTAAAGAAATTGATGTCTTTAAAATAATTACTTTAACTTTAAGCTTATCATTACTTTTAATGCTTTCATGTAACAATACACTATTATTTCTTTGTTCAGCAATACTATTTGCTTCTTTAGCAAGTATACATATACCTCTTCAACAAGCATTAGTAACTAAGCTTTCTCATGGTAACTATGGTTCACTTATGGGCATACTTAATTCTTGCAAGGCCGTAGGTATGGTAATAGGATCACTTACTGCAGGGTTTATCTTTGAATTTGGAAATAAACTTCCTTTCTTTATTTCTGCCATAGCTATTGCTCTTGGATTCATCATCTTGATAATTACAAAACCTAAGGAATCACCAGAGCAAGCTCAACAATACTAATAAATCATAATACAAAAAAGGATATAGCACAGGCCATATCCTTTTTTGTATTATTCACTTTTTATTACTATTTCATCATCATGGCCATCAACAACTACATGAGAACCATAATGTACATCTCCAGCAATTATTTGTCTAGCAAGCTTATTTTCTAGAGTATTTTGAATAAATCTCTTAAGTGGTCTTGCTCCATAAACTGGATCATAACCTTCTACAGCTAAAATGTGTTTAGCAGCAGCTGTAACTTCTAAAGTGATATTTCTATCCTTTAATCTATTTGCAACTTCACCAACAAATATATCAATAATCTTTGTGATACCTGATTCAGATAATGGTTTAAACATAATTATATCATCAACCCTATTTAAGAATTCAGGCTTAAATCTCATCTTTAATTCATCCATAACAGAAGCTCTTATGCTAGGATCTATACTTTCTTCAGAAGTATTTTCAAGCAAGTAGTTACTTCCTATATTAGATGTCATGATAATTATTGTATTTTTAAAATCTACAGTCTTACCTTTATTATCAGTAAGCCTTCCATCATCTAGTATTTGAAGGAATATATTAAAGACATCTTCATGAGCTTTTTCAATTTCATCAAAAAGAATTACACTATATGGTTTTCTTCTAACTGCTTCAGTAAGCTGTCCGCCTTCATCATATCCAACATATCCTGGAGGCGCTCCAACTAATCTAGATACTGTATGCTTTTCCATATATTCAGACATATCGATTCTGATAATATTTTCTTCTGAATCAAAAAGATTTCTAGCAAGTGTCTTTGCAAGTTCTGTTTTACCTACACCTGTTGGTCCTAAGAAAATAAATGATCCTATTGGTCTATTTACATCCTTTAGTCCAGCTCTAGCTCTTAAAATAGCTGAAGTAACTGCAGTAACTGCTTCACTTTGACCAATAACTCTCTTTTCCATTTCATCTTCTAGTCTTAATAATTTTTCTCTTTCGCCTTCTAGAAGATTAGATACTGGAATTCCTGTCCATTTTGAAAGTATTTGAGACACTTCTTCCTCAGTTACTTCCTCTTTAAGAAGTGCACCTTCATAATTTTCCTTAACTTCTACTTCCATTTGTTTAATAGCTTCTTCTAATGATGGAATTTCACTATATTGTATTTCAGCTGCCTTATTATAGTCATAATTTCTTTGAGCTTGCTCTAAGTTGCCTCTAGCTTCATCAAGCTTACTCTTTAACTCTTTAAGCTTATCTATGGCACCTTTTTCTCTTTCAAATTTGGCAGTCATTTCATCATTTTTACCTTTAAGCTCAGCATATTCTTTTTCAAGGGCTTCTAATTTCTTTTTAGAACCTTCATCTTTTTCCTTAGTTAATGCTTCTTTTTCAATTTCAAGTTGCATAAGCTTTCTTCTTACAACATCAAGCTCTGATGGTAGTGAATCTATTTCTGTTCTTATCATGGCACCAGCTTCATCAATAAGGTCTATAGCCTTATCTGGTAAATATCTATCTGATATATATCTATCTGATAATTTAGCTGCTGCAACTAATGCTGAATCATGAATTCTAACACCATGATGAATTTCAAATCTCTCTTTTAAGCCTCTTAATATAGAAATTGCATCTTCTACTGATGGTTCATCCACAATTACTGGTTGGAATCTTCTTTCAAGAGCCTTATCCTTTTCTATATACTGTCTATATTCATCAAATGTTGTTGCACCTATACAATGTAGTTCGCCTCTAGCTAAAAGTGGTTTGATTAAATTACCAGCATCCATTGCACCATCTGTCTTACCAGCACCAACAATAGTATGAATTTCGTCAATGAATAAAATAATTCTTCCTTCACTATTTTGAACTTCTTTCAATACAGCTTTTAATCTTTCTTCAAACTCACCTCTATATTTTGCACCAGCAATCAAAGAACCCATATCTAATGAAAAGATAATCTTATCCTTTAGCCCTTCTGGTACATCACCTCTGACAATTCTTTCAGCAAGACCTTCTACAATGGCAGTTTTACCTACACCTGGCTCACCAATAAGCACTGGATTGTTCTTAGTCCTTCTAGAAAGTATCCTTACCGTCCTTCTTATTTCATCATCTCTTCCTATAACAGGATCAAGCTTATGCTTCTTAGCTAATTCCACAAGATTTGTACCATATTTGGCAAGAGCATCGTATGTTCCTTCTGGATCTTGTGTGTCAACCCTTTGACTTCCTCTAACTTCCTGAAGCACTTTCATAAAACTTTTTTTATTAACACCGTATTTATTTAAAATTTCCTTAGTTGCGCCATTTTTATCTACATCTAATATAGCAAGCATAAGGTGTTCTACACTTATATATGAATCTTTAAATTCTTTTGCTATTTCATCTGCTGCAATAAGCACCCTATCAATATCTCTTGTTATATATGGTCCTGCACCTTCAGAGCCACTGCCTGATACCTTTGGCATACTTTCTAAAACTGATGCAACATCTAATTTCATCATTTTTATATTAATGCCCATCTTTGTGAAAATATTTGGCACCAATCCATCTTCTTGTTCTAATAAAGCAGAAAATAAGTGAATTATATCAATTTGTTGATGACTATATTTTACTGCTGTTAAATTCGCGTCATTTAATGCTTGCTGTACTCTTAATGTCATTTTTTCAACGTTCATTTATTCCACCTCGCTTATTTTTTCTTACTATATTATTATAGTAATACAAAAGTCAAGAAAGTCAAAGTATATTTTAATCTTTTTTTCTTTTTATATTATTACCAGTATTTTTGTTTTATAACAATTTAATTGATATAATATTTACCATAAGCTTAAAATAGTAAAAAATATAATTTCTATATAACAGAGGTGAAATTTTGAGAAAGCAATATATAAATTATCCTTCAAACCTTCCAGTGAATATTTCATATTACAATATTCATAATTATCCCACTCATTGGCATAATTCCACAGAAATTATCTATGTGTTGGAAGGATCTATCAATATTTCTATAGATACTGATAGCTTTACTTTAAAAGAAAATGAAGTTGAAATAATTAACCCTGATGAATGTCATTCTTTCTCTAGTGAAAATGATAATAAAGTCTTAATCTTTCAAATTGATCCTGATTTTTTTGAAAAATATTATAAAGATATTAGAAATGTATTTTTTTATACTAATTCTAATGATGAAGAGGATCAAAACGGAGAAAAATATGATGAACTTAAGTCTCTTTTATGTAAGATATTATGTGAATTTGTACAGACTCTGGAGGATTTTGACGAACAGATAGAAGATATTCTTATTAATTTACTTTATCATTTAATAAATAACTTCCACTATCTTACTACAGATAAAGAGGAACTTAAAGAAAAGTCAGAACAACTAGATAGATATCATAGAATCTCTAAGTACATCTTTAATAATTATAACAATAATATAACCTTACAGGAAATAGCTAAAAAGGAATTTCTTAGTCCACACTATTTATCTCATGAAATTAAATATGCTACTGGACATAGTTTTACAGATTTGATAAACCTTACCCGTATCGAAGAATCAATTAAGCTTCTTTTAGACACTACCATGAGCATAACTGAAATATCCGAAAAAATCGGCTTTTCTCATGTAAGATATTATAATAAAAACTTTAAATCATATTTTGGTTGTACTCCATTGCAGTATAGAAAAAAATATTATTTAAATGAAAATGATTTTGATAAATCTAAAAATGTTACTTCCTTAGATTTAAATGGTGCACTTAACTTACTATCATACAATCTAGAAAATTACGATAGATTTAATTTTGAAAATAAGCTTTGGAATATACATATAAATATGGATGAATCATTAAATATATTTGATAATAATTTTAAAGATATTTTAAATCTTGGTGAAGCCTTTGATTTATTAATTGAAGATAATAAAGATATTTTAGAAGAGGTTCAAGAGGAAATTCATTTCACTTATGGTAGACTAGAAAAAATGTTTCATAACGATATGGGAGTCTTTATAGATTCTGACTTTTATAATTGGAATAGGGCTAAAGCTGTATTAGAATTTCTTTATGACATTGATATTAAACCATTAATAGTCATTGACAATACAGCCTTTACCACTGAAAAATATACAAATGTTTTAAAAAGCTTCATTGAATATTTTTCAGCATTGGACTTTTCACCTATAGAAGACTTAAAATTTCAATTTTCTTCTACTATAAGCAAAGAAATAAAAAATTATCTTTTAGATTTTTTAAATAATGAATTTAGCTTTGAAGTTTTACAGGATGATTTTGTTATTGAGAATACCTTAAATCAAATATATGATACTTCATACATGCTTCCTTATATCATACACAACACCATATTTAAAAAAGATAACCTTTCATTTTTAAGAAATTTTGATGTATTAGAAAAAGCCACCAACATTACTAATGAAGTATTTATTGGGGCCCCTGGAATTGTCAATGATATGGGGATACGTAAACCTTCTTATTATGCTTTTTATCTTTTAAGCAAGCTAGCTAATGAAATAGTATCTATTGATGATGGTTGTATAGTTACTAAATCTGACGATTTATACGCCATACTTCTATATTGCCATAATAATGACATGGACTCTTTAGCCAAATATGAATCTATATATAAAAATGGTATATTAAAAAAGTCTTTTAAAAAGAAATACTCTTTAAATATTGCTAATTTAAAGAGTGCCACAAGGATAATAACTTACACCATTGATGAAAGTACTGGTTCTTCTTATAACTATTGGCTTTCCATGGGATCTCCTAAAAGACTTAACAAAGAAGAAAAAGAAATTCTTCATAAAGCCTCTTATCCTAAGATTGAATTTAAATATAGTATAAAGAATTCTGTCTTAAATATAATCACTGAATTAAATGGCTACGGTGCAAAGCTTATAATTCTACGTAACATAAAACAATAGATCTTTACAAAAAAAGATAAGCAAAAATGCTTATCTTTTTATAGTTTCTTTTCTAAATTCATTGCTAAAGTAAAATATTTTATACATTCTTTAGATTCATTTAAATTATAATATAAATCTGCCATTTCTAAGTATCTCTTATATCTCTCTTCTCTATTAGCAAATCTAAATAAAGAATCTGTAGATAAATTCATATACATTTCTGCTTCTCTATATCTCTTATTTTTTTGTAAAAGCATTCCTTTAAAGTAATATGCTCTTTCAATAAGATGTAAATCATTAAAACATATAGCTAAATTTAACGCCGTATCACAAATAGAGAAAGCTAAATCAATTTCATTATTGCAATATAGAGTATCTATACATTTTATAAGGAACTTTACATATTCTCTTTCACTTTCTTTTGGGAAAATATCTATAGCTTCTCTTATTTCATCTATAGCCTTGACATTATCCCTTATAGCAAAGTAATACTTTCCATTTTCCGCTTTAGAGTTTGCAACTTCAACTAAATCATCACCTTGATATTTTCTAGCAAGATTTATATATTTATCTGTCTCAACTTTGTTTAACAATATATTTAAAGTTGCAAATTCTTGATATATTTTGCCTTTATCCTTAGGATCTTCAATATAATCAATATATTTAACGGCACTGATAATTTTATTATAGCTTTCTTGTATTTCATTTGTTTCTTTGTAGCAAAGTCCTTCTCTAAAACAAATATATACATAGCTTTTCTTATCTTTTATGCCATTTTCTTCAATTATTTCCCTCATCTTGGAGAAATAATTGATTGCTTCATTATATTCTTTCGTCTTCATAAAAAATGAAGCCATATCATTATAATAAATCAAAGTATTTTCATCATTGCTACTTTTTTGATATAAATCATAATATTGCGAAATAAGAAGCTGTATATTTTCAATTTTGTTATTTTCAACATAAAAATTAAATAACCTATGAATTAACTCAAATGCTAAATCTAAGTATGAATAATCCATAGCATACTCTAAACTATAATTTATAAATTCATCTATTTTATCAAGTGGTACTTCATTCTTTCTTAATAAATTAAGGTTTTCTTCTATTTGTTCATAAACATCTTGAACTAGATAGTTATAATCTATATCAAGTTTTTTAGAAATATAATGTAATATTTCACTATCTGCCTTTATTTTACCATTTTCAATACAGCTCATCTTAGAGATAGATATTTCATCGCTACATAACTCCTTAAGCGTTATCCCTTGATAAACTCTGGCTCTTTTTATTTTTTCTCCAGTTGATAATATTTCCATTTCTACCCCCAGATAACCTAATTATTTAGAATACCTAACTCCTTAAATATAGTAACTCCTTGATCTAAATATTTAGCTGCTTCTCTATCTTTCTTTAAATCTATATAGAACTTACCAATAATTATAGCAACTTGTGCCGCTCTCTTCTCTAGTCCATTGTTCTTTGCTAAATTAAATGTATCTATTAGTATATTTTCTGCTTGATTATACATTTCTCTAATCATATAAATTCTATACCATAAAAGATTATATTCAACTAATTGTGGAATACTACTTTCATCTATTAAGCTACGTATTTCATCTAGAACCTCTTCACATTTGTCTAAGTCTTTAAGCTTAATATAATTTTCACAAATATTAATAAGTGTTTCAATAATACTTCCATCTTTACTCTTTAATCTTATTTCCTTAGCTATTTCAAAATGTTTAAATGATTCTTCTAAATTATCAAATTCATAGAATAGTTTACCTAAATTATTTTCTATATTTGATATACTCTTTTCTTCTTGTAATTCTCTGTAAACTTCAAGAGTTTTTTGAGAATATTTTATAGCATTAGCTAAATCACCTTTTTTATTATAATCTTCTGATAATAATAACAGTGCTTTTGCATATTCTTCCCTATTATGTACTTGTTCAAACTTTTGTTTAGCTAGGAAAGAATAATTTATTGATTGTGAAATATTTTCTATCTTATAGTATGCATCTGCCATTTGATAATATATTTCTCCAAGTAAAAAATCATTTCCTATATTATTATCCATATATACTTTTTCAGCTTGACGCAAGTAACTAGTTGCTGAATGGAATGCTTTTAGCTTTAATGTTATCTTTCCTAAATTTAAGAATGTTTTAATAACCTCTTCATAATTATTATTCTTTATAAATATAACATTAGCTGATAGGTAAAATTGTTGAGCTAGAACTAATTCATTTTTACTCATACATATATTGGCTCTTAAGAATAATTTCTTAGCTTTTCTATATTCCAAATGAAACTTTTCATCATAATATAAAGCATTTTCTATATACTTTTCTGCTGTAATATATCCACCATTTAATATATATGATTCTGCAATTTGTTCATAATAAATACTAATTTTTTCTGCTTGTGTTTCCTCTGATTCCATTAGATATTCCACAGAGGTATTTAAAGCTCCAGCTAAGTACTCCAATAAATCCATTGATGGATTAGATCTTCCAGACTCAACTAAACTTATTTGTCCAGGTGTTATTCTATCACCTGCTAAGTCTTTTAATGTCATATTTAATTCTTTTCTTCTTCGTTTAATTTTTTCACCTAATGATAGAATTTCCATGTAATTATTCGTCCTTTACAGTTAATTTATATAAATATATACCAATTTTCCCTATATGTATTAATTATATCATAAATTTATCCAAATATATATTTTTTTTTACTTATTTTAATATAAAAACTATATTATAAAAAAAACTGCTATATTTTTTATAGCAGTTTTTTTATTATAATAAATATAGTTTTAAAACTCATTTCATATAACCCATAATATTGTCATATGTATCATTAGCCATACACATGGCTCTTTTCTTTGCTCTTTTTATATTTCTTTGTGTCCTTCTATCTAATTCTGGAAACATTACAATTCCCATAATAGTACCAATTGCTAATCCTAATATCATTGATTTAATTACTCTCATTATTAACACCTCACTTATTTCACTATGAATATTATATGTAAAACAACTGAGATATAATCAACAAGTTAAAATGTAATTTTTTCTATTTATTTAATGTACATTGAAGAAGATACTTAATAAATTCTTCTTTCTTCTCTTCACTTAATGCAGATATTTTTTTCATAGTAACATCTTTACTTTCTGCATATTCCTTCATTAATTCTTCAAAACTATCTACTTTCTCTTTTACTGTTCTTTTTGGGCTAATTACTATAATATTTTCTTTATACTTAGTAATTAACTTAGAAAGCTTTTCTTTTATTTCTTCATTCACTACTTTTATTTCATTAGTACTTAGCCATTTTTCTACAATTCTATCCGAAGCTATTCCTAATTTTTCCTTACATATCTCATCTGCCAATTCGTTAAATAAGTCTCCAGTGTGACTATCAACTTTTACAAATATTATTTCCATACCACTATTTATGAAATTCTGCATTTTTTCATAATATCTCTTTGAAGACTCTTCTTTTCTCTCCCAAAAACCTGTGGCATGATAGCATATACCTATATAATCATGGAAGATAACAACTTTTTTCTCACCAATTCTCTTAGCATATTCAACACCTTTAACAGTAGCATCTAATTCTCCTGCTATCTGTCTTATATTTCTGCTAGAATCATTAGTTCCAATTCCTCCATCAATATACTCTATAACATTATCCTTCATGGCAACAAGCCCATATGAGTATTGCTCCGTAGCTATATTATAACTTCCATCAACATAAATATGCAGGCAGTCCACTGGATAATTATTGTCTTCTTTTTTAAGTACATCATTGGAATTATATAAGAATTCATTAGCTTCTTCCATACTTTCAAAACTTTTATATTTTGCTCCTTTGACACCTTTAACATATTTTAAACATTCAGCCCATGTATTAACTATAATATTTTCTATCTTCTTATTATTTACCGAATCAAAACCTTCTTTTATTGCATAAACTTTTTTAGCCATTAACATTTGCTCCTTTAATCTTTATATTGAGACTATTTCATCTATTATACCATAGATAGTTTCTACATTTTTTGCCCTAGTAAAATCTGTAACATATTGTGCAAGTGTTTTTAATACGCTTACTATATTATTTTTTCCTTCCCAATTCTCTAAGATCACTTTTGCTGGAACATCTTGAATTATTTTATTTAAAGCAAAAAAGACCACAGCAATATCATCTATCTTTCCAATGAAAGGAATCTTATCTGGTATCAAGTCACTTGGAACCGCTATATAGCATATAACTGAAGATATTATTATCTTAGTCTTAACAGGTACTCTCTTATCCTTAAGGAGTCTGTAAATCAATGCAACAATATCAGGAATTATAAGTATATAGTCACTATACTTTTGTACATTTAATGGCATCTTTTCTTTTATTTTTCCTCTTCCTACGGTGTAACAATCTTCTATCTTCGTAAACTCTTCATCTTCTTCATAATCTTTTGCTACACTTCTATCTATAAGCTGCACATCTTTTTTGATCAATCCTGCCGTTGAAACTTGTACATTACTTACTTCCACATTTATACTTCCTAAATAGCAAAAAATGTTTTCTATATCAAAATCAATATATGGCACATCTTTTAATACATACTTATACTCTATTTCAATTTTTCCTTTATTATAAATGATTCCTTTCTCTTTTAAAGATTTTAAAAGATATTTTATTGCCATATTTTTAATAATTTTTAAGACCCCTATATTTAATACCTTTATTTTTGTTATCTCAACTTTTATTACATTCTCCTCATAAGATTCAAATTTTAAATTCACTAAAAAATCAATATTAAATCCTTTGTTAAGCCTTCCTGTAATACTTATTTCATCATTAATTTTAATGTCTTTTACTTCAAGCCCTTCAACAGATACAAATTCACTATAAATACTTAATAAATCTTCTCCTGTTAAACTTACTTTTATTTTTGTAATATTCATTACTTCCCCCTAAATATACTATGATTTTCCACTTATCGAAACATATATAAAAAGTATACTTCATTTAAATAATTTTTTAAAGTTTCTTCTAAACTCAAATTATATTCCAGTAATTTCATTGGTAAATAATATGTCTTTTATTAGACTTTTTATTTCTTAAGTCTATAATAAAATTAATTTAAGATTATTTATAAAGGAGGACTGTCATTGAAAAATAATAAATTCAACATAATTTTAATTCCAATAATTACAGCTGTACTTTCTTTAATATTCTTGGGATTTTCCTCTCTATATCCTAAAACAAGAAATAGCAAAACATATTCTAATTTTCTTGAGGATTTAAATAACCAGGAAATTTCTCAAGTATCCTTTGATTCATCATCGAAGATTTTAGTTACTTTAAAGGATGGTTACACTTATTCAACAGATAATCCTAAATCTGAAAATTTCAAAGAAAATTTGCTTCTTAATAATATAGATGTTGTGGAAGAACCAGTTGCTCCTCTTAGCAAAACTATACCAGCAACTATTTTGATAATATCAATATTTGCCATTGTGTTCCTTAAAGTCAATAAAGGCTTTTCTGTAAAATCATCCTTTGGTGAATTGAATCTACAAGACTTTAGCAATAAAGATTTAAACAACTATGATTTTAGTAAAGTAGCTGGAAATGCTGAAGCTAAAGAGAGTTTAAATGATATAGTAGACTTTTTAAAAACTCCTGAAAAATATAGTTCTTATGGTGCTAAAATGCCTAAAGGAATTATTCTATATGGCCCTCCCGGCACAGGAAAAACACTTTTAGCAAAAGCTGTAGCTGGAGAAGCCGGTGTTCCATTTTATGCTTTAAGCGGCTCAGACTTTATACAGGTTTATGCTGGTGTAGGAGCCAGTAGAATAAGAAACCTCTTTAAAAAAGCTAAATCTCATGGTAAAGCTGTTATTTTTATTGATGAAATCGATACCATAGGTAAAACAAGATCTGGTGGAAATACTTCTTCTACAGGAAATGATGAACGTGATCAAACTTTAAATGCACTTCTTACTGAAATGTCAGGTTTTAAGGATTCTGATGGAATAATAGTTATAGCCGCAACCAACAGGCTAGACACTTTAGATCCTGCTTTATTAAGACCTGGTCGTTTTGATAGGCATGTGGAGGTATCTCTTCCTGATTTAAAGGCCCGTGAGCAAATATTAAAGCTTTATTTAAAAGATAAGCCTCATAAAACAATAAATATAGAAAGCTTAGCAAAAAAAACAGCTTATTTTTCTGGTGCCAAATTAGAAAGCTTGATAAATGAAGCTGCAATTCTAGCTGCTAAGCGAAATAAGGGATACATTACTTCCAATGAAATAAATGATTCTTTTTCACTTGTACTAGCTGGAGCTAACAAGAAAGAAAGATCACATTTAAAGAAAGAAGATTTATTATTAACAGCTTACCACGAAGCAGGTCATGCGCTAGTATCTTTAATTGTATTGCCTGAAGAAACTATATCAAAGATAAGTATAATTCCTACTACCAAAGGAGCTGGCGGCTATACAATTACTATCCCTCAAGATAGTAGCTATCAACGAATTAATTATTTAAAATCAAAAATCATGGTTCTTTTAGGTGGCAGAGCTTCTGAGGAGCTTATTTTTAATAAAAGCCAAATTTCAACAGGAGCTCAAGGCGATTTAGGCCAAGTAACTGATATTGCCATTGCTATGATTGCTGAATACGGCATGGGTGAAAGCTTAGGATTGCTTAAAGTTTCCAACTTGGGTGACTTAACTTCAGGTTATAGTCATTTAATTGTAGAAGAAGCTAAAATTCTCATAAATGATTTATACAAAGAAACCTTAGATTTACTAAGTAATAATAAATCATCTCTTGATAAACTTGCTCTTCTACTTCTAGAAAACGAAACTCTCCACGAAGAAGAAATTAATAATTTTAGAAATAATATTTAAAAGGAATTCCTCCAGGAATTCCTTTTAAACACTATTCTTTATTCTTAATTCTTAACTTTTCATTTTTAATTTTTAATTTTTCATTCTTAATTTTAATCCCCCTCATACGGTACTACATAAGCATCTTTTATTCCTTCTTCATTTAACTCAAGAGCTTTATTCATTGCAGAATCATAATCCTTATAATATCCTACACATACTCTATAGGCTCTTTTTTGCATTTTTTTAGGCACCATTCTTTCACCAGTAAGAAGAACTTTATCTTTATATGCCAAGCAAGCTTTAGCCACCATATAACCATATTTTTTACTATCAAAATTCTCCATAACTTTAATATTGCTAATATACTCACCATAAACTATTATTGCATTGCTATTAATATCATTATATAAATTGCTTTCATTTATAACGCCACAATCTACTGTATTCAATTCACTTTGTATTTCACACTTTATAAGCTGTGCTAAATACTCCATGTCATCAGACCTATTTACATAAGCTACCTTTACACCTTTTATGTTTATATCATCACTACTGTTCATACGAAAAATAACCAATACTTCTGTACCACTATCATTTATTATAGTAGTTCTCTTGTCATCACTTATATACTCATCATTTTTTCTTGTAATTATAGTTTTTTCCCCATTTCTCTCCAAGTGCTTTTTTGCCTCTAAGGCAGCTTCAAGTGCAATATGACTTTCCTTTTTTCCATATGCACCTATGTGTCCTGTTTCTGCCCCTCCGCCAAATGGATCTAATAACCACAATGACATGACTTTTTCTCCTTACACTAAAATCTCATTATAATATATTTTATTTTATATAACTTTGTGTCATTTTAGCTAATAAAATATACTTCTGTACATATTTTAAGAAAAATTTAAACAGCATGCCCCCACATGCTGTTTACTTATACATTCCCCTATATTTATTGCTTATATTTATTACTGTTTACTAATTTCTAATCACCTTTTGCCCCTCTTGGTGATTGCTGTCTTTCCCCATACATAACAGCTTTTTTCCTCTTCTTTAAATTTAGCCCATTTAGGAGGAGATATTAAATTTCTTTATTAGAACACTGGTACTACAGCACCTTTATATTGTTCTTCTATAAATGTTCTAACATCATCTGAAGTTAACACTTCTATTAAATCCTTGATTTTTTCACTTTTTTCATTTCCTTCTTTAACAGCTAAAACATTTCTTCTAGCTATCATTTCTTGTGAATTTTCATCTTCAACAAATATTGCATCCTTAGTAACATCTAAATCAGCATCTAATGCATAATTTCCATTTATAACAGCTATATCAATATCATCAAGTGCTCTAGGAAGCTGAGCTGCTTCTAATTCTGTAAATTGTAAGTTCTTTGGATTTTCAATTATATCTGCCACTGTAATAAGATCCCCTTCTTTAACCTTTATAAGTCCTGCTGAAACTAATACATTAAGTGCTCTAGCCTCATTACTTGGGTCATTTGGAACTGCCACAGTTGCTCCTTCTGCTATATCATCTATACTTTTATATTTATATGAATATGCACCCATTGGCTCTACATGTATTTCTGCTGCACTTACTAAGTGAGTCCCATTATTTTCATTGAACTCTTCTAAATAAGCTAAAGTTTGAAAATAGTTAGCATCTAATGCACCATCTTCTAATGATGTATTTGGTTGAACATAATCTGAAAATTCAACTATTTCAACTGTATACCCTTTTTTCTCCAATGTAGGTATTACATGTTCAACTACTTCCCTATGTGGTACTGGTGTTACTCCTATTTTTATTGTTTTGTCATCTGCTGCATCTTTGCTACCACAGCCCATTAGCCCCATTGTTAAAACACCTGCTAGTGCTAGTGATAAAATTGATTTTTTCTTCATGTTAATTCCCCCTTAATTATTTGTTTAATTTTTTATATAAATAATTACCTAGCATTTGTAATGCTTGTACTATTATTATCAATATTATTACCGTTACAATCATCACATCTTTTTGGAACCTTTGATATCCATAACTTACAGCTAAATAACCAAGGCCTCCACCTCCAACTGTACCAGCCATTGCTGAATATCCTATAATACTGATTATTGTAAGAGTAAGTCCTGATACTATAGAAGGCACTGCCTCTTTCAACATAACCTTGAAAATAATTTGAAAATCTGATGCACCAAAAGATTTTGCTGCTTCAATAACTCCTTTATCCACCTCTCTAAGTGATGATTCAATAATTCTTGCTACAAAAGGTGCTGCTGCAAAGGTTAATGGAACAATAGCTGCTTCTTTACCAATGGACGTTCCCACTATAGCTCTAGTTAATGGAATTATAAATACCATCAAAATGATGAATGGAAAGCTTCTTAATATGTTTATTATCACATCAAGAACTTTATAAATTATCTTATTAGGTCTTAAACCATCCTCTGCTGAAATGGTCAATATAACAGCTAAAATAAATCCAAGAATCACTGAAAATATTGTTGAATAAAATGTCATAAATACTGTTTCATTAAATGCTTTTAAAATTATATCCCCCATTACTTTAGCACCTCCAAAATAATATCTTTATCTTGTAAATATGATAAAACTGTATCTTTTTGACTTTCATCAATATTAATTACCAAGCTTCCTAATACATCTTCTCTGAACTTTTCAAGCTTTCCTCCTACTATAGAAAAATCTATTGCAAGTTCTCTAGCCATCTTAGTTATAATTGCACTTTCAGAACACTTGCTTGGAAATAAAATTCTTATATTTACTCCACTTCTTGGTAACGTATCATTTTCTTCTTCTCCTAAAAATTTCTTTATGGATATTCCTGGTTTTAAGAACACTTCTTCCACTGCTCCCTTGGCAACCAATATTCCATCTTCAAGTAAAGCTACCTTTTCACATATTTCTTTTACAACTTCCATTTGATGAGTAACAACTACAATGGTAATACCTAGTTCCTTATTTATCTTATTTAATAAAGCTAAAATATCTTTTGTTGTTTTAGGATCTAAAGCTGATGTAGCTTCATCACATAAAAGAATTTTAGGATTTAACGCAAGAGCTCTAGCTATTGCTACTCTCTGCTTTTGTCCACCACTTAATTGTGCTGGCTTACTATTTATTTTATCTTCTAAATCAACTAATTTTAATAACTCCAATACTCTTTTTTTTATCTTATCTTTATCATATCCCCATACCTCTAATGGTAATGCTATATTTTTATATACAGTCTTTCTATTTAACAAATTGAAATTTTGAAAGATCATTCCTAAATCTTTTCTAAAAGCTCTTAATTCATTTTTATTTAAGCTTTTAACTTCATTGCCCATAACATTAACTAAACCATCATCATAGCTTTCTAATCCGTTTATGCATCTAAGTAAAGTAGATTTTCCTGCTCCACTGTGTCCTATAAGTCCATAAATTTCTCCCTCATTTATCTCAATTGAAATATCTTTCAATACTTGCACATTTCCAAAGCTCTTCTTCACACCCATTAATTTAATCATAGTTATCCCACCCATCTTCATCTAAATTTGTTTTACATAAACAAAAAACGCGCTAGAGAATAAATCCAGCACGTTAAAAAATACTACCAATTCATTCTCTCATCTATCAGCTAAAAAGCTGCAGGAATTAGCACCAACTTTTTTTCAATTATGAGTTATGAATGATAAATGATGAATTTAGGAATAAACTTCTTACGGAAGTTTAAAATAATACTTACTGAAATTCTTTAGAATTTCAACAACAATTCATAATTCGTAATTAAAAAACTAGGTTGCTGGGTTTCACAGGGCCAGTCCCTCCACCACTCTTGATAAGATTCAATATTTTATTTTCCTCAAACTTTATGTTTAAATAATAAATTATTTATACATATTTGTCAATATTTTCTTTTTTATTTTTTGTATTTTTTAAAAACTTTCTATTTCTTCTTGGATATTTATTATTTCTGCATCAGTATTTTCTTCGATAAAATCTAATATCTTTTCCTTCATTGCTTCTAAAATTTTCATAGATACTCCTATAACTGCAATGCCAATTACAATACTTTGATGGATATCTTGATCATCTACTTCTGCAATAGATAAATTAAAATTATTGCTTAATCTTTTAGTCAAGCTAAGTAATACCATTCTTTTTTCCTTTAAAGAATGGACCCATGATGCTCTTAAAGTAATTCTTAAAACTAATACCTTCATCTTTATGTCCTCTCAAATGTAATTATCATTAATGCTTCTTTTAGTTGATCTTAATAAGATTTCTAAATTCTAATACTTTCCTTTCCTCTTCTATATATATAGATGTAATAAACACATACCCCAGTATTATATTAAAAATAATCATAAAATTATAAATAGTCATTATAATATTATCAACTTTACCCTTTAAGCAAATTATAATAATTATTGCCCAAAAAACTGGCGTGGATAACACAAAAGCTGGAAGTCCCACAATAATCAGTTTCTTAAAATCAAATCTCCATTTTCCTTCTTTGCTATTTTCCTTGATTAAATTATCAATGCCTAAAATAGCTCCAACACCACCATAGGTTACCAAGTTAATAAAAAATTGCTTTGTAAAGCTGATTTTATTACTTTCTGCCAACTCATTATAATATCCTGCTGTCAGTTTGCCTCCTATCATTAAAAGAACTACTATAACTACAAAATATAATAAATATCTTTTATACTTCCTATTTCTCAATCAACTCTCCCCTTTTGCACTATTATACCATATTTTACCATGTATTGTGCTATATTTTTATTTTCTTTTAGGAAGTTTAAATATAATACATTATTGTAATTTTCCCCTCAATATAGTCCTTTACTAGTTCCTCTAATGTTATTGAATTGAAGTATGTCTCTATTTGTCTATTTATATTATTCCAAATTTTCTTCTGCATAAAACATTCTATATCATTTTTTTCCTCACTGGGTGATACTATTTTCAAATATCCCTCTAATATATTTAAAATTTCACCTACTGTTATATCTTTAGGTTTTCTAGCTAAAAAATATCCACCTTGTGCTCCTTTTTTAGAATTTATTATGCCACCTTTTTTAAGTATAGAAAAAATTTGCTCTAAATACCTCTCAGAAATATCCTGTCTTTTAGAAACACTTTTTAATGTAACTGCTTCACTTCTTGAATATAAACAAATATCCATTAAAGCTACTAAGCCGTATTTTCCTTTACTTGAAATTATCATTTAAAATCACCATTCCCATATTAAAAGTCTTTGTAATATAAATTACAAAGACTTTTAATTCTAATTATTCATTAAATTTCTCTTTATTAATATCTCCAAATGAAT
The DNA here is from genome assembly GCA_000435835.1 of Clostridium sp. CAG:221. GTDB lineage: Bacteria > Bacillota > Clostridia > Clostridiales > Clostridiaceae > Clostridium. The sequence continues at coordinate 18,869 of FR883390.1, forward strand.
TTGCTACAGTTACTGCAGTGACCATAGTTCCATTTACATTAAGCATTGTTCTTCCCATATCTAATATAGGATCAATTGCTATTATTCCTCCTACTAGAGGGAAAGCTGCTCCCATACCCATACCAGAAATAACTACTGATACCGCCATAGTAGCTGTCCCTGGAAGTCCAGCTATTCCTAAAGAACTTATCACTATGATAACTAATAACATTCCATAGAAGCTAAAATCCATTGGAGTTCCTGACATATTAGCAACAGTAACTGCCATTAAAGCTGGATATATTGCTGCACAACCATTCATTCCTGCATTTGAACCTAAGCTTCCCACAAAGCTGGCAACACCATTATCAACTCCTGCCTTTTCAGTTAAAGTTTCAATTGTTACTGGAAGAGTACCTAAGCTTGATCTTGATGTAAAAGCTAATATTAATGGCTCCATAACATTTTTTACATACTTAAATGGATTTAATCCATTTAAAGCTATGATAATTAAATGAATTATAAACATTATAGCTACACTTACATATAAAGCAATAATAAAATCAACTACTCCTAAAATTGCACCTACACCTCTAGCGGCTATAGTATTTGCAAGCAAAGCTACTACAGCATATGGCATAAATTTAATTACCGTCATTGCTACACTTGTTATTATTTTATAAGATGCTTCAACTAAATCCCAAGCTGGCTTAATTACATCACTATACTTTTTATTTAATCTCTTCATTGAAGTTCCTATGAATGCGGCAAAGATAACCACCGCAACTATATTTCCTTCTGCCATTGCATTCACTGGGTTAGAAGGTAATAATCCTCTTAGAGTATCTACTATAGAAGTTATTTCTCTCATATCAGTATTAGAAGTTATTAGTACTTCTCCTGCTCCTAAGTTAAATAAATTTCCTACTACTAATCCTACTATTGCAGCAAGAGCTGTTGTTCCTAATAAAACCGTTAATGATTTTAATGTAAGCTTTCCTAAATTTACACCATCTTTCATATTGATGATAACTCTTATTATAGATACAAAGATTAAAGGCACAACTAGCATCTTTAAAAGATCCATAAATCCGTTACCAACTAATCCATACCATTTACTAACTTCCTCAATCCATCTTATTGACGATGGATCTTTTGGAAATCCTGCTACCAATTGAATAAAAAGACCTAACACAAGGCCTATTCCCATGGCGGAAATCATCCTTGTAGAGAATTTAACTTTCTTTTTCTCCATTTTTCTTACTAAAACAAATATTGCCACTAAAATTGCAATAAATGATATAGTTTTTATATTAGTTATAAATAAAAACTCACTTAAAAATGTACTTTCCATATTGTCCTCCATAATTTCATAGTATTACTATCGTTTTAGTATATTTCATATAATATATTATGGTTATATTATTGTCAATTTTAAAAAAACTATAGCAAGGTAATAAAATTACCTTACTACAGTTTTCTATGATAACTACTTGTTCTCTACTGCTTTACTTACTTTTGCTATATTAAGTACTATTCCCATTGCTGCCATAATAAACACCATAGAAGTACCTCCATAGCTTATAAATGGCATTGGAATACCTGTAACTGGCATGCTACCTGTTACAACAGCAACGTTTATTATAAGCTGTATTGCTACAACTGATATTATTCCTGTGGCTAAAAGTCTACCATACATATCTTTTGCTTTAATTGCAACATTAATACCAGCAGCAATTAATACAAGGAATAATGATATTATCAACATACCGCCTAAAAATCCTGTTTCCTCAATTATAATTGAAAAAATAAAGTCATTATATGGCTCTGGAATATATAATGCTTTTTGCTTAGATTGACCTAGCCCTACACCAAAAAAACCACCTGATCCTATGGCATATAAAGAGTGTATAAGTTGGTACCCAACATCAGTTGCATCTTGCCAAGGGTCAAGAAAGTTTAAAAATCTAGCTCTTCTAAATGATGTACTAAATATATAACCTATAGCTCCTATTACTCCCATTACACCAACAGTAAATACATGACTAAACTTTCCTCCTGCCACATAAATCATTATAAGTGTCACTGCCATTATTATTATGGTAACACTTAAACTATTTTGTAACAATACTAATATAGCCATAAATGCTCCTACACCCAAATAGACTAATACTCCAGATTTAAAGTCTACTATTTTACTTTTTCTCTTATCCATTAATGTTGCTAATGCTATAACAATAGCATATTTAGATAACTCTGAAGGTTGTATTGATAGTGGTCCTAAATGTATCCATCTTGTAGCTCCTTTTATATTAGGAACTAAGCTAGTAAATCCTAGCTTTGCTCCTACCATAACACCTAACAAAAGTAGAAAAACACTTATATATATTGGTTTGGCTAATTTTTTATAATAATGATAATTAAAATTCATAGTGATATACATTGAAACAAATCCTATAATTGTCCATAAAATTTGCTTTTTAACAATTTTATATCTATCGCCATTATATTCAAAATATGCTGAATAGGAACTTGATGAAAATATCATTATAAAACCAATTGCCACTAAAACAACTATTGTCCAGAATATTACTAAATCACCAATACCCTTCTTGCTTTTTTTTCTGCTTATTTTCTTACTTCTTTTTTTAGCTTTCTTCTCCTTCACTTATTTCCTCCACTAATATTCAGATTCTTCCTTAAATACTAATTTCACTTTTGTACCGCTACTTATTAATTCTCCGCTAGAAATACTCTGCTCAACAACTTTTCCACTTCCTTCATATTCATATTGAAGTCCTAAATTATCTAAAAGGTTAATGGCAAATTCCACTGTTGTTCCAGCAAGATCAGGCATAATTATTTTATTATCTATTGAAGATTTAGATGATGCTGTCAGTGTTATCTTTGAACCTGCTTTTACAGTAGTTCCTGGATATGGATTTATAGAAACAATAGTATTTCCCTCTCCCTCAACTTCACATCCTAAACCATTTTCTTCTAAAATAGTTTTAGCCTCTTCTACTGATTTCCCTCTTACTTCAGGGATAACTACGTCTTTTGAAATTGAATAGCTTGCTTTACCTGTTGGAGACTCAATATATGCGAATATATGTGAAAATAGCTTTTTCATCAATGGTGATGCTACTTGTCCACCATAATACACACCGGTGCTTGGCTCATCAACTGATATATATACTGTTAATTGAGGGTCATCTACTGGTGTCATTGCAACCATTGATGCAATATATTTATCTGCTGAATAAGATCCTGTCTCTATATCAACCTTTTGAGCTGTTCCTGTTTTTCCTCCAATATCGTATCCTTGAACAAAAGTCCCTGCTCCAGCATCTTGTGTAGCAGTCCTTTCAAGATACTCTCTTAAAGTTGCGCTTGTTTTCTCTGAAAGCACATTTTCCGTAGTCTTTCCTTCTATTGTCTTATCCACAATAGTATTGCCATTGGAATCTTTATGAGTGATTTCTTTTACAATATGAGGCTGTATTAAATTTCCACCATTAGCAACTGCATTAACTGCTGTTAAAAGCTGAAGGGCATTTAATGTATTAGTTTGTCCAAATGCTATTGTTGCTAAATCAATATCACTGATGCTATTGGTACTCTTCACAATACCTTCTGCTTCACCAGGTAAATCTATTCCTGTAATACTACCAAAACCTAATTTTTTAATATATTCATTTAACTTTTCAGCACCTAATCTTTCACCTAATTCCATAAACCCAACATTACATGAATTTTTAAGTATTTCTGCTGCTGTTTGTGCACCATGCCCTGACAAGTTCCAACAATGAACATGAACATCTCCAAAGGTCTTACTTCCATTACAAACAAACACATCATCATCATGAATTAATCCTTCTTCCATAGCAGCAGCCATGGTAATTATTTTAAATGTAGATCCTGGTTCATAAGTATCACTTACAATAGAATTTCTCCACATATTTTGAATTTTATCATTTTCAGTGTCTCCTTCAAAGTTTTCATACCCTTCATATGGATTATTTGGATCATATCCTGGTGCATTTGCCATAGCTAATATTTCTCCATTATTAGGATTCATTATTGTTATGGATACTCGCTTTGCTTTATGTGTTTCAAGGCCTTCTTTAGCTACAAGTTCTGCATAATATTGAAGATTTTCATCAATGGTAGTAACAATGTCCTTCCCATTTATTGCATTAGTTTGTTTTCCACTTACAAATGGAAGATCATTAGAATTAGCATCAATACCTCCTATACGTATTCCTGATAGTCCACTTAAATAATCATCATATTGAAGCTCTAATCCTGTTAATCCTACACCTTCTGAATTGATTGTACCTAAAACTTGAGATAAATAATTACCATTAGGATAATATCTTTCTATTTCATCATAATAAACTAACCCAGCAATTTCTAAAGCTTTTACCTTATCTATAGCATCTTTTTCAAGTCCTTTAGATAAAATTATAAATTTATTTTCTTTATCACTAAGCTTTTTATAAATATTATCATAGGAAGTACCTATCGCTTCAGCTATATTGGCAGATACTTTCTCTATAGTGGTTTTTTCATCATCAACATATGCTCTTAATGTATCCATATCTACTTCAATTCTATAAACATTAGTTGATGTAACTAGAATAGAACCATTTCTATCTACTATATTACCTCTCATAGCCGTTAAATTCATTTCTGATTTCCATTGTGTTTCAGCTTCCTCTGCTAACTCTGAACCCTTTATAATAGTAAGATATAACATTCTTAAAAGTAAAACTACTATTACTACACCTATAGATATGCCTACAAGTATTAATCTATCAATGGACTGTGCATTTATTTTCTTTAAATCAAAAGGCTGTAACTTTTTCATTTTTTTCTTTTTTAACTTATTCATTCTTCTACCTCTATAATATTAATAAAAAATTATACATTATTGTTTAACCCCTATTTAAATAACAAATATATACCAATTTACATTTTATTTACTATCGTTATATTAGTGTATATACTTTAATTTTAACATTATTTGATAATTTCACTTAATAATTCTTCTGAAGTATATACTATTTTATCTGCCCCAGCAGCAGATAACTCTTCAGCACCTCTAAATCCCCACGCAGCACCAATAGAAAAAATACCTGCATTTTTTCCTGTAAACATGTCAACATCAGAATCTCCAATATAAACAGCTTCTTCTTTTTTGCATTCAAAATAATTTAATGTCTCTATTACAGTTGTTGGATCTGGCTTTGCCAAATATCCTTCTCTCTTTCCAAAAACTATATCAAAAGACTTAGCAAAATATCTTTCTACTATTTCTACAGCAAATTCATGTGGTTTATTGGAAACAACTGCTGTTTTTATTCCTGCTTCTTTTAAAGCTATTAATAAATCTTCTATGCCATCATATGGCTTAGTAAAATCACTCTTATGCTTTTCATAGTATTTTTTAAATTCTCCTAAGACTTTGCCTATTGTTTCAGCATCTTTTTTACCTATTGGTAATGCTCTTTCTATTAACTTATATGCTCCATTTCCAAGAAAATATTTATATTCTTCAATTTGATGCTCTGGAAATCCATATGACCTTAAAGCAAAATTACAAGCATCAGCCAAATCTTTCAAAGTGTCCAATAATGTTCCATCCAAATCAAAAATTGCTACCTTATACATTACATCACCTATTATATAATATTTTTCTATTCATTATCTCATAAATATTTAAATAAATCTATAACTCAACAAATGTAATTTTTACATATATATCTTTATATTATAAAAAGTCTTTGCTATTAATTGCAAAGACTTTTTGTATTTATATTATGCTTTTACTGCTGATAAAACTTCTTCTATCATATTTAAAGTTGAAGTATATCCACCTGATACTGTATACCAGTTAACTGAATTTAAATACACTATATTTCCATTTTTATAAGCATCTGTTTGTTTTGTTAATTCATTTTCAATAATTGACTGAGCTGTTATGTCTTTAGAACCTGTAATTGAATTTCTGTCAATTACAAATATATATCCTGGATTTTTTTCTACTAAATATTCAAATGTAACTTCTTGTCCATGTGTAGAGTCATCAATATTTTCATCTGCTGCTTTAATTCCTAATTCATTGTGAATAAGTGCAAATCTTGATTTTGCACCATAAGCACTGATATTTCTTCCATTAACCATTATTATTGATGCATTAATATCTTTCTTTGCTATTTCAGCATTCGCTTCTTTAACTTTTTGTGCTACTTCTTCAATTATTTCTGTAGCTTTTTCTTCTTTATCAAATATATCACCAAACATTGTTGCCGTTTTATTAAAACTATTTATATAATCTGCACCATCACTTTCTACATATACAGTTGGTGCTATTTCAGAAAATTCTTCATAATAATCAGACATTCTTCCAGCCATTACAATTAAGTCTGGATTTAATTCATTAATGGCCTCTAAATCTGGTTCTTTTACACTACCAACATTAGTATATTGTTCTCCTGAAAACTCTTCTAAATATTCAGGTAAAGTTCCTGATTTAGGTAAACCAACTATATTTACATCCATTTCACTAAGTACGTCTAATGCTCCAAAGTCTAATACTACTACATTTTTAGGTGCTTCATTTAAAACAGTAGTTCCTAATTTATGTGTAACCTCTATAGCTCCTTCACTATATGAGCTTTCTACTTTGTTATCTTTTAATAAATATGCTCCTCCTGCTACTACTACAGCAGCTGCTGCAACTATTGCTAAAACTTTTTTATTCATTATTATTCCTCCTAAAATTTAAATGTAATATATATTTATAATGAGTTTCATTATCAATTAATCCTTAAAAAATAAGCAGAGCCTATTTTTTAGAAATAAATACAAATTTTCTTATCTTCCATATCTTGTATTTTAAATTCTGTATTATATAAATCTTCTAATACTTCATTATTGATGATGGATAAAGTTTCTCCTTGCTTATACATCTTTCCATCTTTTAAAGCTACAATTATATCCGAATAGCATGATGCAAAATTAATATCATGTAATACAGTAACTACTGTTTTTCCTAGATCATCAACAAGGCCTCTAATTACCTTCATCATCTGTACACAATGTTTCATATCCAAATTATTTAATGGCTCATCAAGGAATATATATTCAGTATCCTGAGCAATTACCATTGCTATATATGCCCTTTGCTTTTGTCCACCACTAAGCTCATCTAAATATCTATGCTCAATATCTTCAAGCTGCATATATTTAATGGCTTTATCGATAAATTCATTATCTACTGCTGTTATATTCCCTTGAGAATGTGGAAATCTTCCAAATTCAACAAGCTCTCTTATTGTCAAACGTAAATTAACATCATTTGCTTGTTTTAAGATTGAAATTCTCTTTGAAAGCTCTTTGCTATCCCACTTGGATAGTTCAGTACCGTCTATAATAACCTGTCCTTCATCCATGTCCATCAGTCTTGTTATCATTGATAATACTGTACTTTTTCCTGCACCATTTGGTCCAATTAGAGAAATCATTTTACCTTTTTCTATATCTAAAGATACATTATCAACTACTTTTGTATTTCCATATTTCTTAGTTAAATTTCTTACTTCTATCATAGTGTTTCTCCCTTACTTTAAAAATATTTTCTTATTCTCTAAAGTTTTGATTCTTTAAGCAATAGATATAAGAAATATAATCCTCCTATAAAGTTTATTATAACGCCTAGAGTCGTAGTGAACTTAAATATTCTTTCAACAAATATAAGTCCAACTATTATGCTACAAATACTTATTAATATTGAAGTATTAATTATGTATTTATGTTTAAAGCTTTTTACTATCTGATATGTTACATTTACAACTATAAGTCCTAAGAATGTTAATGGTCCTACTAATGCTGTAGACATTGCTGTCATAACAGCAACTACTATTAAAAGCTTTTTCATAACTTTATCATAGTTTACCCCTAAATTTATAGCTTGTTCTTTTCCCAATGCCATCACATCAAGTAGTTTTAATTCATCATATATAAAAGGAAGTATACATAAAATTATCAGAATACATAAAATAATTATATCAGTATTTACATTATTAAAACTTGCTATAAGCTTACTTTGTAATGTTAAATACTCATTAGGATCAATAATCACTTGCATAAATGATGTAAGACTGCTAAAAAATGTTCCCAATATTAATCCCACTAATAATAAATGCATTATTCCATTATTATTTCTTCCAAAAACAAACTTATATAGTAAAGTTGAAATAATCAACATTCCTATTAACGATAAAATAAAATTTAAATTTTTATTGGTCATTACAATGCTTGTACTACCAAATGCAAAAACAACTATGGTTTGTATAAAGCTATATACTGAGTCTAACCCCAATACACTAGGTGTTAAAATTCTGTTATTGCATATTGTCTGAAATAGTATGGATGAAAAGGCTATTGCCCCACCACTTATAGATATGGCTATTAATTTTGGAATTCTTTTTGCTAAAAGATAATCCATATTATTTTTATTCATACCAATAGTGACAAACACTATGGACGCTATTATTGTAAATATTAATAATATAATTATCTGCTTCTTGGCTTTTTTGTCCCTGCTAAGCTGCATTATTTTTTCCTCCTCATAACTAAGTATAAGAACATTGCACTACCTATAACCCCTACAGTAAGACCAATTGAAACTTCATATGGGGCAATGATAACTCTGCCGATTATGTCACATAGAAGTACAAAGCTTCCTCCAAAAAGGCATGTCTCAACTAAGGAATTTTTTAAATTATCCCCCTTAGTAATGCTTACTAAGTTAGGAATAATAAGTCCTAAGAAAGGAATATTCCCAACCATAACCAAAGTCAGTGCCGATACTGCTGATACTAAGATTAAACCTATATTTACTACTCTTGCATGATTTAATCCTAGATTTGTGGCAAAGCTTTCTCCCATTCCTGCTATGGTAAATTTATTTGCATATATAAATGCTAAGATAATTGCTGGTATACATAAATAAAGAAGCTCATAATTTCCTTTCATCACTGTAGAAAAACTTCCTTGAAACCAAGCATTTAATGATTGATTCATGTCTTTATAGTAAGATATGAATGATGTTATGGAGCTAACAAGATTTCCAAACATCATACCTACTAAAGGTACAAATATTATATTCTTCACTTTTAACTTCTTTAATATCGTCATAAATATTAAAGATCCTAGTAACGCAAAGATAAATGAAAAAACAGCCTTTGATATTACCCCTGCCTTTGGCATAAATAACATTGCAAACATTAATCCCATTTTAGCTGAATCCATAGTCCCTGCTGTTGTAGGTGATGTAAACTTATTTCTACTTATCTGCTGCATTATAAGACCACTTATACTAAGTCCCATACCAGCAATTACTATGCTGATAAGCCTTGGCAATCTGCTTATTAAAATTATCTGCATCTTACTGCTGTCACCAGCTAATATATCTTTAATACTTATATTGCTTACCCCTATAAATAGAGAAATAAGCGATAGTATTACTAAAGCTATTGCTAAATATCTTTTTTTCATTTTATCCTCCGCAACTTACTGATATATATTATCTTTCTGTATTGATATTCATTATCATCTATATTGGTATAATACAATCTCATAGTATTTTTGTCAACATTATTTTTACACAAACATTAAAAATCAGTCATTTTTTCCCATAATGACTGCTTTTTTTAGAATTCCACCACAAACTCCACAGAATTTTCCTTTGAATTCATTTTATATTTAATATTTCCATGTTTATCAAAGATAGTCTTTACAATATATAAGCCAAGCCCTGTTCCACCAGTCTTTCTATTTCTAGATTTATCAACTCTATAAAAGGCATCAAATACCTTTGCAAGTTGATTTTTTTCAATAGTTACACCTGTATTTTCCACAGTAATTTTGTGAAGCTCTCCTTTTATTATTATATGCTCTCCTCTTGGTGTATGAGTAATTGCATTTTTTATAATATTAGTAAATGCCTTTTTTATTAAGTTACTATCACCTTCAACTATAATATCTTTTTCCAAATCAATTTGTATATTTATGCTTTTTTCTTCTATAAAATATTTTAGTTCATAGGCAATTTCATTAATAAGATTTGTTAAATTTACATATTCTTTTTTACATTTTACCATGCTATTTTCTTTTTCCGTAAGCTGTAATAACTCTTGTACAAGTTCTCTCATGTTTTGTGTAACATTAAAGCTCTCTTTTAAATACTTATCTCTATCCTTATATTTACCGATTCCATAAATCATACCTTCTAATTGTCCACTAATAACTGTAATTGGAGTCTTTAATTCATGTGAAATTACCCCTATAAACTCTCTTCTTTCTTTTTCAATATTTCGCTCTCTTTCAATATCTTCTGTAAGCTTCAAATTAACTCTTTCAAGCTCCTCTAAAGTTTCTTTCAAATTCTTACTCATATAATTTAAACTTGTAGATAATTCAGCAATTTCATCTTGCCCATCAACTTCTATATAATTATCAAAATCAAGCTTTGCCATCTTCTTAGCTGCTTCATTTATTTTTATCAGCGGCTTACTCACCACTCTTGAATAATAGGTAGATATTAATAACGCCATAACAAGACTCACCAATATTGCAAATGGGAAAAATAATGATACTATTGTTGTTGCTTCATCTATTGGCTTTACATATACATGCACTCTTAGAATACAATATTTATCCAAACTTTTAATATATACCTCATTGACAATATTATCAGCATTACCAAATGCTCTTTGATCATTAAAATTCATCTTTTCTTTGCCTAATTTATCTCTATTTGCTTCAAACTTAAAGTCATTGGGCTTTTGTGTACTATTACCTGACGGTATATTGATTTGTTTTGAATCCTGTCTTTCTGAACTATACACTATATTGCTCATTCCATTTTCAGTATTCTCATCTAAAACCAATGTGCTGACATTATTATTATAAGAAAAATCATCTAAAACTTTATATAAATCTATATGCTCATTTTCGCTGAGCTCTGTTTGTAATTCCGATATATTTGCATATATCTTATTCATCTTATATGTATTATATACTTTGGGCATGAACACATATATTACACTATATAGCAAGATAAATGAAATACCTATCAATAGAGTGCTGGTAATAAAAATTTTCTTTTTTACTCCTAAGCTCTCCCACTTATTTCTCCAGAACATATCCTACTCCTTTGATAGTTTTAATATAATCCTCTTTGATTTTTTTTCTAATATTCTTCATATGAGCATCAATTACTCTTGTATCTCCATAATATTCATAGCCCCAGACCTTATCCATTAGCATTTCCCTAGATACTACCATAGGATAACTTTGAATCATAAATTTAAGAATATTAAACTCTTTAAGTGTCAGTTCCACTTCCTCTTCATCAACATAAACCTTATAAGTATCTAGTTGCAGCTTTATACTGCCAAACTCCAGTGTCTCAAGCTTAACAGGTTCTTCCTTCTTCCTTCTAAGGACAGCTTCCACTCTCTTTATTAATATATTAAATGAAAATGGCTTGCTTATGTAATCATCAGCCTTTAAATCAAATCCCTTTACTTCACTACTTTCATCGCCTAGTGCTGTCAGGAAGATTATGCTTACTTCTGCATCATTTTTCTTAATCATCTTACACAATGAATAACCATCTAATTTAGGCATCATCACATCTAAATTAATATAGTTAATATGAAAAAGGAGTGTTCTTATGAAAAATAATATATATAAACTAAAAAAGACAATTTTATTTTTAACTTTATTATTAATTATTACCTTAATAGTTAACTATATTGATAATTCCTGTAAAGAAACAAAAAATTTATCTTCAAGCAAATCCATCAGCCTTGCCTTAGAAGTTGATTTAGAATCTGATAGTAGCTATGAAACTGCTTATGCTAGTATATAACTCTATGATAAAATCATAGAGTTATAATTTTTCTATATTTTTTCTTTCACCTTTGAAGTTATTGATCTTCTTACTTCTTTTAATTAGTTCTTCTTCAATTTCCTTAATAGAAATATTTCTATCTACCATCAATACCAAAATATGATAGATTAAATCCGCAAACTCATTTATCTGTTCTTCTTTATTGTCTTCTTTACAAGATATAATTACTTCAGTGCATTCTTCTCCAACCTTTTTTAAAATTTTGTTAGTGCCCTTATCTAGTAAATACTTTGTATATGATCCATCATTCCCCGCTTCTTTCCTATTTATAATTGTCTCATACAATTCTTTAATAATCTTCTCCATATATCCTCCTAAAGAAGCAAGTATATGATCCTGTATGGCATGCCCCACCTATTTGATGAACTTTTATAAGTAATGTATCTTGGTCACAATCTAACCGTATCTCTTTTACTATTTGATAGTTTCCTGATGTCTCTCCTTTATGCCAAAGTTCATTTCTACTTCTACTAAAGAACCAAACAGTACCATCTTCAATGGTTTTTTGAAAGCTTTCCTCTGACATATAACCAAGCATCAGTATCTGTCCGCTATTAAAGTCTTGAATAATTGCAGGTACTAAGCCACCATTCTTATGAAAATCTATTTTATAGCTATTGTTCATAATACTTCTCCTATTCTCTAACATCTATTTTTTTACTTCTAAGATAATCTTTAAGTTCTAAAATTTCCAATTGATTATAATGAAATAAAGAAGCTGCCAGTGCAGCATCAGCTTTTGCATATTTAAAAACTTCATAAAAATCTTCTTTTTTTCCTGCTCCACCAGAAGCAATAACAGGAACATTCACTATATTATTAACAGCTTTAGTAAGTTCAATATCAAATCCACTCTTTGTTCCATCAGCATCCATTGATGTTAACAATATTTCTCCTGCTCCTAATTTAACTGCTTCTTCAATCCACTTTAAAGCATCAATACCTGTATTTATTCGCCCCCCATTAACCATTACTTCCCATCTACTCATTTCTTTATTCCTTTTGGCATCTACTGCTAGTACTATACATTGATTTCCAAAATAATAAGAGCCACTTTTTATAAGCTGTTTATCCTTCACAGCTGCTGAATTCAAACTTACTTTATCAGCACCAGCCCTTAAAATTCTTTTTATATCTTCTATACTACATATTCCGCCTCCCACAGTAAAAGGTATAAATATGTTTTCCGACACCTTTTCAACTACTTTTTCCATTATACCTCGTCCTTCATTAGTTGCTGTCACATCAAGAAACACCAGCTCATCAGCACCAGCTTCATAATAATATTTACCAAGCTCAACTGGATCTCCCACATTTATTAAACCTTTAAAATTTATCCCCTTTACAACTTTACCATCCTTCACATCAAGGCATGGAATTATTCTTTTAGTATGCATCTAATCACCTGCTTTCTTTACAGATAGTGATTGCTTCTTTTAAATTAAGACTACCATTATAAACAGCCTTTCCTGTTATTGCAGCATATATATCTATGTTTTTTAACGCCTCTATATCTTTAATATCCTTTATACCTCCTGATGCTGTCACCTTCATTGAGGTAATATTCTTTATATCTTCTATTAACTGCAAATTTGTCCCTTCCATGGTTCCATCCCGATTTATATCTGTTACTATGATATTTTCAATACCCAGTTCTTCTAACTTTTTTATAAAATCTGTATAATATATTTTACTTTCTTTAAGCCATCCATTAACGCATAGATATCCCCTTTTACAATCTATTCCTATGGCAATCTTTTCTCTAAATTTTTTCACTGCTTTTATTAAAAGCTCTTGATTCTCAATGGCAGAAGTACCTAATATAACTTTGCTTACGCCATTTTCTATGAGATATTCAATATCCTCATATGTTCTTATTCCTCCTCCTGCTTCAACTGGTACATCTACTAATCTTGCAACTTTTGTTATTATTTCACCATTAACCATATGGCCTTCTTTAGCTCCATCTAAGTCCACCATATGTATAGCACCTGCACCTATTTCATTAAAATACTTGGCAATATCCATAATCTTTTGTCCAATAATCTCTTTTTTACTATAATCACCTTTATATAACCTTACTGCTTGTCCCTCAATTATATCTATTGCTGGTATTACTATCATTTTATCATCTCCCCAAACGATCTTAAAATCTTTAAGCCCTCTTCACCACTTTTTTCTGGGTGAAACTGTGCTCCAATTATATTATCTCGTCCCACCAAAGCAGGGATATTTATTTTGCCATATTCCGTTTCAGCAATTACTTCATCCTGCTTTGTTCCAACTGCCATATAGCTATGAACAAAATATACATAAGCTTCTTTAGATAAATCCTTTAAAATTTTATGATTCCTCTTTATTTCCAATCTGTTCCATCCTATATGTGGTATTTTAACATCTTCTTTAGGTTCCATAAGCTTAATACTTCCTTGTAAAAAACCAAGACCTTCACTTCTTTCACCTTCATATCCTGCTTCATAAAGCATTTGCATCCCAAGGCATATCCCTAGAAAAGGATATCCCTCCTTTACCTTTTCTCTAATAGGTATTATAAGTCTTCTTTTTTGCAAGTTTTCCATTGCGTCCCTAAATGCTCCTACCCCTGGCAATATAAGTCCATCTGCTTCATAAATATCTTTTTTCTCTCCAGATATCTTATATTTAATCCCTAATTTTTTTAAAGAATTCTCAACACTTCTTAAATTTCCCATGCCATAGTCTATAATTACAATCACCCTATCACTCCCTTGCTAGATGGAATATTATTACCCTCAATTGCTACTGCTTCCTTTAAAGCATGTCCAAAAGCTTTGAAAAGTGCTTCTATCTTATGATGATCATTTTCTCCATAGAAAATATTACAGTGTATTGTCATTGCTGCATTAAAAGCTATAGCCCTAAAAAATTCCTTCACCATTTCAGTGGAAAAATCACCTATCTTTTCTCTTTTAAAATCACCATTAAAACATAAATAAGCTCTTCCACTTATATCTATTGAGACCATTGCCAAAGATTCATCCATAGGTAAGTAAAATGTGCCATATCTCTTTATGCCTTCCTTGTGATTAAGTGCTTCTTTTAATGCTATTCCTAGTGCTATTGCCACATCTTCTACTATATGATGATCACAAACGTCCATATCTCCAGTGGCCATAACTTCTAAATCAATATTGCTATGAAAAGAAAAAAGAGTAAGCATATGATTTAAAAAACCAATAGGTGTATCAATTTTATTTTTGCCTTCTCCATCTAAAAAAAGTGATACACTGATATTTGTCTCTTCTGTTTTTCTGCTATATTGTGCTTTTCTTTCTTTCATCTCAATCCTCCATACTAAAAATCACTTTACTAATCACTCTTAATACTTGATCATTTTCTTCCCTTTTTCCTATAGTAATCCTAAAACTATCGTCTTTAAAATATCTAATAATTATCCCTTCCTCTTCTAGTGCTTCCTTTAATTGTTGTTTATACTTACTTCTAGCAAAAATAAAATTTCCCTGGGATTTATAAAACTTAATTTTATTTTTCTGTAAATTCTCTAATTCTTTAAATGCTTTGTATAAACGGTTTCTCTCATCTTTAATGATTTCAATATTTTCAAATATCTCTTCTTTATAGCTTAATATCTTTATTGCAATTTCTTGAGAAATACTATTAATGCTATAAGGAACCATAAAACTTTCCAATTCCTTTATATTCTTTTCATTTGAAATTACAAATCCAATTCTAAGAGCTGCTATTCCCCAAGCCTTTGACATTGTTCTGGTGATATATAAGTTTTCATATTTTTCAATTAGATTTAATGCACTTTCGCCACCAAACTCTATATATGCCTCATCTACCAGTATCTTTATATTTCTAAAATTACTTAACAACTCTTCTATTTCTTCTACAGAAAGCTCATATCCTGTAGGATTATTAGGATTGGAGAAAATTATCATCTTAGGTGATTCCTTTTTTCCTAAAGCAATTAAATCTTTAACTGCAAACTTTCCTTTTTTACCTATATCAAGCTTTACTAGTTGCCCTTCATTTAAGGAAGCATAAAAATCATACATTGAAAAATCCGGTTGTAATGTTAATATTTTATCTCCTTTATTGATATATGATGAAATCACTACTCCTATTAATTGATCAGATCCATTTCCAGCTAATATATTTCTATAGCTATAGCCAATAAACTTTCCATATGCCTTTCTTAACTCTTTTGTGCTAGTATCTGGATATCTATTAAAATTATCTAGCTGCAGACTTAAGAGCATATCAATAATTTCTCCTTTAGAAAATATACTATTGCTCTCATTTGCGTTTAACCTTATATACTGGCCTTGTATTTGTTCTGCTTTATATTCATTTATCTCCTTCATCAGCCCACCTCACTTTTATGGAATTTCTGTGAGCCATAAGTCCCTCTTCTGCAGCAATGGACATTATTTTTTCTCCATCCCTTTCTAGTGCTGCTTTTGAATAATAAATATATGATGATTTCTTAACAAAATCATCAACAGAAAGAGGTGATGAAAATTTTGCAGTTCCACCTGTTGGAAGAACATGATTAGTACCAGCAAAATAATCTCCCACTGGTTCTGGAGTGTACTCTCCTAGAAATATAGATGCTGCATTTTTAATAGATTCTAAATATTCCATGGAATTTGTAACCATAAGCTCTAAATGCTCAGGCGCTATTTCATTAGCTATATTTATTGCATTTTCTATGGAAGTGCACACTATAGCTTTACCATAATTCTTTAAAGATTTTGCAATAATATCTTTTTTATTTAAATCCTTCATTTGAATAGAAATTTCTTCAATAACTTCCTTAGCTAATTTTAATGATGTGGTTAATAATATGGATGATGCTCTTTCATCATGTTCCGCTTGAGACATTAAGTCTGCAGCAATAAACTTGGTATTAGCCTTTTCATCAGCAATTATTAATATTTCACTTGGTCCTGCTATCATATCTATATCAACTGCACCAAAAACCATTCTCTTTGCTTCTGCTACATAGGCATTTCCAGGGCCTACAATTTTTAAAACCCTCGGAATGGATTCTGTTCCATAAGCTAATGCTCCTATAGCTTGTGCACCACCTATTTTAAATATCTTATCTACACCAGCAATTTTAGCTGCTGCTAAAATATTTTTGTTTATCTTGCCATCACTTTTAGGCGGAGTAACTATAATTATATTTTTAACGCCAGCTACTTTTGCTGGTACTACATTCATCAATACAGAAGAAGGATATGCTGCCTTACCTCCAGGTACATAAACACCAACACTTTCAAGTGGAATTATCCGCTGACCCATATATACGCCTAAATCCTTGCTATATAAATACCCTCTATTTTTTTGTAACATATGATATGACTCTATATTTTCCTTACTTTCTTTAAGCGCACATATGACTTTTTCATCGACTTCACTATAAGCTTCTTCAATTTCCTCCTCTGAAACTAAAAACTCTTTTATATCTACACCATCAAATTTTTTAGAATATTCTCTTAAAGCTTTATCACCATTTATTCTCACATTACTTATTATTTCTTTTACTTTTTCCGTTATATCATTTTCATCATATCTTCTTTCTTCTATTAATTTTTTTACTGCTAAAACATCATTTTCAAAAATTATATTAAACATAAGTTTTCTCCTTTAAATTACTGCTTTAATTCTATCTAAAAAAACATTTATTTCTTTTCTTTTTAACTTATAACTAGTTTTATTTACTATAATACGTGCACTTATATCACATATTTCATCTAAAACTATTAATCCATTTTCCTTGAGAGTTGTCCCCGTCTCCATAATATCTACAATACCTTGACAAATTCCAAGCAAAGGTCCTAATTCCACAGATCCTTCAATCTTAATTATTTCCACATCCATACCTCTAGATTTAAAATAATCTTTTGCTACTTTAGGATACTTGCTACCAATTTTTACATGTCCAACGGTATTAAATAAATTTACATTAGGTAATGCAGCCACAATAAATTTACATTGTCCTATAGCTAAATCAAGAACCTCATAATAATTTGGCTCAGCTTCTAAAAGTGTATCCTTCCCTACTATGGCAATATCTGCTGCCCCATGCTCAACATAAGTTATTGTATCTTTTGCCTTTACTAAAAAATATCTAATATCTTCTTTAGAATCATTAAATATCAATTTTCTTCCTTTATTCTTTAGTTCCTCAATGCCAAAACCAGCCTTTTCCATTAACATAACAGCATTTTCTTCTAACCTTCCTTTAGTAAGTGCAATACTTATAGCCATATTTCTTCTCCTAATCTTTATATTTAAATTTAATTTCTTTACCTTTTTGAGTACTTAAAATTGCTTTTCTTACAGCTTCAATTTCATTATCCTGTTCCAATATAATTTCTTTTATCTCATCTTGATTTTCTTCAGTGATATTATCTAAAAGCAATTCAACTCCAATGGAAAATCCTACAGCAGGCATATCTCTGCCAAATGATTTAATGAGCCTATCATATCGTCCGCCTCTTAAAACATTTCTACCTACTCCTTCAATATATCCTCTAAAAATAATGCCTGTATAATAATCTAATCTTGGCACCATAGCCATATCTATTGAAATATACTGTTCATATCCAAGTTGTTTTAACCCTAAATATATATTTTCTAAATAAGTAATACTTGCTAATATATTTTTATTTTTAGTAAGAGATTTAGCCTTAATTATGACATCCTCTTCACCAAATAAATTAGGAAAATCAATTAATAGTTCTTTTTCGCTTTCATTTATATTTAATGATTTAACATATTCACTTAAAGAAATTAAGCTTTTCTTTTCAATTAAATCAGCAATATATTCTTGCTGATTTTCAGTTATCCCCATTTCATTCATGGCAGTTTTTAATATATTTACATAACCAATATCTAATTTAAAACTCTTATTAGTTACATTTTTTAATGTTTCTATGGCAGTTGTGATTATTTCTAAATCACCTAACCTATCCTTTACTCCAATAAGTTCTACTCCACAATCTAAATATTCATTTCTTCCTCCAAGAAAGCTTTCATGAACCCTAAAAATGCTGGAACAATAAGAAAGCTTCAGTGGTGTATCTAAATCTTTTAACTTTGTTGCAACCATTCTTGCTACTGGTACAGTCATATCTGGCCTTAAAACCAATATATGGCCTCTATTATCAAAAAATTTATACATTTCTTCTTCTTTTAGTGTTTTTGTTTTACTGTTAAAATTATCAAAATACTCAATGGTGGGGGTTGATACCTCTCTATATCCCCATAAGCTAAAAATATTTTTAATTTTCTCAATAATTTTATTTCTTTTAAAACATTCTTCTATGGTGTAATCTCTTGTACCTTCTGGTATTACTTTTTTTATTTTACCCACCTCCACTTCAATACTTTAACTCGCTAAAGTATTCATTGAAATAATACCACTTTTTACCAAAAGTTGTCAAGGGTTTTATGTAATTATTGACATATAAATTAAATATCGGTAAAATTAAAAAGGTTAGTATATATTAACTTAAAGTTTACTCTTAGTAAACATTGTATTTTACATTTTAGGAGGTTTTATGAATAAAGCTTTTTTACTAGTGAAATATTTATCAATTGGATGGACGAATCTACAGAAGTTGCAAGAGGTGTTGTTGATAAAATAAAAGCTTTTGCAAATGGAATTTATGATAATATATCAGTAAAATTCAAACCGGAGGGAATGTAATATGAGCAATATGGAACTATGGTACACTGAAAATCAAACTAATAATGTTAATTTTTCAATGAAAGTAAAAAGTCATCTTTATTCAAAACAAAGCGACTTTCAAAAAATAGATATAATCGACACTTACGAATTTGGTAAGGTTTTAGTAATAGATAATTGGACAATGGTAACTGATGAAAGAGTTAGTTTATTCTTTGAAGATGGTATTAAATTCGTTAAAGGTAAAGAAAATCTTTATGATTTAATCATTATAGATTCTACAGATCCTATTGGACCAGGTGAAGGACTATTTACTATGGACTTCTACACTGATTGCTTTAATGCTTTAACAGAAAAAGGCATCCTTATCAATCAATGTGAAAGTCCTTATTATCCTTTAAATTCAAAAGAAATGAAGCGTTCATTTAATAAATTAAATTCCTTATTCCCTATATGTGAAGCATATCAATATCATATACCAACATATCCTTCAGGCCATTGGATGTTCTGTTTTGCTTCAAAAACATTTCATCCAATTAAAGATTTAGATGCAGCATACTGGAATTCATTAGGACTAGAAACTAAATATTATAATACAGATTTACATGTAGGCTGCTTTGCTTTGCCAAATTACGTAAAGGCACAACTTATTGAAGAATAATATAAAAAAGCATAAATTGTTGATTTTCAACAGCTTATGCTTTTTAATTAACTAAATGTCTTATGACTCCTTTTTCCTACATAAATAGCTTCCTACAGCAGCAGTTATTGGCACTGACAACACTATTCCAATACTACCAGCTAAACCTTGAATTATCTCTATTGCTAGCACTTCAAGATTTATAAATTTATTATAAGGCATGTTAGCAGTAAAAATTAATATCAAAGTAGTGATAGATCCTCCTGCAAAAGCTAGAATTAAGGTATTAGTCATTGTTCCTATAATATCCTTTCCTATATTCATGGAACTTTTAAATAAATCTATTTGTTTGATATTTTTATTTACTTCATATATTTCAAATAAAGATGATGATATGGACATTGCTACATCCATTACCGCGCCTAGTGATGCAATTAATATTCCTGCAAACATTATTCCCTTAACCTTAAGATTTGTCCCTTCTGCTATATATATAAGACTTTCAGTATCGTTCATTGTCATCCCTGAACTATGAGTTAACTCACCAAAGATATAAGCAATGATTCCTGAAATTACAACTCCCGAGATAGTTCCTATAATAGCTGTAACTGTCTTCTTATTAATACCTGAAACTAAAGACAAGGTCACTATGATACTTAATGTTGCAGATACAACAGCAGCCAACATAGGCTCTACTCCTCTAAACATTAATGGCAACATTAAAAAAATCACTGTCACAAGGGTGAACATAAGAGAAACTAATGATTTAATTCCTTTTACTCCTCCAATTATAATTACCACTATGATAAAAATACCTGCTAAAACATATATCATACTACTTCTATCATATCCATATACATCCCAAATCATATTTCCATTATTTTGTTTGTAAAGAATCAATACAACTTTTGTTCCTTCTTCAACTTTATAGTTATAAAGCCTACTTATGTTATTTTTTATTTCATATGTATTATCTTTATATTGACCTTCTGTTACCTTAGCAATTACTTTTTGATAACCTATTTCTACACCATCTAAAATAGGATCTTTATTTAAATCTTCTTCAATTATTTCAGTAATTACTCCATTATAAAATTCTGCTCCCTTACCATATCTGTCCTCTATAAATCCATCTGGAAATATACTTTTTGAAACCATAATAATTGCTATACTTATGATTAATACTGAAACTATGGCAAAAATGTTCCTCTTCATTTCTTTTTTCATATTTATCCTCCGTGTCTCACCTTTTAATGTATAAGTTAGTCATTTTTACCATGTAATTTTATCATTTAGTTTTAATACATTCAAGTTGTATTGTTCGTAATACACCAAAAAAAAAGAAGGTAAATATTTAATTTTATTTCGCCTTCTAAATGTAATAAATGAAATTATTGCTCTATTTTTTTCATAACCATTCTCCTTTAAAGATTTTTTTAAATATCTATACCTTTAGTGGAGTTTTATAGTATAATTTATAATTATAAATGTGAGGTGATACTTTGAAAAAAAGATTATATAAAATAACTGCTGAAAAGAAAGTTGCTGGAGTATGTGCTGGCTTTGCAGAATTTTTAAATCTTGATGTAACCTTAGTAAGGGTAATAGCATTATTTTTAATACTTGCATCATTTTCTACAATGCTAATTTTTTATTTTATCTGTGCTATAATCATGCCAGATAAAAATGATATATATCAGTAACATTTATTTTTAAGAAGGAGCTTGTTTAGGCTCCTTCTTACTTTATTAATTAAATCTATCTACTCTAAAAAGTTCTAAATCCTCATTATAATTTCCACAATATAATTCACTTAACATTACTCCACCTAAAATAGCAAATAAAATTCCATTAGCCCCATACCCTAAACAATACCAAAGCTGTGGTTTTTCTGGATCCTTCCCCAAAAACCCCAAGTTATCATTTGTTGATGCAAATGCACCACAATATTTATATTGTGCTTCTATATTTTCTATGAAAGGAAACATTTTCTTTAATCTTTGTTCTAGTATTGCATATTTTTCTTTCCCATTATCCTCATTATTAATATCAGGTATAAAGTTTACATCTTCTCCACCAGCTATAATCCTATTATCTTTTGTTGTCCTATAATAGTTGTAAGGATCTTTATTATCTCTTATTAAAACCTTATTGCTCCATCCCTCAAAAGACTTTACAGGCTTAGTTACAATATTAAATGTGGTACTCTTGGTACCAAAGGTCCTATTGGTAAATAATTTTGTGTTATATCCTGTTGCTACTATAGCTATTTTCCCTGTAACCACATAGCCATATTTTGTAATTGCTTTCACTTCATCATCTTCATACTTTAATTGTACTACTTCTGTATTTTCAAAAATCCTACTACCATTTTCCTCTGATATAGTTAATAATTCCATAGTAAACTTATATGGATCTATTTCTGCTCCTCCATTTATTGAGTATACTCCTGCCTTTAAATCAAAGGAAAATGGATTAGTTTTCTCATCAATAAATTTAACATCTATTCCGTTTTCTTTTCT
Source organism: Clostridium sp. CAG:221 (assembly GCA_000435835.1). Taxonomy (GTDB): domain Bacteria; phylum Bacillota; class Clostridia; order Clostridiales; family Clostridiaceae; genus Clostridium. The sequence continues at coordinate 41,704 of FR883390.1, forward strand.
TATTGCATATTCATTCTTAATTTCTTCATACTCTAATTTTTTACCTGTATATAATAATGTATCTCTTACTTCATAATCACATTCATTACCATACTCATTTATAATATTATCTATTTCTTTTAAAGCCTTTAAGCCAAGCTTATATGCTCTTATTATATCTTTACCTTTTGAATATTGCTTTAGTTCACTATAGTTTCCATCTAATTCATATTGTAATAAAGCTGTAGTAATTCCTGTACTTCCATGTGCAACCCTTTCTTTTTCACCACCACATTACTTATATCTTTCTTACTAAAGTAATATGATAAAATATCTCCAGTGACTCCACCACCTATGATAATTACTTCAGTATCTATATCTTCAGTTAAATACTTATATTGTCTAGTGACTTTATTTAACCTATTAAAAAAAGGTTCTCCCTTCACATATTGTATATTTTCCATAAAAGCTCCACCTTTCCCTAAAACTAAATTTATTTTTTCCTAAAGAATTTTTAATATGCAATTTTACGTATATATTATTTAAGCAATGTAAAAAATATATTTATAATTTATTGAAAGAAGATATATTATATTTATTCCTACTAGAGTCATATTTGAAAAAGACTCATTAAATTATGATTTAGGTAAAAATTTATATGATTACTTTTCATCTAAGTTGGATAGGAATATATTTATGTATGCCTTAATTATTCCTATTCATTTAAATATCATCACTACTATTGTTCCTGAAAAAACTCCCAATATTATTCCACCTATAACATCAGATAAATAATGAACTCGTAAATATAATCTTGAAAAAGATATTAAAATAGCTATAACTACTATTAAATATGTAAGCCTCATATCAGTTCTTATAAATACAGTAGCTGCTGCAAAAGAAGATGCTGTATGACCTGAAGGAAATGAATATGTTCCAGGCTGAGAAATCATTAATTTTATTATGTTATTTTTAATGAAAGGTCTCTTTCGCTTTACTATGTGCTTAATTATTCCTTCTCCTAATATAGAAGCTAATGCTATAGCCAATAATACCATAATAGCTTCCTTAGTATATTTGGTTCTGCTAAATAAGAAAAAAGAAATTATAATCCATATAATACCTAGTTCACCACTTAAAGTAACTGCTATCATTAGCTTATCAATAAATCTATTCTTATTGTAGATAAATCCTATGATTTTCTCACCAAAAGCATCTATTTTATTAATTAAATCTTTCATTTATACTCTCCTAATAAATATATATATATATTTATTTTTGCCAAATTTACTTAGAGTATAATATAAATATAAACTAAATAGAAAAGTTGAAAAATTCAACTTTTCTATTGAGAAGAGTATATGACTATCTACATTGAAACATATTGTACATATACATTATCCTTCTTCTTAATTCTTGCTGTGCCTTCATATATCCCATCCTATATCCTACCTGTACACCCTTTCGATATGACATATAAGACCTATTCCTTGTTTTTTTATTCTGCTTCTTTGGTTTACATTCATTATTTTGTAAGCAATTTTGTGAATTATAATTATAATCATAATCGTAATTATAGTTACAATTATCTTGACATTTATCTTGACATTTTTCTTCTACATTATATTTGAACTGATTAATGTAAGGTTGTTCCTCATCGAATCTATCTTGATTAATGTAAGACTCATCTTCATTAAATCTATTTTGCTCAACATAATATTCTTCTTCATTGCGCCTATTTTGATTTTCATTGCACATATTTGGGTTAATATAAGGCACTTCTTCATTACACCTATTTTGGTTAATATAAGGCACTTCTTCATTACACCTATTTTGATTAATATAAGGTTCTTCCTCATTACACTTATGCTGCTCAATATAAGGCTCATCATCATTATACCTATGCTGCTCAATATAAGGCTCTTCCTCATTACATTTATGATGCTCAATATAATGTTCTCCCTCATTACACTTATGATGCTTAAAATAATGCTTTTCTTCATTACATTTGCACTGCTTACTGCAAGGTTCTTCTTCATTACATTTACAGTGCTCACTGCAAGGCTCTTCTTCATTACACTTTTCAAAACTGCTTATAATGAATTCTGCATGATTATTACAAGATCCTTTAGATTTACAGTGCTCACTGCAAGGCTCTTCCTCATTACATTTTTTAAAACTGCTTATAATGAATTCTGCATGATTATTACAAGATCCTTTAGAATATGAAGCTTTTTCTATATCTATACAGTCAATATTATCAAAGTTATTGCAACTTTTTATATCATCATCTTCTACTGTTATATCCATGTTTCTGCCTTCTTGTGCATGTTCAAAACCTCTTACATCACATATATCTTCAAATTCTTCATATCCTTCATATCCTTTTAGTTTCTCATCGTACATAATTATATCTCCTTTGTGATATATTTTTTATATTTTATTATATGAAAGTTAAAAACAAATGTTATTATTTGTTTTATCATAAAAATAAAATAGGTAACACTAAAATATATTAGTTTTACCTATTTATCTTGCTATTCAAAGTAATAATACTCATTTCCATCATATATATTATATAAGGGTTCTTCTTCACTTTCATTTACATAATTATTATTCTCATTACTATAATTATATTCTTCATTATAATTGTTTCCATGTACATAACTTCTTTGAACTGCTTCATATTCCATAATTAATGATAAAATTTTATCATAAGTAAGAGTAATTTCATCAGAATCAGTGTTTTTATAAATAAATCTATTAAGTATTTTTGCATTTTGCTCTAAGTCAGTTATAAGTACGCTACCATAATCTTTATATTCCATATCCTTTGTAATATCAAGTATAGGAATACTAATTTGTTTTATTTCTAATTTGTCAAAAGAATAAATTGTATAGGCCATATTTACTGCATCTATTGGATCAATATCTGTTTTTATATATTTAAGCATCACATTACCAATACCTAAATATTTAATGGGGTTAGTTTCCTTTATCTTTTCTGCAATTTTTACCAATACTTCTCTCTGCCTTTCAGCTCGTTCATAATCATCTCCACAATTATATCTTATTCTGGCATAAGCTAGTGCCTGCTTTCCATTTAGCAGTTGCGGACCACTTTCATTGACAGGACAATCATTTCCACCTGTTGATTCTCCAATATATTTATTTAGCTCGGAAAGTAAATGCTCTTTTACATCTATTTCTATGCCGCCTACTTCATCAATGACTTCCTCAAAACCATTAAAATTAATAGTAATATAATCTTTAATTGCTATTTTGTAATTATCTTCAATTGTTTTTATTAATAAATTAACTCCACCTAACTGATATGCAGAATTTAATTTTTCTTCTCCATATCCAGGTATATTAACTAAAGTATCTCTATATAGGGATGTAAGTTTAATATTTTTATTATTATTATCTAAAGTTGCAATTATCATTGAATCTGACCTTGCACCTTCTTCCCCTTCTCTTTCATCGCTACCAATTAAAAGCACATTAGTTATCCCTTCGACTTCTTCATATTTTACATCATCAATATTTTCTTCTTCCTTACCCTTACCATTATCTTCACTGGCTAAATTATTTTCTTCATAAATATTATTCTTAACATATAAATATGTTCCTCCCATTAAGGTACATATAATTATAAAAGACACAGCTAAAAAAACAATTATTTTTTTCAACATTATAAACACTCCTACATCAGACTTTATTATAATTTTATACTTTTATGTTATTTTTTTCTATACATTGGCATGATTTTAGTAAATTTCTCACAAATTTCACACTACATATAGTTTTTATTTATTATCTAAAATAGAAGAGTTAAATTTAATTATTTTAATTGTTTATTTATTTTCATCATTGCATATTCCATTGCAGATTTAAGATTACTATTATTCTTTCCACCGCCTTGAGCTTGATTATGACTTCCACCGCCTCGACCATCAATTAAGCTTATAGCATCTTTTAAAAGGTCATTCATAGAAATATCTTTAACTTGGACAGAAGATTTAAATATCATATTAGCTTTATCATCTTGTACTAGAGCAAATAATACAATAGCTTTGCTTCTTTCTGTAATTCTATCTGCTAATCTAATAAGACTTTTCATATCTGTATCTTTATATATATTTTTTATAATCGAAATATCCTTTATTTTTTCTGAACTTTCTAGCATTTCAACAATCTGATAATCTGATAACTTAATATTTAAGCTCTTATTTTCATCACTTAACTCTTTTATATGGTTTGATAAATTATTAATTGTATTAATAACATCATCTTTTCCACAACTTAGATATTTACAAATATCATTGCTAAAATTATCAACTTTTAAATAATCATTAAAAGCTCTATTTCCTACTAGATATTCAATTCTTGTATTTCCTTTATGCTTTTGCCATTTTTTTATTTTTATTATTCCTAAATCTAATGTTGAAGAAGGATGTACTCCACAACAAGCATTAATATCTAAATCGCCAATTTTAACTATCCTTATCTCCTCATCAGTATTTGGTAAATCTCTTCTAACTTTAATTTTTTTCAATTCTGACTTTGTAGGAGTAAGCATTTCCACTTTAATATTTTCTCTAATACAGTCATTGGCTTTAATTTCTGCCTGTCTTATTTGCTCTTCTGTCAGTATTCCTTGAATATCTACTGTTGCAATTTCTTTTCCAACATGCACACTGACAGTATTAGCATTAAATAGCTGATAAAAACATCCAGATAAAACATGCTGTCCTAAATGATGTTGCATTCCATCTAATCTTCTTGCCCAATCTATAGAACACCTTACTCTATGTATCTTAATAAGTTTTTTATCTAAAACATGATATACTTCCCCAGATTTTTCATATACATCAATTACTGGTATATTTTCAATAAAACCTAAATCATTTTGTTGTCCGCCTCCTCCTGGAAAGAAAGCAGTTTCATTAAGCCTTACATGATATTTGCCATGAATTTCCTCAATAGATTCAACTTCCGCTACAAATTCTTTTTTATATTGATCTTCATAATATATTTTTCTCATGCTGCACCTCCACATTAATACCTTTTCTAAAGTTTACTTTATTACCTATACTTTTTCAACAGAGGAAAAATATTTTTAAGATAAATTACTTTATGGTATTATTTAAATAAAAATATTAAAATAATAATAAAAACTTTTAAGGAGATTTTTCTTATGATTGATTTTAATAATGGCGAATACGTAAAATTAAGACAAATTAATAATAAAGATGGATTAAACGCAACTGCTGATTTTCTAATTGATGGCGAAAGCATATCCTATACATTTTCAACTATAAGAGATATGGTTATCTTCACCAATAAAAGAATTATAACTATTAATGTACAAGGTTTGACAGGCAAGAAAAAGGATTATACTTCTCTGCCATTTTCTAAATTACAGGCTTTTTCTATAGAAACCTCTGGGCATTTTGATTTAGATTCAGAACTTACCCTTGCCTATTCTGGTTTAGGCACAATTAAGCTTGAATTTACTGGTTCTACTGATATATTAGAAATTAATAAATTCATCAGTATGAACACCCTATAATTATATAAAAGAGGCACATTAAAGTTATATTTTTGCTAAAATAAGCAAAGCCTTAACTTTATGTGCCTCTTTTTATTAACTAATTCTATTTTTTATTTCTTCATAAAAGTTTGTGTTTGCAAGCATTACATAAGGATTCACCCATAAAGCAGCTATTCCCAATGTAAATATGGAGAATATCCACCATCCAATAAAGGAGAATTGTAATTTGAAATACTTAAATTTAACTCCCTTCATCATCTTTCTACTTCTCTTCATGCACTCAATTATTTTTATTTCTGGATTTTCAACCATTATATAATTTATTTGTGAATATATTATCTGAATAATTAATAAAAAAATGGATACAGCTAATGAACTTATAAAAATTAAAGAAACACTGCTAACTGATAATTTTACATTCATTACACCTTCAATTAAAGAGCCTTTTGTAATAAATATAATTAACATTGGTATTAGCATTATCACAGCTTCCATAATAAATATTATTAGTCCCATGGCAAAGACTTTTAAAAATATATTGAACTGTGAAAATAAATCTAATAACTTTGGTTCTTCTTTTCCTTGAACCATATTTAACAAGAACTTGCATCTTCCTGCTTGTATTGGTGCAGAAATAAATAAATATCCTATGGCAAATAATATGTAAAATGGTAAAATATTATCATCTGTAATATCCAACATTACATTTACTATATTAAGTAAAATTGTAGAAAGCAATATTGTTCGAACTGCTAGTCCCATTCTATCCTTAAGCTGTCTTCTAGCTTTGCTTCTTATGATGTAGTTTTCCATATGAATCTCTCCTTTCGCTTAGTATTTTAACATATTCCTAAAGCATTGTATATTGATGATAGACTTATCTTCCTTTAATTTAAAATAGAACTGCTTTATCTGCAGTTCTACTTTTAGTTTTATATAATTTCTTTATAATTTTCTTCCTTAAAACCTACAAGTACTTTATCATCCATAACTAATAATGGTCTTTTTACAAGCATTCCATTAGTAGATAAGATTTCTATCATCTCTTCCTTTGACATAGTCTTAATCTTATCTTTTAAATTCATTTCTCTGTATAAAACACCTGAAGTATTAAAGAACTTCCTTGGTTCTAAACCACTTTTCTCCATCCATAAAGCTAATTCTTCTGCACTTGGATTTTCTTCTACTATATTTCTATTAATAAATTCTATATTATTTTCCTTTAAAAACTTTTCTGCCTTTTTGCATGTGCTGCATTTAGGGTAATTTATAAATAATTTGCTCATCTTCTTATTTCCTTTCTAAAAATATAATTTAACTTATTTGTTCAATCTTAGATACTACGTTCATAAATCCAAATTTCTTAAAAAACTTTTCTACGGCCTCATGTTTATCCTTAGCATAAACATATTCTAATTCATCTTGAAAGTAAAAATCATTTATAATATCGCCTACTGGATTTCTCTTCTTCTTTTTTATACAATAATATACTTTAAACTTATGTCCTAAATTATTATTCATAAATATATAGATAAAATTTATCTATTTTTCACCTCACATAATATATTTTATATTTAATTATCGTAGTATCAACTATAAACTTCATAAATAAAAAAATATTTTCTTTAGTATTTTTGTAATTTATTGTATAATATTCTTTAATAATTATTAAATATATAGGTGGTTAAAATGGGAAAAATAAAACAATCTACAATTTATGTATTATTATTTATTATAGCATTTTTAGTGATATTATCAATTAATAAACTTCTAGCCATGGTATTACTGCTAATAGTTCTCTGCATACTTATTGGCAAAAACCTCTATTTAGGAAAAATTATAAAAGCAAACAAGTTATATGCTTCAAAAAACTATGAAGAAGCTTTAAAGCTTTACCGCCAAACTGTAACTAAGGAAAATATTCCTGGTTTTATCATTAACAATTATTTAATTATGGAACTTAAATATGGAGATTGTACTATAGCTGAAAATTATATTAACTCTCTATCTTTAGATAATTCTAAAATTAAATCTGCTGATTTACTTTCTATTAATATATCTAAATCATTAGTTGCTTGGAAAAATAATAAAACAGAAGAAGCTATACGCAATCTTAAAAGGCTTTTAGAAGAAAGTGAAACAACTTATCTTTATGAAACACTTACTTCTCTCCTTATTGTCAGTAATAAAATAGATGATGCCTTAACTATCATAAATAAAGGCCTAAACTATAATGATTCTAGTGATGTGCTTAAGTCAAATTTTGCTGAAGCTAATTATTTATTAGGAAACTACAATGAAGCTGAAGAAAAATTCAAAGCTCTTGTTGACAGCAATGTATCCTTTATGGAACCCTATTATTATTTAGGTTTAATCTTACTTAATAAGCAGGAAAAAGATGCTGCATTAAAAATATTAAATAAAGCTACCTCATTTAATGATTCATTAGTATCACTTGTAAACTGTGAAAAGATTAATAGCCTAATTACTTCTATATAAACAAAAAAGATAGTGAGTACACTATCTTTTTTATCTATGTTTATTTATATTTTTCTGTTTCCACTGGCAATCCCTTTGCTTTTAATTTTCTTTCTACGTTTTCCTTAATTATTGAATAAATTATTGCAAATATAGGAACACCTATTATCATTCCTATAAGCCCCAGGAATTTTGCAAATATAAGTAAGGAAAATAATATCCAAAAAGCTGATATTCCAATGGAATCTCCTAATATTTTAGGTCCTATTATATTACCATCAATCTGTTGTATAACTAATATGATTCCAATAAACCACAATGCTTTTATTGGAGATACACATAATATAATAATAGCTGATGGAATTGCTCCAAAGAAAGGTCCGAAAAATGGTATTATATTAGTTATCCCAATAACAACTGATATCAGAAGTGTATATGGCATCTTAAATATTGTTAAGATGATAAAAGTCAATATACCAATTATTAATGAATCTAAAATCTTACCACTTAAAAACTTACCAAAAGTATCATTACTTCTTCGTGCTAATTCTACTATTCTCTTTGATCTTTCTTGTGAAAAAATACTAAAAGTAATCTTTCTTGATAAAGCTATAAACTTTTCCTTATCTATCAATATATAAATTGATACTATTATTCCTATTATTATATTTAAGATACTTGAACCTAATGTCATAATAAAATTACCTATAACAGGTATTAGATTTGTCAGTAAAGTAATAATATAATTTAATAGTTCATTCCATTTTTCCACTATCATATTCATATATTTACTTTCTAAATTAAACTTTTCACTAATTTCTGCAATAACATGTGTTGCATCATTAACATATTCAGGAATATTATTAGCTAATCCTACGATACTGTCTACTAATTGTGGCAATACAAACTGCATGAATAAAGCTATTAATATAATAGCTGTAAAGTAAGAAAGTACTAGCCCTAATCCCCTTCTATATTTTCTATTTAATTTATTTATATATTTTAATTCAAAAATTACTTTTTCATAAAAGTTCAAGATAAAATTAATTATGTATGCTATTGCTGCACCTATTATAAATGGTTGCATTGTTGCAATCATTCCACTAAGCTTAAGTTTTAAGTCTTCAGCCTGAGATGCCATAAGATACACTATTATACTTGAAGCTATTACTAAAAAAGCATAAATAGCTATGGTTGTATATTTTTTATTCCAATCTACTTTCATTTTGCCCCTCCATATAGTCTTTAGTATTATTTTCAGTATATCATAAAAAAACTGCTACAAACATTTTTCTAACAGTTTTTTTATCTTTTTTATTAATGATTATTTTTATGATGATTGTAAATATAAAATGGAATCCCTGCAAGCATTAAAATGAATCCCCACATTACAGTTTCTGCACCTGAGCCATATATCGTCCATAATGTATAAACAAAAGCTATAAGTGGCACAAATGATTTCTTTATAAAACCTGTGAAAGTAATTTTTTCACCTTTTTTAAATGAAAGCATTATTTCAGCAGCTACAGTTAATAAATATACTGGCAAGTACGATAATGTTGCTAGTATTGTTATAAACGTAAATGATGATACCATGCTTTTTTGGTAATTCATTACAAGCAATATATTAACTAAAACAGAACCTATAATTATGGCATTTGCTGGTGTATCATACTTTGGATGTATCTTACCAAAGAATTTAGGGAATACTCCATCTTCTCCAGCTGCATAGGCTACACGCGCTGTAGACATAAGCCATCCTATAGTAGTACCTAAAATACATATAACAACAGCTGCAGTTAATGCCTTACCAATTGAGCTACCTAAAGCATTAGTTAAAATACTTGTTAATGGAGCGGAGCTCATTGCAAGCTCACTATTTGACATTGCACCCATGCTGGCAACACTAATTAAAACATAAATTGCTGCAGTTATAATTATTCCATAGATAGTACTCTTCTTAACATTTTTTTCTGGATTCTTAATTTCACCTGCAGTCACTGTTGCACTTTCAAGACCAACAAATGCCCAAAGTGTTGAAGTTGCTGCCAATGGAATAGTATTTAATCCCTTTCCTTCTGGTATTAATGGCACTATATTTGACATATCAAAATTAAGAAACGCTACAATAATAAACAATGCAAAAAATGCAATTTTAAATACTGTTACAAAGCTTTGTACTTTACCAGCTTGTTTAACACCCACAATATTAATTATTGTGAATATCCATAATACTGAACTAGTAAATATAATTGATATTAGTGGTTTATTTAATATAGGAAATATGCTTGATGCATAACTTGCAACTGCTACTATTATGGCTGAATTTCCAATCCATGATCCATTCCAATAAAGCCAAGCACTTAAAAATCCAGCAAATTCACCAAATGCAGTCTTTGTATATTGATATGCTCCACCTGTTTCAGGATATTTTGATCCCAAATTAGCAAACGAAACTGCTATTAATACTGAACCTATAGTGGTAATTATCCATGCTAGTATGGTGGCCATAGGTCCTGATACCTGCGCTAAAGTCGCTGGCAGCATAAATACACCTGAACCTATCATATTCCCACATACAAGCATAGTAGCCATAAATAGACTTATTTCTTTCTTTAGTCCTGCTCTATTTTCCATACTTTCCTCCGATTTTCTTTTGTTCATCATATCAGCTAATCTATAGCTGATTTCATCCATTAATTATTTAAGCAACATTTTAATAGAATGTCAAATATATTACCTATATTTTATACTATTCTCTAAATGTGATTACTTTATTTAAAGTAAATTGCATTAATCCACTTATTGCTGTAGATATTAGTTTTGTTAAGCTCTCGCTGATATTTATGAAAATTACTCCATAATGTAAAAATACCATTGATATGGACATTCCAATATAACCAATGATAAAAAAGTATCCTCCTCTTTTAACTAAGTTGTCAGCCTTTTTAAAGTTTATAAAAGTATTACAAATAAAGCTAACTGTTAATCCACAATTAACTGATATAAAATTCGATACGTACATACTCAAATTAAAGTTTCTTAAGTAATTAAATATAACATTATCACTGCCTACTGCTACTATCCCAATTAAAACATACATGACAAAATGCTTTATATCATCTTTTTCCTTAATACTATTGATAATCATCTTAATCTACCACCCTACCCATTTAGAAACAGTAAATACATTTTATACTATATTTTATAAAAATTAAAGTTTTTTATAGTAATAAAGAGTTGATATTAAATCAACTCTTTATTACTATACTAAATATTCCATTTTCTTATTATAGCTGTGCCTTCACCTTCAAGAATAACATTTGTATCTAACATATCATTATAAACTCTACTAGTAAAAACTTCTTCACCATCATTAATAAATATTTCTATAGATGAATTATCACTAAATATATCTATGCTTCTAAGATTGCTTATATAAGCAGCTCTTTCATTTCTTCCATAGCCACTCTTTCCTTGTGTAAGTTTAAATACACCTTCAACAAAGGATAATACACAATCTTCTCTGAATTTCATATTAAACTTATTACATTCCTCTAAGTCAACTCTTAATTCAAATGTATTTCTATCTATGATATTTAAAACATCATTGCTATCTAAGGCTACTTTATTTTCAATTAAATCTTTTCTTAAAGTTTCTAATTCCTTTAATGGCAACTGATATAATTTATTATTAATTATCTTTAATTCTCTTGGAAGAGTTAATTGATGCTGCCAATAGTTTTCTACCGTTGGATTTTTATGTTCTACTGCATCAGGAACTCCCATCCAACCAATCATTATTCTTCTACCTTTTGCATCTTCAAAAGTTTGAGGTGCATAGAAATCAAAGCCTCTATCCAGTTCTACGAACTGATCTAACTTAAGTTCTTTTTTATCATTTACAAAATTTCCAAAAGCATAGCCACTTTGATAAACATTATTATATTTAAATCCATCAGCTTCTAATCCTTGTGGTGAAAACATAAAGACAGTCTTACCATCTAAATAGAATAAATCTGGGCACTCCCACATATATCCCATATTTTCTTCTCCACCAGCTGGTACTGAATGTAGTGTCCAATTATAAAGATCTACTGATTTATATAATAACACATATCCTTTATCATTCTTACCTCTAGCTCCAAGAACCATATAATAAATTCCATCCTCTTCCCAAACCTTTGGGTCTCTTACATGAAGTGACATATCTTCTGGAAAATCTGAATTTCTTAAAAGAATCTTCTTTTCTGAAAACTCTATTCCATCTTTACTTGTAACTAATATTACATTTTGTTCTCTTCCTGTAAGTATATAATCATGATTTCCTTGATGCTTAACATTTCCTGTATAGAAGAAATACATTGTATCATCTTTTGCTAATGCTGAACCAGAATAAACTCCATCCTTATCCTCTTCAATATCTGGATATATGGCAATATCTCTTTCTTCAAAATGCACTAAATCCTTAGATACATAATGTCCCCAGAATTTCATGCCACCTTTAGCTTCTAAAGGTGAATATTGATAAAAGACATGGTATTGATCTTTGAACTGACAAAGTCCATTAGGATCGTTTATCCAACCAATTGGCGCCATTATATGATATTTACTTCTCCACTTATCTGAAAGCACCTTTGACATATTACTATTTATATGCTTTTTGATTTTTTGCTCATATTCCGCTCTAGTAATCATATATTTACCTCTCACTGATTTTTGCTAAAACTTCTTCTTTTAATGGTAATGCACCTATAGCACCTTTTTTACATACAGTTAAAGCTGCTGTAGCATTAGAGAAAGTTAATATTTCTTGCACTTTTTCTTCTGATAAAGTTACTAACTCCTCTAATGAATATTCACCTTCTGCCACTTGATATAATAATGATCCAATAAATGAATCTCCTGCTCCTGTTGTATCTTGTGCTGAAACTTTAAATGAAGGTGAGAAAATAACTCTTTCCTTAGTAATAAATTCTGCTCCATTAGTTCCTTTTGTATATATTATAACTTTTACATCACCAGTTAATAAAGAATCTAAAGCTTCTTTTTCATCTTTTATACCAGTAATAAATTCCAACTCTTCATCACTTATCTTAACTATATTTGATAAAGGAAGAAATTCTAATATTGCCTTTCTGCAATCTTCAGGTTGTTTCCATAATGGTAATCTTACATTTGGATCAAAGCTTATTAAGCATCCTTTTTCTTTGGCTATTTCTATAGCTCTTCTATGTGCTTCTTTAATTGGTGCATCTATTAAGCTTACTGAACAAAAATGTAATATATCTCTTTCATTAAAGTCTTCTGAACAGATTTCTTCTGCACTTAATAGCATGTCTGCACTTGGATTTCTGTAGAATGAAAAATCTCTTTCTCCATCTTCTCTTAATGACACAAATGCTAATGCTGTATTAGCTTCTTTTGTTCTTGATATTCTTGAAACATCTACTCCTAAAGGCTTTACTTCATTTAATATTGCATCACCAAATCCATCTTGTCCAAGCTTAGTAAGCATTTGTGATTTCCCGCCTAATTTAGCTACTGCTGCCGCAACATTTAATGGTGCTCCTCCAGGTACTCTTAAAAAGTTTTCTACATTATTTAATGCTCTTCCTTTTTCATGTGGTATAAAATCAATTAAGGCTTCACCTATAGCTATTACTTTTTTCATATTATTAATCCTCCTTAAACAATCATTTACAAATATTAATACATATTAATATGTATATCTTAATAAGGGAACGTTCCCATCATCCTTAAAAAATATATTAATTCTAAATATATTATATATTGTAAAATAATTTTAGTCCACCTTTAAAATTGAAAAATCAATTTTAGTTAATCAGTGAATGTTGCTTCGCTTATTCACTTAGTTAAATAGCCATAAATGGCCAAAATTAATTAAGTCGAGCATATACTTTCAGTAATGCTCTAGTTAAGTCGTCACAAGTGACTAATTAAACACTTATATCGCTACGCTAATAAGCTAATTAAATTTTTGCATGCAAGCATGTAAAAATTTAAGGATAGAATTTCTACGAAATTCTTAAAAAATATATATTTCAGAAATTCCCTAAGGAATTTCATCCTTAATTCATCATTCATAATTCATAATTCATAATAAAAAAAGGACTCGCTAACGAGTCCATTTTTTATTATAGAGCTTTAAGTGCTACTGCATTTAATAAGCTCCATGGTTTATTATAGTGTGGTTGGAAGAAGAAGTCTGTCATTGCTAGTTCTTCTATTGTCATATTATTTTGTATAACAACTGATAAAGTATTCATAAATTGAGTTAAATCTATTTTAGAAATTATTTGTCCACCTAGAATTCTTCTTGTGTCTGCATCATAAACAATTTTTATTGTTGCAGGTTCATAAGTCGGCATAAACTCTGGTCTATAGTTATCAGTTAATGAAACTGTAGCAATATTCATTTTTGTTGTAGCCTTAGCTACTTCTTCAGTCATTCCTGTAGAAGCTATATTTTGCTCGTATATCTTTATTCCTGAAGTTCCTTGAGTTCCCATATACTTAAGTGTTGGCTTAACTATATTTCTAGCAACTAAAGTACCCATTCTTACTGCATTTGTAGCAAGTGGAATATATCTTGTATCTTTTGCAGGGTTGTATGTTACTACACAACAATCTCCAGCAGCAAATACATCTTCTCTGCTTGTTCTCATATATTCGTCTATTATTATAGCTCCATTTGGTAATGTATCTATTTTACCTTGAACTAATTTTGTATTAGGAGCAAATCCTATACATAATACTACTAAATCTCCTTGGTATGTTCCATTTTCAGTAACAACTTCTGTTACTTTTCCATTTTCACCATTAAATTTTTGAACCTTTTCTCCAAGTACTAATTTTACTCCTCTATCTGTAAATTCTTTTTCAGCTACATCTGTAAAGTCTTTATCTAGATATTTAGCCATTATTCTCTTTTCAGCATCTATTAATGTTACATTCTTTCCTTGCATTTCAAATGCTTCAACAAGTTCAACACCAATATATCCAGCACCTATAATAACAACATTCTTAGCATCTTTTGATTTTTCTATTATATTTAATGCATGATCATGATTTTTACATAAAACTATGTTTTCTAATTCTCCACCTTCAAATTTTGGTACTATTGGCCATGACCCTAAAGTTAATACTAATTTATCATAATTGTCTTCAAAAATTTCTTCTGTAATTAAGTTTTTAACTCTTAGAGTTTTATTTTCAAAATCTATATCTAAAACTTCATGCTTCATATTAGTTACAACACCTAACTTAGATAAATTTTCAGGTGAGTTATAGAAAAGGCTCTTAGTATCTTTTATTACTTTTCCAACATTTAATGCAATACCGCATGATAAAAATGATATATTATCATTTTTTTCATATATTGTAATATCACTTTCTGGATGAAGCTCTTTTAAATTAACTACTGCTGCTGTTCCTGCATGTGTACATCCTACTACTACTATTTTCATTTTCTATTCCTCCAAATTATAAATTTTCTTAATCAATTTTGTTTATTAATTAACAATGATTATCCTTAGATATAGATTACTCTTTTTTTTTTATTTTGTAAATACCTATCTTTAGTTTTTTATTTAAAATTTTTTTTATGCATTTTCTTGATTTATTAAGAATTTAAACGTTTTTATATATTTTTTAACTTAACTAACTTTTCTGTTAAATTATTATCATTTAACCATTACTTACCTGTACTTTTTTATTTTTT
>FR883391.1:0-6381 GCA_000435835.1 Clostridium sp. CAG:221
AAGAAAAAATCAAAAAGATAAAAAAAAAGGAGCTAAAAACTCCTTTGGTACTTATCAACCTTCTTATTTTTCAAACCTAACTCTCATCTTAAATTAATTGCTATTATCTTCTAAAAAAATAATACTTTCTTTTCATTTATTAATTTTTGAAACACGTTAATACTACGATATTTATTTATTTTTTTCTCTTATTTAATATGCTAAATACTATAATTATAAATATTATTATAAATATCAAAATATATAAAGGATTAATCTTAATAGCAACTAAAAATGTACTCTTATCCATATTATACCCCCTTGATCACTTTATATTTTTATATAACTATGCGTTAACCCAACTAGAATATGAAGTTGAACTCATTGTTTTTGGGAAATAACTCAACGGCATACTTACTGCATGTACTGTTTCCAGTCTATACAAAAATAAGCTAAAAGACCTTTTCAATTTTATTTCTCTCACTTCCGTTTTTATCCCCAAATTTTATTATATTAAAAATTTTTGTCAAATTAAAGTCTTTTTTGTAAACATTTTCTATGGTATTGTTATATTATAATATTTCAATTTTATGTAAAAAGAATCTATTAAGTTGATATGAAACATAGTTCTATTTTTCATAGAATTACTCTCTCTTTGTAATTTATTGCACGGCAAACAGCTCTGCAATAAAACTGATTTTTACAGGCTAATCAAAGATATTGAATTTAATTATGCTGCTAGAATATAATAATATCGAGAAGAACAATGTTCATATAACTTAACATATCAAAACTTTTTAGGGGGATTTATTATGAAAAAAAGAACATTACTACTTACTTCTGCATTAACTACTACAGTATTTGCTGATTCAATTAATCCTAGTAATGAGCAGTTAATCGCTATAGTAGACAATGTAGATTTAGACAATTTAGTAAATGATACTGAAAATAATGAAATAATCACAAAACACTATCTTACAAATCAAGAATTAATTGAATTAATAGAATCTGGTGAATTAGATGAAAATTCATTAATAAGTACATATGGGGTGGGTACACCCGCTTGCTATGAATATACCACTAAAAGAGCTTATTTGACAGTATCAAATATTGATGCATTAAAAAGCTATGCTGATTTAGTACATCAAAGTAATTCAATTACTGATAAAATTCAACAAGCTATCAATTATGCAGCTTATCTAACTTCTATTCATTATCCTGCAGTGTCTGAACTATTAAGTACATCAAATATAACATCATGGTGCTATAATACAGTTAGATATATGACTAGTAAAGGTTATAGTAAAGTTGATACCAACTTAAAATTTGAGAGATTTTGGAATGGACATGCTTATTCTAAGCCATGGCAACCATGTGAAGCTCCATCAACTTTAAGCTATGCTCGCTAAAAAAAATAAAAAACTTATTTATTGTTTTATAATATTATTTTTTCTATCTTTATTTCCTTTTCTAGCCTTTAATTCCTATAAAAAAACCTTACATATAGATAAAAATTATATAGGAATATGTAGAGATAATCTCACAGAAAATTTTGTATCTAAAATATCTATACAAATAAGTGCAGATTATGAAAAAGCCTTTACAATGTCACATTTCAAAGCTCTTGATAGATTATCAGGTTCTATAATAATTAATGGTATAGAATATGACCTTTTTGGAATAAGCATCTATGGTGAAAATAACTTAAACTATATTGGTGCATCTGCATATGACACTGACAATGGTAATACTACTCATTTTATTTTTATTTTAGATAACTTTGAAAATATAATTCTTTCTGAAGTGGGCAATGAACAATTAACAAAAACTTATTGTGCACCAGCTCAAACCATAGATGAATTTAATATGATTTTAAATAAACTTAATTAAATAAATAGCTATTGAATAAATATATTTTATAAAAATGACATTTTACTAAATAAAAAGGGGGAGTTTTTTTACACCCCCCATTTTATTAATATAAGAAATTATTAAATTTTATCTACTTCTATTTTGAAACGTTGCCTGCCACATTTAGTACATCCCAAGTTCTTGAGAACGGAGGTGCGTAGCTTAAATCAAGCATTCCTAATTGTTCAGTTGTCATTTTTCCATATATACATGCTGCTATAACATTACATCTTTGCACAGCATCCTTATATCCAGCCACTTGACCACCATAAATTACTTTAGTATGAGCATCATATATTAGCTTAACATATATTTTTTGTCTTCCTGGGTAATAGCTAGTTTGATTCATATCAGTGATAAACTTAGTTTTATAGTCAAAGCCTAATGCCTTCACTTCCTTTTCTGAAAGACCAGTTCTAGCAGCTTCCATATCCATAACCTTTATACAGCTTGATGCCAATGAACCTTGGAAAGCATTATTAGCTCCTGCTAAATTTTCACCAACTATTCTACCAAGCTTATTGGCACCAGTAGCTAATGGTACATATATGGCTTTGTTTGTTATGACACTATTAATTGTTGCACAATCTCCAGCAGCATACACATCTTCTATAGAAGTCTTACCATACTTATCAACAACTATTGCTCCATTTTTTAACATTTCAATTCCACTATCCTTTAAGAAAGCTGTATTTGGTCTAAAACCTGTGGCAACAATGACCATATCAGTATCAAACTCTCTTTTATCAGTCTTAATAGTAGTTATGTTTTCTTTTTTATTAATCTCCATTACTGTTTCATCTAATAATAAATTAACATCATGGTTTCTTATTTCTTCTTCTAACAAATCTGTTATTTCTTTATCAAAAACTTCTGCTAAAATTCTATCTTGCAATTGCACTACAGTAACTTCTTTACCATTCTTTTTAGCAGCTTCAATAACCTCTACTCCTATAAATCCTGCACCTATTACAGTTACTCTTCTTATATTGCTATCTTCCATAAGAGCTCTTACTTTATATCCATCTTCCATTGATTTAAGTGTTAAGACATTTTCTGAATCTATTCCCTTAATTGGAGGAATTATACTTGAAGCTCCTATAGCAATCATCAACTTATCATATGATTCTTCAACAGAAACTCCTGTCATAAGATCTTTCACCTGTAATTTCTTACTATTAAAATCAACTTTCATTACTTCGTGATTTGTAAAAAGCTTTATTCCTGATGCTCTAAATTCTTCAGGAGTTCTTGCTATCATTTCATTTGGATCTTCAAAAAATCCTCCTGCATAATATGGTAACCCACATGCTCCAAATGATACTATATCTCCCTTTTCATACACAATGACTTCATCATTTGGAGACATTCTCTTTAATTTAGCTGCTGCACTCATTCCTGCAGCAATTCCTCCAATAATTACAACTTTCATATGCACCATCCTTTGTTTTTTTATATTTATGTTTTATTTTATCTCTATTCCTCCAAATATAGCAACATATTTTACCTTAACTTTTGGAATATTTTCTATTTCCTTATTTTTTCTAAAAGAAAATCCACCAAAAATTGGAGTGCTTGATACAGTTATAATACGTACATCATCAGGTACATATATATCTATCCCTGCAAATACAGTATTTATTTCTAAGGTTACATCCTCATTGAATTTTGCATCACGTAAATCTACAACTACTCCACCAAAAACACCTTCAATTTTGACATGTTTTAAATTTTGACTTGAATTTTTAAACTCTGATGAACCAAATACAGTTGAATAATTAGCATATTCATCATTATCATACTTTAAGTTTTTACTATACTTGTGTCCATTATTAGCCTCATAATTTCCTTCTGTATATTCTACAGTAACTTTCTCTTTTGTATTTTCACCTTTAAAAAAGGAAAAAATTAAAGAAATACCTATGGCTATTATTCCAATTGGTATTATTAATCTCCAAACCAATCTTGTATCAAATATATCCCAACTATCGCATAATAAAATAACACCTATCACTAATAAAATTACCGAACCAACATTGAATCCATCCCTTAATATTAATACTAAACCTGGGATAATCATGAACATAGTCCACCAACCTGGGAAAAATACATCTATATACCATAGCTCCAATACATTACCTGTGAAAATAACACCAACTGCTAATACTACTAACCCCCATAAAAGTTTTGAATAATTCTTTTCCATAACCCACCCCTATTTTATATTTCATAAACAGCATATTAATCCTACTGCTATGTATAATTAAATAATAATACTGTTTACCAAAAATTTGAACTCCTATTGTAAATATACCCCTAAAAAATTTTTCATACAGTATGATATAATCTATATATAATTTTATGGAGGTATTTTTATATGAATCTTTCGGAAAAAACATTAAGCGAAGAAATAATATATAAAGGTGATTATCTAACATTTACTAAAGTAAAAGTTCAATTGCCTGATGGTAATGAAGCTAACAGAGATATTATTAAACACCCTGGTGCTTGTGGAATAATTCCTTTTATAGACGAAAATCACATAATATTAATAAAACAATTTAGAAAATCCATAGATAAGGTTATTTATGAAATTCCTGCTGGAAAATTATCCTTAAATGAAGCTCCTGAAAATTGTGCTTATAGAGAACTAGAAGAAGAAACAGGCTATAGAGCTAGCTCATTATTCCATCTTGGAACTGTTGCTATTGTTCCTGGATATTGTGATGAATTACTATATCTTTATAAAGCAACAAATCTTTCTCTAGCAGAAAAACATGAAGATTTCGATGAATTTACAGAAGTAGAAATTTTCACCCTTGAAGAAGTTAAGAATATGATAAAAAACGGTGAAATAATTGATGCAAAAACAATAACTGCTTTAGCATACACTCTTATTTAATTATGAATGATGAATTATGAATTATGAATTAATGAAGAAACTCGCAGAGTTTCTATAAATTTCATCCTTTCTAAACTCCCTTAAGGAGTTTATTCCTCAATTCATCATTCATCATTCATAACTCATCATTAACTAAGTTCATCATTCATCATTACCTAAGTTCATCATTCATAATTATAAAACTGGTTCTGCTTCTAAGTGTTTTGTGCTTGCTTCCTGAAGAATGCTAATAGTTCTTGCTACTTTATCTACTTCTAATATGGTAAGACTTGTATTTCCAATCCTTGGAGTATCCCAAATTTTATCTACAGGTAGATTCCTTGCAATACTATATATGGATTTCACCACTAATGCGTGTGTAACCAATAAAATATTTCCATCATACTTGCTATCTATTACATCATTTATACCTTGTCTTACTCTTTCTCTAAACTGTTCCAAATATTCACCATCTACAGGAATATATGCTTCTGGCTTATTCCATAAGTTATAGTGCTGCTCTGGATACTCAGCCTTAACATCTTGGAAAACTCTGCCTTCCCATGTACCAAAATTTAATTCTCTAAAATTATCATTTGAGGTTATAACAATATTTTTATCTCCTAAAATAAATTTTGTTGTATCTATTGCTCTTTGAAATGGACTTGTAAATGCACATTGAAAATCAACATCTCTTAAATATTTTCCCAGTGCCTTAGCATCTTCAATTCCCTTTTCTGTTAAGTTTGAGTTCTTCCAACCTTGTATTCTTCCCTCAGTATTCCAAATTGTTTCTCCATGTCTTACTAAATATATTCTCATAAATTCCCCCGTAAAATTATTGCATATTTAATACTTTTTCTATAGCCTTGCCAACCCCATCATTATTATTTGTCTCTGTTATATATGTAGCTATTTTCTTTATCTCATCCATTGCATTTTTCATTGCATATGAATTTTTAAATTCAGTAAACATTGAATAATCATTAAAGCTATCTCCTAAGACCATAACCTCATCTTTTTCAATACCCTTCATCTTTGCTACCTTTGCTAATATTAAGCCCTTTTGTGCTTGTATATCATTTACTTCTATATCATATTCTGAAGTTGAAGCAACTGCTAATCCACCTATTTTATTTATCTTTTCTTTCAAGTCTCTTATAGTTTCTTTGTCTTTATGAGACGTTATTATTTTATAAAATACCATTTCTGAGCTTATAATTTTATCGATATCTTCTATATCAAACTCTATCATTTTTTCTCTTATCTCAGTTAATAATTTGATTATATTATCTTTTGTCATTTCTTTATTAAATTCTTTAATTCTATTTACAGTACTTTCAAAGTCTTCTTTTGAATACTTTGTTGTAAAAATACCTTCACTAGTATAAATATCAACTATACTACTTTCTTTTAATATCTCCACTATAATATCTTTTACTTTATCTTTTTCAATACCTATGCTTTCTATTACCTCTCCCTTACAATCTCTATATTCTGCCCCATTCATAACTATAGCTTCACATTTCAACTGATACTTGTCCAAGAATGGTTTAACCATAGAGTAATCTCTACCTGTAGCTATAGCAAATTCTATACCAGATTCTTGT
>FR883391.1:6427-8596 GCA_000435835.1 Clostridium sp. CAG:221
TATAGCATTTAAATTTCTTGATGATATTTCATGACTACTATTAATTAATGTTCCATCCATATCAGATGCAATAAGCTTTATCATAAATTATTCTCCTTTATCTTTGCGAAATATTTATTATTGACTTCTTTTTTTCATATATTAATCATAATATACTTATGTAATAAATTACAATGGGGTACATTTAAATGATTGATAAATCTTCTTTTATTCCTCTGCTTTTATCTACTTTAGCAGGGTTATCTACAGTTATTGGAGCCATTATAGTATTCTTTACTAAAACAAAAAATGAAAAATTTTTAACCTTTTCCTTAGGATTTTCAGCTGGGGTTATGATTACTGTATCCTTTACAGATTTATTTCCCACTGCTGAAGAATCCATTGCTAAATATCATGGTGAATTACAAGGAGTTCTTTGGTCCATTTTATTTTTACTCATTGGTGGACTTATTGCTTTTTTAATTGATAGCTTTTTGCCTGATGATGAGAAAAATTCTTTTAAAGAATCTAATAAAAATTATGGATTATTTAGGGTTGGTTTAGTGTCTACAATTGCATTAATGCTACATAACTTCCCTGAAGGTATTGCAACTTTTGTTTCAGGATATCAAGATATTGGCTTAGGCATATCTGTTGCTTTTGCTATCGCTCTGCATAATATTCCTGAAGGTATTGCCATTGCTATGCCTATTTACTTTTCAACTGGTAGTAGATATAAGGCAATTAAATATTCCTTTTGGTCAGGAATGACTGAACCACTTGGAGCATTTTTATCATTTTTATTCTTAAAGCCATTTATTAATGAACTTATTCTTGGAATAATTTTTGCTGTAGTTTGTGGTATTATGATTTATATATCACTAGCAGAACTTATCCCATCATCACGTTCTTACGGGCACATAAAATTATCATTGCTATCTATATTCCTTGGCATTGCCATTATGCCAATAAGTCACATACTTTTATAATTAATAATTAATAATTGATAATTGATAGTTGATAATTCTAACATTTTTAATTATTAATTATCAATTTTCAATTATATAAAGGGGTGCAATTTATGAATAATTTTAGCATTACAAATAGACTCCGTAGGGTATTTAATATTACAGAAAATTCATTAAATGATCGTAAAGTTATCTTTCCTATAGATATATTTATGGCCATGATTTTGGAAAATACAGAAATCTTAAAAGATTTAAACAACCACTTTTTTCATAAAATTAATAAATATAAAGAAATTGCTTTAAATCTTCCTAAAAATATTGAAGGAAATAAAAATCATTTTTTTATTACTCCAATAAATGACAGTGTTTTGGAAATTCTCAATGAATCCCTAGAAATTATGAGCAAAACCAATGAAACGTACCTTAATGAAATTTATGTTCTAAAGGCATTAATAAAAATACCTAGTGAAGTAACTGAAATCCTTACAAAAGAAGAAATTCATTATATACAACAGCTTTGTAATACATCCAAAGACTTATTAGTTGATTTAGGAAATTTTTATTCATTTGATAATAATGAAAATAGTAATTT
The DNA here is from genome assembly GCA_000435835.1 of Clostridium sp. CAG:221. Taxonomy (GTDB): domain Bacteria; phylum Bacillota; class Clostridia; order Clostridiales; family Clostridiaceae; genus Clostridium. Next base: position 7,967 of record FR883391.1, read on the forward strand.
TCTTATAAGAAAAGCACTTAATAAAGATAAGTATTTACTATATGATTTTGTTAAAGAAAATTTTAATTCTATATGGGCAGATTCACTAGCTTCTATCTTTCCTTCAAATAATATACCTATCTATCTTGTAATATTTAATGACCACATAATTGGCTTTAGTGCATATGATATTCTAGGGACTAGCTCCTTTGGTCCCATTGGTGTATTGAAAGAATTTAGAAAAAACTCTATTGGTAAAGCCCTTTTAAACAAATGTCTTTGGGATATGAAACTAAGAGGTGATTCAATAGCCATAATAAAAAATGCAGGCCCTATTGAATTTTATGAAAAGTGCTGTAACGCATATATTATTTAATTTTCTTCATACTTTTTTCACTTTTGATTTATACTAATTATAATAATTATTTAGTATAATACTAATATGAAAAAATATATAATTTATTATCGTGGAGTGATTATATTATGAGTATTTTTGTAGGAGTAGTTCTTTGTGGCTTTGGATTTTCTATTTGTGAAATTATTTATGATATGGCTACAAACAGAGTAATCCCTTAAAATTTAAGTACAAAAGTGGCTGACGCCACGCTTCAGCGAAGGAAGCAACTTTTGTTAGCCAACCAAAAGGTTCTA
>FR883392.1:0-12866 GCA_000435835.1 Clostridium sp. CAG:221
ACATATTCACTTCTTAGTCAATATAGTATCATAATATCCTATATTTGTAAATCTATTATTTTCAATATATTATATTTTTATTTGTATACACCTACTGATAAAGTCTTTAAAAGCTTTTTATCAAGTATCTTATAGTATCCATTTTCCTTAGATATAACACCCTTATTAATTAAGGCATTTATTGTTCGCAATAAATGCCTATAACTAGTTCCTAAAAGTTCTGCTAGCTCTGTAAGCTTTTCATTAAATATATAAGCTTTCTTATTATCAACTATTATTTCTTCTTTAGCTGCTAAAATATAGCTTGCCAGCCTATTTTCCAAGGGATAAAGTAGATTTATGGAATTGTTATTGGAAGAACTTTGTAGTTTCCGTCCTAAGGAATCACATACATACCTTAAAAACTTAGCATCTTTAAGTAATTTTTCTCGTACTATATTTAAAGGAAGTGCTATACAATATGAGTCTTCTAAAGCCTGTATATTACTACTGGTATCACAATTATTAACTATCTCTATATCACCTATTACAGTTAAAGGATAACAAAAGCTTAATAACAGTGACTTTCCATTTTTTAAAATAACATATACCTTTCCTTTACCCTTTACTAAGAAAAATAAATACTCCATCTTTTCATTTTCATTACAAATATATTCACCTTTTTTAAATGAAACTAGCTCCATATATCCACTCATATCATCAGTAAAGATATCATTTAACTTATATTTATTTATATACAATTCTTTTAATTGAGCATTATATATTTTTTCCATAAAATACTTCCTTTTAAGATTTATATATTTAATATGACATATGTCATATTATTATGCAATGTCTTTATGATACATTATATAAAGAAATTTTGGAATTAATGAAATTTATGATGGAGGAATAATATGTTTAACTTTTTATCTATGATTGCAGGTGCATTAATAGCTATAATGACAAGCTTTAATGGCATACTGTCTACTTATACAGGAAATTATACATCTAGTGTTTTAATCCACTTTGTTGGACTTATAGGCATAATATTAGTATTAATAATCAACAAATCTAAATTAATATATGATAAAAATATTTCTATATTCTTATATAGTGCCGGAGTTATTGGTGTTTTCACAGTTCTATTTTCTAACTTTACATTTGTACCTTTAGGTGCTTCATTAACTATGGCTTTAGGTCTATTGGGACAGACTGTTAGTGCCATAATAATTGACCACTTTGGCTTATTTGGCGTTAATGTTATTAAATTTAATAGAAAGAAACTTGTTGGCCTTGCCATAATTTGTCTTGGCTTAGTCATTATGACTATTTATTAAGGAGGATTTACATATGCTTATATATATATTAGTTGCTATTTTATCAGGCGTATCTATTGTTGTTTCGAGAATTATAAATTCAAGACTGGGCGATGAAATTGGTGTTTTCCAAAGTACTTTTTATAACTTTTTAACAGGACTTTTATTTTCAATGATAATCCTATTCTTCAGTAGTGAAAATATGAATATATCAAGTGAAGTTCTATCTTCTACACCTATAATTGCTTATTTAGGAGGTCTAATAGGAGTTATTTCTATTACTCTTTCAAATTATGTTGCTCCTAAGATATCAGCATTTTATATGGCCTTACTTATATTCATTGGGCAATTATTTACAGGTATAATAATTGACTATTTCACTTTAGGACAACTTTCTATAGGAAAGGTTATTGGCGGAATTATTGTATGTATAGGGTTGGCTTACAACCTTAATTTAGACAAAAAAGATGCGGAAGCTGTAGCAATAGAGAATTAAAAATAAGAAGTTCAATAAAGATTTTAACTTCTATCTAGTTAAAACTTCTTTCTGTGTCCTTTACTTTAATATTTTCATATATTATTTAATAATCAATAAATACTTAAAGGTTGCTATTTATTATGTAACTTTCTCTCAGTTTCCACTAAAATAGCAACCTTAATATTGGAGCTAGCATGAATTATATGACCATGATATTTGATCTAAAGGATTCTCGAAAGCTTGCTAATAGAAATGAAGTACAAATTCTATTAATAAATGCCTTAAAGAAGTGTAATGAAGATTTTAAAAATTTAATAATATGTCCATTTATAATAACTTTAGGAGATGAATGGCAAGGCTTATTAAAAAGCGACTGCAACTACTTAGAAATAATTAATTTCTTTCATAAAACCTTGCCTCATTACTTAAACTTTTATGTGGGCATTGGTATTGGTGAGGTTACTGTATATAATTTTGAACTTACAGTAAACCAACTAGACGGTCCTTCCTATTATTTAGCTAGAGAAGCCATTAATTACTGTAAAAATCATAAACACGCTCTGGTTATGCTATCTAACTAAAGATTAATAATAAACTTAACAAAAACACCACCTATTATGGCTGAAGTAAAGCTAATTAAATTTCCAATTATAAAATATTCAGCAAAACGTTGATCTGAAAGCTTATTAAATCGGGCTATGGATTTAGCTGTTAAGATAAAGCCTATTATTGAATAGTAATCTATTAACATACTTATGAAAATCAATATCCTTTCTAAGATACCAATGATAAAGCCTCCATTTTTTGCTCCATTGGAAGCTGTGCTATCAGATATTGCATTAATGGCATCAGAAGTGCTTTTTTCTGGCATAAGGTCATTAATAAAAATCTTTATAAAAATCCCTGTAACTATAGTTACCACTAAAAATACTATTAATGCTATCAATAACTTGTTAGTATTATCTAAATTATATTCATATACCTTAATTAAGTTATTTAAACCTAAAATAGCCAAGGCTATAATTAAGAAATGACTTATTTGATCCGTTATAAATAACCATATATTATTGCGGTATTTACTTTTATACAATATTATTAATGATTTTATTTCATCTGTGAAGAAATGACCTACTGTAATTAATATTGCTTTTATAAAAATAATTAATTTAAATGACATACTTACCTTTATAAATATTATTATAATCAGCATACCTAACAAATGAAATATACTATGAATTATATTTCCATTAATAGTTACTTTTAATTTTTTCATTGTGCTTTTTTTATTGTTTAAATCTAATTCTTTAGGAAATCTCTTTTTTATTATGCTTTTTCCTTGAAAAATAAAGTCAAAAACTACGTGATTTAATAAAAATAATAAAAACACTTTTAAAATCATATTTCTCTTAAAGATAACTCCTTTTCATAACTACTTAATAATTTATTTATCATTTTCTTATTATGCAAAGTTAAAAGGTAATTGGAGCTTGTTATCTTTCTTGAAATTCCTGATTTTGATATATTGGGATACTTATGCTGAATTTCACTGTATGATTCTAACTTTTCATATAAGGCTATGATATTTCTCTGCTTATAAGTAAATTTACTTTCAATCATTTCATTGTTTTGTATTATATTATTAATGAGCTCTTCATAATTAATTAAAACATGAGAATCATCATCACAAGTTACTGCAGCTTCTTCCATTATATTAGATTTTGGTACTGCGCCTTTAAGTACAGTCTTACAGTCTTTAGTATAAAGCTTCTTACTATAGAACTTCTTGTTGCTCTTGGCAATTTCTAAGGCTTGCCTAGCATAAATAAAAGCTTCTCCATCCATTTTTCTTGTATCATCATCTTCTTTAGTACTTATGGTGCCAATCCCTATACCGCAATAACATTCTATATCAAAATTATATAGAAAAACCTTTATCTTAGTGCTTATATCATAGCTAACCTTAATATTTCTTAAGACAATCTGCCATTCATCGCCTAGCGTAAATGTAATCTTAGAAACTAAGCTATCTTTATACTGCTCTTCTAAACTTTTAAAGTAATTTTCCAGTTGAATATTTATTTCTTTTCTATTATTAAGCTTTCTGGAATTTACTATATCCATATTTATAACACTATAAATCTTCAAAACTATCACACACCGCCTTTACCCATAAAATACCTCTATTATTTAATTATGCCTATTTACTTATATTTATAAACAAAAATCCAGCCATATGCTGGATTTTTTACTTGAACATTATTTAGGTAGATTTTCAACACGCCTACCTATTTCAACATTGGCAGCTCTATAAGCTTCAATGATAAGCTCTTCTTCATTCTTTGCTAACCCCAGTAATGAATCTATGGTTATTTGATTACGATCTGGGAAATATTTATCTAATAAATTTGTTTCAATATCTTCTTGTGATGCCAAGGAATAATCATCTAAAATATGATGCACCTTAAATCCATTATCTCTTAATGCCCTACCTACTAATATACTTCGATGACATCTTATTGGATCTTGCATAGCTCCTAGCAAAGCAATATTATATCCTTTTTCACATCCACTCTTTAATCGCTTAATTCCATTTATAAAATCCTCTTCATGAACTGCCTTTTCAAAATCACAAAAACCTTCATGATTATAAGAAACCTTATTCATCCGCTTTGCTGCTAATTCTTTGGCCATATAGATATAGATAAATCCTGCCTTAGTTAAAGAATATTTAATCATTTCCTTATCAAATTGAGTATTATATTTTGAATAAGGTGTTCCTCTTATATCAACAACTACATCAATCTTATAATGATTTAACATATCAATTAGCCTTTCTAAAGTATAATTTGAATGTCCTATTGTATATATATCCACAACTATACCTACCTTTCTTTTTGCTACTAATTCACTATCCCCTATCTTAAGAACTTATCAATATTTTTAATCATAATATATATTTATAAATCAATTAGATTAAGGTTATTTTATGACATCTATTATTCTTTATAGCTTAGCACTTATTTTATTACTTGTTTCTTTTATTAAAGATAAAGTGAAAACAAAAAAAGCTTTAAAAATAGCTTTTACTTCTTTTGAAAATATAATGCCTCAATTTCTATCAGTAATAATTTTTGTAGGTATTGTTCTTGCTTATGTACAACCTGAAACAATTTCCAAATTAATTGGTACTAGCTCTGGTTTTCTAGGAATTATCTTTTCTGCTGTCATTGGCTCTATTACTCTCTTGCCAACTTTTGTTGCATTTTCTTTAGGAAATACCCTACTTTCCAGTGGTGCTGGATATTCTCAAGTGGCTGCCCTAGTCTCTACCCTTACCCTTGTTGGTATGATGACTTTTTCCATGGAAGCTAAATTTATTGGTAAACGGGCTGCCTTTTTAAGAAATTTCCTTGCTTTCTTATTTTCCTTTATTGTGGCATTATTCATAGGAAAGGTGATGATTGCAATTTGAAAATAATTAAACGCTATAAATTCTTTTTACTTTTATTAATTGTACTAATACTTATTGGATTCTTGGATTTTGATTTGGCCTCTAAAAGTATATTAAATATAAAATATAGCTTTCTACAAATGCTTTCAGTACTACCACCAATAATGGTGATGCTTGGACTAATGGATGTATGGGTCTCCAGAGAATCCTTAATGAAGTATATGGGCAATAATTCAGGTCTTCTTGGAATATTTCTAGCTATGTTTATTGGTTCCATTGCTGCTGGACCAATGTATGCTGCTTTTCCTTTTACTGCCGTACTAATAAAAAAAGGAGCCAAGTTTAGCAACATCATCATTTTTATGAATGCATGGTGTGTTACTAAAATCTCAACTCTTCTTTTTGAAATTTCTTCCTTAGGTTATAAATTCACTTTTGTTAGGCTCCTAATTGATATACCAGGTGTTATCATTATGGGTATCCTAGTTGAAAAATTCCTTAGCAAAGATGAATTAACACGAATCTACCACACTTAGTAAATTATGAATGATGAGTGATGAATGATGAATTAATGAATAAACTCCCTTAGGGGAGTTTAGAAAAATATAATTTTCAGAAATTCTGTAAGAATTTCATCAATAATTCATAATTCGTAATTCATAATTCATCATTATCTAAGTTCATAATTACTATTTCACTGGAAGTGAAATAATAAATTTGCTTCCTTTTCCTACTTCACTTTCTAGTCTTATTTCTCCATTGTGTAGTTCTACTAAATATTTAACTAATGTTAAGCCAATTCCACTACTGCTTATATTGGTAAACTTTCTATTTTGTCCTTGCTCAAATCTATTAAAAATGAACTCCTGATCTTCCTTAGAAATTCCTGTTCCTGTATCTTCAACTATAATTTCAACCTTTTCTCCCTTGTCCATAATTAACACTGTAATTTTTCCACCCTTTGGGGTAAACTTCACTGCATTAGATAATAAATTTACAATTATCCTTTCTATTTCAGTAGCATCACAGTAAACTTCCTTTTCTTCTATTTCTGGATCAATTATAAGCTCTAGACCATTTACTTTAATATATTCATTCATATTTAAAGCTGCTTCTTCAACTATATAAACTATATTTTCAGCTTTCTTATTGATATTATAATGACCTGTTTCAATTTTTGAACTATCAATAATATCGTTTATAGTCCTTAATAAGCTTTCTGATGATTTCTTTATAATCTTTATATATTTCTTCATGCTATTATCTTGATTTTTATCTGAAACTACATTCATAAGTTGAACAGTTGAAATTATCACATTTAATGGCGTTCTAAGTTCATGTGATAAATTAACAAAGAATGCATTTTTGAATTTTTCTTCGTTTATTAGCCTATTATATAGATTTTTATTTTCAATTAATTGACTATTTAATTCATTTGTTCTTTGCATAACCAGATTATTTAGTATCTTTACATGATTTAACATCAAGAATACAATTAATGCTATTATTATAAAGTAAATTACATATGCCATTGAAGTGCTCCAAAATGGCTTTTCTATAGTTATATCTAATGTTGTAATATCACTAATATTACCATTCATTTTAGCTCTTACCTTAAAAACATATTTTCCTGGTTTTAACGAGGTATATCTAGCATTGTTATAATTATTAGTATATACCCAGTCATCATCTACACCTTCTAGCATATATTCATAAGTAATTTTTTCTTTTTCCACATAATTAGTAGTAAAATAATTCACATTGAAAGTCATATATTTATAACTTAATCTGATACTATCCTCATTATAAGAAATAATATCATTTGATTTAAAGTAATCAATTACAACGTCTATATTCTCACTGTTGTTTACTTTTATATTATTTGTATCAAAGTATGTTATCCCTAAACTTCCTCCAAATAATATATGACTATTAATCGTTAATACTGAATTATAAGAAAATTCATTACCTGATATTCCATCAATGGCTGTATAGTTTCTAAAACTATTGTCTACTATGGAAAAACTACTTATTCCTTCATTAGTAGTAAGCCACAAGTAGTTATTAACTTTATCAAATGCCATTGATTTTATAACATTACTTCCTAATCCATCCCTTTTGGAAAAGTTTTCAAAACTCTCAGTTTCTATATTAAACTTATTTAAACCACAATCAGTACCTACCCATATATTTCCGTCATTATCCTTTACTATTGTGTTGACTGAATTATATGTAATTGAATTATTATCATTTATATCATGTGGAAAATTCTTCACTTCATTAGTTTTTTTATTAAACTTTATTAATCCACCTTTATTTTTTCCACCTAACCATAATATATCACTATTTTCATCTTCCGAAAAAATACATCTTATTCCTGTAATCTCACTATCTATAGCTGAAAATAATTCTGTATAATCAATAAATTCTTCGCTCTTCATATTATAAGAATAAAATCCGTTAATACTTCCTATCCACAATATATCATTGGAATAATAAATATCCATAACTTCTTCATTGTGTACCCTAGATATCTTTTCTTCTCCTAAATGTGTAAAACTTTCATCTTCCTCATTGATTAAAATAATTCCACCTTTGGTTGCTGCTATTATTATATTTTTAGGTCCTTTAATCATTGCATTAATATAATTAGTATGCAACATATCCTTATCATTATTATAATAAAATTGCTCTGATAAAAGCTTTTCTTCATTATATCTAAATATACCATTATACAGTGTTCCTAGCCAAATTTCACCATTATCTGTTTCTACAATATCCGTAATATTTCTACAGTAGTATCCTCTACTATAATCTGATATAGTGGTAAATTGTTGTGAATTACTTAATATATTTAGACCATTTAATGTACCTATCCAAATATTATTATTTTTATCTTCATAAAATGTATTTACATAATTACTTGATAAGGAATAATCATAGAGATCCTCATTTTTATATACAGTAAAAGACTCAGTATCTTGATTATATTTTATAGCTCCATTAGTACTAGAAAGCCACAAATTATTATTACTATCTGAAAAAATATTCTCTACTTTTGAATTTAAACCATCCTCAATATCTATATTTAGTAATGTTAATTCTTTCGTTACCATATCATATTTATATAAGCCTTCATCTGTAGCCATCCAAAGATTATTTTTATTATCCTCTTCTATTGAGTATATATATTTTCTCTCTTTGCATGGTTTTTCATTATCCACTATGGCATAATTCTCTAGGTTTACAATATTAATACCACATTTGCTTCCTACTAATAAGTATCCATTTATATATTCTTTAATATCTGTGATATGATTATTACAAGTCTTGGTTCCATTCTCTAAATCAAATATATATTTTTTAAAGATACCTTCATCTTTATTATACATATTTAATCCATTTTCAGTTCCAATCCAAATATTATTCTTACTATCTTTAAATAACGTTGTAATCTTAGAATCGGTTATACCTTTTACATTATCCATCCCTGTTGGAATCCTAAGGATTTTTTCAGTATTTTTATTTAGTATATTTAAGCCATCTTTCGTACCTATCCACATATTTTCTTCATCTTCCAGAATAGCTGTTATATATGTAGCACTTAAACTTTGTTCATTACCTATTTCATAATTATATACAGATACATTATATCCATTGTATTTGTTAAGCCCATCTGCAGTTCCAATCCACATGTATCCCTTTGAATCTTGATATATAGCTGTTATTGTAGAACTGGATAATCCATCCTTTATGCCTATTCTAACAAAATTTTCCTTAGATATATCAGCTCTTACATTGCTTGTACCTAATAGCAAAAACATTGAAATAAATAATAAAAATATTTTTATTTTATTTTTCATTCCATAACGTCTCCTAAATAATATTATAATTAATTATATATAAAATTAATAGTAATTTCTGCAAATAAAACCATATTTTTTATTATTTTCTTTAAAAATACTTTTTAAAATTTTGAATTTAATAAAATAAAAAAATAGATTCAAAAGAATCCATTTTTTATACATTATTCAACAGTAACTGATTTAGCTAAGTTTCTTGGCTTGTCTACATCACAACCTTTATTTTTAGCCACATAGTATGATAATAATTGTAATGGTACTACACTTACAAGTGGAGTTAATAAATCAACAGTTTTTGGAATGTATACTACTTCTTCTGCCACTGTTTTTGCTATTTCATCACCTTGGTTAGCTATAGCAAATATATTTCCACCTCTTGTTGATACTTCTCTTACATTAGAAATCATTTTATCTTTTAATGCTTCTTGTGTTAATAAAGTAATAACTGCTGTACCTTTATCAATTAATGCTATTGGACCATGCTTAAGTTCTCCACCAGCATAAGCATCACAGTGGATGTATGATATTTCTTTAAGTTTTAATGATCCTTCTAATGCCACTGCATAATCTACACCTCTACCTAAGAAATATATATCTCTTTGTTCATAGTTTTCTGCTGCATATTTTTTAACGCCTTCTTGATTTTCAAGAACTGCTTCTATTTTTTCAGGAATAGCTAATAATTCCTTCTTTATTTCTTCTACATATTCTTCTGAAACTGTTTCTTTTAATGATGCAAAGTATAATCCCAAAATATAGAAAGCAACTAATTGAGTTACATATGCCTTAGTTGAAGCAACAGCTATTTCTGGTCCTGCTAATGTATATATTACATCATGAGCTTCTCTTGAAACAGATGAACCTACAACGTTAGTTATAGCAAGCACTCTAGCACCTTGTTTCTTTCCATCTCTTAATACTGCAAGGGTATCTGCTGTTTCTCCTGATTGAGATACAACTATAATAAGTGTTTTTTCAGTTATTAATGGCTCTTTATATCTAAATTCTGAAGCCACGTCCACTTCTACTGGAATCTTCGCCATTTTTTCTATTACAGTCTTTCCTACTAATCCTGCATGATAAGCTGTACCACATGCCACTATATACACTCTATCAAAGTTTTCTAGTTCTTCTTTAGTAAACTTAACATTATCTAAAGTTATTTCTTTACCTAAAGCAATTTTTCCTGCTAATGTATCTCTAACTGCCTTTGGTTGTTCATAGATTTCTTTAAGCATGAAATCTTCATATCCACCTTTTTCAGCTGAATCTTCATTCCAAGTTACTTTGTATATTTCCTTATTAATTTCTTCACCTGTTGCTGTTAATACTTTAACGCCATCTCTTGTTACAAGTACATATTCCTTATCTTCTAAAAGATATACATCTCTTGTATAGCTAAGTACTGCTGGAATATCTGAAGCTATAAATGTCTCATTTTCTCCTAAACCTACTATAAGTGGGCTGTCTTTTCTTACAGCTACTAATTTATCTGGTTCTTGTCCACAAATTGCTCCTATTGCATAGCTTCCTTCTAATTTTTCAGTAGCTTTAACAACTGCTGCAAATAAATCTCCTTCATAGAAGTAATGAATTAAGTTTGGTATTACTTCTGTATCTGTAGCTGATTTAAATTCATATCCTTGCTCTTTTAGGAAGTTAGTTAATTCTAAATAGTTTTCAATAATTCCATTATGAACTACTGTTATATCTCCCTTTGAAGTTTGATGTGGATGTGAGTTAACATCACTTGGCTCACCATGAGTTGCCCATCTAGTATGTCCAATTCCTATTGTTCCTTCTAAAGGATTTGCATTTAAAGCATCTCCTAAATTAGCTAAACGACCTTTTTGCTTTACTATTTCAACATTTCCATCTTGTATAACAGCTACACCTGCTGAGTCATATCCTCTATACTCTAATTTAGATAACCCTTCAATTAAAAACTTTGTAGCCTTGTTATTTCCTACATACCCTACTATTCCGCACATATCTTTTGCTTCCTTTCATTTATATAATTTATTTTTCTTATTTAAGACTCTGCTCTAACAAAGATTACAGAGGTATAAAAGTTTAGAACTAAAAAATCTTAAATGAAAGACTCTACACCCAATTGAATTTGTTCTAGAAATTACTTCCTAGGTTTATCAATCTTTAACGGTAGTGCATATACCGTGGGGCATCCGCCGAAAACTCGATACTCCCCATCCTCGTCAACTTAGTTAATGATGAATGATGAGTGCTAAATTATGAATTAAGGATGAAATTCTTACAGAATTTCTATAATTTAATTCTTCTAAATTCCCTTAAAGAATTTGTACATTAATTCATCATTCATAATTCTTAATTTATCATTAACTAAGTTCTGGCGCTTTATATATTTCTTTATACCTCTTTGACAATTCTATCATAAAAAAAGTTTTTTTTCATCATTATTTTTACTGCAATTTGATGATTTTATATGAATTTTTTCTACAATATAGTAAAAAAACCAAATGTATATATTACATTTAGTTTTTTACCATAAGTTTCAAACTAGAAAAACTGTAATTCATTTTTTATATTTAAATACTGCTGGATATCATTATTGTCATGATAAAAAATAGGAAAACTCTTATTATAATTACCCCAAATTGTACAAGGATATTTAGTAAAATATATAGTTGAAAATAATATTTCCCTTGTAGATAACCTTGTTATAAAAGGTATACTTTCTTTGGTAAGCTTAAAATAGATATTTTTTTCATGATAATTTTTTTCAAATTCTTCTAAAAGAATTTTATCTTCATCATTTATTAATTCTTTTAATTTTTTCTTATCTTCATCATTTAAAACATTATAATAAAAATCAACATAAGAATTATCTTCTCCATTAAGCTCAAAGGCTTCTTGTAAAAAGCTTATAAAAGCTTCCTCATTGCCTTCAATTGTTTTATTATTATAATTATTAAATCCATCATTTATACTATTAAATCGTATTGTTACCTTTTCCTTAAACTCTTTATTGCTTATTGGTATTAAAATTTCATTCATTTATGCTACCTCTTCCAGTGACTTATAATACTTTTTCTTAAAAACCATTGATAATATAAAATGGTATATTAATAAACCCATATATTCAAATATTATTTCATTTCCAATATACGCATTTATTATTTAATAAATAAAATAAGGAACCACATTGATTTATATCAAAGTGATTCCTATTTCTATATATTAATATTATGCTACTTATATAACTTTTTTATTTTAATTTTGAGCCATTAGACTTAATTACATCTCTATACCAATAATATGAATCTTTACAAGATCTCTTCATACTTCCATTTCCTTCATTGTCACGATCCACATAAATCATTCCATATCTCTTTTTCATTTCTCCTGTAGTAAATGATACTAAGTCTATTATTCCCCATGGAGTATATCCCATTAATTCTACACCATCATAATTAACTGCCTTTTTCATTTCTTCAATGTGTTTATCTAAATATTCTATACGATATGAATCATGTATTTCTCCATTTTCCTCAACTTTATCATGAGCTCCAAATCCATTTTCAACAATAAATAATGGTAACTCATATCTATTGTAAAGATTATTTAAAGTGTATCTTAATCCAACTGGATCTATTGGCCATCCCCAATCACTTGCCTTTATATATGGATTTTCAACAGAGTTTTCTAATGATCCATTTACTGAAACTTCTCCATCATTGCATACACCTGCTTTTACTGCATTTGACATATAATAACTAAATCCAATATAGTCTACAGTT
>FR883392.1:12905-60108 GCA_000435835.1 Clostridium sp. CAG:221
TTTTAAGGATTTCTGCATCTCCTTCTTTCATACCAATATCATAGCCTTTTCTCTCAAATTCCTTTAATGCATATCTTGGATAGTGTCCACGTACATGTACATCTGGGAAAAAGAATCTTTCACGCATAGCTTCTTCTGCTGCCATTATATCTTCTGGATTACAAGAATATGGATATATAGGAACATGTGATATCATACATCCAATTTTAAATTCTGGATTAATTTCTCTTCCTTTTATAACAGCTTTTGCACTTGCTAATAATTCATTATGAGCTACTTTAAATAAAACTTCTCTTGGATCTTCTCCTTCTTTTAATGTTACACCAGAGTTTGTCCATAAGAATAGTGGATTATTTGTATCCATTTGATTATTTATCTCATTAAAAGTCATCCAATACTTAACTTTATTTTTATATCTCTTAAAGCAAACTTCAGCAAATCTTTCAAAGAAATCTACAAGCTTTCTACTTCTAAATCCACCATATTCTCTTGCTAAATGTAATGGTAATTCAAAATGAGATAAAGTAATAACTGGTTCTATTCCATACTTTAATAACTCATCAAATACATCATCATAAAACTTTAAACCTTCTTCATTTGGTTCTAATTCATCACCTTTTGGGAATATTCTTGTCCATGCTATTGATGTTCTTAAACACTTAATTCCCATTCCTGCAAGTAATGCTATATCTTCTTTATATCTTCCATAAAAATCTATTGCCTCATGATTTGGATAAAAAGTATCTTCCATTATTGTATCTGTTATCTTTCTTGGTACTCCATGAGCTCCTGCTGTCATTACATCAACAACACTTGGCCCCTTTCCTCCAGCATTCCATCCACCTTCAAATTGGTGCGCAGCAAAGGCTCCACCCCATAAAAAGTTATTTGGTAACTTATCCATAATAATTCTCCTTTATTTTACTATATTTTTTACTATGCTTGCATACTTAATTGTTTTAGATTAATTATTTCTCTTCCATTTTTAACTTCTTCATTTATACATAATACATTATCTTCATAATTATCAGCATTTGTTATTACAACTGGTGTAATTAAAGAATATCCTTCTTTTTCTATAGCATTTCTATCAAATTCTAATAATAGATCTCCTGCTTTTATCTTAGAATTTACTGATGTCTTAACATTAAATCCTCTACCTTGCATCTTTACAGTATCCATACCAACATGTATTAATACTTCTACACCATCTTCTGAAAGTAATCCAATTGCATGCTTAGTTTCAGCTATGAATTCTATTGTACCATTAAATGGAGCATATACTTTGTTATCCATTGGTTCAATTGCTATACCTTTTCCCATTGCTCCTGAAGAAAATACTGGATCATCAACTTTTTCTAATTCTATTACTTTTCCAGATATAGGGCTTTTTATTACATTAACTCCCATATTTAAAATCGGTTGTCCTTCTTCAATTTTTTTATCTTGCTTTTCTTCATTAGTTTCTTTTTCACCAATACCAACTATTTGAACAAGTGCAATTGCTCCAAAGAATGATATAGCTGCTCCTAATAACATTCCTATAATAGATTTTGGATTATCTGGTGTAATAGAGTTTACAACAGTTAAAAGCCCTGGAAGACCTGCATATGCATAATAAGCTATATTAAAGAATGATCCAACTACCGCTCCAATTGCACCTGCAATACATCCACATATAAACGGTTTCTTAAATCTTAAGTTTACACCATATATTGCTGGTTCAGTTATACCAAATATTCCAGTAACTCCTGCTGATAAAGCTATATTTTTAGTTTGTTTATTTCTAGCTTTTACAAATACTCCAAAAACTGCTCCTGCTTGAGCTATAACTGCCATTGTTTGGAATGCTTGGAATGTATCCATACCGTATAAATCATAGTTAGCTAAACACATTGGCGTAACTCCCCAATGAACTCCAAATATTACTACAACTTGCCATAATCCACCGATAACAGCTGCTGCAACTGCTGGTGCTAAATTATATAAATAATTATATCCATTTGCTATTCCTGTAGCTAATGAATCTGATAATGGTCCTATAACTAATATAGTAAGTGGAACCATTACAATCATACATATGAATGGAGTAAATAATGATTTAATTACTTCTGGTAATTTTTTATCTACAAATCTTTCAACATAAGATAATATCCATACTAAAAATAATGGAGGTAAAACTGATGATGTATAAGTTGTCTCTGCTAAACTTATTCCTAGAAATCTAACACTTTCTCCATCAGCTATTCTTGATGCTATTTCTGCCCAAGTTGGACTTACTAAAGCTGCACAACATGCTACTGCAATAAATGCATTACATTTGAAGTGTTTAGATGCTGTGATAGCTATAAATATTGGTAAAAACGTAAATGGAGCCCATGACATAAAACTTAATACTTCATAAGTACCTGTACTAGAAAAACTTGGGTTAGCCATATTAATTAATATTAAACATCCTTGCAATATACCAGCTGCAGCTAATATATAAATAAATGGTGCAAATACTGCTGACATTGTTGCAATTATTCTATTTAAAATACTAGCCTTTGGTTCATCTTCTATAGTATTACTATCTAAATTAAGCTCACTTGCTACCTTATCAAATACTTTTCCTACATGAGTTCCAATAACAACTTGGAATTGTCCTCCACTTTCAACTACTGTTATTACCCCTGTAAGATTTGAAACGTTTTCTTTGGCTTCATTAGTTGTTTCTTTTAAAACTAATCTAAGCCTTGTTGCACATCTTGATGCTTTTACAATATTCTCTTTTCCACCAACAGCTTTTATTATATCTACTGCTAGTTTATCATAGTCACGTACTGAACTTGCCATATATATTCCTCCTTATCAATACTTTTATACTTGTATAAATAAATTATATGATTAAATTATAATTATACCAGTATAATTTGTCAATATTTTTATGAAAACATTTTCTACATTTTATTTCATATTTTCTTTATGATATACTTAACCTATAAATATGTTAACGTAATAAAGGGAGTAAAAATGCTAAAATATCAGATAATTGCAAATGAAATAGAAAATAATATTTATAGTAATGATCTTCCACAAGGTACTAAATTGCCTACAGTAGAAGCTCTTGCTTCTGAATATAAGGTAAGTAAAAGTACTATTGTTAAAGCTATAGAATATTTAGTCGCTAGAAAAATTGTATATCAGCTTCAGGGAAGTGGGATTTTTGTTAGAAGAAGAAATCGTACTGGTTACATAAACTTAAATGTCACACAAGGATTTACTACTAGTTTAAAAGAATTTAATATAACATCAAAAGTTTTAGATTTTAATCTTATCAAAGCAGATAAAGAAATTGCAGAATTAATAGAGTGTGCTGTTAATGATGACATTTATCTAATTAAAAGACTAAGATATATAGATGAAGAAATAATGTGTTACGAAGAAGCTTATTATAAAAAGAGTATAGTTCCATACCTTAACAAGGAAATTGCAAAAGGTTCAATCTTTGAATATTTACAAACAGCTTTAAATTTAAATTTAGGCTTTTCCGATAGATATTTACATCTAGAAAAACTAGATGATAACCTTGCTAATTTATTAAACTTATCACCTAACGATCCAGCAATGGTTGTATTAGAACAAATATATTTATCATCTGGTATTTGTTTTAATGTTTCAAAATTAGTTTATAACTATAAAAATACTCGATTTTTCCTTCAATCTTAACAAATAAAAAAAGTTCTTGAAAACGCCATAATATTGGCATCTTCAAGAACTTTATATCCTATCTTTTAACTAACTTAGCTACGTTTTCAATATGTGCTGTATGTGGGAACATATCAACAGGTTGTACTTCCATGGTTTTATATCCATTTTCCTCTAATATGGCTAAATCTCTAGCTAATGTACTTGGATCGCAGCTTACATATACAATTCTTTTAGCATCAATATCAGTTATTGCATCTAATAGCTTTTTATCACAGCCTTTTCTAGGGGGATCTACCACTACTACATCTGCCTTAATTCCTTGATTAATTAAATCTGGTATAACAACTTCTGATTCACCTACATAAAAATGGGCATTATTCACATTGTTTTCCACAGCATTTATCTTAGCATTTTCAATTGCTTGTGGAATAATTTCTACTCCATAAACTTCTTTTGCTTTTTGTGATAAAAATAATGTAATACTTCCTGTACCACAATAAGCATCAAATACTGTTTCATTCCCACTTAAATTGGCATATTCTAAAGTCTTTCCATATAATACTTCTGTTTGGATAGGATTAACTTGGAAGAATGATAACGGTGATATATTATACTTAAATTGTCCTATATAATCACATATAGTCTCACTTCCCCAAAGAGTTAGAGATTCTAATCCTAATATTACGTTAGTTGGCTTAGAGTTTATATTTTGAATAATACTCTTAATTCCAGGTATATTATTAACCATTAAATTAATAAATTCTTCTTTATGAGGAAGTTCTCTACCATTAGTTACTATTACAACCATAACTTCATTAGTAGTAAATCCTCTCCTTATCATGATATGTCTTAATATACCACTTTCATCATATTGTCCGTCTATATTATAGGGCTTAATATTATTTTTTATAATCCAGCTTCTAGTTAATTCAACTACTTTATCAGCAATTTCATCTTGTATTAAACAGCTTTCCATATCAATTATTTCATGACTTCTTGGCGCAAAGAATCCTATTTTTAATTCTCCATTAACTAGTCCTATAGGCAATTGAACCTTATTTCTGTATCTCCAAGGTTCTTCCATACCTAAAGGAAACTTAACTAAGCTTTCATCTAGCTTACCTATCTTACTGATACAATCCTTTACTCTTTCATGTTTAAACTTTAATTGCTCTTTATATGTACTATGTTGTAATTTGCATCCACCACATTTTTTATATATGCCACACTCTGGAGCACATCTTTCTTTTGATTGTTCCATAACTTCTACAAGCTTTCCATAAGCAAAGCTCTTCTTTGATTTTACTATTTTAACCTTTACTTTTTCTCCTACTAGTGCTCCTTCTATAAATACTGGAAAAGTATTATCTATTTTAGCTATCCCTTCACCTTCATATCCTTGAGCTATTATATCTAATATATATTCTTTATTCTTTTCTACCAAATCTATCACCTGTCAATCATATATTTCTTTTCTTACGCTTTAAAATCTATTATCTATTATATACTATGTTACTAATGTTATAAATAAGCATTAACAATCTTTACTATAAAAGCTGATTTCTTATAAAAAAGAAATCAGCTTTTTATTATTAATATGCTTCTATAAATGTATTACAATTGGTTTTATCTCTTAAATTGTCATTCTTAAAACTTAGGTGTTCTGCAATACAATGTCCATCTTTATTATAAAAGCAGTTATTAGCAGTACAATTAACTGATGTTATTGGTGGATTTGCCGTATAATCCTGTAACCGACTCACTATATTCATATTATCAAACATATTCAATGTACTTCTAAGCTTACTATTATTAAAGCCATTACATTCTGTGTCGCTACTAAAATGAGCACCTTGTCCATTCACATTTATTTCATGAGCTTTACATGTACCATGTTTATTGTTAACACAATTAGTTGAGCAGCAATTTAAAGTTGTCATAAAAATGCCTCCTAAATATTTCATTATATTTATTAGTTATTTTCATTTTCATTAAACTTTATACAACATTTTATTTTTAAATAAAAAAAAGAGCACCTTTCGGTGCAAATTGGTTAATCAGTTGCCATGATATTAAAGTAATTGCCATCTTTTAATCATATTATTGATTATAACCTATATATTAGATTTTAATTGTTAACTTTTTGTTAACTTTTCTGTTTTTTATAACTTTTTGCAATATTTCTTTCATTTTTAAAGGCTAATATTTTTTTCATTGCATAATTCTATTCATTTTTATTAAATAGCATACTCTATTTAATGATGAATGATGAATTATGAGTGATGAATTAATGATGAAAATCCTCAGGGATTTTCTTTTACTGTTTTCAAGAAACTCTGGAAGAGTTTCATCATTCATTCTTCATTCTTCATTAAAAAAAGAAGCACCTTATGGTACTTCTTTATAGAGTGTTATTTTTTACTATTTAACTTCTGTAACCTTTAAAAGATTAGTTGAACCTACTGTATCTAATCCAGCAGCAACTACTACTGTTTCACCAGTAGAAACAAATCCGCTGTTCTTAGCAGCTTCTATAGCGTTAGCTATAACTTCATCAGTGTTTGAAGCAGCAGGTGTAACCATTGAGTATACTCCAAAGCTGAATGCTAATCCCTTAGCTACTTTTTCATTTGGTGTAACTGCAACTATTGGACAATCTGGTCTGCATTGAGAAATTCTTCTAGCAGTAGCTCCACTCTTAGTTGAAGTAACTATTGCAGCAGCTTTTAATTCGTTAGCAGCATTACATGCAGCTCTTGAAATAACTCCTGAAACTGCTGGAGTATGGTTCTTAGCTCTTGAAACAGCTGTTTCGTAGCTTAATTTCTTTTCAGTTTCTTCAGCTATTTTAGCCATAGTTTGAACTGATTCTACTGGCCAATCTCCATTAGCTGATTCTCCTGATAACATTATTGCATCTGTACCATCATAGATAGCGTTAGCAACGTCTGAAACTTCCGCTCTTGTTGGTCTTGGGTTTCTCATCATAGAGTCTAACATTTGAGTAGCTGTAACAACTGGTTTTCCAGCAGCATTACATTTTTCTATCATCATTTTTTGAACAGCTGGTAATTTTTCGAATGGAATTTCAACTCCTAAATCCCCTCTTGCTACCATTAATCCGTCTGATGCTTCTAATATAGCGTCTATGTTGTCAACACCTTCTTGGTTTTCTATCTTAGAAATGATTTTGATGTCTTCTCCACCATTTTCATTTAATATTTGTCTTATTGTTTCAACGTCTGAAGCTTTTCTGATGAATGAAGCTGCAACAGCGTTAACTCCGATTTCACAACCGAATTTTAAGTCAGCTATATCTTTTTCAGTTAAAGCTGGTAATTTTATTGAAACTCCTGGAACGTTAACTCCTTTGTGAGTTGCAACAAATCCTGTGTTTTGAACTGTACAGTGGATTTTGTTTCCTTCGATTGATTCAACAGTTAATCCTACTAAACCGTCATCTATTAATATAGTATCTCCTGCTTTAACATCGTTAGCTAAACCAGCATAAGTTACTGAACATTCTTCAGTATTTCCAATTACATCTCCACCTGCGTGAACTGTAAATTTAGCTCCAGCTTGTAATTCAACTTTTTTAGGCTCGAATTTACCAGTTCTTATTTCTGGTCCCTTAGTATCTAACATAACAGCTATTTCTTTGTTGTATTCCTTAGCTAATTCTTTTACTAAGTTTATTCTTCCTGCATGTTCTTCATGATCACCATGAGAGAAGTTATGTCTAGAAACATTCATTCCTGCTTCTATTATTTGAGATAATATTTCTCTCTTTTCACTCGCTGGTCCTATTGTACAAATTATTTTAGTCTTTCTCATGTAAATAACACTCCTTTATGTTTAGTATCTTATTTTATATATATATTTTTAGATAACACAACTAACTATTTATTTCTGATGATATTGAGAATAACTTATCATCAAATGTTCTATCTAATGCTAATGCCTCATCAATATCTACATCATAAATTTCGTTCTTTCTTATACCAACTACTCTTGAAGTTTTTCCTTCTAATAATAATTCAATAGCTTTTGAACCCATTCTTGAAGCTAAAACTCTATCAAAAGCACTTGGGCTTCCACCTCTTTGGACATGGCCTAATACCGTTGCCCTAGCTTCTATTTTTGTTTCATTTTCAATATATTTAGCTAGTTCACTAGCTCCTCCAACACCTTCCGCAAGTAAAATTAAATTATGCATTTTTCCTTTTTTCTTACCATCTAATATAATATCACATAATTCCTTTTTGTCATATCCTTTTTCTGGAGTTATTATATATTCTGCTCCACATGCAATACCTGCATAAAGAGCTATATCACCACAATTTCTTCCCATAACTTCTACTATGGAAACTCTTTCATGGGAAGTTGATGTATCTCTTATTTTATCAACAGCATCTGTTACAGTGTTTAAAGCTGTATCAAATCCAATAGTATAATCAGTATAAGTTAAATCATTATCTATAGTTCCAGGTAAACCTATTGTTTTAACACCTAACTTTGATAATAATTTAGCTCCTGTGAATGAACCATCTCCACCAATAACCACTAGTGCATCTACTCCATTATCTTGAAGTATTTTTACTGCTTCTTTTCTTACTTCTTCTTTTTTGAATTCTTCGCATCTTGCTGTTCTTAAAATTGTTCCACCTCTTTGGATGATATCTGAAACAGATGATCTATTCATTGGGAACATTTCTCCATTTAGCAATCCGCTATAACCTCTGTGTACTCCCATTACTTCAATGTTATGATGTAATGCAGTTCTAACTACCGCTCTAATAGCAGCATTCATCCCCGGAGCATCTCCTCCACTAGTTAAAACAGCTATTTTCTTTATCATAATCATTCCTCCTTGATACCACTATGGACTCTGCATGTCCCACATACTCTGAAATTTTTAAAATTTCTGAATCTTTAAACTTTTACTACCATTTTTTATTTTACTGTTAAAGTGCTTTGATTGCAACTAAATTTAGCAACTATATTGTAGATTTTTATATCTTCATTTTATATTGTGTCCTATAATAGATTAAAATATATAATATTTTTTAAATTGAATTTTCCTTTTAAAACCCTTGTAAAATAAGGCTTCATTAAAATAATTAATAATTTTTTTTATAACATTAAAATTTAAAAATTTATTTTAAATTTGTTTTTGTATATTTTTTTACTTTTTCTACTGTATTTGTTTACAAAAACTTTTTATAATTTTTGTTATTTTTCATAAAACAAAAATGACCTGGCTTTAATTAAGCCAAGTCATTTCTATTCTACTATTTTAACATTATCTTCACCAAATACTTTTTCTAATTCTGCAAAGACATCACTAGATAAATTTACCCACATGTTTCTTGGCATTCTATAATTTTTTCTATCATTTGCTGTAAATACATACAAAGGAGTATCCCCTGCATATTCAGTAGCAATTTCCATAAGCTTCGGCTTAGAGGCTCTAGCCATATCTAAATTATCAACTCTTACATAAACTTTAGATGAATTTACTTTTTCTAAAGGCTCCACTGTTTCGCAAATAATTTTCACAGCTTCATCTTCCTTCATGCTTACCCTTCCCTTGATTACAACAAGGGCATCAGTAGCAATTAAGTTCCTTACTCTATCTAAGGTTTTAGGGAAAACTATAACTTCTATAACAGCACTTAAATCTTCAATTTTAATAAAGGCCATTATTTGATTATTTCTCGTTACCTTTTGATTAACTTCTGTAATTATTCCCCCAACAACTACTTTATCTTCATCATGTATTGAATATTCTTCATCATCAATACCTTCATTATGTGCATCTTGGCAATCATAAATCTTTTGTATAGTTGTTGATGTCATTATTTTTAAACTTTTAGCATATTCATCAAGTGGATGTCCTGATAAATATAGACCTGTCATTTCTTTTTCCATTGCTAATAAATTGTTCTTTGCAAACTCTTTTATATTTGGATAGGTAACTTCCGGTGCTTTAAAATCTTCATCTTCTGTTAATCCAAATAAGCTTATTTGACCATCTATATTTCTCTTTCTTTCACTTGCCACACTATCCATTAATTTTTCATGTACAGCTAAAAGCTTTGATCTAAATACTTTAAAATCATCTAAAGCTCCAGCTTTAATTAAGCTTTCCACAGCTCTTTTATTGATGGCTGATAAATCTATCTTATTGATAAAGTCTGTTATTGATTCAAATTTACCTTTTGAATTTCTAGCTTCAACTATACTATCAACCACATTAATACCTACATTTTTTATAGCTGCAAGCCCAAATCTTATTTTATCACCTTTTACAGTAAACTTAGAATAACTCTCGTTTATGTTTGGTGGAAGCACTTGAATTCCTAGACTTTCAGCAAAATTAATATAATGTGCAACTTTTTCTGAACTTCCCATCATGGAATTTAACATAGCTGCAATTGTTTCAACAGGATAATAATGCATTAAATATGCAGTTTGATAACCAACTACTGCATAAGCTGCTGCCTTTACCACACTTACTTTCATAAGCCTTTATACATTGTATAAAGTTGTAGTCTGGACTATACCATATACTTTTTGCAAGTATCTCCTATTATAGTCTCTGAGCGTCTTTCATAATAATAATTTATATTTTCTAGTTTATAAATGTATCTATCCATATAAATTATCACCTTAGAAATTTCGTTGCTGATTATCCATTACTAGTTTTATCCAATTATAAAACTATTATACTTAGGGTCTCCCCATATATAATCCATTTAATTTTTTCTGCATTTCTGCCACCATCACACTTATCTTTTCAAATTATGTTGTGGTTTAAATAGCTTTAGGACCTCCCAGCAGTTTAAGGAGTTTTTAATTATAAGTTTCCTTATAATGCCACACTTTCCATTTTATGGCTCTTGTTAAAAGCGTACGATGCGAAGTCCATCATTGAATCAAAGATGTCATTTGCCGCTTTTTCACTTATCCCATTTCTTAAACAACCTGGAACCTCAACATTTCCTTCTTCATCTACAATTCCATAAATAAAGTTTTTACGTTCTTGTTCCATTACACTATGTTTTTTCTTAGACATGGCTCTTCTAACCATATCACTTCTTCCTAGAGAATACCCTCCAAGCTTTCTAACTATTTCCATTACCTGCTATAGTGATAGGTAACTCCACCTTCGTCTTAACGGTCAGGCTTTGTTTTCCCCCACTTCACACCGTACGTGCGACTTTCACCGCATACGGCGTTCCATTAATTCTCACAAATGTATTTCATTCTTTCGAATTTTCTTGTTAAATAAAGTTCTCTATCTTCATACATATATTGAAATAAAAACTTAGAAAATTTCTTACCTCCTAAAAAATAAAAAATATTTTCACTCTTAGTTTTAAAAATACGTATCTCTTTATAATTAAGTATACTTAGAATACTATTTACTAAATTATAACTACCAACAAATCCTGATCGTTTCTTACTAATATCAGTAATTCCATCACCATCAAATACACCACGTATAAAATCCCTATAGTATTCTTTTGGAATATCTTTTGGAAATACTTCTAATCCTGTTTTATGTGGTATAATTCCATAATTCATTAGACTTTCACACATATGCCTAGAAGTTAAACTAACATAATAGCTAGTATTTTTTCCATTCCTTACTTTAGTCTTGTTTGTTGATTGAATTGTACTTAAAAAATTATCAATTAATTCTTTGTCTTTAATAGCAATATGTATTTTAAGGGAATATTGGCCATTAGTTATACTTACATTTCCATCTGCCATTATCCAACCTAAATAATATGCTTTATCAAAAGAATCAATACAATCAAAATAATCTTCTCTTCCTATCATAGACTTTGGACCTCTATGATTCATCTTATAACTATTTTCTCTTAACAAATATGATACTATACCTCTTTTTAAACCTAATTTATTAGTTATTTCTGTTGTATTCAGTCCACTTTCATATAATTTCCAAATATATTTAACAAACTCTTCATCATATTTCTTGTTATAACTTCCACCATTTCTAACTTCAATATTTTTTTCTTTAATCCATTTTCTAATGGTAGCTTCATTCACACCTACTATCTTAGATACTTGATTTGCTGAATAACCAACTAAATAATATTCTATTGCTTTATTTTTTATTTCAATATCGTATCTCATTTTTAACCACCTCTAGTATATTATTTCCAACACACTAGAGAACATACATTCTGAATTAACTATGCCCCTTGGCTCCGTAAAAATTACTTTACTTCTCAGCTACTACAGGCTGCTGCCCTCATTCTTCATAAATCATTTCCTATTTATTTCATAGCGTCGATAATTAACTATCTTAGCATCTATGGAATGAGTTCAAACGTTCCTATCATTCTATCTTTACATATTAACTTAGGCTTTCTCTAGAACCGTTAAGTATCTTTTCGCTTTATAAGGGTTAGCTAAAGACGATTATATTAATAACCATAAATTACATAACCAAGAATATATAATTTACACTTAAATGTATGCTTTCTTTTTAGCATATTAATGGTTGTCGATTCATCAAACGAGAATTTCTATTCGTAGCCATATTAATTTTATAGACCCCCGATTACTTCTTTAACCACTTTTCAGGTCCAATTTTCACCGACTTTAACGAGCTTCATACATATAATATGTTAATCTATTAATGCATGTCGTAGCTTAGGGAAGAACTGCCCTTAACAGTTCTTAAAAGGACTTTCACCTTTCATTTCAAATGATAAGTTAGATATTTATATATCCCTACAATTTTATATTATATTTCTATAATTTTTATATTTGTAGAACGTTTCGCACCTTGATACACCATTACCCCATATGTGACGTCTAAAATATCTTCCAATTCAGGCGTTTCATAATGTACACTGTCTTTATTTCTCTTACCTTCAATATATCTTGGAATTTCGGCCATAGGACCTGGTCTATATAAAGAGATACCAGCTATGATATCTTCTAAACAGTCTGGCTTAAGTTCCTTCATGAAGGAAGTCATACCTGGTGATTCTAATTGGAATACCCCTGCGGTTTTTCCTTCACCGATCATCTTATAAACTTCTTTATCTTCAAAGTTTATCTTATCTAAATCTATTTCTATTCCTCGGTTTGCTTTAATCATTTTAACAGCATCACTCATAACTGTTAATGTTCTAAGACCAAGGAAATCCATCTTAAGTAGCCCTAATTCTTCCAATGTAGTCATATCAAATTGAGCTACTATATTATCTTCATTTTTTTGTAGTGGTACATATTCCACCAATGGCTTTGAAGCAATAACAACACCTGCCGCATGGGTAGATGAATGTCTCGGTAAGCCTTCTAACGTTCTACTTACATCAATAAGGGTTTTCACCCTATCATCAGTATCATATGCTGCCTTAAACTCTGGATTCATATCTAAAGCCTTTTCTATGGTTATCCCTAGCATTGTAGGAATCATCTTGGCAACTCTATCAACTTCTGCATAAGAATAATTCATAGCTCTTCCTACATCTCTTATACAAAGCCTTGCTGCCATAGTACCAAAAGTAATTATTTGTGATACATTGTTAACCCCATATTTATCAACAACATAATCAATTACTTCTTGCCTTCTTTCGTAACAAAAATCCGAATCTATCTATTACTACCCTCTTTTTCAAGATACTTTAACACTGATTTTTCAGTGGGTATAGACTATATCTTCTCCCACCGCCCTTTACGGTTTGGGATGCCCCGCTTCGCAAATATAACTAAAATAAATGCTACGTGCCTTTGCACTAGTCGTTGGACCTTTCTCTCTTCAAGACTTGGCTGCTGGTTATCCAATCCTTTTAATTTTTATGGTTAAACCACCATTACATTTAAGCTTATTTCATCCTTCTGCTTTGGTTTAAAAGGCTCTAAGGACTTTCCAGCAATTCGAGGCTCTTTAAGCATGCTATTTCTAACATGCACGACTATAAACTAGCTTATTTCATATTTTTTAAAATATTATATTTATCATATTTCCTATCTAAATATATTTTTGAATTATTATATAAATAATTCATATAAACTAGTCTTTTAATCTGGCATACTAACTCTTTCTGGATTTAAGAACAAATTATTATTAACCACGAACTCTTTATTCCGTGCTCTGGAGGTTTCCCTCATTTTCATCAGATAGTCTTTTCTATCTCAGTTTGGACTATATCATCATACTAAATAAATTTTATCATTTTAGTATGTTGGGCACTCGTGGAGAAGATTATTGCTTAGCTACTCACTTCTCTAGTCTCTGAACCTTTCTAGTACATTTAGCTATTCCTAGACTTGGCTGCTGATTAGCATGCTAATTATTATTAGTTTAGCTTTCCAGCAATTCACCCAATTTAATGAGCGCATCTTAATTCACGCTCGAAGATTAAACTATACTTTATAGGGTCTATCTTTGTTATTCCTAAAGTATAAGCTACAATTGAACCTGCCGCAGATCCACGCCCAGGTCCAGTTGGAATACCATGCTCGTTGGAAAAATGAATAAAGTCCCAAGTTATTAAGAAGTAATCAACATACCCCATTTGATTAATAACACCAAGCTCATATTCAAGCCTTTCCACATATCCTAATGCCTCTTCATTAGTATTTGCAAAATCCTTAATGGCTTTAACATCTACAGGCTTATTTCTAAAGCTTTCAAAGACATCGTATCTATCAATAAGACCTCCATAACAAACTTCCTGTAAGTATTCAAAATGATCCTTATTATCTGGTACAGGGAAATTTGGTAACTTTGATACGTGGAATTCATAATCAAAATTACATTCCTCTGCAATCTTAATACTGTTTTCCAATGCTTCTGGTACATAAGAAAATAAATCCCACATTTCATCAGCTGACTTTAAGTAGAACTGATCTGACGGATACCTTCTCCTATTGGTATCTTCAATGGTCTTTCCTGTTTGAATACACATCAATATGTCATGGGCTTTTGAGTCTTCTTGAGTTAAATAATGAACATCATTAGTTGCTATAAGTGGTATACCAGTTTCCTTAGATAACTTCATATTCCAATCTATAACTTTACGTTGTTCTTCCATGCCATGATCTTGTATTTCTAAATAGAAACCATCTTTAAAAATCTCTTTATATTCTAAAGCTATCTTCTTGGCTTTTTCATAGTCATCTGCCATTATAGCCCTTTGCACCTCTCCACCAAGACATGCACTTAAGGCAATTATCCCTTCACTATGGCTCTTTAAATATTCATGGTCAACTCTCGGCTTATAATAAAAACCATCAATTGATGCTGCCGACACTATCTTCATTAAGTTTTCATAACCAACTTCATTTTTTACCAATAATACTAAGTGATTTGTAGAATTTTCTTTATCTGCAACCTTTATATTCATTGATTTAGCTGCCACATAAACTTCACATCCTAGTATTGGCTTTATTCCATTTGCTACTGCTTCCTTATAAAAAGCTACACAGCCATACATGACACCATGGTCCGTTATGGCTATGTTTTTCATGCCAAGTTCTTTAGCCCTGGCTATTAGCTTTTTAATCTTAGCTGAACTATCTAGCAAACTATATTCAGTATGCAAATGAAGATGGCAAAATTCCTTTAACAAAATATCACCCCTCTTTTAATAGTTTCCGCTTCTTATTTCCTCGGCAATTTTTTCAATTTTTCTTAGTCTATGATTTATTCCTGATTTACCTACTGGTGGATTTAACATTTCACCTAATTCTTTAAGTGATTCATCAGGATAGCTTAATCTTAACTCTGCCACTTCCTGCAGATTCTTCGGTAGTCTCTTAAGACCAATCTTTTCTTGAATAAGCTTAATGCTTTCAACTTGTCTTACTGCTGCATTTACTGTCTTGCTTAAATTGGCAGTTTCACAATTAACAAG
Source organism: Clostridium sp. CAG:221 (assembly GCA_000435835.1). Lineage (GTDB taxonomy): Bacteria > Bacillota > Clostridia > Clostridiales > Clostridiaceae > Clostridium. Next base: position 28,502 of record FR883392.1, read on the forward strand.
CCTATTAACGTTATTTCTCATTTCTTTCATTATTCTTATGTTTTCTAACTCTAATAATGAAGTATGAGCTCCTATTATATTTAAAAGGTCTACTATTTGTTCTCCTTCTTTTATATAAATAATATAACTATTTTTCCTTTGTATAACTTTTGAATTTAATCCAAATGAATTTATTAATTTACATAGGTCTTGAGCATATTCTTCACTATGAATTACAAACTCTAAATGATATGTCTTTTCAGGATTGCTGATACTTCCTCCACCAATGAATGCTCCTCTTATATAAGCTCTTTTACATTCATCAGTTTTTATCATTTCAGAATCTATTTTATAATCTAAAGTCAATACACCATCAATTTCTTGGAAAATTCCTGTCTTCTTTAGTAACTCCCTTACTCCCATATCTTCATCTATTAATACCATATATATATTATTCTTCTTCAGTGAATTGCTCTTCTTAACCATCAGCTTAGAATGTATATCAAAATATTCTTTTAATATAGTAAATATATGTCTTGCTGATGCTGGATTTTCTGTGGTTATCTTAAAACTAAGACCTCTTCCACTAAATCCAATTGTCCCACTACCCTTCATTATTGCAGAAATCTCTGCTAATGCCTCTTCTCTGGATATATCCGTATATCTACATATTTCTCCCTTAACCTTTGCTGAAAACGACATATATTCCTTCTCCTAACTAATTTAAAATATATTATGTATTATATCATAAACTGTGCCGTATGTATCACACTAATAAGCTGGAAAGTTCATTTAATTTTTAAGTGCTAATTAGCCACCTTAAAATATCTGAACTTTCCTCTAAAACCAATCTTTATTCTTGCCAACAATTAATATTTTCTAAAACTTATATACATTGCTTTTATATATTCTTAATAATAAGTTCTGCTAATTTTTCTGCATTATGTTTAACATATCTCTTAGTAATCTTAATAAGATCTGCTTCAATTACGTTTACATTTAAGTTACTTATATTTTCATAATCTAAAACTACTAGTTCAGCATTTTCTTTAGCATACTTTTCTTTAATATCTGGTGGAATTATTCCATTATTAGCAATAACATAATCAATATTTTCCGCTACTCCATAATCCATTAGTACTTTTAAATGGTTAGAAACTTTAAAGCCATCGGTTTCTCCTGGTTGAGTCATAACATTAGAAATATATACTTTCTTAGCAGGACTTTTACATATGGCCTCTGGTATACCTTTTACAAGAAGATTAGGTATTATACTTGTATAAAGACTACCTGGCCCCATAATAATAACATCTGCATTATTTATTGCTTTTATTGCTTCTTCCAATGGTTTTGCATCAATAGGTTTAATAGCTATCTTCTTAATTCTTGTATTTCTAACAATAACTTCGCTTGGTATTTTGGATTCACCTTCTATTATTTCACCATTTTCCAATTCAGCAATAAGCTTCATATCATCTAATGTTACTGGAAGGACCTTTCCTTTAACAGCTAGTACTGAACTCATTTTTTGCACTGCATCTTCAAAATTTTCACTTATACCAGCCATTGCTGCTAAAAATAGATTTCCAAAACACTGTCCTTTTAAACTGCCTTCAGTAAATCTATATTGTAATAAATCTTCCATTAAAGGTTCTGTATCTGCCAATGCTAAAATACAATTTCTTATATCTCCTGGCGGAAGCATTCCTAAATCTTCTCTTAGCTTTCCAGATCCTCCACCATCATCACCTACTGTTACAATGGCAGTTATATGGCTTGTATATTGTTTTAAACCTCTCAGCATGGTGGAAAGCCCTGTCCCTCCACCTATAACCACAACCTTAGCCTCATTATTCTCTTTTATCATCATAGTTTTTTATCTCCCTTATGTACATCTTCCTTTATATCTCTATGCTCAATATAAACATCATGATTATTTGCACGTAGTGTTTCATAAATAGAATTAGCTATTGCCACTGATCTATGTCTTCCTCCTGTACATCCAATGGAAATTATTAATTGTCTCTTTCCTTCCTTTTGATAATTAGGAATTAAGAATTCAAACATATCATTTGCTTTTTGTAAGAAAGTTTGTGTTTCTGTTTGCTCCATAACGTAGTTTTTTACAGGTTCATCATTACCTGAAAATGGTTTAAGTTCTGGAATATAAAAAGGATTTGGAATAAATCTTACATCAAACACCAAATCTGAATCTACAGGAATTCCATATTTAAAGCCAAAGCTTAATATGGTAATGGCCATTTGTTTTTCTGGCATTTCCTTATCACCAAATTTTCTAGCCATTTCTTCTCTTAAATCCTTAATAGCATACTTAGAAGTATCTATAATTACGTCAGCTTTATCCTTTACATCTCTAAGCTTTTGTCTTTCAAGTTCAATTCCTGTGATCACTCTTCCACCAGGTGCCAGTGGATGACTTCTTCTCTTTTCTTTAAATCTCTTAACTAGCACTTCATCTGAAGTATCTAGGAATAATATTTCATATTGGAACTGTTCCTTAGATAATTCACTTAAACTTTCAAATAAATCATCAAAGAAAATACCACCTCTAATATCCATAACTAAGGCAACCTTATCAATTGAACCTTTACTTTGCTTACATACTTCTGCAAATTTCTTTATAAGCTTTGGTGGTAAGTTATCTACACAAAAATACCCCATATCCTCTAATGCATTTGTTGCCTCTGATTTTCCGGCTCCAGATAGTCCTGTTACAATTATAAATCTCATGTACCTTTTCCTCCTAAAAATAACACTGTATTATACTTAACTCTATCATTAATTTAATTATATCACGACAAAAAAGGAGATGCAGTAATACACCCCCCTTTTTTTAATGATGAATGATGAGTGATGAATTATGAATTTAGGAATAAACTCCTTTAAGGAGTTTAGAAAAATATAATTTTCAGAAATTCTGTAAGAATTTCATCATTAATTCATCATTCGTAATTCATAATTCATCATTAACTAAGTTTTTAATTGTTTTCGTCTTCTCCAACAATTCTTACTTCTGTATGAAGTTCTACACCGAATTGTTTTTTAACTTCATCTTGAATATGCTTAATTAGATTTAAGATATCCTTTGCACTTGCTCCACCTTTATTTATAACAAAGCCTGAATGTTTGCTAGAAACTGCTGCACCATTCATTTCATATCCTTTTAATCCAGCATCTTGTATTAGCTTTCCTGCAAAATAACCTTCAGGTCTCTTAAATGTACTTCCTGCTGATGGATACTCAAGTGGTTGCTTAGATTCTCTCTTTTCAGTTAAATCTGCAATCATTTCCTTAATAGTCTTTACTTCACCATGTTTTAAGCTTAGTATAGCACTTAAAACTATATATCCCTTTTTCATTACAGCAGAAGATCTATAGCCAAAATCTAATTCTTCTTTAGATAAAGTCTTTATTTCTCCCTCTTCACTAATGACTTCTATACTTTCAACTACATCACTCATACAACCATCATAAGCACCAGCATTCATAAACACAGCTCCACCGATAGTTCCTGGAATACCACAAGCAAATTCAAATCCTGTTAAAGAATGCTCCATTGCTTTATCTGAAACTGCCTTAAGCATAACTCCTGCTTCAACTTCTATTTTTTCTCCTACTACTTCCATTCCAGTTAATGATGTTAATAAGATTACTACTCCTCTAATTCCTCCATCTTTAACAAGCAAATTAGAACCGTTTCCTATAACATATACAGGAATATTGTTTTCTCTACATATCTTAACACTTTCAATTACTTGTGATTTAGTTTCTGGAATTAATAAAATATCAGCTGGTCCACCAACTTTAAAATTAACATAATTTTTTAATGGCTCATCTATCTTTATATATTCTTCTTTATATAATTGGCTAAACAAATTTCCTAACTTATTATATTTATTCATGGTTAGCTCCTTATTTCTTAATTAATTACATTTTAATAGTATAAATTAAATTATCCCATTTAACAAGGATTTTAAGCTATTTGCTTTCATTTCCATTGAAATATTGATAAATACTTTCTGCTGCTTTATTATTTATGCTTGGAGTCTCCAATAATTGCTCTAAAGTAGCACTTTTTATATTATCTACACTGCCAAACTTCATTAGTAAGGCTCTTCTTCTTTTTTCTCCTACATTAGGTATATCATCAAGGACAGAATGAAGTGTCTTTTTATCTCTTAAACTTCTATGATATGTTATGGCAAATCTGTGTACTTCATCTTGAATTCTTCTTATAAGCTGCATTAAATTAGAGCTTCTATTAATAATAAGTTCTTCATTATTATAAATAATCCCCCTAGTGGCATGTTTATCATCTTTAACAAGTCCGCAAACAGGAATATTTATATTTAAATCCCTTAGTACTTCTAATGCTATATTTATCTGACCTTTTCCACCATCCATCATTATAAGATCAGGAAAATTAGAAAACTTACCTGCTGAAAACTGCAACTTAGATTCTTGTATAGCCTTTACTTCTTCTAAACCATGAGAAAATCTTCTGGTTAGTATTTCTCTCATACTGTCATAATCATTGGCACCTTTAACGGTTTTTATTCTAAACCTTCTATAATCACTATTTTTAGAGCGTCCTTCTTCAAAGACAATCATTGAACCTACTGAATCAACACCTTGTATATTTGAAATATCATAAGCTTCAATTCTTGAAGGCCAAATTTCTAAATCTAATAACTCCTGAAGTTCTTCTAAGGCTATCTTATTGATTTCCTTATCTATTAAGTATTTATCCTTAAATTTTTCTAAGGTTATTTGGGCATTGTTTTTTACCATCTCAAGCATTTCTCTTTTTTGACCTTTTTGTGGAACCTTAATCCAAACCTTAGCTCCTCTTTTAATAGTTAAATATTCTTCAACTAACTCAACATTACTTATTGCTGGAACATATATAGTTCTTGGAACCTTTGCAGTACCTCCATAAAAAGATGTTATAAATTCTTCTAGTATTTCTTCAATGGAATCTTCTGCTGTATTTTCAAAAATAAAATGCTCTCTACCAAGAATTTTTCCTTCCCTAGAGAAAAATACCTGTACACAGCTATCTTTTTCATCTTTGTAGATATTTATAAAATCTTCATCGCCTTCCATGGTCTTAAATATTTTTTGTTTTTCAACTATAGCTTTTATAGCTAAAATTTTATCTCTTAAATCTGCTGCTTTTTCAAATTCTAAGTTCATGGATGCCTCTTCCATTTCACTTTGAAGTACTTTTAATACAGTAGTATCTTTTCCGCTTAAAATATCTATAACATCATTTATCATTTTACCATATTCTTCCTTACTTATGTAGCCACCACATGGTCCAAAACACTTCTTAATATGATAATTTAAACAAGGCCTTACAGTCTCTCCTCCCTCTTTAATTAAAAGCTTACAAGTTCTTAAAGGGAAAATCTTATTTATTAAATTAATTGTTTCATATACTGCTGTCCCATTAGTATATGGTCCAAAGTATTTACTTCCATCTTTAGAATAGTTTCTTGTAACAAAAACCCTTGGAAAATCATCATTAACAGTTATCTTAATAAAAGGATAAAACTTATCATCCTTTAGCAAAATATTATATCGTGGGCTATACTTTTTTATTAAGTTACATTCTAAGATTAATGCTTCCATTTCTGAATCTGTAACAATATACTCAAACTCAGCAATATGCTTAACCATTACTCTAACCTTTTCACTGTGATTTTTAGAATTCTGAAAATAACTCTTTACCCTATTTTTCAATATCTTAGCTTTTCCTACATAAATAACTTCTCCAAGAGAATTTTTCATTAAATAAACCCCTGGCTTAGATGGAAGATTTTTTAAATGATATTCAAAATCAAACACCGTATCACTCCGTTTCACTACGCTTAACTACGCTTCACTACGTTTTAATGATGAATTATGAATTACGAATGATGAATTAATGATGAAACTCAAAGAGTTTCTTAAAATATATTCTTTTTTAAACTCCCATGGAGTTTATTCCGCAATTCATCATTCATCACTCATCATTCATAATTAAAAAAAGGAGCTTATAGCTCCTTTTTTTCGAAGAGCTTCCTCTTCTGTATTAATATCCAAGTACTGCTTTTCTTACTACGTAGCTGGCAATTTCAGCTGAAATTACTGCTCCACTTTCACCATTTTCTACAATAACAGCCACTGCTATTTCTGGATCATCAATTGGTGCTGCTGAAATAAACCATGCATGTGGAATTGCATCTGTTCCATCAGGTAATTTATAATCTGCTGTACCTGTTTTTCCTCCAGCATTTGTTCCTTCAAAAGCTGGCCATCTATAAAGATTATTATCTACTAAATATTTCATATAGCTTTTTATAGTTGAAGCTATATCACTTGAAACCACTTGCTTTAATTCTGTATCTTCCATTGTTTTAACAGTATTACCTGCACTATCTAAAATGGAGTTTACTAATCTAGGTTGCATCATCACTCCATCATTAGCAACTGTTGCTGCCACTAAGGCCATTTGAATTGGTGTAGATAAAACTCCACCTTGACCAATACCACTTTGTGCTATTTCACCTTGGGCGTAGCTCTCTAGTGTTGGGAACTGACTTGCTGTTATAGTTAACCCTGGACCACTAATAACTGAATTAAATCCATAGTTTTCTGCTGTTTGTTTTAAAGTACTATTACCTAATTCCATAGCTAATGTTCCAAAAACAACATTACTTGATACTCTATAGGCATATCTTAAATCAATGGCTCCATGTGACTGATATGCATAGTTATTTAAAGTAGTTCCATCATCAAAAATAATTTTTCCTTGATCGTTAAATGTCCTATTAGCTACCCCTGGGATGTTTTCCAAGGCACTTGATAAAGTAACGGTTTTAAATACTGAACCTGGTGGATATAATCCATCGATAGCTCTATTAATAAGAGGAGTCTCTTCATCACTTCCGCTGTAAGCCGCCTCCAGTGCTGCCCCTAGATCATTTGGATCAAAGGATGGCTTAGAAACCATAGCCAGTATTTCTCCAGTCTTAGGATTTATGGCTACTACTGACCCCTTATTATCTCCTAATGCATCGCTAGCTACCTGCTGTAATTCTAAATCTAAAGTAGTAACTATGCTATTTCCTACCTTTGCTTCATTTTCTTCTTCCTCATTTTTAACTTTAATCTTATCTACAAAAGTCTTAAAGTTTTCTGATAAATTTAATTTCTTTTCGTTTATTAAGTCATCTTTTATATCACTAACTAATCCTGCAAAATCTATGCTACTTAAAAATGCTCTATAACTATTTCCTATAAAACTGTTGCTACTTAATTCATCATCATATTCTGATTCCAGACCTGACATTCCGTAGACTTCATCGTAATATCCCAATGGATGAACTAATAAATCACCATAAAGATATTTTCTATCTTGAGTTAAATCATTAATCTTAGTAGTTTCAGTTAAAGGTGTACCATTTCTATCATAAATAGTACCTCTAATAACTTCATTTTTTGCTGCTAGAACTCTTACATTTCCTGAATCCTCAGCTATTTTAGGACCTCTAAACACTTGAAAATATGCTATATATGTTATTAATGCTATAAATAAAAACAAAAACACAACCATTACGTGTTGTACACTTTTAGCTAATTTATTTTCATCCATACTCTTACGCCTCCTCTGATACCTTTTGTAATATTCCTAAAGCAAAGAATATGGTAAGCACTGATGAACCACCATAACTTAATATTGGAAGTGTAATACCTGTTAAAGGAATTACTCCAAAAATACCACCTATAATAACTAATGTTTGACATGCTATCATGGTACTAAAACCTACAACAGACAGCTGTGAAAACTTATCATTGGTAACATATGCTGATCTGATACCTCTGAAGAATAATAAGAAGTATATTATCATTAAACCAACGGCAAATATCATGCCAAACTCTTCACATATTGCTGCATATATGAAATCTGAATCATTTACTGGAATATACTCTACATATCCTTGCCCAAGTCCACTTCCTACAAGTCCACCTGAGGAAATAGCATATAAAGATTGTACTAATTGGTATCCTGCATCAGAAGCATATTCCCATGGATTTCTCCAAATCATAACTCTTTCCCTTACATGGGCAAAAAGATTATATCCTAATATGGCTCCTGCTGTAGCACCACCTAAACTTAATGCTACATATAGCTTTTTAGAAGTTGCCACATAAAGAAGACTGATAATTATTCCAAAGAATATAAGTGCTGAACCTAAATCAGCTTGTGCAACTAGGAATATAAGTGAAAATCCAGCAACTAAAGCTGGCACTATCAGTTGCTTTATATCATCTTTAATACTTCCATTATCCTCATATTCAGAAAAAGCTGCTGCCAAGTATAGCACTAATGTTATCTTCCCAAACTCTGAAGGCTGAACCATGAATTTACCTATACTTATCCAGTTATAAGCACCACCAATAGCTGATGCTCCAGTTATTTTTGCATATAAAAATGCCATAGGCATAAGCACTATGGTTGCAATCATATAAACATTCTTATATTTAGCAAACCTGCTCATATCCGGTATTATGGCTACCACTAATATGTAACCTATTACTCCAATAGTAACCCATACCAATTGCTTTACAGAAGTTGCTTTATCAATTCTATAAAGCATAGCTATACTTACCACTGCTAAAACACTTGCAAAATTTAAAATAAATTTATCACCATCAGGATAATACCTTCTAATTACAAAGTGGGAATAGCCTATTAAAACACATAGAACTACTCCCATAACTATTGCAAGAGTATCAAAGGGCTTTGATTGCAAGCCCAGATAAGTGAAAAGTAGTAAGCATAGTAAATAAATCATTCTTAATAATCTCTTTTCCTGCTTAGATCCTTTCATGCCTTTAACCACCTCTATTGCTTTCCTGGCTTTAATACTTTAAAAATAGCACTTCCTATTTTTATTTCATCATCAGCTGTTAATTTTGCCTTATCTTTTATTCTTTCATCATTTACATATACACCATTAGTACTATTTAAATCTTGAATATAAAGATTATTATTTTTAACATATAATTTAGCATGATAACCAGATGCAAATGGCTCTGATAAAACTATTAAATTATCTTCTCTTCTACCTATTGTTAATTCTGTTCTGACTAAAATTACAGAACCTTCTTCTAAATCCTCACTAGCCCCTGGATTAATTACTTCCACTGCATATTTTCTTGCTGCTGGATTACTTTTCTTTTTACCACCAGTCTTTACATCCTTGTACATTATTTTTAATGAATAATATATTATTCCATACAAAAATACAATAAAGGCTATCCCAAATACAAAGGCCATTATCTTGCTAATACTCATTTCTTCACCTCTATCTACTGTTCTTCAATCTTAATATTAATAGTTATTGAAAAAAATAACAACCCATGAATTATTATCTTAATAACTTTTTAAGATATTTTCCAGTGTATGAATCTTCTACTTTCACTATTTCTTCTGGCTTCCCTTTAGCCACTATAGTACCACCTTTATCTCCACCTTCTGGTCCTAAATCTATAATATAATCTGCACATTTTATCATATCTAAATTATGTTCAATAACTACTACAGTATTACCTGCATCCACAAGTCTTTGAACAATCTGTACTAGTCTATTTACATCATCTACATGAAGTCCAGTAGTTGGTTCATCTAAGATATATAATGTCTTTCCTGTGCTTCTCTTAGATAATTCATAAGCAAGCTTTATTCTTTGAGCTTCTCCACCTGATAATTGTGTTGATGGCTGACCTAATCTAATATATCCTAAACCAACATCATATAATGTCTGAATTTTATTTTTGATTCTTGGAATATTTTCAAAGAATTCTAAGGCTTCCTCTACAGTCATATTTAATATATCATCTATATTCTTACCTTTATATTTAACTTCTAAAGTTTCCCTGTTATATCTTTTTCCTTTACATACTTCACATGGAACATAAACATCAGATAAGAATTGCATTTCTATTTTGATGATTCCATCACCAGCACAAGCCTCACATCTTCCACCTTTTATATTAAAGCTGAATCTTCCTGGCTTATACCCTCTCATTTTAGCTTCTGTTGTTTGAGCAAATAATTCCCTGATAATATCGAAAGTTCCTGTATATGTTGCAGGATTTGATCTTGGTGTTCTTCCAATTGGACTTTGATCTATATCAATAATCTTATCTATATTTTCATAACCTAATATTTCCTTATGAGCTCCAACTGGATTCTTGCTTTTATTCACAAGTTTATTTAATCCCTTATAAAGTATTTGATTAATTAAGGTACTCTTTCCTGAACCAGATACACCAGTAACCATTGTTAATGTTCCTAGCGGAATATCTACATTAACATTCTTAAGGTTATTTTCTTTTGCACCTTTTATCTTAATAAACTTACCATTACCTTTTCTTCTTTCAGCTGGTAGTTCAACCTTTTTTTCACCAGTTAGATATTGACCAGTTATGGATTCCTTACAAGCCATTATTTCTTCCACTGGCCCTGCTGCTATTATCTGTCCACCATGTTCACCTGCTCTTGGACCTATATCTACGATAAAGTCGGCTTCTCTCATAGTATCTTCGTCATGTTCAACTACTATAACTGTATTTCCTACATCTCTTAAATTTTTAAGAGTTTGAATCAACTTGTCATTATCTCTTTGATGAAGACCTATACTTGGCTCATCTAGTATATATAGCACTCCCATAAGTGCTGAACCAATTTGTGTTGCCAATCTAATTCTTTGAGATTCTCCTCCTGATAGTGTTCCTGAATTTCTTGAAAGATTAAGATAATCAAGTCCAACATTAACAAGGAATTCTAATCTATTCTTTATCTCCTTAATGATTTGATCACTAATCATCCTATCCTTTTCAGAGAACTCTAAAGAGTTTACAAACTCTAATTCATCTTTAATGGACATCTTTGTAAAGTCATAAATGTTTATGCCTCCAACAGCTACTGCTAATGCTTCCTTTTTAAGACGTGCTCCTTTACATTTTGGACAATAACTATCACTCATATATTGCTCTATTTCAGCTTTAATAACATCAGAATTAGTTTCCCTATATCTTCTATCTAATGTATTTATTTCACCATCATAAGCATATCTATAAGTGTTTAGGGAACCATCTTTTTTATATTTAACATTCAAAGTCTTGCCTTGTGTTCCATATAACAAAAGATCTAGCTCTTCTTTTGAAAATTCCTTAATAGGTTTATTTAAATCAAGATCATATTCTGCACTTAATGCTTTTAATATGGCAAAAGTCCATGAATCTTCTTTTAATCTTCCTTCCCCCCAAGTTGCTATTGCACCTTCCATGATGCTTAAGCTTTTATCAGGAATAATTAGGTCTGGATCAAACTCCATTAATGTTCCAAGTCCATCACATTTCTCGCATTTTCCCCATGGTGAGTTAAATGAAAATAATCTAGGTGCTAATTCATCTATGCTTATACCACAATCAGGACAAGCAAAATGTTCGCTGAACAGGATATCTTCCTGTCCTACTACATTTATGATAACTAATCCTTCAGCCATTTTTAAAGCAGTTTCGATAGATTCAGCTAATCTGCTTTCTATGCCTTCTTTAATAACAAGTCTATCTACAACTGCTTCTATATTATGCTTAATATTTTTTTCTAAACTGATTTCCTCTTCAGCTATTTCATAAATTTCGCCATCTATCCTTACTCTAACAAAGCCTTGCTTTCTTATATTTTCAAGGACCTTTTCATGCATACCTTTTTTTCCTCTAATCACTGGCGCTAAAACTTGAACCTTAGTTCTTTCCCCAAGTTTCATGACATTATCCACAATTTGATCCACAGATTGCTGAGTAATTTCCTTACCACACTTTGGACAATGTGGAATACCTACTCTAGCATATAATAATCTTAAATAATCATATATTTCTGTTATTGTTCCAACAGTTGATCTTGGATTTTTGCTTGTGGTTTTTTGATCTATTGAAATTGCTGGTGATAATCCTTCTATATTATCAACATCTGGTTTATTCATTTGCCCTAAGAATTGTCTTGCATATGATGATAAGGACTCTACATATCTTCTTTGTCCTTCTGCATATAAAGTATCAAATGCTAAAGATGACTTTCCTGAACCAGAAAGCCCTGTAAAAACTATTAGCTTATCTCTTGGTATCTCCAATGAAACATTCTTCAAATTATGTACTCTTGCACCTTTTACTACGATTTTATCTTTCATAAAGTCCACCTCTTCCCTTATTTATCGCCATTCATTTTATAGAAATTATTTCTTTTATTATTTTTATCATATTATTCTACATTTAATCTCGAACAGACATTCTTTATTACTATTTTAGAGTTGTTATTTTTTATTGTCAATTACATTTATTTTTGCATAATTAATTGGCAATATTTATGCATTGAATTATTACTTTATATTTGATAGCATATTTATCCAGGAGGGAAAATTAATATGTATTTATGTAAAGACTGTAATTCTGAATTGACTTTTAGATTAGTAATTGATGATACAGAAGATACTAAAAGAAAAAAATTATATCTATGTGAAAAATGTGGAATATATCACTTTATAAGTGATGAAGAGTAACTTTCTTTATTTAATATAGCCCTCTTATTTAAATATATTCTAATTTTATAAAAATAAGGTGTTATAAAAACACCTTATTTTCTTTCATAGATAATTTTCCCTTCATTATCTATATGCTTTTTTAAGTTTTCATTTGTAATACAATTATATTGTAATATATCAAAAAAGTATGGTAATGGATAAACTTCATTTAAATAATCATCTAACTTATATACTGTCCTTCTATCAATACCATCACCAATTATTGCAATATCTACATCTGATCCCTTTTTATAATTACCAATAGCTCTACTACCAAAAACTATTGCCTTTTCTATTTCATTAAATTTCTTCATGGCCTTTACTATATATTCTATATCTCTTTCAATTAACCCAAACATATTTATAGCTCCTTAGATAACTTTTCATACATTTTGTCCAACTCTGGTAAATACATAGTTATTATCTCATTTGTCATCTTATTAGCAAGTTCTTCATCATATGTATGTGTTGTTAAATTTCTATTTGATAATGCATCCATCCAAATATGTCCATTATCAATTAAACCTATTTGGAACGCTTGCTTAACAGTTTCTCTGGGACTTTTAACTAAATACTCCTGCGCTTCTAAATAATCTTTTAATACCTTCCACGCCAATTCAAAAGTCATTTCAAAAAATTGAATTATACCAGCTCTTTCAAGCTCAGTTGTAATTGGTTGCTTAGCATATTTATTTAATAATTTATATGATTTATCAAAATTCTCAAATCTTTGTTTCCATCTAATATCCTTTAAATTATCCATAACTCACCTCTATATTAATTTTTAACATATCTTCATAATTATATTCTATTATAAAACAAAAGTAGATAAACTTTTAATTTTACATTTTTAATTTCTTATATTCCAAGTTATACTTATAACTAATTTTCCATCCTCCGATTTAGCCTTTATTTCATGTCCAAGCTGTGTTACAAGACTTCTTGTTATGGAAAGTCCTAAGCCAGTATTCCTATCACTTCTTGATTTATCAGCTGTATAAAATCTTTCAAATATCTTTTCCACATCTTCTTCACTTAAATCAGATGCTCCATTAATAAATTCTGTCACTATTTTATTGCCATCTTCCTTTAAGGTAATCTTCACAAAGCTTTCACCATGCTTAAGGACGTTATTTATTAAATTAGCAAATATTCTGTTTACAGCATTTTCATCAGCAATAATATCTCTAACTTTTTCATCAATTTCAATTATAGGATCAATACCATTTTCCATAAAATCATTATAAAAAGAAGCTATATTTTCACATAATAAAGCACTTAAATTTATCTTCTTATAATTAAACTTATATTCATTTCCTTCTATCCTTGAAAGTTCATAGAAACTGCTAATCAGTGTCTGCAAGTATTTTGTCCTGCTTTCAATGATATCCATATATTCTTCTTTTTCTTTTTCAGTGATCCTAGGTGACCTTACTAACTGCATATATCCCATTATGGAAGTAAGAGGCGTCCTTAAATCATGAGACATGTTAGATATACTTGCCCTTAAATCCTCTTCAACCTTCTTCTTTTCAGAATTTACCTTTTGTCTGCCATCATATAAAAGATTTATTCTACTTACCAATCTATCTAAATCCTTATCAGAAGTACCAGTCCTTATATTTACATAATCATCTAAATGATTATCTATTTGTTTAACTATACTTTTAAACTCCCTTTTATAACCTGCTATAACCATAATAAGCACAATAATTATAATTATAGCTATAATATTAAAAACCATTTCTTTTCTCCTAATTAATCTAAATATGGGATGTATATTCATACACCCCATATTTATTCTATAACATCTTAAATTGTTTTACACCCTTTGTCATTAATATATTCCAAGCTATAAAAGCTACAGCTAAGAAGATTATTGCTAGAAAACTTAAGAACATTAATATATTTTCTACTTTCAATAATAAGAAGACCGCTATTGGTAATGCAATAGAAGCAAAAGTTACAACTATACCTATAAATACTGCTGCACTTTGCTTAACAACTACCGTTGGATTTGACCAGTCTAGCTTTGGAAAATATACATTAATCAATAATCCTAACACAGCATTTAAAACTGAAAATACTATGGCTATTATTATATTTAACATTAAATATATAACATGAAACTTTAATGCCACATAAAATATTATATTACTTAAAATAGCTGCTGGAATTGTTAATATTAAATTACTGATTATCTTGGCTTTAAATATTTCCTTTTCACTTACTGGCAATGTTTTTTTAATCCATAAATTTGTTCCCTCTAAGGATATACTAGACATTGTAGTACATGTTAAACCTATACCAAAGATAGTAATAATTAATGTACCACAAGCAATTAAAGCACTTAATTTTTCAGCTTCTAACATTGTACTTATCTCAGGAACTACTAAAATTGATGTAATAAATTCACTACCTTTAAATAATGAAAGTACTGCCACCCCTAAAACTATTAACATACCTACAATTGTATTCATAACATAAATACGTATTGAAAAATATAACCTTAGTTCACCTTTAGTTAATGCTGATAACTGACTGCTTGTTTTTAGCTGACCTAATTTATAATTTGATTTTCTATAGTTTTCACCTAATATTTTATTTATCTTACTAAAAATTCTACTGAATACAGCAATAAATATACTAAATGGAATAATTGAAACTGCAATAAATTTAACCAATGACACTAAATTGAAATCAACCATTGCCTCTGCTAAATATTGTGCTGGTGGATATACCTTGCCAAAACCTTCTACTATGGATTCACTATTTAGCATAAAATAATTAATAATATCATTCATTCTTATGGAAGCATATAAAATTAACATCACTGCTGATAAACCAATGATTATAGACATGGCATTTTTGTGCTTAAACTTAGATGAAATATAATATATTATCATTGCAATAATTGATGCTAACACCACTGGAATCATAGGAATAAAGATTAAACCTATAAGCATCACTAAAAAGAATGTCCAGCTAGTATTTCCACTGATTATGAAATAAACTATTGATACTGGAACGATAATTAATGATGTAAATATATAATTTATAATCATCATTTCCATTAGCTTACTACATAAAACAGTACTGCTTTTTATTGGCAAAGAACTTAACAATTCATAATCTTTTGCTGAAAATAATACGCCTGGTGCTTTATAAATATAAGTAAACACTATTATTACAGAACTAATAATTACTGCAAATAATAATAGTAATTGTAGTTGTCCCATGGGCTTTAATACCTCTGCTAATCCATAACTATAAGTACTTGACATCAATACAAGAGTAAGACCAATAAAAACAACCATAAAAGATGTAAATATTAACTTCTTCTTTTCTTTGCCTTCCTTTATATTTTTAGATAAGCTATTGATACCTGTGGTATTATAAAAAGCTACCTTTAATAAAGATGCTAAATTACTCATTATCTATCAACTCCAAAAATACATGCTCAAGTGAACTATTACCCTTTACTTCTGCTGTCTTTCCTTCAGCAACTATATGACCGTTCTTGATTATGGCAACTCTATCACAAAGCTTCTCAACTACTTCAAGAACGTGACTGGAGAAAAATATGGCACTGCCTTCATTACATATTTCTCTCATTATTTCCTTCAAGGTATAGGCTGCTTTAGGATCTAGCCCTACAAAAGGCTCATCTAACACTAAAAGCTTTGGTTTATGAATAAGGGCTGAAATTACCACAAGCTTTTGTTTCATACCATGGGAATAAGAAGAAATTAAATCACCTAGATAAGGTGTAAGTTCAAATCTATCACCATAAAGTCTTATAAGTTCTTCCCTTTGCTCCTTGCTCACCTTATATATGTCGGCAATAAAATTCAAATATTGTATTCCAGTCAAAGCTTCATATATATCTGGATTGTCTGGTATATATGCCATAACCTTCTTACATTCTAAAGGCTCATCTTTAATGGACATATTATCGATTAGTATATCTCCCTGTTGAAAATCAAGTATACCTACTATAGATTTTATTGTGGTTGTCTTACCTGCTCCATTATGGCCAACAAAGCCATATATTTCACCATTATTTACTTTTAATGATATATCTTCAACAACATTTTTTCCTTTGCTATAGCTTTTTGAAAAATTTCTTATTTCTAACATCTTAATAACCCTCCAGTTATTTTATATCTTGACCTCTAAATATAGTTATACCAGCTACCAGTGCAATAGCCATGGTAACTACACCTATTACCATGCTTCTAATAACATCCTGTAAACTTGCTTTAATTGCTGTAACTAATGCACTGTTATAAAATAATGATAACTCATATATCTTATCAAACCAATCATAAACACCATATAAGAAGCTAGCCATTGTTGGTAATAATATAAATAACGCCACTGATATACCTATGGTTGCCCCATTGCTTTTTACTAAAGATGATATAACCATTATTATTGCCGCCACTGCACCAAAAACTATCACTGCTCCTAAAAAAGTCTCAACCATATGAATCAATTGTGTAAATTTAAACTGCTCTCCCCAACCCTTTGTAATGATGACTCCTAAAGTAGTAACCCCTGTCATTATTGCCATAATAATGGCTGAGCCTGCAATTATATTAATAAACTTAGCTATATAGAAGCTTGTTCTATTTTTACCATAAGCTAAAGTATTTTTTATAGTTCCCTCTGAATATTCCTTAGCTACCATTGTTCCCACAAGAACTGCAATAAGTATTTCCATTATACCTGAACCAAAAGAAGCGTGAAATGCTTCTACAGCAGTTATGTTAAAGGGATCTTTTGCTCCATTAGTATGAAATCCTAGGCTTCCTGGTGAAATTATTTCATCAGAATCATTATTAATCAAAGACTCCATTTGCTCTTCTGAAACTTGTGTACCTAAAGATTTGCTTAAGAATTCCTCATTTATTACATTATTCATAACCACATTTAATAAACCTAATAATATTGCTACTATGCAAAGCACCTTAAAGCCCCTGCTTTTATACATCTTATAAAATTCAGCCCTTAACATTCTAAACACTTACTTCACCTCCAACTCTGTCCATAAAATACTCTTCCAGCTTTTCTCCTTTTATATCTATCTTTTCAACTACTACGACACCTTTAGATAATTGCATATTAATAGCTCCTGTTTCATTTAAATGTGAAAATATTTTTATCTTGTTGTTTTCTAAAACTTCATAATCAGTTATACCAAATTGGCGTTCTAAAAGGATTACTGCCTTTTTTGCATCATCTACTTTTAAATCTATATATTGTCTACATTTCTGCGATAACTCTGATGAAGATATTTCCTCAATAAGCTTGCCATTAGCTATGATTCCATAAGTAGTGGCCATTTCTGAAAGCTCTCCTAATATGTGGCTTGAAATTAATATGGTAATATCCTTTTCCTTATTTATCTTTTTTAATAATTCTCTTATTTCAATTATTCCCATTGGATCAAGTCCATTTATTGGTTCATCAAGAATTAAAAGCTTAGGATTTCCAAGTAGTGCATTGGCAATTCCAAGCCTCTGCCTCATACCTAGTGAAAAGTCTTTTACCTTCTTTTTACCTGTATCCTTTAAGCCAACTAAATTTAAAACCTCATCAATACATTCCTTTCCTGGTATATTCCTTACTAATCTAGATACTTCAAGATTTTCTCTAGCTGTCATATTTTTATAAAATGCTGGGCTTTCTATTAAGCTACCTATAAATTCTCTCCCCTTATTTAAAGCTTCTTCTCCACTTCCACCAAAAAGCTCTATTTCTCCAGAAGTCCTATGAGCAAGTCCTGTAATCATTCTTATTAAAGTAGTCTTACCAGCTCCATTTTGTCCGATAAATCCATATATATCACCTTTTCTTATGGTCATACTAACATTATCAACAGCCATTTGATCTTTATATTTCTTACAAAGATTATAAGTTTTAAGTACTGCTTCCTTCACCTTAATTTTCCTCCCTGTCCTTTTATATATTTACATTCTATCTAGATACCTATAAGATAACTTAAAGAAAATATTAAGAAAGTATTAAGTTGGTTAGATAATGATGAATTATGGATGATGAATGATGAATTTCTGTATAAACTCTAAAGAGTTTCTTTAAAATTCATAAATGAAAGTTAATAATTAAGGTTAATGATTTTATTCTATAAAAAAATTCAGCCCTAAAGCTGAATTTTCTCATTAATTTTCCATTTTTAATTCTTAATTTTTAATTCTCTAATAGTTATCGTATTTTTTTATGTTTTTACTAAATGACTGCAATATATATAATATTACAACAGCCATACAAAATCCTATAAATAGTATTTTAATACTTGTAAATTCTGAAATAGCACCTACTATACATGATACCACTGGTGTTGCACATAATGCTCCTGCATTAAATATAGAAGCAACTCTTGGTAAATATTCTCCTGGAACACTCTTAAGCATTATTATTTGTAGTGGAAAATTTAAAAATAATGCTCCTACACCTAATACAAACATATCTATAGATAATGCAACATACATAGCTAACTGTGGTAAAGTTCCTAATAGAGATAATATGCAATATGATATTCCTACAATTATTCCACCTGATATAAACATTTTTTTATTTCCTATTTTCTCTTTTATCTTAGGTGCCAAAACTGTTGAACAAGTCATTCCTACCAATGTTGATATACTCATTACTGACATAGCACTACTTCCTGAGTTTAAAACACTTTTACATAAGGAGCCTGCATTGAATTACATGGTACAAGTAATGCATTTACTACAGCTGCAAATATTACTATATTTAATAATAATCCATCTTTTTTTACATAACTAAAACCTTCTTTTAAATCAATAAAATAACTTTTAACTGTTAACTTTTCATTGACAACAAGCTTGTCTTTTAATTTTATTGCCATTATTAATACTCCACAGATATAAAATGTTACTGCATCAATAATAATAGCTCCTCCTAATCCTAAAATACCTATTAAAAATGCTGCTGAAGCAAGTCCAATCATTTCTGCTACTTTTGTTCCTGATGACATAAATGCCATTCCATATTCCATTTTCTCCTGCGGTAATATTTTAGGAATAATTGATGTTGTTGCTGGTCCTCTAAAAGACTCAAAGGATGAATTTAAAAATGTAATTACATATAAATGCCAAGTTGCTAAATTTCCTGTGATAAACAAAACTGCAACAAGAGTAACACATGCCCCTCTTCCAAAATCACATATGGCCATAATCTTTTTATCAGTAATATACTTACAAACAACTCCACTTACCATACTAAATATTATGTTAGGTATACCATTAATAGCATATAATGTTGCCACTAATAATGTAGAGCCTGTAATTTGATAAACAAGCAATGAAAAGGCAATTGTATCTATTCCGTCCCCAAATCTTGATACTATATTAGCAAATGTATTAAGTAAAAAGTTTTTTTCATTTAACAATTGCTTATATCCTGAATTTTTATCTTCTTTTACCGCTTCTTTAACTTCCATGATACTCCCCACTATATTTATACTTACTTTATAATTTTACCATAATATTACTTATATTCACATTTTTGTTTGTTGCAAAAAAAGAATTCAGATAAAAAACTGAATTCTTTTTATATATTATTCTTTTAATTTAAAACCTATTCCCCATACTGTTTGTATATATTCGTTTTCCTTATCTGCTTTATTTAGCTTAGATCTTAGATTACTTATGTGTACATTAACAGTATTATCATCTCCCATAAATTCATCTTGCCATACAGATTCAAAAAGATTAGCTCTTGTAAATACCTTATGGGGATTCTTCATAAGAAGCTCTAAAATTGAAAATTCTCTTGCTGTTAATATAACTTCTTGCTTATCTACATACACCTGTCTACTTTCTGTGTCAATAATAAGATTCTTATGCTCTATTTTATTATTTTCACCAGTTAAATTAGAAAATCTTTTATATCTTCTTAATTGTGCCTCTACTCTTGCAATAACTTCATTTATATCAAAAGGCTTTGAGATAAAATCATCAGCACCTATCTTTAAGACATTTATTTTATCTTCTTGTGCACTTTTTGCTGAAATAACTATTATGGGTATGATACTGCTTTTTCTTATTTCATCAATTAAATCCTCACCTTTTATTCCTGGAAGCATCAAATCTAAAAGTAACAAATCAAATTTTCCTTGTTCCAAGCACATCTTAGCCTCACTACCTGAATATGCTGCTTTTACTTCATAACCATTTTGTTCTAATATGTTGTATAATAACCCATTAATATCCCAGTCATCTTCTACCACTAAAATTTTATTCATATTTTATCTACCTCTCAATTAATAATTTTATATATTAAAAGCAACACTCTTTATAAATAATAACCTATTCTTCAAGCTTTTTAATCATATCTCTAAGTTCTGCAGCTCTTTCAAACTGAAGATTCTTAGCGGCATCCTTCATTTCAGCAGTATATTCCTTTATTAATTTAGCCTTTTCTTTTTCAGATAATCCTGTGCTATCAACTTCATAAGCTTCAGCTTCTTCTGCAACCATTATATTTCCAATGACATCTCTTACATCCTTTTTAATTGTCTTAGGTACTATGCCATGTTCTTTATTATAATCCATTTGAATCTTTCTTCTTCTTTCTGTTTCTTTAATGGCTCTATCCATAGAACCTGTTATTGTATCAGCATACATAACAACCTTGCTTTCAGCATTTCTAGCTGCTCTACCGATTGTTTGTATCATAGAAGTTTCTGATCTTAAGAATCCTTCCTTATCAGCATCTAAAATTGCTACTAAAGCAACTTCCGGTATATCAAGACCTTCTCTTAAAAGGTTAATTCCCACAAGTACATCATATTTACCAAGTCTTAAATCTCTTATGATTTCCATTCTCTCAATGGTGTCTATATCTGAATGCATATATGTTGTCTTCACACCAAGATCAGTAAGATACTTAGTTAAATCTTCTGCCATTTTTTTAGTTAATGTAGTAACTAACGTTCTAAACTCTCTCTTTGTAGTTTCTAAAATACTTCCATATAAATCGTCAATTTGCCCCTTTACAGGTCTTATTTCTATTTCAGGATCTATTAGTCCAGTTGGACGTATTATTTGCTCTGCTATATTAGTAGAATGATCTACTTCATATTGGCCTGGTGTAGCAGAAACAAAAACAACTTGATTTATCTTATCTTCAAATTCTTTAAACTGTAATGGTCTATTATCATAAGCTGATGGAAGTCTAAATCCGTACTCTACTAAATTATCTTTTCTTGATTTATCTCCAGCATACATTGCCCTAACTTGTGGTAACGTAACGTGACTTTCATCAATAAACATTAAATAATCATCTGGGAAATAATCTAATAATGTTTGTGGTGGCGTTCCTGGTGCTCTTCCATCAAGAATTCTAGAATAATTTTCTATACCACTACAATATCCCATTTCCTTTATCATTTCTATATCATAGTTTGTTCTTTGTCTCAATCTTTGAGCCTCCACAAGTTTATCTTGTGATGTAAGTTCTTTTAATCTTTCCTCTAATTCATATTCTATTACATTAATTGCTTTATCTATTGTTTCTTGTGAAGCAGCAAAGTGAGATGCTGGAGTTATTGATACATGCTTTCTATCTCCAATTATCTTTCCTGTTAACACATCAAATTCTCTTATTCTATCAATTTCATCACCAAAGAATTCTATTCTTATTCCATTATTAGATGATGATGATGGAACTATATCTAAAGAATCACCTCTTACTCTAAATGTACCTCTTGAAAAATCTATATCATTTCTTTCATATTGAATGTCTATAAGTTTTCTTATAATTTCATCTCTATCTTTTTCCATTCCAGGTCTTAAAGATATTGTAAGCTTTTTATATTCTTCTGGATTACCTAACCCATATATACAAGAAACTGATGCAACAATTATTACATCTCTTCTTTCTAATAACGCTGATGTAGCAGCATGTCTAAGCTTATCTATTTCATCATTTATAGATGCATCTTTTTCTATAAATGTATCAGTAGAAGCCACATAAGCTTCTGGTTGATAGTAATCATAATAGGATACAAAATATTCAACTATATTGTCTGGAAAGAATTCTTTAAATTCAGAACATAATTGAGCTGCTAAAGTTTTATTATGTGCTAGTACTATGGTTGGTTTTTGAACCTTTTCTATAATATTTGCCATGGTATAAGTCTTTCCTGAACCAGTAACCCCTAATAAGGTTTGAAATTCTTGCCCCTCTTCTATACCCTGTGCCAATGAATCAATGGCCTTTGGCTGATCTCCCATGGGTTTAAATTTTGAATGTATCTTAAATTTATTCATTTCATTATCAACTCCGTCATAATTATTACTATATCTCTATTCTACTTATTATTAACATTTTGTACAATTTATTAACATTTAAATATTAATATCTAAATTTAAGCTATGAAAAAAGTAGTAATTACATTTGCAATTACTACTTTTTGCTTTTTAATTCCTCTAATATTCTTTTAAATTCATCGCTACTTATATCAATTCTACTTTCACTCTTTACCATACGAGGAACTAATAATACTCCCAATCTTCTATTACCTGGTTGTAATATATAATCATTTATCTTACCGTACTGGCTTTTTATTTTAATAGGCAACATAGCAGTAGATTCCTTAACGGCTTTTAAAATATCCACTTCCGAAGTTACAGGTTCACCGTTTATGGCTAAAATCTTATCTCCCCTTCTAATTCCAGCTTCGAAAGCAACAGAATTAGGTGCTACTTCAAGTATTGATATGCCATTTTCATCACTTACATATAAGTATTCTCCACGTTTTTCTCTCATTCTTTCAAACTTAATTAATAATTCATGCCCTAATGGCATATAAACTAATGCTAAAATTTCTCCCATTAATCCAATACTACATAATTGTGAAACTATAAGTAATGATACTCCATATAAAAATATCCCTATACCAGCACCTATAACTTTCTCCTTCTTTCTTTTAGTAAAAGTAACAGAACTATAGCCTATCACACCATAAAAAGGAACAAATGTTAAAGATGCTACTGCTAACATTGTCATTAAATTTGAATCTTTAATAATAGGCCACCAATTATATGCTGGTGCTGAAATTATTCCTGTTCCTGAAGAATCTCCACTAATCATTATCATTACAGCTATTGGTATAGTCCAATATCTATTAAATGAAAACCCTCCAATTATTTTATTGTCCCTATTACTAAATACTGGAATGGCCCCTCTATTACCATCTACCATGACAATAATTCCTTCAATCATATGTAGCACAGCTATAAAGCTGGTTAATGATAGTATATTTACATTAATATATGACTGCTTTCCAATACTATTTAATATTATATTTAATATCATACTAACTGCTCCAAGCACTGCTCCAGAATAAGCAAAGCATACAAGCCTTGGTCTTATTATCAATAATAGTATTGATGTTATAAAAATAAATTCTATACCTGAGTTATTACCAAAGCTAACGCCTAATACTGATAGTATAATACTTCCTATTGTGCCTGCTAATATACCTATTACAAGTTGTGATAATGTTAATTCCAATGGAGTATCAATTACTTCTCCAATGGTCATTTGTTGTATCATTGAAGTTCTTTTGTTTTTTAAATAAAATATTACGCCAAATACTATAAGCATTAGTAAATATGTTGGTTTAATTATTGCTTCTGCTACAGTTCTCAGACTATATGTTATCAGCTCCATTTGTAGCCTCCTAAGTTACTATTTTTCTCTTATTACCTCTAATGCCTTTTGGAATTGTGTATCAATATCCCTACTATACTCTTGACTTAACACTTCTTCGCTTAATTCTACAGTAATATCTGGCTCTATACCCTTACCATGAATATTTTCCCCATTAGGACAATAATACTTTGATGTTGTTACTTTAATAGCTCCAGTATCCCCATCACTTTCCACAAAAGGAATAAGCTGCTGAACTATACCTTTTCCAAATGTTGTAGTTCCTATAACTGTTGCCACATTATTATCCTTTAATGCACCAGTAACAACTTCTGATGCACTGGCACTGCCACCATCTACTAATACTACTAATGGCATACCAATTGCATCTCCACCTTGCGATAAGGAAACTTGTTTATTATCATATTTATCTATAGTATAAGTAATCATCTCACCTTCTGGAATAAAGTTAGATGCTATCTCAACACATTTATCTAAATATCCTCCTGGATTTCCTCTAAGGTCTAATATTAATCTTTCCATTCCACTTTCTTTTAATTCATTAAGCTTTTCTGTAAACTTAACACTTACATCTTCATCGCTAAATGTAGTAATTTGAATATATCCAATATTATCTTCTAATATTTCACCTTTTACTGATTCACTTTGAATTTCTTCTCGTACTACATCAAATTGTAGGGTCTCCTGGCCTCTTTTAACAATTAACTTTACTGAAACTCCTTCTTCTCCTCTAACTCTTGATACTACTTCTTCACTATTAGCATCAGTAACCTCATAATCATCAACTTGTAAGATTACATCTCCTGCCTTTATTCCAGCCCTCTCTGCCGGTGAACCTTCAATTGGTGCTATTATTACTACTTTTTCATCTCTTACACCAATTTGAGCTCCTATTCCATAGAAGTTATTATTTGATTCTACGAAATCAACATACTCCTCTGAATTCATGTAAACAGTATATGGATCACCTAATGCAGATGCCATTCCTTTCATAGCACCTTCTAAAAGTACAGTATCATCTATATCTCCATCATATTTTGCCATAAGCAAACTTCTAAGCTCAAATAAATCACTATATTTATCTGAGTCACTTATTTTTCCTAAGTCCTCAACAGCTTTTTCAGGAACTCCAGTCAAAATAAATCCTTTGGTTGCTACAATATTACCTCCATAAAACATTCCAATTCCTGTTCCTATAAATAATACAGCTATGGCAGCAATCTTTAACCATTTAAATTTATCTTTCCTACCTTCTTTTTCCTCTCTGCTATAATTCTCCATTTCTCTACTTCCTTTCAATTTATGTTAAATAGCTTTATGATTATTATTTCTATATCTTAAATAATAATATTAATTTAAATAAATGTTAAGCTTCTTTTTTTATTTATCTATATATTTTTTTGCTTTTTCAACGAAACTAAGGAGCCGTAAATACCTTACAGCTCCTTATTAATTAATTTATTTATAAGCACTTATTTTTTATACAACTAAGAACTTTCTTAGTGCAGCTATACTTCCAATGGCTCCAACTACTATTCCACCTAATAGGAATCCTCCTAATAATGTTGTTAATACAAATGATACTGGAACTAAGTTGGCTATTAAAAGATTACTTGCTATAAATCCAAATACTCCTCTATATATAAAGTACAGTATTGCCGTTGCAAGTAATGAACCAACAGCTCCAATTATCATACCTTCAATAACAAAAGGCCATCTTATAAACCAGTCTGTTGCCCCAACAAACTTCATTATTCCTACTTCTCTTCTTCTTGAATATACTGCTAGTTTGATTGTATTCATTATTAAGAATATTGATACTCCTATAAATACAAAGAATAATACTATACCTAATATTTGTACAAAATCAACTACGTTGCTTATTTTCTCTATTAATTCTTGTTGATTAGTTATAGATTCAACACCTGTCATATCTTCTACAGCTTTACTTACATCACCTGCATATGACGCATCCTCTAAAGTAACTATATATGAACTTGCTAGCGGGTTATTTTCAAGACTATATCCTTCAAGCATACCGCTATTTCCTTCTAAATCCTTCTTAAGTTTTGTAAAGGCTTCATCTTTTGATTCATAAGTAACTGCCTTTACCCCTTCCTGCTCTGCTAATTTAATTTCTACTTCCCTTTGATTTACAAGTTTTATGTCATCTTGTAAATAAACTTTTATTTCAATCTTATCAGCTACATCTTCTATAGTTTTATTAAAATTTAAACCAACTAATGTAAATGTACCTAATACAAAAAATGTTACTAGCACAGTTAACATAGCAGCAAAACTAACTGTTATATTACGTTTTATACTTTTCAGGGCATCTACTATAAAATAATTTATTGTATTAATTTTCATTTTCGTACATCCCCTTTCTATCATCTCTCACTATAGATCCTTTTTCTATAGCTATAACTCTCTTCTTCATACTATCAACTATATCCTTAGCATGAGTAGCCATAACTATTGTTGTACCTGATCTATTTATATCTTCTAATAATTCCATAATTTCTTTTGCTGTATCTGGATCTAAGTTACCTGTAGGTTCATCGGCTATAAGCACAGATGGATTGTTTACTATAGCTCTAGCCAGTGACACCCTCTGTTGCTCCCCCCCTGATAATTCATTTGGGAACATTTTATATTTATGAGATAATCCAACAAGAGATAACACCATTGGTACTCTCTTTCTTATTTCCTTTTGAGAAGCTTCCACAACTCTCATAGCAAAGGCAACATTTTCATAAACATTTAATGTTGGTATAAGTCTGAAATCTTGAAACACCATACCTATCTTTCTTCTGTAATATGGTATTTGATTTCTCTTTATTTCTGATAATTTTTTATCTGCAACAGTAATATTTCCCATTGTAGGTTCAATTTCTTTTAATAACATTTTTATAAAAGTTGACTTTCCTGATCCTGAAGGTCCAACTAAGAATACAAAATCACCTGAATCTATTTTAACACTTACATCTGATAACGCTTTTACATTGTTGTTATATATCTTTGATACATTATTAAATTCTATCATTAAAACACCTCTTATCCTTCCTTCTCCAAAACTCTAAATTGATTATATCACATAAAACCTTATTGACCAACAATGTACCTAACTATTTAAGATTATCCAATTTTTAGTAATCGTTATTAAATCCTAATCCTAACACTTCTTTAGAGTCATTTACTGTAATGAACGCTTCTGGATTATTTTCCTTAATAAAGCTTTTTAATGTAATGAATTGATTGCTGCTAAGTACTGTATAAACAATCTTTACTTCACTATCAGTATATCCACCTTTTCCATTTAATACTGTACATCCTCTATCTATATCTTTATTAATAAAGTTAACTACCATTTCAGCTTTGCTGGTAATTATAAATACTTGCTTACATGTATTAAACCCATCAATAAACTTATCAATAAGAAGTCCTATTAATATTAAACTAAAGAAACCAAATAACCCCTTATCTATACCAAAAACATTAATTGCTAGAAGGCATATAATTGAGTCATTTAATAATAATGATGTACCCACACCTAAAGATGTAAATTTACTTATTATAGCTGCTAATATACTAGTTCCTCCTGTTGATGCACCTTGATGGAATACTATTGCTGATCCCATTGCTAAAAGTGCTGAACCAAAAAAGCTTGCTAAAAACATATTATCTGTTAATATTCCTGGACTAAATACTCTTTCAATTATCTCCATTACTACAGAAAGCATTACAGTGGCATATATACTCTTTCCACCAAATCCTTTTCCTAAAACAACAAAAGCTAGAATAAATAGAATAATATTTAATATGAAGACCATTATACTTATATTCCAACCAGTAACTCCATTAATTACAAGAGCTATACCTGAAACTCCACCAGCTGCTATATCATTGGGAAAGAAGAAGTATTCAAGTGCAATGGCTGTTAATACTATTCCTAATGTTGTTAATGCATATTCTTTTATTTTTTTCATTTGTACCACCCCATCCTTTAATTATTCTCCATTAATTTCTTTAAAGCCTTCTCCCATAACTTCAGCTACTTCACTGACAGTTATAAAGGCATTATTATCTATTTGGCTAATATATCTCTTAAGCTTAATAAATTCACTTCTGCCTATAACAGTATAAAGTATAGTAGTTTGCTTTTCAGTAAATCCTCCTATACCATTAATAAATGTACAACCTCTTCCTAAATCATTTAAAATAAATTCACTTATTTTTTTACTTTCTTTGCTTATTATTGTAACTTCATTACAAATATTAAAACCAGCAATAGCTTTATCTATTGCAAAGCCACTTATTATTACTGCTAATACCGCATATAGTCCTTTTTGAACTCCAAATGTCATTGCTCCTGCTAGTGTAACTATAAAATCTACTATCAGCAGTGACTTTCCTATGTTAAAGTGGAAAAACTTATGTAGTATCTTTGCCAAAATATCAGTTCCACCAGTAGATGCATTGCAATTAAAAACAATTGCTAAGCCTAATGCTGAAATTATTGTTCCTAAAATAGTTGCAAGCATAAGGTCATTTGTAGCTTTATAAGGGAATACCTTTTCTAATAACCACATTATCCCTGACAAAGTAAGACTGGCATAAATGCTCTTGCCACCAAATTTGCTACCTATTACAAGAAAGGCAACTATATACAAAATACAATCCATCATTAAAACCAATAGACCTATAGGTATACCTGGGACAAAATTATTAATTATTATTGCTATACCGCTTACCCCTCCTGCAGCAATATTATTAGGTTGAAAAAAGTATACTACCGATATTGCTACGAGAAACACACCAAAAGTTATTAACATAAAATCTCTTAAATTACCTTTATTCATAATATACTCCTATTATTTAAATTACTATAATTATGTTTCCTCTTTTACCTCTTTTTATGCCATTTACATTGAATATTATTCCAATGCAAAATTATATCATAAACATTTATAAAAACTAGATTATGAAATACGAATTATGAAATTGTAATTAAAATCCTGGTTTCACTTATAAATCTAATCTTAAATTTATCCATTTAATTATAAAAAGATGATGAATCAAGAATATTTCATTTTGATTCATCATCTGTATTAATAAAATTTTTAACTATCTTTTTAATTCAATAGCTTTTTTAGCCTTTTCAACAACGTTTGTAGCTGTTAATCCATAGTACTCTAATAATTCATCTGGCTTTCCACTTTGACCAAATTGATCATTAACCCCAACCTTAACTACTGGTACTGGGCAAACTTCTCCTAAAACTTCTGATACTGCTGAACCTAAACCACCAATTACGCTGTGCTCTTCAACTGTTACAATTGCTCCAGTTTCCTTAGCAGCTTTTACTAAAATATCTGAATCAATTGGTTTTAAAGTATGGATATTGATAACTCTTGCAGAAATACCTTGTGATGCTAAGATTTCTTTAGCTTCTAAAGCAACATCTACCATTATTCCTGTAGCTACTATTGTTAAATCTGTACCTTCATTTAAAAGTACACCTTTACCAAGTTCAAATTTATATGTGCTTTCATCGTTAACAACATTAACAGGCGATCTACCTAATCTTACATAGCAAGGACCATTATATTCTGCTATTGCTTCTATAACTGCTTTTGTTTCTACTGCATCAGATGGTGAAATAACAACCATATTTGGTATTGCTCTCATTAATGCTAAGTCTTCCACAGTTTGATGTGATGCACCATCTTCTCCAACTGTTATACCAGCATGAGTAGCACATACTTTTACGTTTAATCTTGGATAACAAATTGAATTTCTTATTTGTTCAAATGCTCTTCCTGCAGCAAACATAGCAAATGTACTTACAAAAGGAACCTTTCCACAAGTAGCAAGTCCTGCAGCCACTGATACCATATTTGCTTCTGCAATTCCCATATTGAAGAATCTTTCTGGACATACATCCTTAAACTCTGAAGTCTTTGTTGATTTTGAAAGATCTGCATCTAAAACCACTATATTTTCATTAGTATTAGCTAATCCTGCTAAAGCTTTTCCATATGCTTCTCTTGTTGCAATCTTCTTACTCATTAAATTTCCCCTCCTAATTCCTTTAATGCTGTTTCACATTGTTCTTTGCTAGGTGCTGTACCATGCCATGCAGCTTGATTTTCCATAAATGATACACCTTTTCCTTTTACTGTATTACAAACTACTGCTGTAGGCTTATCTTTACATTCTTTTGCTTTTTCTATAGCATCTATAATTTCTTCATAGTTATGTCCATCAATAACTAAAACATTCCAACCAAAAGCTTCAAACTTCTTATCTATTGGACAAGGATTCATAACCTTAGTAATATCCCCATCAATTTGTAATCCGTTAAAATCAATGAATGCTGTTAAATTGTTTAATTTATAATGTGCAGCACACATTGCAGCTTCCCATACTTGACCTTCCTCTAATTCTCCGTCACCTAATAATGTATAAACTCTGTAATCATTCTCATCTATCTTTCCAGCTAAAGCCATCCCTACTGCTGCAGAGACTCCTTGGCCTAATGATCCTGTTGACATATCAATTCCTGGTAAGTATTGAATACTTGGGTGTCCCTGTAATCTTGACTTAAACTTTCTTAAAGTTGATAATTCTTCAACTGGGAAATATCCTCTCCTAGCTAAAGCACTATAAAGTACAGGGGCAGCATGGCCTTTTGATAAAACAAATCTATCTCTATTTGGATCCTTTTCATTGTTAGGATCTAAATTCATTTCCTTAAAAAATAATACAGTCATAATATCAGTTGCTGATAGTGATCCTCCTGGATGCCCTGATGCTGATTCAGTAAGCATCTTAACTATGTCTTTTCTAATTTCTTTAGATATTGATTTTAATTCGTCTAAACTCTTTGCCATTGTGTATCCTCCTCAACTAGTTCTTAATATATAAATTATTAATATACCGCTTACTAATTATTCATAATAAATGGTATGCTCCATCTAAATTAAACTTTGTATTAATATGTCATTTTATTCTTTAATTTTATATTATCATATGAATCACTCTTTGTATATACTATTAATTTAATTAGTATATACTTTTTATTTTTTAAAGTTATATTGTATATCACTTTTATTGCTGCATTTCTAAATCTTGTATGTGCAATTTTTCTTTAGTTTTTTATTTGTTTATAGTACAAAAGTGGCTGACGCCACGCTTCAGTGAAGGAAGCAACTTTTGTTAGCCAACCAAAAGGTTCTA
>FR883393.1 GCA_000435835.1 Clostridium sp. CAG:221
TTTCATCCTTAATTCATAATTCGTAATTCATCATTCATAATTAACTAAGTTCATCATTAACTAAGTTCATCATTGATAATGTTTAATTTACTTTATAGATCCATCCTTCAGGTGCTTCAATATCACCAAATTGTATTCCACAAAGAATTCTATAAAGTTCTTTTATAACAGGACCTACTTCAGTTTCGCTATAGAAGACATGAAGTTTACCTTTATATTCAATTCCACCAATAGGAGTTATGACAGCAGCAGTACCACAGGCACCTGCTTCTTTAAATTCATCTAAATTATCTATATATACTTCTCGTTCATAAACAGGCATATGAAGATATTTTTCTGCTATTTCCATAAGTGAATATTTTGTGATACTTGGCAATATAGAAGGTGATTTTGGTGTAACAAATTCATTATTTTTAGTGATACCAAAAAAGTTTGCAGCACCAACTTCTTCAATTTTTGTTTGAGTTGCAGGATCAAGATAAATGCAATCAGCAAATCCTTTATCAGCAGAAAGTTTGTGTGCTTGAAGAGAAGCGGCATAATTACCTCCTACTTTTGTATGTCCAGTTCCACGAGGAGCAGCTCTGTCATATTCAGCTACATTAAAGTTACAAGGAGTTAATCCACCTTTAAAATAAGCACCTACAGGAATACAGAATACTGAAAAGATATATTCTGGTGCTGGTTTTACTCCAATGTTATGTCCAACTCCTATGACAAAAGGTCTTAAATATAAAGTTGCACCACTGCCATAAGGTGGAACAAAATGTTCATTTGCTTTTACTACCTGCATACAAGCATCAATAAATTTTTCAACAGGAATTTCTGGCATAAGTAGTTTTCTTAAGCTTGAATTTAATCTTTCAGCATTTCTATCAGGTCTGAATAATTGAATTGAACCATCTTTTGTTCTATATGCTTTTAGCCCTTCAAAGCATTGTTGTCCATAATGAAGAGCACAAGATGCTTCACTAATATGAAGATAGTTATCATCAGTAAGTGATCCATTATCCCAACTACCGTCTTTCCAAGTTGATATATATCGAAAATCAGTCTTTATATATTCAAACCCTAAATTATTCCAATCTAAATCTACAATTTTACTCATAAGTATCGCCCCTTTTATTTGTTTTATAATATTTTACCACTATTTACATTAATGTAAAACAAAGAATATGGAAAAATTAAATAATCTTCAAAAATATAGGCTAAATAGTATATAATCAATTTATGACATTATATAAGGAGGATAAAAATGAAAAAAGAAATAATATCAACAAAAAAAGCACCATCAGCAATTGGACCATATTCACAAGGTATGATAGTAGGAGATTATATATTTACTTCAGGTCAGATTCCTTTAAATCCTGAAAATGGACAATTAGTAACTGAAATCAGTAAAGCAACTGTACAAGTTATGGAAAATCTTTCAGCTGTATTAGAAGCAGCAGGAAGTTCATTAGAAAAGGTAATTAAAACAACAATTTTTCTTCAAGACCTTAATGATTTTGAAAAAGTAAACGAAATATATGGAAGTTATTTCAAAGAAAATTTACCTGCAAGAAGTTGTGTGCAAGTAGCTAAGTTACCTAAAGGGGCACCTATAGAAATAGAGGCAATAGCTACTAAATAATACAGAGTTTTATATAAAAATTTTAAAAAAAGCTAAATCATTTTAATAAAAATAAATGATTTAGCTTTTTTTTGATTAAAAATTTATGTATATTAAAATAAAATATAGAAAAAATAAAAAAATAAGTAGAAATACTTGTTATTATGGCGAAAATTGCAGTATAATATATATTAAAAAAATAATAGGAAGAGGAATACAATGAGATATGTACCAATTGGGGCTATTCGCGAAAATATGATTTTAGCAAAAAATATATATGGCGAAAAAGGGCAACTTTTATTAAATGCAGGATGTAAAATTTCCAATAAGTGTTTGGAAAGTATAATTTCAATGGGCTTTTCAGGAATTTATATTCAAGATTCTTTATCGGAAGATATTGAAATAGAAAGTATAATAAGCGATGAATTAAGAAGGAAAACTGTTGATGGGGTAAAAAATGTTTTCATATCAGTTGGAAATAATGAAAGACACCATGATCAATTTGAAGAATTAAAAAAAAGAATTGAAACTATTCTAGAAGAAATTCTAAATGATGACAACTTGATGATAAATATGACAGATTTAAAAACTTTTGACGAATATACATATCAGCATTCTGTAAATGTTGCAGTGCTATCAATGGTTATAGGTACAACCTTAAGCTTAAGTCATAAAGAAATGTTTAATTTAGGTCTAGCAGCTTTGCTTCATGATATAGGAAAGATATTTGTTAATAAGGAAGTGCTTAATAAACCAAGAAAATTGGATGCAAATGAAATGGAAATAATGGAAAATCATTCATATCTTGGATATAAGTATTTAAAGAGCAGATATGAGTTTTCTGTTTCAACATACATTGGAGTATTAGATCATCATGAAAGATATGACGGAACAGGATATCCTAATAATAAAAAAGGTAAGGATATTTCACTTTTTGGTAGGATAATAAATGTTGCAGATGTATATGATGCATTAACATCA
Source organism: Clostridium sp. CAG:221 (assembly GCA_000435835.1). GTDB lineage: Bacteria > Bacillota > Clostridia > Clostridiales > Clostridiaceae > Clostridium. The sequence continues at coordinate 2,594 of FR883393.1, forward strand.
GAAAGACCATATAGAAGTGGACTTTTACCAAGTGAAGCTATGGAGTATATCATGGGTGGATCAGGAAGGCATTTTGACCCAGAAATAGTGGAAGTATTTATTAGAAAGATAGCACCATATCCGTTGGGGACGTGTATTAGATTAAGTAATGGCTATGAGGGAATAGTAGTAAAGAATTATCAAGAATCATCCCTTAGACCATCCATAAGAGTTTATAAAATTGATGGTGAGTCAGTGGAGCCTTTTATTATTAATTTAAAAGATGACAAGCAATATCTTTCTTCCGTTATAGATAGAAGTAGTTAAAGAAAATTAATATAGCAAATTAATATGCAAATATACAATATATATTTGCATATATTACTCTATATAAACAATACATATTACTGAAAGGAAAATAATAGATGAAAAAGATAATAGCTATTTTTACAATTTTTATGATGATATCTACATCGATGATAGCATGTGAAAAAGAAGAAAAAACTACAATTAACTTTTTAAATTGGGGTGAAAATATTGCAGAAGGGTTAATAGATGAATTTGAGAAAAAATATAATATAAAAGTAAATGAAGTATTTGTGGATGATAATGAAGCTATGTATCAGGAACTTACTTCTGGAAAAATTCAATACGATGTGGCGGTTCCAGGGGATTATATGGTGGAAAGGTTGATTTCAGAAGGTAGATTAGAAGAACTAGATAAACAAAATATACCTAATTGGACTGAACTTTTACCAAGCAATTTAAATAGAAGCTTTGATCCAGGTAATGTTTATTCACTTCCATATATGAATGGAACTATAGGGATAGTATATAACACAGAGCTAATTAGTGAAGATATAAATAGCTGGAGCGATATGTGGAATCCTAAATATAGAGATGAAATATTTGTTTTAGATTCTCAAAGAGATGCTATAGGTATGGCACTTAAATATTTGGGATATTCATTAAATAGTACTGATGAAATAGAACTTGAAGAAGCTAAAGCTGCTTTAATTGAGCAAAAGCAATTAGGAACTATTTATGGAGCGGACAATGTTAAGGATTTAATGATATCTGGTGAAAGAGCTATAGCAATGATTTGGTCAGGAGAGGGACTTACTTTAGCAGATGAGTATGACAATTTAAAATATATAGTACCAAAGGAAGGTGCTAATTTCTGGATAGATTCATTAGTAATTCCAAAAGGTACTAAAAATAAAGAAGCAGCAGAAATATTTATCAACTTCTTATGTGAAAAAGACAGTGCATACAGAATTGCTGAAGAAATAGGGTATACTACTCCACATGAAGGTGCCATGATGGAACAAGATGAAGATGTGAGAAATAATCCAGGGGCATATATGCCTGAAGAAGTTATGGACAAGTGTGAAAGCTATAAGTATTTAAATACAGAAGAGTTATTAAAATACGAAAAAGTATGGCTTGAAGTTAAAAGTTAAAATTAGTAGTATAATGAATAATTTTGGTATATAATAAATAATAAATGGTGCTTAGGAGGGTAAGCTGAATGGATAAGATAATTGATTTTAATGAACTTAAGAACAAGGTAAATGAAAAAGACATAGATAATTTCGAGTCTTATATATATAGCTTATACTATAAAATGGCTGAAGGTAAATTGACTATGGCTGAATTCACAAAAGAAATGACAGCGTATATGGAAAATAACAATATTTCTCAAGATAAGTTCTTAAAGATTCAAACTAAACTTATGGAGAGATATGGATTAGACACTAAGGGTTTTGAAGAGCAAATTAAGGCACTAGGCTTAGATAAATTAACTAATAATCCTGTAGATTATGAACAAGCTAGGAAGACAATGAGTTTTCAAGAAAAATATAAAGACAGAATTAAGGTAAAGCCAATTACTGAATACTATATAAAAAATGATAAAAATAATGTAGTAATTTTGTTGGATGATCACAATGTAATCATAAGGAGCGAAGGCAAGGTTGACCTAGTTGATATTGAATTAAATGAATTCTTATGTTCATATAGGAAGACTTTAAATGATGATAAATTAAAAATCATCATTTGCGATTATAGCAAGGAATATGATTACTAAAATTAGAAAGAAATTTCTATTTATTTTAGTTTAATATAATGTATAATAGAGAGAGTGTGATTCTTAGTTTAGGTTTCGCACTCTATTTTTACGCTTAGGAGGAACAAGATGAGTGTACTAACAGTAAAGAATATCAGTCACGGTTTTGGTGATAGAGCTATATTTGAAGATGTATCATTTAGATTACTTAAAGGTGAGCACGTAGGTTTAATAGGTGCTAACGGTGAAGGTAAATCTACTTTTATGAATATAATTACAGGAAAGCTTATGCCTGATGAAGGGAAAGTTATCTGGAGCAACAGAGTGAGAGTTGGTTACATGGATCAACATGCTGAACTTGAAAAAGGATTAACTATAAGAGAAGTATTAAGAAGTGCATTTAAGTACCTATTTGATATGGAAGCTGAAATGAATGAGCTTTATGGAAGAATGGGAGAAATGACAGATGATGAAATGAATAAGGCCCTTGAAAGAACAGCAGTTATTCAAGATATGTTAGATAACAATGGGTTTTATGTAATAGATGCTAAAGTAGAAGAAGTAGCAAAAGGTCTTGGGCTTTTAGATGTAGGTCTAGATAGAGATGTTACTGAGCTTAGTGGTGGACAAAGAACTAAGGTATTACTGGCAAAATTATTATTAGAAACACCAGATATATTATTACTGGACGAGCCTACTAACTACCTTGATGAAGAACATATAGAATGGTTAAAGAGATTCTTACAAAATTATGAAAATGCATTTATATTAATATCACACGATATTCCATTCTTAAATTCAGTAATTAATTTAATATATCATGTGGAAAATAGACAGCTTACAAGATATGTTGGTGATTACTATGAATTCCAAAGAATATATGAAGCAAATAAGGCACAATTACAAGCAGCTTATGAAAGACAACAAGCTGAAGTAGCACAACTTAAAGATTTCGTTGCAAGAAATAAAGCAAGAGTTGCTACAAGTGGTATGGCTAAGGCTAGACAAAAGAAGCTTGATAAGATGGAAATGATTGAACTTGCAGCTGAAAAACCAAAGCCAGAGTTTAACTTTAAGCAAGGAAGAACTTCAGGTAAGGTTATCTTTGAAACTAAGGATCTTGTTATAGGATATAATGAACCATTAACAAAACCATTAAATATATCAATGGAAAGAGGTCAAAAGATTGCTCTTGTTGGAGCTAATGGTCTAGGAAAAACAACTCTTTTAAAGAGCTTAATGGGTAAAATACCTGCACTTAGTGGAGAAGTTCATTTAGGAGATTATCAACAAATAGGTTACTTTGAACAAGAAATAAAAGAAGCAAACTACAATACTTGTATTGAAGAAGTTTGGGAACAATTCCCTTCTAAGACTCAATATGAAATAAGATCAGCTCTAGCAAAATGTGGTTTAACAACTAAACATATTGAAAGTAAAGTTTGTGTATTAAGTGGGGGAGAACAAGCTAAGGTAAGATTATGTAAGCTTATTAATGAAGAAACAAATATCTTAATCCTAGATGAGCCTACTAACCACTTAGATGTTGAAGCTAAAGATGAGTTAAAGAGAGCTTTAAAAGAATATAAAGGAACAATACTTTTAGTATGCCACGAACCTGAATTCTACAGAGACGTAGTTACTGATATTTGGAACTGTGAAGAGTGGACAACTAAAGTAGTTTAGTGGTTAAGTTAGAGATAGAGTTAATTATGAATTATCAGTGATGAATGCTTAGGAAAATTAAAAATTAAAAATGGAAAATTAATTTGATTGGTTGAATTTTAGTGCATTAATATGAAGTGATAAGTAGCATGAGAAATATAACTTTATAGTTAATAAATAAGAGATAGAAGTTAATAGTTAATGAAGAAACTCCTTTAGGGGAGTTTCTTTTTGTTTATAGTGAAAAGAATGAGTCAGAAATAAAAGGTATTGAGGTTGAGATTATAATGGTAGAAGGTGAAAATACTACTAAGTTAAAATATAATTCATTAAAAACTAATAAAGTAAGTGCTTTACTTTTTTTGAAGTAAGTTATCACATAGAATTACTATAGTTCCTGCAAAAAATAATATAAAATTTATAAAAAGCAACTTCAATCATTGTAATTTTTAGTTATTACATTTAAATGATGCGAATTTATTTAAATATATAATAATTTTGTAAACTGTTACTGAAATTATTAGAATATATGGTAAAATTATATATAAAAAAGGGGTTTTGTTTAATGAAAAATAAAGATGAAGATAGTAAAATTTTTTTTTTTTTAATATTACAAAATTAAAAACTGATAAAGTGGTATGGAGGTATTTATGAATAAGATAAAATTAGTATGTACAATAAGTATAATAACCATAATTGGTGGTACTCTGTTTGGTTGTAATAATCAAAGTTCAAAGCAAACAGTAAATGATACAAGTAACAGTATGATTAGTGATTCTGATAGTAGTAAACCACAACAAATAGTAGATGATACTAAAGCAAATGAAGATATTAAAACAACAGATATACCGGATGTAGTAAGTAAAGTAGAAGGAAGGAGAAACGAGTATATAGAGAGATTAGATAACATACAAAAAAAGCTTGATGAATTACCAGAAAAGAAGAATGCCGATGAAGGTATTACAAATGCTATGAAGAGTTATTATGGAAAAGCTTATGAAATGTATGATAAAGAACTCAATGATATTTATGCTTTGCTAAAAGAGGAGTTATCTCCAGAGATAATGAATGATTTAGAAATTAAACAGCTTAAATGGATAGAGGAGAAAGAGGGAAAAGCTAGGGAAGAAGAAGCAAAGTTCAAAGGAGGAACTTTTGAGCCTGTTGCAGGATATATAGTTTTGTATGAAGCAACTAAGGAAAAATGTTATGAATTAGTAAATCAGTATATGACAGATTAATTAAAATAAAAGTTAGTACATTTTAGTGCTAGCTTTTTATATACTTTAAATTTACATAAGAGTCATTACAGTATAAAATAGATAGGGAAAATATCACAATAACAAATAGAGGAGGAATATGATGAATACATTAATTAGTGCTGATAATACCTGGGCACTATTATCAATTATGTGTGTTTCTGTGGCAATAGCTATATGGCTTGAGCAGAAATATGCGTGGGCAGCTAAAATTTCTGGTGCTATATTAGCTCTTATATTAGCTATATCATTTACTAATTTAAATATAATACCAACAAATAGCCCGCTTTATGATGATGTAGTATGGGGATTTGCAGTACCTCTTGCCATTCCATTATTACTTTTACAATGTAATATAAAAAAGATTTGGAAAGAAACAGGAAGACTTTTAATTATCTTTTTAATTGGAGCAGTAGGATCTTGCATAGGAGCATTTATTGGCTATTTCTTATTGAAAAACAATATTAGTGAGTTAAATGGTCTTGCAGCCATGATGACTGGTTCTTACATAGGTGGAGGAATTAACTTTACAGCTTTAGCAGATGCATTTAGTGTTTCTGGAACTATGATTTCAGCAACAACAGTAGCTGACAATCTTGTAACAGCAACTTCCATGTTTTTATTATTATCAATACCAGCTGTAGGTTTCTTTAGAAAACATTTTAAACATCCACATATAGATGAAGTAGAGAGCTCTACTGATGGTGCTAGTGCTGAAATTGCAGCTGCAGCTTATTGGAGTAAAAAAGAAATTTCTTTAAAAGATATTGCAATTAATTTTGCTTATGCTTCAATTGTAGTTACTATTTCAAGATTAATTGCAGAAGCGTTAGGTAACCTTATTCCAACAGGAAATATAATGCTTAATATATGTAATACTTTTTTAGGAAGTCAGTATATTTGGATAACTACTATATCAATAATTGTTTCTATGGCTTTTGAAAAACAAATTGAAGGTATTTCAGGATACAATGAAATAGGTACATATTTAATTTATTTATTCTTCTTTGTAATAGGTGTTCCAGCATCTATACCAATGATTATAACAAATGCACCTTTATTATTTGTTTTTACATTAATAATTGCTTTAACAAATATGATTTTCTGTTTTGTGTTTGGTAAGCTTTTAAAATTCAACTTAGAAGATATAGTATTAGCATCTAATGCTAATATAGGAGGTCCAACAACAGCAGTAGCTATGGCTATTTCTAAAGGATGGACAAAACTTATTGGACCAATTATGCTTATTGGAACTTTAGGGTATGTAATAGGAACTTATTTTGGGATAATTGTAGGTGGCTTATTAGGAGCATAGTAATGAATAAAGCATTCATATACACATGGTTAGATATTTAAAGATGTGTAATATGGGTGCTTATTATTTTTGGCTTTATAATGAAATATAGATAGAAGATTTTTATAGGGAGGAATTAAAAAGTGAAAGAAAATAAATTAATTATGAAGCTATTAAAATAGATTGGAAATGGTAATAAGCTGCCTATACATGAAAAGTGGAGGTGGTTTTTTATGTTTAAGATAAAAGTAAAGCTTTAGAATGTATATTTAAAGACAAAGTATTGATAAAAAAATATCAAGAAATAATAGAAAATGTGATAAAAAACAGAATAAGTGCTAAAAAAATACTAAAAGTGTGATAAAAATCACGGTAATAAGTGGTAATGTAAGTTATTATATTAACAAGAGATAGTTATAAAAATAACAAATGATGATGGAGGAAATTTAATGTTTAAGGAAGAGTTTAACAAAGTTGCAGGTGCAGCTAGTGCAAAAAATCAATTATTAAAAAATAATAAGCTAGGATATTTTATTTCATCTATGTTAGCAGGAATCTATGTAGGTATGGCCATAATGCTTATTTTTACAATTGGAGGATTACTTACAGCAGCAGGATCAGCAGCCACTAAGATCATAATGGGTATTTCTTTTGGAGGAGCTTTAAGCTTAGTTGTTTTTGCTGGCTCTGAATTATTTACTGGTAATAATTTTATCATGACAGTTGGATCATTAAATAAAGCTGTATCATGGATAGATACTATAAAAGTGTGGGTAGCAGCTTTTATTGGTAATTTAGCAGGATCAATACTTGCAGGATATATGTTCTATTTAACAGGGCTTGCTAAAGGATCAGTTGGAGAATTTATTGCAAATACGGCAGCTACCAAGATGAGTTTGCCAGCTAGTGAATTATTCTTTAGAGGGGTATTTTGTAATATACTAGTTTGTTTAGCAGTATGGTGTACTTTTAGATGTAAAGATGATATATCAAAATTAGTAATGATATTCTGGTGCCTATTTATCTTTATAACATGTGGTTTTGAACATAGTGTTGCTAATATGACATTACTTACTATAGCACTTTTAGCTCCAGGAACAGCAGCAGTAAGCATATCTGGATATATTTATAATATAGGAATGGTTACTTTAGGTAATATGGTTGGAGGAATACTATTTGTAGCAATTCCATATTACTTAATATCAAAAAAATCACAATAAGATAATTAATAAGAGCTCTAATTTAGTTTGCTAAATTAGAGTTTTTTTTATTAAAATGTATAAGAAAATAATATGATAATATAGATATGTTATTGTATATTATAGATAGAAGAAAGGTTGGAATTGAAATGATAAAACCAATTATGAAAGATGTATTATTTTTAGCACAGAAATCAGAAGAAGCCACTAAGGATGATCTATATATTGTTGATGATTTGATAGATACATTAAGAGCTAATTTAGATGATTGTGTAGGTATGGCTGCAAATATGATAGGTGTTAAGAAACGTATTATAGTATTTTCAGTAGGAGAGATGATAGTTCCAATGATTAATCCTATAATAACAGATAAAAAAAATTCTTATGAAACGGAAGAATGTTGTTTGTCACTAACTGGATTTAGAAAGACTAATAGATATGAAAGTATAGAAGTTGAGTACTTTGATAAAGAGTTTAAAAAACAAAAAGGAAAATTTACAGGATTTGTAGCTCAGATTATCCAGCATGAAATTGATCATTGTAATGGAATAATAATTTAATAAATAATTATTTAATAGTAATGAAGCACTTTTAATGCTTCATTTTTTCTTCAATAAAAAAATAAAAAACAGTGTTATGATGAAAAATAGAATAAAGCTGAGAAAAATGGAAAAAAATGATTGACGAAACTTAGTGTAAATGATAACATAAAAATGTTAAAGAAAGGTTGTGTGTTAATGTGAAGCTATATATTAAAAAAATATTTTGTTTTTTATTAGGATGTTTTATTATTCAAATAGGATGTGCTGCTTTTATAAATGCAAATACAGGGGGAGATTCTTGTGTAGTATTTATTCAAGGAATAAGTAAGGCATTAAATATTACTGTTGGTTCTGCAAATTACATATTTATGTTTTGTGCTTTAGTACTATTATTAATTTTTGCAAGGAATAAAATAAGTTTAGGAACTTTTTTAACTACACTTGCTGCAGGAATGTTTTTAGATATAGCCAATGAAGCTATACAAAAGTTATCTATTGAATCAATGCCTTTTGTGGTACGTATACTTGTAGTTGCTATAAGTTGTGTAGTTATTTCTATTGGTTTTTCAATTCAAAAAACTGCTAATTTAGGAGTGGCGCCACATGATGAAATTCCATTTGTAATTTCAGAATCATTTAAAATTCAATATAGATGGATTAGAATTTGTTTAGATTTAACATATGTAGTTGCTGGATACTTATTAGGTGGAGTTTTTGGTTTAGGAACAATTGTAGCAACATTACTTTTAGGACCTACAATTCAATTTTTCTTACCTATAGTTGAAAGACCAGTAAAGAAGTTTTTAGGTACTAGTACAGCAATAGTTTAGTTATATAAAATATTAAAGCATTAATAAAGAGAATGCTTTTTTTTGGACAAGACTTTAATGATTTAATATACATATAAAAAGAGTTAGGAATTTTCCTAACTCTTTTTATTTAGTAAGGACTTAATCCTTATTAGCAGCTGTGTTGCTAGCACAATTATAGGCACAAGAAAGCATGTTCACAGGTGATTCATATGGCTTTAACCATTCTTTTTTTACAGCTAATGCTGTAAGAGCTGTATGACCTTCTACCATTTGACCTATAGCAGCAGAGTAAATAGCTCTAAGTTCAGGAGTAGTACTTGTTAAAGCAGAAGTAAGATAAAGCATTGCTCCATCTTTTGCTGCTGTCATCATACTTTCAGATATTACCTTATCATCAATATTTACATTGTCTTTAATCAAATCTCCAATTACTTTTAGCATTTTACTATTCCTCCTTATTAGTTAAAATGTTATTTTCATTAATGAATTGAATTAATCCATTTATTCTTCCTTCTGCAGCTAGAATGCTTGATTCTGACTGTCTCTTTAAATCTTCATCTGTAATTACAGTGTTTAAAGCTCTTTGCATTTTAAGGCCGTCACTTTCAGCTTTTAATATAGCTGTTAAAGATAAAATTTCAACTTGTGAAAGTTGCTTCATATTGATATCACTCCTAATAAAATTTTTAAAAATTAAAAAACATATATCTTAGGATGTGTCATAAGCTTTAAATTATCCTAGGAATTTTATGTAATAAAAATAAAATAAAATTATATTGACTTATTCCGACAAAAAAGTATATAATATCTTCAAGAAAACTAGTCCTTTAAATTTAGTCCAGAGAGACTAATAAGGTCGAAAGAATACGGCAGATAAAATAATTAGATAGAATTAAAGAATAGCGTGATATATGCAAAATATGAAAGTATTTTACGTGCTTAATATGAATATCTAATTATATGTGTAAACGACCTTTCTATATTTTTAGAAGGGTCGTTTTTTGCACATAAGTACTGGTTTTCCTAAATATACAATTTAGGAGGATTAAAAATGGAAGAAAAATTAATAATGGAAGAAAGAATAGATGATCATGATTATGCTTTAGAACATGTTCATCAGAAAGATAAAAAGGGATTCTTTTCAATGTTTGTAGTAATGCTTGGTTTTACATTCTTCTCAGCAAGTATGCTGACAGGAGGAAACTTAGGGACAGGCTTACCTTTAAAAGATTTCTTTATAGCAGTAGTTATAGGTAATTTAATATTGGCATGTTACACAGGAGCACTGGCATATATAGGGGCAGATACAGGACTTTCAATGCATTTGCTTGCTAGATATTCTTTTGGAGAAAAGGGATCATATGTAGCATCATTTATAACTAGTATAACTCAAATAGGTTGGTTTGGAGTAGGTATAGCAATGTTTGCAATACCAGTGGCAAATAGATTTAATATAAATTTATATCTTTTAGTAGCAATTACAGGTATATTAATGACGGCAACAGCTTACTTTGGAATGAAGTCACTAACAATATTAAGTGCTATAGCTGTTCCAGCAATAGCAGTATTAGGTAGTACATCAGTAGCAATGGCAACAAGTTCAGTAGGTGGAGTTCAAGGATTAATGAACATAGAACCAACTACTAAAATGGCATTAGTAACGGCGGTAACTTTATGTGTAGGTTCATTTATAAGTGGAGGAACAGCAACACCAGACTTTGCTAGATTCTCAAAAAATAAAAAAGTTGCAGTATCAACTACAGTTGTAGCATTCTTTATAGGAAATTCATTGATGTTCTTATTTGGAGCTGTAGGAGCAATGGTTACAGGAAATTCTGATATAGCAGATGTAATGTTCTCTCAAGGATTAGTAATACCTGCAATATTGGTTTTAGGATTAAATATATGGACAACTAATGATAATGCTTTATATACATCAGCATTAGGACTTTCAAATATAACAAAGCTTCCTAAAAAGAAATTAGTAATAGCATGTGGATTAATTGGAACAGTAGGCTCAATATGGCTAAATAATAATTTTACAGCATTCTTAACTTTTCTAAATTCAATGCTTCCTCCAGTAGGTGGAATAATAATAGCAGATTACTTCTTTGTAAAGAAAAGAAAATATGATACTATGGATAATACAAAATTTAAAAATATAAATTGGATTGCAATAGTAGCATTTTTAGTAGGATTTATAGTGGCTAATGTTGTGTCGGTAGGAGTTATAGCATTAAATGCAATAGTAACAACAATTTTAGTTTATGTAATAGGAACAAAAATAACTAACAGATAAGGTGATAATATTATGTTAATTAAGAAAGTAAGACTTTTAGATAGAGATGGATTATTTGATATAAGAATAACAGATGGAAAATTTGAAGCAATAGCTGAAGAAATTCAAGCTAAGGAAGGTGAAGAAATTATAGAAGGAAATGGAGCATTAGCTTCAGCTCCTTTTATAGAACCACATATTCATTTAGATACTACATTAACAGCTGGAGAGCCAGAGTGGAATAAAAGTGGTACGCTTTTTGAAGGAATTGAAAGATGGTCTCAAAGAAAAGAGTTTTTAACAAAAGAAGATGTTAAAAATAGAGCTAAAAAAGCTATTGAATGGCAAGTTGCAAATGGAATTCAATTTATTAGAACTCATGTGGATGTTACTGATGAGAGTTTAGTTGCATTAAAAGCAATGGTAGAAGTAAGAGAAGAAGTTAAGGATTATGTTACTTTACAAATAGTTGCTTTCCCACAAGAAGGAATTCTTTCATATCCTAATGGGTTAGAATTAGTTGAAGAGGCTATAAAATTAGGAGCAGATGTTATTGGAGCTATACCACACTTTGAGTTTACAAGAGAATATGGGGTAGAATCTATAAATAAGATTTTTGAATTAGCTAAAAAGTATGATGTATTAGTGGATGTTCATTGTGATGAAATAGATGATGAGCAATCAAGATTTTTAGAAGTTGTAGCAACAAGAGCTTTAGAAAGTGGTTTAAAGAATAAAGTAACAGCAAGCCATACTACTGCTATGGGTTCATATAACAATGCATATACATATAAACTTTTTAGATTATTAAAGATGTCAGGAATAAACTTTGTGTCTAATCCTTTAGTAAATACACATTTACAAGGAAGATTTGATACATATCCAAAGAGAAGAGGAATAACAAGAGTTAAAGAATTAAATGAAGCAGGAATTAATGTATGCTTTGGTCATGATGATATATTTGATCCATGGTATCCAATGGGAACAGGAAATATGTTAGAAGTAGTTCATTTTGGCTTACATGTATGTCAAATGATGGGATATGATGATATAAATGAGTCATTAAAATTTATCTCAACTAATAGTGCAAGAACATTAAATATAGAAGACAAGTATGGAATTGAAATAGGCAAGCCAGGAAATTTAATATTACTCAACGCTGAAAGCGGATATGATGCCGTTAGAAGAAGAGCAGAAGTATTATATTCTATAAGAGAAGGAAGAGTAATTGCTAAAACTATACCAAGCAAGTCTTATATAAATGTGAATGAAGAAAAAGAAGTGACATTTAAAAGATAGTGGAGAATGTTTTTAAAAAGAGTTAGTGCTCATAGCTAGCTCTTTTTTGCTAGAGGAAAATTACCAGATGGCTGATGGAAGAGCAAGGTAAGTAATAGAATTAAATTTTTTATAGTATAATATAAAAAACTTATATGGAGCAAAAATATGATAAGTAGAGAAGAATATGTCATGCAGTCACTGGAACTACATCTTTTTTGGGGAAGGATAATGAAAGAGCACTTATTGTTTTTAGAAGCTGGATTTGCAGGAAAGAATACCAGGTTAATTAAGGAAGCAGAAAATTATAAAGTTAGTTTTGAAAAGTTTTTATTAGAAGTAGTAAAGCTTGCCAATGGTATTGTTAGGGAGAGTATAATAGATTCAGGAGAGATTTTCACAGAATATACTTTAGAAGCTGAAAAGAAAACAAAGTATTATACAGGCTTAGAGATTAATTGCAAGATAACTTTAATGGAAAGTCATCTTCAATGTAAAAATAAGAAAATAGCTGATGTGAAGACTTCAGATTGTGTAAAGAATTTAAATTGCAGGGCTATAAAGATGCTAGACAAGTTAATATGCTTTAAAGAGAAGGTTTTAGAAGAAGTGATTAGCTGTAAGCTATTTACTTCTAATTACCCTATGATGCTTGAACATATAATAGAAGAGGCTAAAAAGTACCAGCAGAATATAAAAGATCTTGAAAATAATATTGATATAGAGCAATATAAAATTAAAAAAGTAGAGAGATTTTGGAATGAAATCTTCATGGAGCATGCCATGTTTATTAGAGGGATGCTTGATCCAAGTGAAGAAAAGCTCATAAATTCTGCTGATAAGTTTGCTAAGAAATTTAAAGAGTTAATGAAAAAAACATCTGATATTAATGAAGCTACCAGTACCACTATTGTAAGTGATACATTGATTGAGACAGCCAAATTAATTGATTTTAAGAAGGCAGCCACCAAGGGCATATTAGGATGTGAGATAAAGTCAATAATCCTACCACTTCTTTCAGACCATGTGCTAAGGGAAGCAAATCATTATTTAAGGATTTTAGAAGCTTATGAAGAATAAAGCTTTAAATAATGTAGCAGAAGAGCAGGTTTTTTACCTGCTCTTATTGATTTTAAATTATATATAAACCTAAATCTTATAATCATATAATAATCACAAGTATAAAAAATAGATTTCCTTTTTATTATATGATAACATAATAAATATATTTATATTATTTGAAAATTTATTAAGAGAATATATGGTTAATATAAAAATGAAGATAATTGGAGGTACATAGTGATTAAAAGAGAGTGTAAGCAATGTGGAGAAGAATTTACACTGACAGATTCAGAAATGAAATTTTATAATGAGAAAGGTCTTAATCTGCCAAAGAGATGTAGTGAATGTAGAAATAAAAATAAAAATATAAATAATAATGAGAAAGATAATATAAAAGAGCCTAATATTAAAAAGGTTAGTACAAATAATAAAAGTAAAACATTTAGAAATATAATTATAGTGGCATTACTACTGCTTTTATCATTTATAGGTAAGGTATTTAATATAGATTTAGATGCCTTAAATATAGGCAGTATTTTACAAAGTCAGCAAACAGGTACTGTTTTAGAATTCCGTAATGATAATTTATGGGAAGAACACTTTATTAAGCATGGTAGTGAATTTGGTTATTCCACAAAAGAAGAATATTTACAGGGGGCCAATGAAGTAGTTGCTTCAGCTTATTCTAAACATAAGAAAGAAGCTGAAGATGGAGATGATATATATTATGATACAGAAAATAATGAAATTGTATTTGTATCAGAAGATGGATATATAAGAACATACTTTAAGCCAACTGATGGAATTAATTATTATAATAGGCAATAGAATAAAGAGGTAGCAATTAGCTATCTCTTTATTTAATTGCAGTAAAGTTAACTAAATGATAAAATTATCAATGGAAATAAAATGTAAATGGAGGGTTAAAATGGAAAATAATAGTGTTGATATAATGTGGAAAAAATATTTAAAGTCTATTGGTGAAAATGAAGAGGATACAAACTTATCATATACGTCGTGGTATTTTGGAGGAGATAAGCAAATAGCCGATGAGTTGGCTGAACTTACTATAAAAGGTGATAAAAGAGCTACAACATCACTACATTACTTATATGAAATAGAAAAAGAAGAAGTACCTAAAGTAGGAGAATTATCAATAATAACTGACTTTGATGGAAATGCTAAATGTATAATTAAAACAACAGATGTAAAGGTGCTTCCTTTTTCTAAAGTAGATGAAAAGTTTGCATATACAGAAGGAGAAGGAGATAAGTCATTAGAATATTGGAGAAGAGTGCATATTAAAGCTTTTAATGATGAACTGAAGGAGTTATCTATTGATATGGAGTTTTCTGAAGATATGTTAGTGGTATGTGAAATTTTTCAAGTTATATATAAATAAAAATGAAGGTGATTTTTATTGATTAAAGATAGCATTACAAGCAAGAGAGGAAGAGTTTTTTATTGGATAGAGAGAAATACAAGTGATAAGTGCATTGTTTTTATCCATGGGTTAACAGCTGATCATACATTATTTGATAAGCAAATTGATTTTTGGAGCAGAGGTTATACAGTAATAACTTTCGATATGCCATTACATGGTGAATCACGTCCATATAATGATTTTACTTTTTATAATGTTGCTGATGATTTAAAGAGTATTTTGATGAAGGAAAAAATTACTCATATTGTAATAGCAGGACAATCAGCAGGTGGATATGTAGCACAAGCTTTTACTCAAAAATATGCTAAATATGTAGATGCTTTTATTGGTATAGATACTACACCTTTTGGAAAGTCATATTATAAATGGTTTGAAATATTTTTTACAAGACATTTTACAGCTATGGCAAGATTATATCCATTTAATTATTATTGTAAGACTGTTGCAAGTGCATCAACTTATACAGAGGAATCTTACGAATCCCTTTATAAGTCTGTAGCAAAGTTAGGCAAAAAAGGTATGCTACAATGTGGAGAAGCTATATTCAAGGATTTTCCTAATTATGATGAAGTAAAATTCAATTGCCCTGTATTATTGGTGGTGGGAGAACATGATATGATCGGTTATGTAAAAAAATATAATGAGTTATGGCATAGTATGAGAGGATATCCTCTTACTATAATTCCTAATGCATCACATAATTCAAACTATGATAATTATGAGGAGTTTAATAAAATAGTAGATAATTTTTTAGAAAATATTTAAAAAAGATAAATAAGGTTAAGGGGAAATTTAAGATGAGGGTAAATCTTGTAAAAGATAATATATTAAAGGCATTAATAGTTTTTGCTATGCCAATTTTGATTTCTAATATATTTCAGCAGCTATATAATACCATGGATACAATGATTATAGGAAATATATTAGGAGATAAATCCCTTGCTGCTATAGGTGCATGTGCAGCAGTTTATGAATTGCTTATAGGCTTTGCTCTAGGTATAGGAAATGGACTTAGCATAGTAATTGCTAGAGCTTATGGAGCAGGGGATAAAAAGCTTTTAAAAAGATCAGTAGCAGCTTCATTGGTTATTGGACTAGTTGTAACTATGATAATAATGATTTTTAGTAAGATATTTTTATACCCGTTGCTTAAGGTATTGCATACACCAGCTAATATAATTGAAGAATCATATTCATATATATCAACTATAACTATCTTTGTTGGTGTTATGTTTGCTTATAATCTTTTAGCAGGATTGCTTAGAGCTATAGGAAATAGTTTGATGCCATTAGTATTTTTAATTATTTCATCAGTTATAAATGTGATTTTAGATTTGGTTTTTATAGGTAAATTTAATATGGGTATAAAAGGGGCAGCAGTTGCAACGGTTATTGCCCAGGGAATATCAGCAGTGCTTTGTTTAATTTATATAGTAAAGAAATGCAAGATACTTATTCCAGATAAAAATTGTTTCAAGCTAGATAGAGGCTTGTATGGAGAACTTGTAGGACAAGGGTTATCTATGGGATTTATGATGTCTATTGTATCAGCTGGAACTATAATATTACAAAGCGCAATTAATAGTTTAGGTTATCTTATTATTGCAGGACATATAGCTGCAAGAAAGCTTAATAGTTTTTGTATGATGCCTGGAGCTACTGTAGGTATGGCACTGGCCACTTTTGTTTCTCAAAATAAAGGAGCAAAAGAATATAAGCGTGTAAGGCAAGGCGTAAAGGTAGCCAACATACTAGTTATAAGTTGGGGCATAGTTATTTCTATTATTTTATTTTTTACTGCACCATTACTGGTTAAGGGCCTTTCAGGTTCTAATGAGGAAATAATTATTAATAATGGAGCATTATATTTAATAATAAATGCACCATTTTATACAGTACTAGGGATATTGCTTAATTTACGAAATTCTCTTCAAGGGCTAGGAGAAAAGCTTATTCCGCTTATATCAAGTGTAATTGAATGTTTAGGAAAATATATATTTGTTGCATTATTGATACCTAAGTTGAATTACATGGGAGTGATTATTTGCGAACCAATCATATGGTGTTGCATGACAGTACAGTTGGCATATTCTTTTTACAAAAATCCATTGATTAAGCAGATAAAATATCAAGCAGGAGGATTAAAAAAGAGCAAGGTAAGAGAAATTTAGGTATATTTGGGGGAATATATGGAAGATAAGATATTGGCAAAAGTGAAAAAACAGTTGGCCAAAGATTATAATTGTAGTGTGAAAGATTTCGAAAATAAAGATAATATCATAACAGAGGCAAAAGTTATTAGAGGTAATAGAATTTATATAGAAGATAACAAGATTTTGAAAATTTTAATCTTTAATGGTAAGGCAATTATTAGTACCAATAGCTATTTAAAAGAATGGTGTCATAAGGATATTGCTAAGGTGCCTGGGGAGTGGATGTTTTTAACATCAGTATTAAGAAGGATTGATAAAAGGTTAGGTGAATTTGGCTATGAAATAGATAATATTCATCACTGTTATTTGCCTCATTATGAGGAAAGTTATAGCTATAAAGATGACAAGAGTTTAAGATGGTATGAGGGGGAAGAAATAGAGCAGTTTAGAAATGATAAGAGATTTGATGAAGCTTTTGCTTTTGATAGAAGATATCCTGATGTTTTAGGGGTGGCAGCTTTAAATGAAGAAGGAGATATTATTGGTATGGCAGGTGCCAGTGAAGATTGTGAGGAAATGTGGCAGATTGGTATAAATGTATTGCCAGAAGCAGAGGGTCAAGGAATTGGTAAAAAATTAGTGTCTGTTTTGAAAAATGAGATATTAAGAAGAGGAAAAGTTCCCTTTTATAGCACTGTGGAATCACATATAATTTCACAAAAGACTGCACTTACCAGTGGGTTTTATCCAGTTTTTGCCGAAGTGATGCTGAGAAAAAAGTAAGGTAAAGATAGATAAGTTTTAAGATTAAGAGATAGTTATTTTAATTATGATTTAACTATCTCTTTTATATTTTATGGAGAAAAGGTAATTTAAGCTTTTAATCAATAAAGGTTTCTTGTATAATTCTTGGTAATAAAGGGAGGCGATGAAGATGGAAAAATTAACTTTTATGGGCACTGGATCGGCTATGGTAACTAAGTGCTATAATACATGTTTTACAATAAGTAACAATGATGAGTATTTTCTTGTGGACGCAGGTGGAGGAAATACTATTCTTACTAATTTAGAAAAAAGTAATATTAGTATAAATAGTATTCATAATATGTTTATTTCTCATAATCATAATGATCATATCCTAGGTGCTATATGGGTTATTAGAGCTATTGCTAATAATATGTTAAAGGGAATATATGAAGAGAGTTTTAATATTTATTGTCATGAAAAATCAATAGAAGCTTTAAGGAATATATCTTCATATGTTTTACAAAAGAAGTTTTTAAATTTATTTGATGAAAGAATAATATTTCACGCCATAGAGGATGGCACAGAAGTAGAAATACTAGGAAGAAAGACGAGATTTTTCAATATACATAGTACAAAGGAATTACAACATGGCTTTACTACCATATTAAATAATAAGAAAACTCTTACTTTTTTAGGGGACGAGCCATATAGAGAAGTATTAAAGGAGTATTGTGAAAATGTAAATTATCTTTTACATGAGGCCTTTTGTCTCTATGAAGAAAGAGACATATTTAAACCGTATGAAAAACATCATGCTACAGCTAAGGATGCGTGCATTAATGCTAAAAATTTAAATGTGGATAATGTTATACTATATCATTCAGAGGATAAAAATATATTACAAAGAAAATCACTTTATATAGCAGAAGGAAAGGCAGTTTTTCATGGTAATATATTTATGACAGATGATTTAGATGAGATAAAACTATAAATATAATAAATAGCTAATTATACTTAGTATAGTTTGTTAAAGTTCAAGGCTAATATGCCTTGACCAATATAGTAAGTAAATAAATTTAATAGCATTAGTATTGAGGATGAATAAGGGGAAAATAGGATAAATAGCAGTATAAAATCTGATAATGAAAACATAAGTGTGCTTATTATCAATGAATAAATAGCAGATTTATTATGGATTTCCAATGTAATAAGTGAAAATGATTTGCTTAACATCAATGTTAGAACCATTGAATAAATCAGTACTAAGAAATAGTAGCCATTAAAAGAGAAATATTTATTAATAGAAATAAATAAAGTAAATGGAATATAAATTATAAAGAATAATAAAATATCTTTATGGTTAAAAGGAACTTTTCTACAAAAACCATTAATGAACAAAAGATGGCAAATAAAAAAACATATAATACCTAATAGAAAAAACACTGGTATATATGACATAGTAATAAGAATATCACCAAAAAGGCAGAAAATAAGTCCACAGAATATGCTTTTAAAGAATATACTGTCTTTGGGATGTCTTTTATAGCTAAAGAAAGCCATTAAAACAAAGCAGATACTGGCACAAGTTTTGAAAAAAATAACCATATAAATGGAAGCAAATATAAAGCTGTATATTGTGAAAAAAAGAAAACATATCATAATTATAAATAAAACATAAGGAATCATTATATCACCTGTAAAATTTTGATATCCTTATTATTGCCATATTTTAAAAGTGTAAAACATATAAACTAGCTATCTACAGATAGCTAGTTTATATGCTTTATTTACAATTAGGGTTTTTAGAAGAAAGATTTTCTTGTACATGCATTAGTGTTTCACCAAATCTTTGATAATGAACAACTTCTCTTTCTCTTAAGAAACCAAGAATTTTTTTAATTTCATAATCATCTGTTAGGTTTAAAAGCCATTCATATGTTGCTCGAGCTTTTTGTTCAGCGGCTAAATTTTCATGTAAATCAGCTATTACATCACCTTTAGATTGAAAAAATGTAGCAGTCCAAGGGTTTCCTGTAGCATCTGTAGGATATACACCTTTACCGTGATCTGCATAATGGCCAGCAAGACCTGCTTTTTTTATTTCATCTATTGTAGCATTTTCCATTATCTGATATACCATTGTAGAAATTATCTCTACATGAGCCATTTCTTCTGTACCGATGTCATTTAACATACCTTTAGATTTATTGGTAGGCATAGAAAATCTTTGGCTTAAATATCTTAGAGCTGCTGAGAGTTCGCCATCAGGACCACCAAATTGAGTTATAAGGAGTTTTGCCATATTTAAATCAGAACATTTTAAATTAACAGGAAATTGAAGAGTTTTTACATAGCACCACATATATTATTCACCATCCTTACATTTTTCCCATGGCCAAGGGGTATCTATCCAAGCTTCTGGATTTTGGAGATAAGCTAGTCCAAAATTCGTTAGAGGACCACATTGTTGTTCATATTCATAGATTGCCTTTTTTAACTTTGAAGACATTATTTCATAATCTTCAGCTGATTTTTCGCAACATGGGAAACTATCAGTATAAAGGTTTAAATCAACACAGTAAAATAACATTTTTCTAATGTCGTTTAATAAATCTTCTTTGCTCATCACTTGACCTCCTTAACATATTTTACATCACAATAAGGACTATAAAGGTCTTTGAATATAGTTCCAGCATAAAAAGCATAATTTAAATTAAATAGATGTTCATAAGGCTGTAAAGTGATATAAGGTTTTGCGTATATATCTGGTGCAAATACTTTATAAGATTCATAACAATTTACTTTTGGATTACAGGCTGTGTTACAAGAAACATCACAAGGATCATTTATACAATCATTGCAGTTTATACATTCATTTTTTCTATAAAAGTACATTAAATATCCCTTCATTAATTAATGTTATATAAGATAATATTATGCAATAAAAAAGAAAAAAGTGTCAAAAAATTAAAGAGCAGATAAATAGTTGTTGATATAATAAGAGAGTTTTTTATTAGGAGGAAATAATAATGGAAGAAAAAAAGATTACAGAAAGTAATTATTTTAGTCTTGTCAATAAGACTGTACTAATTTTTATAGCAATTATTACAGCGTTTTTAATTACTGGTATTGGATTAGAAGTAAAAGCAGGAATTAGAAGCTTAAGTTTCTTAATAATAATGTTTGGAATAAGTGTAATAGGATTTTCTATAGCATTAAGTATTTATTATAAAGATCAGAATTCTAAGACTGTTGGGTGGGTTTTAAGTATAACGTCAGAAATTATTTATTTTATAACTCTTTTATCATCAGAAGTAAAGACCACATTTATCTTTGCTTTTCCACTGGCAGTGTTACTGACTCTATATAGAAATAGGAAACTTATAGCATTTCAATCAATTACCATGCTTTTAATAATATTAATATATGTGTTGAAACAAAGTAGAATAGAACTTTCTAGTGATTTAATGGTTATGCTTGGTGGAAGCTTGTTGTTTATTCCATGTGTAATTTATGCAAGTAAATTTTTAAGAATGCTTACAAATCAAGTTATAGCTACTGTATATGAAGTTGAAGAACATTTGTATAAAAATTAGTTTAAATAATGGTTTATTATAGAAATAAGTATAATAAAGTATTAAAATAGTAATATATTTTTTAGAGGGAGATGACATACGGTGTATAAAGATAGAATTGAAGAATATTTCAATATCCATAAGGATGAAATGATTAATGATATATTTAAGCTTATAAGAATAAAAAGTGATAAAGGTGAAGCTAAAGAAGGAATGCCTTTTGGTGAGGGACCTGCCAAGGCTTTGGAAGAAGCATTAAGTATTGCAGCTTCTATGGGATTTACCACTAAAAATTACGAAAATTACGTAGGAACAGTAGATTTTAATGAAAAAGAAAAGGCACTAGATATTTTGGCTCATTTAGATGTAGTACCAGTAAGTGATGAATGGACAGTAACAAAACCATTTGAACCTATAATAAAAGATGGAAAGCTTTATGGTAGAGGAGCTTCTGATGATAAGGGACCAGCGGTAACAGCTTTATATGCCATGAAGGCAGTAAAAGATTTAAATATTCCATTAAATAAGAATGTGAGGATTATTCTTGGAACTGATGAAGAGTGTGGAAGTTCAGATATAAAGTACTATTATAATAGAGAAGAAGAAGCACCTATGACTTTTTCGCCAGATGCAGATTTTCCTCTTATAAATGTTGAAAAGGGAAGTTTTAAGCCAGAATTTAGAGCAGAATTTGAAGAAGATAAAAAGCTTCCAAGGATAGTTTCTGTAAATTCAGGGGTAAAGGTGAATGTTATTCCAGACAGAGCTTCTGCAGTGATAGAAGGTATAAGTTACAATGAGCTTTTAGGCTATTGTGAAAGAAAATTTTTACCTTTAGGTATAACATATAAAATTACAGAAGAAGATAATAAATGTGTAATTAATATAAGAGGTACAGGAGCACATGCAGCTTATCCTGAAAGTGGTAATAATGCACTTACTGCTATGCTTGAATTATTATGTGAAATGCCTTTTGCAGAAAGTGAAGGATTTAAAAGGTTATGTGCTGTAAATAAATTATTCCCACATGGAGACTATAAAGGAAAAGCTATAGGAGTGAATATCAGTGATGAAGTATCAGGAGAACTTACTTTATCATTTACTATCTTTGAATATAATATGACTTCCTTAAAAGGAACTTTTGATTGTAGAGCACCACTTTGTGCTACTAACGAAAATTTAAGAGATGTTGTGGCAAAGAATTTAAAGGATAATGGTATCATTTTAGAACCATGTGAAGTTTTACCAGGACATCATGTTGATGAAAATTCAGAATTTGTTCAAACACTTTTAAGTTGTTATGAAAAATATAGCGGTCAAAAGGGAGAGTGTCTTGCCATTGGAGGAGGCACATATGTCCATAACTTAAAAAATGGTGTGGCATTTGGATGTACAATGCCAGGAACTGATAATAATATGCATGGTGATGATGAATTTGCCGTAGTAGATGAATTAATTTTAAGTGCCAAGATATTTACTGAAGCAATAATTCAACTTTGCAGCTAGAATATAGTTAAGGAGAGATTGATTATGAAAGCATATGAAAGATTGTTAAAATACGTTAAGGTTTATACTATGTCTGATCCAAAATCTGAAACTGTGCCATCAACAATGAGACAATTTGATTTAGCACATATGTTGGTGGAAGAAATGAAAGAATTAGGATTAAAAGACGTAAGAGTTGATGATAAGTGCTATGTATATGGATATATTCCAGCAACTGAAGGATATGAAGATAGAAAAGCAATAGGGCTTATAGCACACCTTGATACTGCACCAGCGGCTCCAGGAGAAAATGTAAATCCACAAATAGTAGAAAATTACAATGGCCAAGATATTACTTTATTAAATGGCACTGTTATATCAGTTAACAAATTTCCACATTTAAAGGAATTAAAAGGAAGAACACTTATAACAACAGATGGAAATACTCTTTTAGGAGCTGATGATAAGGCTGGTATAGCAGAAATACTTACAGCTTGTGAAAGAATAATTAATGAAAATATACCTCATGGAAAGATATGTGTAGGCTTTACGCCAGATGAGGAAATTGGTAGAGGGGCTGCTCATTTTGATGTAAAGAACTTTGGAGCAGATTTTGCTTATACAATAGATGGAGGTATAGAAGGTGAGATTTCTTATGAAAACTTTAATGCCTCTGCAGCGGAAATAGAAATCCATGGTGTATCTGTGCATCCTGGAAGTGCAAAAAATACCATGATTAATGCAGTAAACGTAGGTATAGAGTTAAATGGAATGCTTCCATCATGTGAAAAACCTGAACATACTGAAGGTTATGAAGGATTCTATTATTTGGAGAGTTTTAATGGTAATACTGATTATGCTAAAATGAGCTATATTTTAAGAGATCATGATAATAGCAAGCTAGAAGCCAAAAAAGCAACATTATTATTAGCTGAAAAGTTAATCAATGAAAAATATGGAGAAGGTACAGTAAAAATTACTATATCAGATCAATATAAGAATATGGCAGAACATGTTAAGCCATGTATGCATTTAATAGATAATGCTATAGCTGCCATGAAGGCTTTAAATGTAACGCCAATAATTGAGCCAATAAGAGGTGGTACTGATGGAGCTACATTAAGCTATATGGGATTACCTTGTCCTAACTTAGGTACAGGTGGATTTGCTTATCATGGTGAGTATGAACATATAACTGTTGAAGGCATGGATATATGTACAGATATAATAGTAGAAATCTTAAAAAATTATGCTAAATAGTTATGAATTAAGCCAAATTTAAATGGCTGCAGTAGAGGAAATATTGCAGCCATTTTCAGGAGGCTTTTTTTATAAGAAATCTAAAGATAAAGCAGGTGGGAGAATGAAGGTGGATTTTGCAAAATTAAAAGGAAAAGTCATTACCAAAGATGATTTTGCTTATGAAGAAGAAAGGCAAGGCTGGAATAGAGGAGTAGAAAAATATCCGCTAGCAATAGTTTTTTGTAAAAATGAGGATGAAATAATAGAGGCTATGGCCTTTGCAGCAAGAGAAAAATTACCTTTTAGGATAAGAAGCGGAAGACATCATTATGAGGGATTTTCCAATGGTAATGATATCTTAGTAATAGATATAAGCTTAATGAATAAAATATACATAAATGAAGAAGAAAGAACAGTTACCATAGAAGGTGGAGTAAGAAATAGAGAACTTTATGAAGCTGTTTGTGGTGCCGGCTATCCATTTCCAGGAGGAGGATGTCCAACAGTCGGGGTAGTTGGTTTTACCTTAGGTGGAGGTTGGGGATATTCTAGTAGGCTTTTAGGATTAGGGATTGATAGCCTTTTACAAGTGGAGCTCATTAATTATAAAGGAGAAAAAATATTAGCTGATAAAAAGGTTAATAGTGATTTGTTCTGGGCACTTAGAGGATGTGGTGGAGGAAATTTTGGTATTGTTACTGCTATGAAATTTAAACTTCCTCATAAAATTAATAAGGCTACCTTGATAAATATAGATTATCCTAATTTAACTATTGATGAAAAGGTTCTAATATTTAAGCTTTGGCAAAAGGAATTTAAGAGCTTAGATATAAGGCTTAATTTAAAAACTGCCATATATAATTCCATGCATAAAGGTACTGGGATAAAAATTACAGGGCTGTTTTATGGTAATGAAAAAGAGACTATGGAAGCTTTAAAACCATTTAAAGATATAGGAATAAATAGTGATTTTAATCTGGAATATACTACTGTTCTTGAAGCCAATAGAAAAATTCAAGATAGTCATCCAGAGTATGAAAAATATAAGTCATCTGGAAGATTTGTATATGATGATTATAGTGAAGAGGAAATAATTAAGATGGTGGATGTTATTTCAGATATACCTAAGTCAGCTGAATATGCAGCAGTGTCTTTTTATGGGCTAGGAGGAGTAATAAAAGAAATACCTAAAGAGAATACTAGTTTTTACTATAGAGATGCTGAAGCAATAATGGGCTTCCAAGTGTTGTGGGAAGAGCAAAAGTATGCTCCAGAAAATAAAAAATGGATGTTGGAAAAGTTTAGGCTATTAAAGACAATGACTAAAGGTTCATTTATTAATTTCCCTTTAAAGGAATTAGATAGTTATGAAGATGAATATTATGGTCCGTTTAAAGAAAAATTAAGAAAAATCAAAGAGAAATATGATCCATATAACTTTTTTGATTTTGAACAGTCCATAAGGTTATAAGAAGAAAAGGGGATAAAAGTTCTTAATGAATTTTATCCCTGGTTTTTATGAAAAAATTATTTGACAATGCATTCTTTATGACCACATGTGTCACATTTGTAATAATTTTTACCATATTGCTTATTATCATATGCATAATTGAAATCCTTCATTGTATCGCCACAAATTGGACAAATCAATAAAGCATTAGAGCTTTTTTTTTCAGTTTTCATCTTTAATTACCTCTTTTTATTTTTTATGTATAATATTTTAGTTGAAATGAACAGTAAAATAAATAAAAAAATTAGGTAATAAATGATATTTATAAAAATATAGATAGTTTTTACAAAAAGTAATACAATATTTTTAAAAGCAAAAAAGAAAGGGGTCAAAAATATGATTTTTGAAACAAATATAAGTGATTACTATAAAGTTGTACAGTCTAGTGATGAATGTTGCTATAAATACATATTAGGCAAGTTACAGGAAGCCAAAGAAATTTACATAATGGCTTTTGGCAAGAGTCAGAGAAATATTCAGCTTATGGATTCATTAAAGTCTTTAAAGGGGAAAATAACAGTAATATCTGATATTGATACTATAAAAGGTGAAAATATAAAAAGAATCAATAAAATAGATAGTAGTTTTAATTTAGATAAAAATAGTAAGATAATAATGACAGAAAAGGCTGCATTTATAGGAGCTGAAGAAGGAAGTTTTAGTACTGGTTTCTTAACTATAGATAGTGATGTAGTAGATGAATTAAGAGATAATTTATTTACAGAAAAAGAGGATGTATATAAAGGTTATGAGTTTACTAAGATAGAAATAATATTTATGAATTATTACTCAAAGATTAATAGAATAATCGAAGATATAATAAGTGGTGCGTTTAAAGAAGATGAAAAAGGAAATGGATTTTATAATAGCAATGATGCACATATAAAAAGCGATGATATAAAGTGGATTCATAAGACTATTGATGAATTTAATATTACTCTTGCAAACATAAAAGAAGTAGAACTAAAGAAAGCTTTAGAAGATACTTTTGATAAGGAAAATATAAGTGCTTTAAAAGAGATATGTATATCTGATGGGAATATGATGAAGCTTGCAAATTTATCATTAGATGATATGGAAAAAAGAAGAGAATTTTCTATAAAAGCAGAAAAGGAAATAACTGAGTTATATGATAAATTATCTATATTTAATGAGGAATTATATGGAGTAGTTGAACAAATGATAGATATAAAGACAAGACAGTAATTAAAATTAAAAATTAAAAATTCCATATATGCAATAACATAAGAGAATTTCAAAGAATGGTAAATATACCATAAAGGTTATATTTGCTAAAACCAGGTTTCTTTCTTATGTTATTGCATATTTAAATAAATAATCTCATTCAGTTTTCACTATGTTTAATTACTTTTTCCAATGATGAAGGAAGTCAATGAGTTCTTTTACCGTTGGATTTTTTTTAGTTTTAGCATAATAAGCATAGGAGGCAGATGCTAAAACTAAACAGAGGTGTACAGGAAGTTTTAGTAACACTCCTAAGCAAAAGCCAGCATAAAAATTATCATTTGAGTCAGTGGGATATACGGCTTTGTTTATATAAGGACAATAAGAGTGATAATATTCTTTGTTATATACAGCAAGACATTCTTTTTCATCATGGATGGTAATATAGTCAAGGTCAAGAAGTGTTGAAATACTTAATGCCAGTTCTTTAAGGTGGAAATAATGAGAAGTATTTAGTTTTAAAATATTAGCTAGTTCATAAGCAACTTTTTTTTCTAATCCTAGGATGATTTTATATTTTGTTGAAAATTCTTTTAATAATTTAATGGCTTCAGTAAGATTATTTTTAGAGCAATTATTTATTTCACCTAAATTGAAAAAAGCAATTCTTTCCTTAGAACTGATATATGGTATAATTTCATGAATAATACCTTGGAAGATATTATTCATTTCAGGAATCATAGACCAGTTTGTTAATCCAATTATAGAGGAAGACTCAAAAAGTAAAATTAACTTGTTTATATCAATCTTTTCTTTAAGTAATTTCCAATTTATTTTTCGTAATGATTCATTCTTAGTGATATATAGCTTTTCATTTGAAAAGTTAATAATTTCTTGCACAGCAGGTTCACCTAAGGAAAAAATCTCACAATGATTTGATAATTCTTTAAAAGCTGGATGAATATTAGGAAGACCTAAAGGTCCAATATAAGTTAAATCAAATCCATAACTGGTAAGTGAAGAACTCATAGCAGGTCCATTACCACCTGGATTAAATTTTATAGGTACAAGTTCCAAGGAAACACCTGAAAGTGCAGATTGCACTGCTAAAATATTAAATTCTTTTAAGCTATGAATTTTAGTATAATCATTTAAATTATTACCACTTTTTACTGCATTTAAATGCTCAATTATAAACCCATCAAAGCCTATTAAGGCCTTAAAATTAAATTTACTGTTTTTTTCAAGAATATATATTAAACTTTTAATTGAAGCAGATAGTTTTCTATCCATTAATGTTCTCCCTAAACAAATATTTTTACATAATAAATATATTAATAATAATTCTGATTATGAGTGTATAATAAATATACTATATTTATTATTGTATTAGCACTGATAAAATAGCTACATTAATATATGCTATAATTAAATAGAATAAATAAATAAAATATTTTTGGGGAGGAAGATAAAGTGAGCAAAATAGCAATAATATCTGATATTCATGGAAATATGCCAGCTCTAGAAGCTGTATTTGATGATATAAGGAAAAATGATATAGATAAGATAATATGCTTAGGGGATTTAGTTGGTAAAGGTCCAAGTTGTAAAAGAGTTATAGATTTTTGTAGATATAAATGTGATGTTGTAGTGGCAGGAAACTGGGATAAATTTCTTTCTCATAAGATGGAGGAAAGAAATAGATGGTATTTAGATAGAATAGGTGAGGAGAGATTACAATACTTAAGGGAATTACCAGAATCTGTAGGGTTTTATTTAAGTGGAAGATTCATTAGGTTATTTCATGCACATAGTGAAGATGTATATTTAAGAATGTATCCTAATCTTGAAATTGAGGAAAAGCTAAAGATGTTTAATATTCCTAAAATTAGCAGGCTAGATAATGAAGAAAGAAAATCGGATATTTTTGGATATGGAGATATTCATGGAGCATTTATTGACTATCTTGAAGATGGAAAGATATTGTTTAATGTAGGTAGTGTAGGATGTCCTTATGATAATATACCAATGGCTTCTTATGTAATACTTGAGGGGCAATATGGAATGAAGGAACAGTCATCTTTTGGAATAAATTTCAGAAGAGTAAAATATGATAATGAGAAGGTAATAGCAGAAGCAAGAGAAAAGCAGATACCAGATTTAAATATTTTTATAAAGGAAATTAGAAGCGGAAAATTTTTAAGATTGTAATTATATTTATGATTTATATTATTTAACTTTGGTAATAATAATTAGTAAAATAATAATCTTACAAAAGGAGTTAAATTTATGAAATCAGAGGTAATTGAATATATAAAAAATAATACTTATATAGAGGAATTATTTTTAGATTTTATTGATGAATTTAAAGAACAGTATAATCTTTTGAAAAATAAAGAGAAAAAGGAATTATTAAAAATAAAAGATGAAATTTTCAGAAATTGGCTGTTTTCTTCTATGATAAATGAAACATATATAACTCCAAATTACTTAATTAATAATATAGTTCAGCAAAGGTTTCCAGGAGATTATGTAATCATTCCTGTATTTCGTTATGATGTAAAAAATAATAAATTAAATCTTTATGTAGAATTTCAATATTGTAGTTTAGAAGAACATCCCATTATTAATGATATAGATATGTTAATGAATGTAGCTAATCCTTCAATAATCTTTCAAAATCAATGTGAAAATATTTTAACTATTAATGATAACATAGTTAAAAAGTTTACCATTCAAAGTTTGTATTACGTAAACTATTTAGTTCAATTATGTCAGGAACTAAAAATTATTAAAGAAATAACAGCAATAAATTGTAAATGTTTTCAAAAGGATCAGAGTTATACAGACTTTAAGGCACTGTCTAATAAGGCCAAATTAAATAAGATTTTCTATGCCACCATTAATATAAGCATGAAAAATATAAATAATATTAACAATGTTCAAAAGAAAGCAACAAGAAAGCAGATAATTGAATTTTTAAATAATGATATAAAAGAAGATGACTTTAATAGGTTTATAGATGAATTAATACCTTTTGCCAATAACTTTATTGAAAATATAGACCAATTTACAAAAGATAAGAATATTTTAGAAACTATAAAGTTTGCTAAGATACTTATGGGCGATAATGTAGGTGCTTTTGTAATGGGAACAGAAATAAGGGTGTATTTTGATATTTATTTCACTACAGTTTTTTCATACTATTTAGGTATACTATCACCAACGTATTTAGGCACATTTTTAATTGAAGAAATAATATACGGTCTTAAGGGAAGTGATGGTTTTTTTGAAAAAGCTGCCAATGTTTTTAATGATGAATTAGGTCATAACTTAACCAAGTTAGGTTCAAAATTAGTAGAGGTATATGGAGAAAAAATAAAAGACAATAAAGAAGAAAACTTTGATATAAATAATGTAGAAAAGTTTGTGAAACAAGCAAAGAATGAAAAAAAAGAGGTCCTTGAAAGATATAATAAATGCAGGGAATTATATGGAGATGATGAAAATATCATTCATAAATTTATGAACATAATTAATGATAAGGAAGATGAACTATATTATTTTGCAGAAGAACATATTAATAAATTTGCCAGTTATCTCATAGAAAAAAAGGGGCTTAAGGAAAAGACAGCTTTTTTATATTGCAGAAACATAGAATTATTTATATGTGATTTTTTATGTTATGAAAGTGAAGAAGAACTTAAAAAGATTGATAATATGATGGTTGATAGGTATTTAGGAGAATGGTTTATTTCTACTTGTGCCACCAGTGTTAGTAGTATAAAAGCTCAAATTTATGCTCTTAGTCATTACTTTAATTTCTTATATGATGAAGGTCTTATAAGCAATCTACAAAAAAATAGAATAAAGGAAACCATGAAGAATAAAGATAAATATATTCTTAAATATATGGAATACTTAGGGTGAAATAGAAATATCCATCTAAAAATAGATGGATATATTTTTTTTGTTAATTTTAAATTAAAGTGTAAATATTTGAAAAACAAATATGATAATAAGTATATAAAGGAAATTAAAGTAATTTGGAGGAGTTTATGAAAGAAAAGAAAAATCATAACACAAATAGACATAGTATAGGAAATGTTATATTAGGAATAAATATTTTGTTAGTTATTAGTATTTCAATTTTTATGACAGGTACAGCATTAATTAATTCAATATCAAACTTGAAAAATATAGCATATAGTAATACAGAAGAAAGGGCAGCTGATAGTGCACAAGCTTTAGCAAATGAAATAGGAGTAAGAATTGAACAATTAGAGTATATTTCTAAATTAGATAGTATACAGTCTATGGATTGGAACAAACAGTATCCAACTTTATTAGAAGAAGCAGAAGCATGGGGATTTATGCATATTTTTATAATGGATACTAAAGGGATTGGTTATTATGCAGAAACAAATACCATAAAGGACCAATCAAAAGAAGCGTTTTTTACTGATATAAGTGGAGATAAATATTATGTAACAGAGCCATTTGTTGATGCAAAGGAAAAGAAATCTATAACAACTATAACGGCACTTATAAAAAAGATGGTGTAGTAATTGGGAATATATGTGGTGTAATAGATTTAAGTAAAATAAATGAATTTATTCAAAATGTAAAAATTGGAGAAAGTGGATATGCCTTTTTATTAAGAAAAAATGGTGAATTTGTAGCACATAATGATATGTCACTTGTATACAATCAGGTTAATATAGTGGAACCAGATGATGAATATAGTAATCTTAAGGGATTTTCAACATTAATTGAAAGTGTGGAAAATGGAGAAAGCGGTACCAAGGAAATTAATTTAGATGGACAAAAGATAATTACTGCATATAATCCAGTAGAAAATACACCGTGGTCAATAGTTTTAGTGGCTAATGAAGATGAATTGCTAGCTGGTGTAGACAAAATGGTTTTACTACAGATAATTATTACAATAGTTATAATTATTTTTGCAGTAATAATTTCTTATGTTGTGAAAAGATCTTTAAGTATAAAAATTGAAAAGATACGTAAGCAAACATCAGAGTTATCAAAATATAATTTAGCTTATAAAGATGAGACAGAATATAAAGATGAATTTGGTGAAGTAATTAATTCAATAAATGAATCAGTAGATGTTTTAAATGACACAATAAATGAGGTTAAACAAAATAGTAATAAGTTATTTGAAACAAATGCATCAATAGATAATATGTTTGATGAAATTGAGAAGGAAATTAATAAATCAGCTATTTCAGTAGAACATATATCTGCTAGTATGGAAGAATCAGCAGCAGCACTGCAAGAACTTAATACCATGACTGTAAGTGTTAAAGAAAATACAGAAAATTCAGTAAATAAGGCACAACAAGGCTTAGAACTAGCAAATTCCATTGAAAATGAATCAGTACAGATTCACAAACAAACAATTAAGTCAAAAGAAATAATAGAAAATATCTATGAAGAATGCAATTTAAAGCTAAAGGAAGCATTAGAAAAAGTGAAAATTGTGGAAAATATTGAAATGTTATCACATTCTATCTTAGATATTACAGAGCAAACTAACCTTTTAGCTTTAAATGCAGCTATTGAAGCAGCAAGAGCTGGTGAGCAAGGAAAAGGATTTGCAGTTGTTGCTGGAGAGGTTAAAAAGTTGGCAGAAGAGTCATCAAGAAGTGTAACTGAAATTCAGGAAAGTCTAAAGGAAGTAATTAGTGCTGTTGAACAGTTATCTTTATCATCAAAGGAAATACTTCAAGTAATGGACAATGAAGTTATGGATAACTTTAGAGAAATGATAAGCATAGCTGAAAACTATAAGGCAGCAGGAGCTTCAGTTAAGGATATGGTAGATGGATTTAATGAGATATCAGAGGTAAATGCAACAGCTATAAATGAAATATCAGGTACAGTATCATTATTATCTGACACTATGTCTGAAGTAGCAAATTCATCTTACACAATTGCTGAGAATATGTCAGAAGTAAATGAAAGAAGCGGAAATATTGCTAATCTTGTAAAAGAAGCAAATGATGTAGCAGCAAATTTAGAAGAAATGGTTTGTAAATTTAAAACACGATAAAAAAGCTCTATTAAGAGCTTTTTTCAGTTTGTTGAAAAACCC